>NZ_JBNCLB010000061.1:0-208 GCF_049841815.1 Micromonospora sp. DT233 | reverse complement strand
TGCTCGCCCTGCACACCGTGCGGGATCAGCTTGCCCTCGTCCACGCCCGGCTTGTCGGCCTTGTCGGCCTTGTCGGCGGCCTGGACGGCCACGGCGGCCGGCATGACGCCGGCGGCGCTCGGGGCGAGGGCGGTGTCGTGGTTCAGGGGGCCGGCGGCCAGGCCACCGGCGAACGCCAGACCAGCGATACCGAGAACGCTCTTACGCA
>NZ_JBNCLB010000060.1:0-213 GCF_049841815.1 Micromonospora sp. DT233 | reverse complement strand
GCAACAACCCCTCCACCTCCGCCACCGGCAACCCCACCGACACCATCCCCCCACGACCCGAAATCACCCGAATCGCCTGCGACCGCAACGCCACCACCCGCGCCGCATCCCCCAACGACAACACCCCCGCCACATGCGCCGCCGCAATCTCACCCTGCGAATGCCCCGTCACCGCCACCGGCCGCACCCCCACCGACTCCCACAACCGCGCCA
>NZ_JBNCLB010000059.1:0-221 GCF_049841815.1 Micromonospora sp. DT233 | reverse complement strand
GGGACGCGGGCGGCGCCCCGGGCGGCCGGCGCGGGCTGCTGGCCCCAGGCCGCCGGCGACTGCTCCGCCTGGCCGGCGAACGCGGTCTGCTCGGCGGAGGTCGCGCCGGCCGGGCGGTCGGAATCGTCACCCGACTGGCCGGCATCGTCGGGCTGGCCGTCGTTGGCGTTCCAGCCGGCGGAGCGGTGGGGGTCGTCGTGCTGCTGGTCGGTGGCGTTCCA
>NZ_JBNCLB010000058.1:0-226 GCF_049841815.1 Micromonospora sp. DT233 | reverse complement strand
GTAAGAGCGTTCTCGGTATCGCTGGTCTGGCGTTCGCCGGTGGCCTGGCCGCCGGCCCCCTGAACCACGACACCACCACCCCCGCCCCGAGCGCCGCCGGCGTCATGCCGGCCGCCGTGGCCGTCCAGGCCGCCGACAAGGCCGACAAGGCCGACAAGGCCGACAAGGCCGACAAGCCGGGCGTGGACGAGGGCAAGCTGATCCCGCACGGTGTGCAGGGCGAGCA
>NZ_JBNCLB010000057.1:0-227 GCF_049841815.1 Micromonospora sp. DT233 | reverse complement strand
CCGTGCTCGAGCGCGAGGATCATCTTCATCAACCCCGCCGCACCCGCCGCCGCCTGCGTATGACCCACATTCGACTTGATCGACCCCAACCACACCGGCCGATCCGTAGGACGACCACGCCCATACGTGGCCAACAACGCCTGCGCCTCGATCGGATCACCGAGCGACGTGCCGGTGCCGTGCGCCTCCACCGCATCCACATCCGCGGCGGAAAGCCCCGCACTGGC
>NZ_JBNCLB010000056.1:0-233 GCF_049841815.1 Micromonospora sp. DT233 | reverse complement strand
GGTGGTCGGCTCGGCCCGCTTGCGGTGCAGCACCGGCACGGCCAGCACGCCGTCGCGGGTCTCCTCGACCGCGCCGACCAGGCTCGCGTCCGGGCCGAGCTCCACGAACCGGGTCACCCCCAGCTCGGCGGCCCTCTGCACCGCCGCACCGAACGCGACGGTGCCGCGCACCTGCTGCGCCCAGTACTCGGCGGTGAACTCCTCCACCACCTGCCCGGTGAGGGTGGAGACGA
>NZ_JBNCLB010000055.1:0-237 GCF_049841815.1 Micromonospora sp. DT233 | reverse complement strand
CACACGTCGGCCAGGGTGCCGTGGGTGAACGCGACGATGTCATCGCGGCCGTCACCGTCGAAGTCCCCCGACGTGACGGTCTCGCCGTTGAGGCCGAAGAAGTCGTTCCACTTCACCGACGTCCCCGCGAACGACGACCCGGTGGAGGTGGCCACGTAGACGTCGTTGAGCGAGCCCAACGTGAACGCCACCACGTCGTCCTTACCGTCCCCACTGAAATCCGTCGACGAACCCGCC
>NZ_JBNCLB010000054.1:0-242 GCF_049841815.1 Micromonospora sp. DT233 | reverse complement strand
TGGGCCTGGTGGGTGTGCCAGGCGGTTTCGTACTCGTCTGGGGATCGCCAGCCGAGGTCCTTTTGGATGCGGCGGGTATTGTACCAGCCGTCGATGTAGCCGAAGATCGCGTTCTCGGCCTCGTCGCAGGTGCGCCACGAGTTGCGGTAGACCAGTTCAATCTTTAACGTCGACCAGAAGTTTTCCATCAGGGCGTTGTCGTAGCTGTCGCCGACCGAGCCCATCGAGGGCAGGATGCCGTT
>NZ_JBNCLB010000053.1:0-248 GCF_049841815.1 Micromonospora sp. DT233 | reverse complement strand
ACAGCCACCAACGACGACGAACACGCGGTGTCGACCGTCACCGCCGGACCCTCAAGACCTAAGGTGTACGAGATCCGGCCCGACGCCACGCTCATCGTGTTGCCGGTGAGCAGGTGCCCCTCGTAGGCGGGCGCGCCACCGCGCCCGGGGGCGTATCCCTGGGCTATCGCACCGACGAAAACGCCTGTGGAACTGCCCCGCAGAGCCGCCGGATCGAACCCGGCACGCTCCACCGCCTCCCACGACAA
>NZ_JBNCLB010000052.1:0-299 GCF_049841815.1 Micromonospora sp. DT233 | reverse complement strand
CGGATGGGTCGTTCTCGGTTAAGGGTCCGGATGGTTCGGTGCGGGAGTTTACGGCGGGCAGGGATCCGGTGCGGGAGACGTCGCCGGATGGTGATGTGACGACGTTCAACGCGGATGGGACGTTTTCGGTCAAGGGCGTCGATGGTTCGGTGACGGAATTCTCGGCGGATGAGCGGATGGTGCAGCGGACGGCGGCGGATGGTGAGCTGACGACGTTCGAGCATCGCGGTGATCAGTATGTGGCGAAGACCGGTGACGAGCGGGTGTTGGTGGGGGCGGATGGTCGGGAGATCTATTCG
>NZ_JBNCLB010000051.1:0-306 GCF_049841815.1 Micromonospora sp. DT233 | reverse complement strand
TCGTCGGGCTGGCCGTCGTTGGCGTTCCAGCCGGCGGAGCGGTGGGGGTCGTCGTGCTGCTGGTCGGTGGCGTTCCAGCCGCCGGAGCGGGCCGGGTCGTCGTGCTGTTGGCCGGGCCAGGGGTTGTGGTTCGGGTCGTCGCGGCCGGGCCAGGCGTCCTGCGCCGCGTCGGGCTGGGCCGGCGGGCTGGGCTGGGCCGGCGGGCTGGGCTGGGCCGGCGGGCTGGGCTGGGCCGGCGGGGTGGCCTGGCCGGGGACGGGGACGCGGGCGGCGCCCCGGGCGGCCGGCGCGGGCTGCTGGCCCCAG
>NZ_JBNCLB010000050.1:0-380 GCF_049841815.1 Micromonospora sp. DT233 | reverse complement strand
AACGACCCCAGATACACCGGCTCCACGTCCGCCGGCCGTCGCCCGTACGTCGCCAACAACGCCTGCGCCTCGATCGGGTCGCCGAGCCGGGTGCCGGTGCCGTGGCCCTCCACCGCGTCCACGTCGGTTACGCCCAACCGGGCATCCGCCAGCGCCTGCCGGATGACCCGCTGCTGCGAGGGCCCGTTCGGGGCGGTCAGGCCGTTCGACGCGCCGTCCTGGTTGACGGCGGTGCCGCGCACGACGGCCAGCACCCGGCGACCGTCGCGCACCGCGTCGGAGAGGCGCTGCACCACCAGCACGCCCACGCCCTCCGACCAACCCGTGCCGTCGGCCGCCTCCGCGTACGCCTTGCACCGCCCGTCCACCGCCAACCCCCG
>NZ_JBNCLB010000049.1:0-395 GCF_049841815.1 Micromonospora sp. DT233 | reverse complement strand
GCGGGTCTGGTGCCGGGGTCGTTGCGGGGCAGTGCGACCGGGGTCTTCATCGGCGCGATGGCCCAGGACTACGGGCCCCGCCTGCACCAGGGCACGGCCGAGACCGAGGGGTACATCCTCACCGGCACCACCGGCAGCGTCACGTCCGGGCGGCTGTCCTACACGTACGGCTTCGAGGGCCCGGCGATGACCGTCGACACCGGATGCTCGAGCGCACTCGTGTCGCTGCACCTGGCCGTGCAGGCGCTGCGCCGGGGTGAGTGCTCGCTGGCGCTGGCCGGCGGCGTCACCGTCATGCCCACGCCCGGTCCGTTCATCGAGTTCTCCCGGCAGCGGGGGTTGGCGGTGGACGGGCGGTGCAAGGCGTACGCGGAGGCGGCCGACGGCACGGGTTG
>NZ_JBNCLB010000048.1:0-419 GCF_049841815.1 Micromonospora sp. DT233 | reverse complement strand
CAGACCCGCCCGCAACTCGGCGCCGTCCGCACCCAACACCACCGCGCGATGCTCGAGCGCCGAGCGGGTCGTCGCCAGCGACAACGCCACATCCACCGGCACCACACCACCCGACAGACCGGTCAGCAGCCGACGCGCCTGCCCCACCACCGCACCGGACGTCTTCCCCGATACGAGCCACGGCACCACCCCCAGCGTGACCGGCTCCCCCTGCACGGGAGCGGGATCAGAATCAGGCGCCTCCTCGATGATCACGTGAGCGTTCGTGCCACTGAGACCAAACGCCGACACACCCGCCCGACGCGGCCGGTCGCGCTGTGGCCAGGGCTGTTCCTCGGTGAGCAACTCCACCGCACCCGCCGACCAGTCCACGTGCGTCGACGGCGTCCCCACATGCAACGTGCGCGGCAACATCCCGT
>NZ_JBNCLB010000047.1:0-444 GCF_049841815.1 Micromonospora sp. DT233 | reverse complement strand
CGTGCCGAAGACGGCATGCTCGGCCAGCCACGGCTGCGCACGCAACGACAACCGACCGGAGAAGAGCACCGTCTCGCTGTCGGGGATGCTCGTCCAGACCGGCAGCAGCGGATGCGCCGACGGGTCCAGGCCGAGGGATCGGGCGTCGACCGGCCCGGTGTTACCGCTGTCCAGCCAGTAGCGCTGCCGCTGGAACGGGTAGGTCGGCAGCGCCTCGGCGTCGCCGGACGGCGCGGTCGACCAGGTGACGGGCAGGCCGGTGACGAAGGCTTCGGCGCGGGCGCGTAGCCACTGCTCGACGTCGTCCTCGTCACGCCGCAACGTGCCCAGACCCTCACCGATCGCGGGAATCAACACCGGATGCGCACTGCACTCGATGAAGGCGGTGTGCCCCTCCTCGACCAGGGCCTTCGTGACGTCGTGGAACCGCACCGGCTGCCGCAA
>NZ_JBNCLB010000046.1:0-532 GCF_049841815.1 Micromonospora sp. DT233 | reverse complement strand
ACGGCCGGCACGGACTGACCCGCCGCCAACGCCGCCAGACCCGCCCGCAACTCGGCGCCGTCCGCACCCAACACCACCGCGCGATGCTCGAGCGCCGAGCGGGTCGTCGCCAACGAGAGGGCGACGTCGGTTTCCAGGCCGGCGCCGACGCGGCCGAGCAGGCGGTCGGCCTGCGCGGCGAGGGCGGCGGGGGTCTTGGCTGAGAGGGGCCAGGGGACGACCGGCAGCGTGAGCTTCTCGTCGCCGGGGGTGGCCGGTGGGGCGGCGTCGTTGGTGGCGGGCGCCTCCTCGATGATGATGTGGGCGTTGGTGCCGCTGATGCCGAACGCCGAGACACCCGCCCGACGCGGCCGGTCGCGCTGTGGCCAGGGCTGTTCCTCGGTGAGCAGCTCCACCGCACCCGCCGACCAGTCCACGTGCGTCGACGGCGTCCCCACATGCAACGTGCGCGGCAGCATCCCGTGCTCGAGCGCGAGGATCATCTTCATCAACCCCGCCGCACCCGCCGCCGCCTGCGTATGACCCACATTCG
>NZ_JBNCLB010000045.1:0-564 GCF_049841815.1 Micromonospora sp. DT233 | reverse complement strand
GGTGCCGGTGGAGACGGCGGCGTAGACGTCGGCGTCGTTGTTGCAGGTGAAGGTGACGATGTCGGCTTTGCCGTCGCCGTTGATGTCGCCGACGCGGGGTTGTTCGTTGCCGACGGCGAACAGGTCGTGCCACTTCTGTGAGGCCCCGAAGGTGGTGCCGTTGGAGAGGGCGACGATGACGTCGGAGGCGGAGGCGGGGCCTTGGGTGAAGGTGATGACGTCGTCCTTGCCGTCGCCGTCGACATCACCGAGGGCGGGGTATTCGCCGGCGATGGAGAAGTAGTCGTGCCATTTGGTGGCGGGGGCGAAGCCGGTGCCGGTGGACAGCGAGACGATGACGTCGGCGTTGGTGTCGTGGGTGAAGGTGACGATGTCGTCCTTGCCGTCGCCGTTGACGTCGCCGACGGCGGCGACCTCGGCGTTGATGGAGAAGTAGTCGTGCCACTTCGTCGCCGCCGCGAACCCGGCGCCGGTGGACCGGGCCACCCACACGTCGGCCAGGGTGCCGTGGGTGAACGCGACGATGTCATCGCGGCCGTCACCGTCGAAGTCCCCCGACGTGAC
>NZ_JBNCLB010000044.1:0-571 GCF_049841815.1 Micromonospora sp. DT233 | reverse complement strand
AACATCGGCCACACCCAGGCGGCGGCCGGCGTCGGTGGGGTCATCAAGATGGTGATGGCCCTGCGGCACGGGGTGCTGCCGGCGACGCTGCACGTCGACCGCCCGTCGTCGCACGTCGACTGGGACGCCGGAAACCTCACGCTGCTGACCGAGCAGCGGGACTGGCCCGCCGTCGACCGGGCTCGCCGGGCCGCGGTCTCCTCCTTCGGGGTGGGCGGCACCAACGCGCACGTCATCCTCGAGCAGGCTCCACCGGCACCACCCCTGCCGGCGGCCCCGCAGGCCGTCCCGCTGGTGGTCTCGGCGCGGTCGGTGTCGGCGTTGCGGGAGTACGCGGGGCGGTTGAGCCCGGACATGGCGTCGGCTCTGGTTTCGGCGCGGTCCTTCTTCGAGCACCGGGCGGTGGTGGTCGGGGATCCGGAAGCCGGTTTGGCGGCGTTGGCGGCGGGTCGTGCGGCACCTGGGGTGGTGCGGGGAGAGGCGGTGGAAGGGCTTCGGGCGGTGTTTGTTTTTCCTGGTCAGGGTTCGCAGTGGGCGGGGATGGCGGTGCGGTTGTTGGATGCTGAGCCGG
>NZ_JBNCLB010000043.1:0-574 GCF_049841815.1 Micromonospora sp. DT233 | reverse complement strand
CTCGACGTCCGCTACGAAGCCCAGCCCAACTTCTACTACTGCGGCCCCGCCGCCGCCCGCAACGCCCTCAGCGTCCAGGGCAAGGCCATCAGCGTCGACGCCATGGCCAAGGAGATGGGCACCACCGAGAACGGCACCGACTCCATCAACGACATCACCCCCATCCTCAACAAGGAGACCGGCAAGCCCGACGCCTACCGCAGCGTCGAGATCCCCACCGGCAAGGCCGACACCAAGCAGACCGACACCCTGCGCGCCGACATCATCCGCACCGTCGACGCCGGCCGCGCCATCGTCGCCAACATCGCCGGCACCACCACCGACACCGACGGCACCACCCACGCCTACGAAGGCGGCCACTACATCGCCGTCGTCGGCTACCACGACAACGCCGACACCGTCACCATCGCCGACTCCGCCAACCCCGACACCGCCAGCTACCAGATCACCATCGACAACCTCGCCGACTGGATCGCCACCCGCGGCTACGCCACCTCCTGACCCACCACACCACCGCACCACACGAAGGGCCGGCCCCCACCCGGGGACCGGCCCTTCACCACACCCACACCCA
>NZ_JBNCLB010000042.1:0-710 GCF_049841815.1 Micromonospora sp. DT233 | reverse complement strand
GTGGTGTTGGGTGCGGACGGCGCCGAGTTGCGGGCGGGTCTGGCGGCGTTGGCGGCGGGTCAGTCCGTGCCGGCCGTGGTCTCGGGTGCCGTCCGGGGTGGCCTGACGGGGTTCGTGTTCTCCGGTCAGGGCAGTCAGCGGGTTGGCATGGGTCGGGACCTGGCGGCGGCGTTCCCGGTCTTCGAGGCCGCGTTGTCGGAGGTGTGCGCGCAGTTCGACACGTTGTTGGATCGCCCGCTGCGTGAGGTGATCGACGGCTCCGCCGACGATCTGGGTCGGACCGGGTGGGCGCAGCCGGCCCTGTTCGCGGTGGAGGTGGCGTTGTTCCGTCTCCTCGCCTCCTGGGGGGTGCACCCCGACTACCTGGTCGGTCACTCCATCGGCGAGCTCGCCGCCGCGCACGTCGCGGGCGTCCTTGACCTGCCGGACGCGTGTCGGCTGGTGGCGGCGCGGGCGTCGTTGATGCAGGCCCTGCCCACGGGTGGGGCGATGTGGGCGGTGCGGGCCAGCCTCGATGAGGTGTCCCCGCTGCTGGTCGACGGGGCGTCGATCGCGGCCGTCAACGCCCCCGGCCAGGTCGTGGTCTCCGGCGAGCGCGCTGCGGTGGAGCGGGTCACGGCCGCCCTGACCGAGCGGCAGGGCCGCTGGCTGGAAGTCAGCCACGCGTTCCACTCGGCGCTGATGGACCCGATGCTGGCCGAGTTCACCCG
>NZ_JBNCLB010000041.1:0-849 GCF_049841815.1 Micromonospora sp. DT233 | reverse complement strand
GGCTCGGGGTCTGGTGGGTACGTCGGTGGCGTGGGGGCCGTGGGCCGACGGCGGCATGGCCGACGACGAACTCGTGCGGTCCCGACTCGCTCGGGGTGGCCTGACGCCGCTCGACCCCGACACGGCCGTGAACCTGCTCGGCGCCGTCTCCGGCTGCGTCACCGTCGCCGACGTGGACTGGGACCGCCTCGTACCCGCCGTCACCGCGGCCCGACCCAGCCACCTCTTCGACCGGCTCGCGTCTCCTTCGACCGGCCCGACCGCGACCGGCGCCACCACCGCCACCCGGGCCCGCGGCCGCCTCGCGGAGCTGTCCGGTACGGCGCTGCGGGTGTTCCTCACCGACCTGGTACGAGCCAAGGTCGCCGGGGTCCTCGGCTTCGCCGATCCCGCCGCCGTCGACGTGTCGGCGGCCTTCAAGGACCTCGGCTTCGACTCCCTCACCGCCGTCGAGCTCCGCAACGCCCTGTCGGTCGACACCGGGCTGAAGCTCCCGTCGACCCTCGTCTTCGACTACCCGTCGGTCACGGCGCTCGCCGGTCACCTCATGGCCGAACTCTCCGACGGCGTCGACAGCCCGACCACCGCGCCGATGTCAACCGCCGTCGACGACACCGACCCGATCGTGGTGGTGGGCATGGGGTGTCGCTTCCCGGGCGGTGTGACCTCTCCGGAGGAGCTGTGGCGGTTGCTGGCCGACGGTGTCGACGCGTTGGGCCCGTATCCGTTGGATCGGGGTTGGGACGACGTCACCGCCGGTGTGGGTGGTTTTGTGGATGGGGTGGCGGGGTTTGATGCGGGGTTGTTTGGGATTTCGCCGCGTGAGGCGGTGGTGATGGATCCGCAGCA
>NZ_JBNCLB010000040.1:0-902 GCF_049841815.1 Micromonospora sp. DT233 | reverse complement strand
TAACAACTCCTAACTCTTTGAGTGTTGGAGTCGGCGCCAGCAGATGATGGCGCAGGCGAGGGTGAGGAAGGCTTCGTGGATGTCGTCGCGGATCTCCCAGCGGATGCGGAGGCGGCGGAACCAATGCAGCAGGGCGATGGTCTGCTCGACGACCCACCGTCGGGCGCCCAGGCCGGAGCCGTGTCCGACGCCGCGGCGGGCGATGACCGGGGTGATGCCCTTGGCCCGCAGCTCGCGGCGGTAGCAGTCGTAGTCGTAGCCCCGGTCGGCGTAGATCCGCTCCGGTCGCTGTCGAGGTCGGCCACGGATGCCCTTGATCCGGGGGATCTTGTCGACCAGGGGCATCAGCTGGGTGACGTCATGGCGGTTGCCGCCGGTCAGGGTCGCGGCGAGGGGGATGCCGCCCGCGTCGGTGACGAGGTGGTGTTTCGAGCCCGGCTTGCGGCGGTCGACCGGACTCGGACCGGTTTTGGGCCGCCCTTGAGCGCCCGGACGTGAGAGCCGTCGATCACCGCCCTCGACATGTCGAGTTGCCCGGTGGCCCGGAGCTTGCCCAGCAGGATCTCGTGCAGTCGTTGCCACACGCCAGCGTCGTTCCAGTCCCGCAACCTACGCCAGCAGGTCATCCCTGACCCGAAGCCCAGCTCTTGAGGTAGGTACTCCCAGGGGATCGCGGTGTAGAGCACGAACAGGATCCCGCACAGCACCTTACGGTCGTCCAAGGGCTTGCGGCCGGGGTAGCGGTACCTGCGAGGCGGCCGGGGTGGCAGCAGCGGCGCGATCTCCGCCCATAGATCGTCCGAGACGACCCACGGCGGCTGCTCACCCCTCCTCACGTCCAAACAAAACGATCCTCACGTCCAGCCGGTTACGCCCAACATCATTAAGTTAGGAGTTGTAAG
>NZ_JBNCLB010000039.1:0-975 GCF_049841815.1 Micromonospora sp. DT233 | reverse complement strand
GCCTTCGTGACGTCGTGGAACCGCACCGGCTGCCGCAAATTCCGATACCAATACGCCGCATCCAACTCCACACCATCGACCACCCCACCAGTCACCGCCGAATAGAACGGCACCGACCCCGACACCGGCCGAATCACCGCCAAATCCGCCAAAATTCGCTCCCGCAACTCCTCCACATGCGGCGAATGCGACGCATAATCCACCGGAACCCGCCGCGCCCGAACCCCCAACCGCTCCGCATCCGCCAACAACACCTCCAACCCCTCCACATCCCCACTAACCACCGTCGACTCCGCACCATTCACCGCCGCCACACCCACACCAACCGGCAACAACCCCTCCACCTCCGCCACCGGCAACCCCACCGACACCATCCCCCCACGACCCGAAATCACCCGAATCGCCCGCGACCGCAACGCCACCACCCGCGCCGCATCCCCCAACGACAACACCCCCGCCACATACGCCGCCGCAATCTCACCCTGCGAATGCCCCGTCACCGCCACCGGCCGCACCCCCACCGACTCCCACAACCGCGCCAAACCCACCATCACCGCAAACAACACCGGCTGCACCACATCCACCCGCCCCAACCACCCAAAATCACCCGACCGCAACACCCCCACCAACGACCAATCCACAAACGAACCCAACGCCCCCTCACACTCATCAATAGCCGCCGCGAAAACCGGCTCAGCATCCAACAACCGCACCGCCATCCCCGCCCACTGCGAACCCTGACCAGGAAAAACAAACACCGCCCGATGCGCCGTACGCGTCGCAACACCTTCAACCACACCCGGCGACGGCCGCCCCTGCACCAGAGCAGCCAGACCAGCCGCCGGATCCCCGACCACCACCGCCCGATGCTCGAACACCGACCGCGCCGACAGCAGAGCCGACGCCATACCCGGACTCAACCGCCCCGCGTACTCCCGCAACGCCGACGCGGAACGCGCCGAGACCACCAGCGGG
>NZ_JBNCLB010000038.1:0-996 GCF_049841815.1 Micromonospora sp. DT233 | reverse complement strand
CTAATACTCCAGCAGGAGATCCGTTCTGACCTGCTGTGGCGGTGTGGTTTTGTCCGTGGTCATGGAGCAGCCACCGCTGAGTCTCGTGGTTGTGTGGACCCAAGATGCGGCGGTGGCTGCCGCCTACAGAGTAGACGCCGAGCAATGGTCTGGGCTGTTCGACGAGCTGATGGACGTGGTCGGGTCGCGCTTCGGGCGGCCTGAGCCCCGCCGGAGGGTGCGGGACTTCATGGCTGGGCTGCTGGCGCCGTTGCCGACCAAGAACTGTTGGACGATCGCGGAACACGCCGGTGACGACGGTCCGGCAGGGATGCAGGACCTGATCGGCCGGGCCAAGTGGGACGATGCGGACGTCCGGGCCGCTGTGCGGGATTTCGTGGCGGTCAAGCTCGGGCATCCGGACGGTGTGCTGTTGATCGACGAGACCGGTGATCTGAAGAAGGGTGTGCACACTGTCGGGGTGCAACGGCAGTACTCCGGCACCGCCGGGAAGATCGAGAACTGCCAGCTCGCGGTGCACCTGTCGTATGCCTCACCGGCCGGGCACACCCTGGTCGACGTTGCTCTCTACCTGCCGAAATCCTGGACTGACGATCCCGCGCGACGGGCTGAGGCCGGAGTGCCCGAGACGATCGGCTTCGCCACGAAACCGCAGCTGGCACGTCGTCTGATCGACGCCGCGGTCTCTGGCGGGCTGCCGTGTCGGTGGGTTGCCGGCGACGAGGCCTACGGCGGTGACCCGCGCCTGGCTGCGGCGCTGCGGGGCCACGACCTGGGTTACGTTCTCGCGGTCGCCTGCTCGCACCGGGTCCCGACCGGGCTTGGCATCCAGCGAGCGGACAATATCGCCGCCGGCCTTCCGGCACGGGCGTGGCAGCGAATCTCCGCCGGCCAGGGGGCGAAAGGGCACCGCTACTACGACTGGGCGTTCGTCACCCTGCCCCTGGCCGTTGACGAGCACGACGGTCACCACTGGCTGCTGATCCGACGCAACCG
>NZ_JBNCLB010000037.1:0-1077 GCF_049841815.1 Micromonospora sp. DT233 | reverse complement strand
GATCGCGGTGTCGAGCTGGGTGGTGAAGTCGTCCAGCGTCTCTCCCAGCAGCACCACCCGATGCGCATGGACACCACGATGCCGCGACAGACTCAACCCGACATCAGCCGGACGCACCTCACGATCACGCACCCAGCCCCGCAACACCTCCAACTGCGCACGCAACCCCGCCACCGACCGGCCCGACACCGGCCACGCCACCAACCCCGACCCGGAACCGCGCTCGGACCCGTACTCGGGCTCTGGCTCGGGCTCGGGTGCCTGCTCCACGATCACATGCGCATTCGTCCCACTCACCCCGAACGACGACACCGCCGCCCGACGCACCCCCGACACCCGCGGCCACCGCTCAGCGCCGGTCACCAACCGCACCGGCACCTCATCCCACCGCACGAACGGCGACGGCGCATCCACATGCAACGAACCCGGAACCACCCCCCGCCCCAACGCCAACACCACCTTCACCAAACCCGCCACACCCGCAGCAGCCTGCGTATGACCCACATTCGACTTCACCGAACCCAACAACACCGGCGCATCCACCGACCGCCCCACCCCATACACCGCAGCCACCGCCTGCGCCTCAATCGGATCACCCAACCGCGTCCCCGTCCCATGCCCCTCCACCACATCCACATCCACCGCATCCAACCGCGCATTCACCAACGCCTGCCTGATAACTCGCTCCTGCGACGGACCATTCGGCGCCGTCAAACCATTACTCGCACCATCCTGATTAACCGCCGAACCCCGCACCACCGCCAACACCCGATGCCCCAACCGCCGCGCATCCGACAACCGCTCCAACACCACCACACCAGCACCCTCAGCAAAACCCGTACCATCCGCCGACGCCGCAAAAGAACGACACCGACCATCAACCGACAAACCCCGCTGCCGACTGAACTCGACGAACAGGCCAGGGTCGGCCATGATCGTCGCGCCGCCGGCCAGAGCCAGCGTGCTCTCGCCGCTGCGCAACGACTGCACCGCCAGATGAACAGCCACCAACGACGACGAACACGCGGTGTCGACCGTCACCGCCGGACCCTCAAGACCTAAGGTGTACGAGATCCG
>NZ_JBNCLB010000036.1:0-1312 GCF_049841815.1 Micromonospora sp. DT233 | reverse complement strand
CCTCCACCGGCACCACCTTCGGCCCATCCACCAAATGGCACGACTTCTTCGGCCTCACCGGAGAAACCACCCTCTGATCCGCCGAACCCCCGAACCCCCGTCGGAGAGTCGCCATGCTCGTTCGTCCCGCGCGACGCAGGAAGCCCCTACTGGCCGGGGTGCTCGTCGGCGCCCTGGCCGCCGTCACCCTGACCGCCCCCGCCCCGGCCACCGCGGGCCCGACCGAACGCACCGGCGGGCTCGCCGCCGCCTTTACCGCCGCCAGCAGCCGCTACGACGTGCCCCGGGACCTGCTGGCGGCGGTGGGCTACGGCGAGAGCCGACTCGACGACCACGGCGGCGAGCCCAGCGCCGCCAACGGCTACGGCCCGATGCACCTGGTCAGCAACCCCACCAACCGCACCCTGGAGGAGGCCGTCGCGCTCACCGGCCTGCCGGCCAGCCGGCTCAAGGCGCGGCCGGAGGCGAACGTGCGGGGCGCGGCGGCCGTGCTGCGCTCGTACGCCGACTCGGCGCGGCTGCGGGCCGCCGACCGGCACCGCGTCGCGGCCTGGTACCCGGTGGTGGCGCGCTACGCCCACGCCGGCGACGACGCGACCGCCCGGCTCTACGCCGACCACGTCTACGAGCTGCTGCGGCGGGGCTTCGCCGGATCGACCCCGGCCGGGGAGCGGATCGGCGTCGCCGCCCGGCCGGTGCGCCCGGAACTCGGCCGGTACGCCACGGTCGCCCCGGCCGGCAGCGGCGGGTCCCCGGCCGCCCAGGCGGTCCCCGAGTACGGGCCGGCCCGCTGGGTCGCCGCCAACGGCGCGAACTACCAGCCCGGCCGCTCGTCCCGGATCACCACCGTGGTCGTGCACGTCACCCAGGGCTCGTACGCGGGGACGATCAGCTGGTTCCAGAACCCGTCCTCGGGGGTCAGCGCGCACTACGTGGTGCGCTCCAGCAGCGGGGAGATCACCCAGATGGTGCGGGAGGGCGACACCGCCTACCACGCCCGCTCGGCCAACGGGTACTCCGTCGGCATCGAGCACGAGGGCTTCGTGGACAACCCGTCCTGGTTCACCGACGCGATGTACCGCTCGTCGGCCGCGCTGACCCGCTACCTCTGCGACAAGTACGGCCTGCCCCGGGACCGCAGCGCGATCAAGGGGCACAACGAGCTGCCGGGCAACGACCACACCGACCCCGGGCCGAACTGGAACTGGAACTACTACATCTCCCTGGTCAACGCCGGTGGCGGTGGTGGTGGTCGGTATCTGGCGGGTTCGTCGACGGATTTCAGTGGGGACGGTAAGGACGACGTGGTGGC
>NZ_JBNCLB010000035.1:0-1453 GCF_049841815.1 Micromonospora sp. DT233 | reverse complement strand
AGAGTAGGACACCGCCGGACATTCTTTCGGTCAGGGCCACCCCTTCAGGGGGTGGCCCTGACGCGTTTCCGGACCCGGTTCGATCGAGTCGGACCACGTTTCGCCGCGGCGGGCCTCGGTAGCGTCGGCCCGAGGAGTGGCAGCGAGCGCTCAGCCCACCGGCTGCGGCACGTGGGTCATCCGAGCGAACGAAAGTGGGCCACCCCGTGCCGGAGATGGCCCACTTTCGCGTTTCGGCGTCGCGTCACGACACGGGCTGCGTCACCTTCGGTCAGCCGGCGCGCCGGAGGCGGCCGAGCATGCCGTTGAGGTCGCGGACGAACCAGTCACGGCGGAAGACGTGACCCCCGGCCACCTCGTGTGCCTCGAACGGGATCCCCGCCTGCTGGAGGGCGGCCCGGAATTCGCGCTGACCGGCCAGCACCTCACCCTCGTTCACGGCACTGAACAGGTCGAGCGGGTTGGGCGAGTCGCCGGCGAGGAGGAAGATCCGCTTGTTGCGGTAGCTGGGGAGCCGCTCCATCGGGTTGTCGGCGGTGACCCGGGCCTGGTCCCAGAGCGGGACGCCGTAGACGGTGCCGCCGCCCAGGTCGAGCGCGGCCGAGGTCGCGTTGGCCCAGTGCACGACGAGCCCGAAGTTGCGGCGCAGGCTGGCCGGCCCGGAGTGGGAGCTGACCGAGCAGAAGTGACCGAAGTACTTGGCGGCGTACTTCAGGGCACCGAAGCCGCCCATCGAGAAGCCGGCGACGGCGCGGCCGTCGTAGTCGGGGAAGGTGCGGAAGTTCTGCTCGATCCACGGCAGCAACTGGTTCAGGTGGAAGTTCTCCCAGTTGCGGGGGCCGACGTTGGTGTTCACCGGGTTGGAGTACCAGCCGGTGGAGGCGTCGGGCATGACGATGATGATGTCCCGGCCGGCGGTGAGGTTGATGATGTCCTCTCGGTGGAAGAAGCGGAAGTCGGAGTTCCCACCGTGCAGCAGGTAGAGCACCGGGTACCGCTTGCCGCTGGTGTGGTAGCCGTCGGGCAGCAGGACGTTGACGCCCGGGTCCCACTCGATCTCGTTGGTGGCGAAGCGGTAGTACTGCAACCGGCCGCCGTTCTCGTTGCGGTCGACGATGCGCAGGCCGTACCCGTCGCCGGCGGCGTGGGCGGCGAGCGGCGCGGCGAAGGTGCCGGCCAGGGCGCCAGCGGCGGCAACCCCGGCGGTGCCGGCCAGCAGACGCCGCCGGCTGACCGCGCGTGGGCCGGTGGGGGTGGTATCCATTGATTCTCCTCGGTGGAACGGGTGGCTGGGACGTGCGTTGACCTCTGCCCGGCGGGGCCCCTGCGCGCCGCAGGGGAGCTGCCGGGCGGTTGCGGAAGGTCAGAACGTGCTCTCTCCGGTGAGGCCGAAGAAGTCGTGCCATTTGGTGGATGGGCCGAAGGTGGTGCCGGTGGAGGGGGCGACGTAGAT
>NZ_JBNCLB010000034.1:0-2131 GCF_049841815.1 Micromonospora sp. DT233 | reverse complement strand
CACCCGCCACCACCAGATCCCACAACCCCTCCGGCGAACGCACCCCACCCGGGAACCGACAACCCATCCCCACGATCGCGATGGGCTCGTCGGCCGGGGTCGACGGCTGCACCGCCTGGTCGACCTGCGCCGGCGCCCCGGAGAGCTCGGCCAGCACGAAGCGCGCCAGGACGGTCGGATTCGGGTAGTCGAACACCACCGTCGACGGCAGCCGCAGGCCGGTGACCGTGTTGAGCCGGTTCCGCAACTGCACCGCGGTCAGCGAGTCGACGCCCATGTCCTTGAACGCCCGATCGGCCGGCACCGCCTCGGCCGAGCCGTGCCCGAGGACGGCGGCCGCCTCGGCCCGCACGCGGGAGAGCACGGCGGCGAAGCGCTCCGGTTCGGTGCGCCCGCCCAGGTCGGTCGGCGCGGTTTTCGGCGTCTCCGGCTCCGCCAGCGCCTCCCGGGCGGCGGGCAGCTCGGCCAGTAGCGGGCTCGGCCGCATCGCGGTGAACTGCGGGGCGAACGCCTTCCAGTCGATGTCGGCCACCACGGGGGCGGCGTTCGCGCCCCCGACGAGGCGGCCCAGCGTCGCGGCGGCCTCCTCGGGTGCCATCGGGCGCAGGCCAAGGCCGGTCATCCGGTCTCCGACGGCACCCGAGGCCATGCCCCCGCCGCCCCACATGCCCCAGGCCACCGAGGTGCGGCTGGCGCCGGCGAGCGCGTCGAGGTGAGCGTTCGCCGCCGCGTACGCGCCCTGGCCGCCGCCGCCCCAGACGGCGGCGCCGGAGGAGAAGAGCACGAAGGCGTCGAGGGGGCGGTCGCCCAGCGCCGCGATCAGGTGGTGCGCTCCGCCGGCCTTCGCGGCCAGCAGCTCGGCCAGGTCGGCCACGGTGGTCTCCGCGACGGGCGCGGCGGTCGACAGGCCCGCCGCGTGGACGACCGCCCGCAGCGGTTCCCCGTCGGCGTCGATCGCGGTGATCAGGTCGGCCACCGCGGCCGGGTCGGAGACGTCGCAGGCGACCGCCCGGGCGGGTACGCCGAGGCGGCCCAGCTCCTCGACGAGCTCGGCGGCCCCCTCCGCGTCGGGGCCACGCCGGCTGGTCAGGACCAGGCGGGCGGCACCCGCCCCGGCGAGCCAGCGGGCCACGTGCGCGCCGGCCGCGCCGGTGCCGCCGGTGACCAGCACGGTGCCCCGGGGCGTCCAGGTCGGCCCGGTGGCGAGCCGCCGGGGCACGAGCCGGCGGGCCAGAACGGCGGCGGCGCGGACGGCCACCTGGTCCTCGCCCGTGCCGCCGGCCAGGACGGTGTGCACGCGGCGCACGTTGCGCTCGTCGGGCGACGCCGGCAGGTCGATCAGGCCGCCCCAGCGCCGGGGGTGTTCGAGCGCGACCACCCGGCCCAGTCCCCAGATCTCGGCCTGCACGGGGTCGGCCGGGTCGGCGCCGTCGTCCACCCGGACGGCTCCGGAGGTCAGGCACCACAGCGGCGCGTCGACCGCGGCGTCGCCGAGGGCCTGCACCAACCGCAGGGTGGCGCCGGTGGTGTAGGAGACGCGCGGCTCGTCCGCGAGCCGGCCGTGGCCCAGGGCCAGCAGGGAGATCACGCCGTCGACGGGGCCGGTGTCGCGCAGCCGGGCGGCCAGCGTGGCGCGGTCGTCGTCCGGCCCGACGACCAGCCGCCGCACGTCCGCGCCGTCGAGGGCGGCGACCCACCCCAGGCCGTCGGCGTCGGCGGGCACGACCAGCAGCCGGGTCCCGGAGGGCCGGGCCGGCTCCGGCTCGGGCAGGGGCCGCCAGGCGATCCCGTACGACCAGTCGTCGAGCTCGGAGCGGCGGGTCTCGGCCGGGCGGGCCGGGCGGCCCTCCAGCCAGTAGCGCTCGCGCTGGAACGGGTAGGTGGGCAGCGCCGTGACATCACCGCCGACGGTGACCGGCCAGGTGACGGGCAGGCCGACCACGAACGCCTCGGCGCGGGCGGTCAGCCACTGCGCGACGTCGTCCCCGTCGCGCCGCAGCGTGCCCAGCGCGGGCAGGTCCTCCTGGATCGCCGGGGTGAGCACCGGGTGGGCGCTGCACTCGATGAAGGCGGTGTGCCCCTCCTCGACCAGGGCCTTCGTGACGTCGTGGAACCGCACCGGCTGCCGCAA
>NZ_JBNCLB010000033.1:0-2418 GCF_049841815.1 Micromonospora sp. DT233 | reverse complement strand
TTTTTTTTTTATCTTGCTGCCCCCCCGGGGCCCCGGGCGCCCCCCCCCCCCCCCCCGCGGGGGGGGGGGCCCCCCCCCCCCCCCCCCCCCCCCCCCACGACTGAGGCCACAGCTATTCGTGCTCGCCGATCAGCGGATGAACCACCGCTGGTAAAGCCCCTTGTTGCAGCCCATGGTGTACGCGAGCCGACCGTTGCCATCCAGACAGCGCCCGGTCGCCACATTGATGATCTCGAAGGCTCTGAACACTCGCCCGGTAACCGGATCGGCCCTGAACTCGATCAGGTTGAAGTGCCACCGCTGGTGGGCACCGTTGTTGCAGGTCATGTAGTAAAGCTGACCGGCAGAGTTGCTGTCCATGCAACTACCAGTGCCCACCAGGTTACTGAAATAGATTTCGTGACCGTTCGGCGGTCGGTCCCAGATACCCCAGCTAAAGGATTCCCCTCCCATCGAGATGGGCGCGGTGTTGGCCGGCACGGACCCCGGGCCTCCCCGGACGAGCGATACGCTCGGAACAGCAAAGTTCCGCAATGCCCCGGCCGTGGTGACCGAGACGTACTGCGCCTGGGCGGGCGTCGCCGTGACCATCGCCGGGGCACTGATCGCCACCATTACCACTGCCAACCTGGCAATGACTCGCTTGAAACTTCCAACTCTCATATTCTCTTCCTTCTTCCTCGCCAAAGATTCACGCGCGCAACGTTCCCGTAACACGCACGGACAGCATCGCAGGCACCTTCATCAGCTGCAAGCTCCACTGCGGACGACTCCCCTAAAAGGGGATGACAACGTCCCCCTCGACGCCATTTACCTAACGTGGACAGTGGCGGAAGAAGCCCACAAACAGCGACACACAAGCTCAGCAGAGGCCGCGAGTGTCACCCGGAGCAGCGGAGGCGATCGCGTTGTCGGCGCAACCGAGGCCTCACCGATCAGGCGATGTAACTCCACCGCTGGTGATCCCCGCCGTTGCAAGGGAGGGTGTACGCATCGGACGAGTTGGCATCCAGACAACGGCCGGACACCGTCATGACGGAGGGAATTGCGCGACCAACGGGTAGACCACCACCGGGGCCCGCATCCACGGCATCAGCGACGCGCCAACCATCGCAGAGGCGACGGCCTTCGTTGGCAAAGGGACCCGGAACAGTGGTGACGCCGTTCAAGCCGCGCCCGGGTTACGCGTGCGGACGCCGCACGTCAGCGCGGCTGGGTAAGCACTCATCCGCCCGCAACGGTTACCCGCCCGGCGCACCTACCGCACCGCAGGCGCGGGCCACACAAACGCTTTCCTCACGGTTCGCGCCTGGCACCTCGCGAGCCCCAGGCGCGAAACCGACGTCTACCGAGGACCCAGATCAGTTAACAATAAGAAACTTCTGGTTGGCAGTATCCCTACAATCGGAGGTGTACGCAATTTTGGGATCCGGCACGCTCATCGCCAGGCAATTTCCCGTCGCCTTGTTTTGGATACGATACCAGCCGTTAGCCTGCCTATCGAAGTGCCACCGCTGATAGTCACCGCCGTTGCAAGGCAAGATGTAGACCTCGGTCCAGCGATTGCTGTCCAGGCAACCCGTGGCGTGGAAAATGAAATGCCCGTTGGGCGCATTGTCCTGAACCCACCAAACTTGCCGTGCCGGGGTGCTGGAGTTAACAACATCACCATTTTCAACAGCCATAGTAAGGCCATACGAAGTCGCATTATAGATGTACCCCGCGGCGTTGACCGAGACGAGCTACGCCTGGGCTGGCGTCGCCGCGACCATCGCCGGGGCAACGATCGCCACCATTACCACTGCCAACCTGGCGATGACCCGTTTGAAACTTCCAACTCTCATATTCTCTTCCTTCTTCCATGCGGCAGATTCACGCGCGCAACGTTCCCGTAACACGCACGGACAGTCTCGCAGGCACCTTCACCAGCGGCAAGCTCCACTGCGGACGACTCCCCTAAAAGGGGATGACAACGTCCCCCTCGACGCCATTGAATTAACGTGGACAGTGACGCAAGAGGCCCACAACAGCGACACGCAAGCTCAGCAGAGGCCGCGAGTGTCACCCGAAGCAGCGGAGGCAATCGCGTTGTCGGCGTAACTCACCCGCCCACCGGCCACCGCAGGCAATCAGCCCCGGTCCGGCGGCCTGTCGTCGCCGTACACCCGGCCGGCCGGCCCTCGCCCCTGCCCCTGCCCCGCCGACCTTGCCGACCGTCGTTCCGGAGACCGCGCAGGGCACACCCACACGGGGCATGGGCGCACAGAATGGCCTCGCCCGAAAACAAAAAAGGACCGCCGCAGGACGGCGGATTTCCCGAACGGGCGACGCATCGACACCCCGCCCGATGACGGCGGCCCGCCGGACCCGGGTTGGGGGGGGGCGCCCGCGCGGCCGCCGGGGGAAAGGGGCAGCAGT
>NZ_JBNCLB010000032.1:0-3804 GCF_049841815.1 Micromonospora sp. DT233 | reverse complement strand
TCACCCAACCGCAACGACTGCACCGCCAAATGCACCGCCACCAACGACGACGAACACGCCGTATCCACCGTCACCGCCGGCCCCTCCAAACCCAACGCATACGACACCCGACCCGACAACACACTCCCCGACGAACCCGTGGAGGCGTAGCCGTCCGTCGACTCACCCGACAACGCCAACAACGCCGGATAATCCTGACCATTCGTCCCCGCAAACACCCCCACCGGAACACCACGCAACGACAACGGACCCACCCCAGCCCGCTCCAACGCCTCCCACACCACCTCCAACAACAACCGCTGCTGCGGATCCATCACCACCGCCTCACGCGGCGAAATCCCAAACAACCCCGCATCAAACCCCGCCACCCCATCCACGAAACCACCCACACCGGCGGTGACGTCGTCCCAGCCCCGATCGACCGGGAAGGCACCCAGCGCGTCGACGCCATCGGCCAGCAACCGCCACAGCTCCTCGGGGGACGTCACGCCGCCGGGGAACCGGCATCCCAGGCCGACGACGGCCACCGGCTCGTCCTCGGCGGCCTCCACGTCACGGAGCCGCTGCTTCGTCTCGTGCAGTTCGAGCGTGACCTTCTTCAGGTAACCGAGAAGCTTGGCCTCGTCGCTCATCAGCTCACCGCGTCCCGATCTCGTTGTCGATAAGGGCAAAGATGTCGTCGGTCGTCGCGGCCTCGATCTTCGCCGAGAGGTCGGCGTCGGCGTGAGCCGTGGGAGCGGATTCCAGGCGTTTCATGAGCTGTTGGAGGCGGGTGGTGACGCGCAGGCGGGTGAGTTCCTGGGTGGGCAGGGCCAGCAGGGTCGCTTCCAGCCGGTCCAGATCGGTGTCGGCGTCGCGTTCCTCGTCGGCGGACCCGTCTGACAGTTCACGCAGGAGGAAGTCGACGAGGGCGGTGGTCGTCGGGTGGTCGAAGACGACCGTGGCGGGGAGCTTCAGCCCGATCCGCGCGGCGAGGACGTTCCGCAGCTCCACTGCGGTCAGGGAGTCGAAGCCGAGATCCTTGAAGGCGGTGGAGACCTCCACCGCCGCCGGGTCCTGGAAACCGAGGACGGCCGCGACCTGGGCGCGTACCTCTTCGGTCAGCGTCGTCCGACGGGCGGCGGCAGGCATCGCGACCAGCCGCTGCCGGAGGCCGTCGGTGGGGCCGGGCTCCACGTGGGCCGCGCTGCTGACCTGTGGTGCCACCAGGTCCCAGAACGGGTTGGCCCGAAGGGCGGTGGTGGCGGGCACGAAGCGTTCCCAGTCGATGTCGGCGACGGTGACACAACCCTCGCCGGCGGACTCCAGAGCCCGCAGTGCACGGTCGGGGTCGAGGGGCGTGACGCCGCCCCGGTTGGCCCGCGACAGCACGAGTTCGTCGTCGGCCATGCCGCCGTCGGCCCACGGCCCCCACGCCACCGACGTACCCACCAGACCCCGAGCCCGACGCGCCGCCACCAGAGCATCCAACGCCGCGTTCGCCGCCGCATACGCCCCCTGACCCGCACCACCCCACACACCCGCCGCCGACGAGAACACCACGAACGCGTCCAACTCCCGATCACCCAACACCCGATCCAGGTGCCACGCCGCACCCGCCTTACCACCCCACACCCCCGACAACCCCTCCACCGACAACCCGTCGAGCACCCCATCACCCAACACACCCGCGGCGTGCACCACCGCCGACACCTCGAACCGCCCCAACAACTCCTCCACCTCACCCGGCACCGCGACGTCCGCCGCCACCACCTCCACCCGCGCACCCGACCCCGTCAACTCGTCCCGCAACACCTCCGCACCCTGCGCCGCCAACCCACGACGAGACACCAACACCACACCCGCCGCACCCCGCGACACCACCCACCGCGCCACCCGCGCACCCAACACACCCGTCCCACCCGTGATCAACACCATCCCCCGCGGCACCCAACCCGAACCGGCGGGCGACCCCGACACCAAACGCCGACCCAGCACCACCGCACCCCGCACCGCCACCTGATCCTCAACACCCACACCAGCAGCCGCGATCACGTCCACCAACCCCGCAGCCGACCGGACATCCACCACCGCCGGCACGTCCACCAGACCACCCCAACGACCCGGCTCCTCCAACGCCACCACCCGACCCAAACCCCACACACCCGCCGCCAGAGGCGCGGTCACCGGATCGGCCGCACCCACCGACACCGCACCCGACGTCACCACCCACCACGGGCCCGCGACCCCGGCCTCGGTGAGCGCCTGCACCAGCACCAGCGTCGCCGCGACACCCAACGGCACGCCCCCCGCCACCTCGGACGTGTCCCGCCCGAGGAACGACACCACCCGGTCCACGTCGGCGAACCCGGCCAACCGCCCGGCCAGCAGGCCACGGTCGAGCTCGCCCGCCGCCACCCGCAGCCGCGACACCTCCACCCCACGCGCGGCCAACTCCCCCGCCAACGCCTCCGACCACTCGTCGGAGACGTCGGACTCCACCAACAACCAGTGACCGGAGGCCGGCCGGCTCGCGGCGAGGGAGACGGGAACCCAGGATTCCCGGTAGTAGAGCCGTTCGATATCGGCCTGCTCCCGCTGCTGCTTCTGCCAGGCCGACAGCGCCGGCAGCGTCTTTCGCAGGGGCAGTTCCACATCCACGCCCAGCCGGGCGGCGAGCAGGTCGGCGTCTTCGCGTTCCACCGCCTCCCAGAAGGCGGCGTCGACCGTCGGGGTGGTGGAAACCGGGGCTGCGGGCTTCGGCTTCGGCCAGTAGCGCTGGTGTTGGAAGGCGTAGGTGGGCAGGTCGACGGTCCGCGCCCCGGTGGGGGCGAGGAACGCCGCCCAGTCGACGGCGCCGCCATCGGCCCAGAGCCGGGCCAGCGCCGTCACGGCCGTCAGGGCCTCGGCCCGCTTGCGGTGCAGCACCGGCACGGCCAGCACACCGTCGCGGGTCTCCTCGACCGCGCCGATCAGACTCGCGTCGGGGCCGAGCTCCACGAACCGGGTCACCCCCAGCTCGACGGCCCTCTGCACCGCCGCCCCGAAGACGACCGTCCCGCGCACCTGCTGCGCCCAGTACTCGGCGGTGAACTCCTCCACCGGCTCACCGGTGAGCGTGGAGACGATCGGGACGCGCGGCCTACCCAGCTTCACGGTCCCGGCGATGCGGGTGAACTCCGCCAGCATCGGGTCCATCAACGCCGAGTGGAACGCGTGGCTCACCGCCAACCACCGACCCTGCCGCTCGGGCAGCCCGGCCGCGACCCGCTCCACCGCAGCCCGCTCCCCGGAGACCACGACCTGACCGGGGGCGTTCACTGCCGCGATCGACGCCCCGTCGACCAGCAGCGGGGACACCTCATCGAGACCGGCGCGCACCGCCCACATCGCCCCACCCGTGGGCAGGGCCTGCATCAACGACGCCCGCGCCGCCACGAGGCGACACGCATCGCCCAGGTCCAGGACGCCCGCGACGTGCGCGGCCGCCAGCTCCCCGATCGAGTGACCGACCAGGTAGTCCGGGTGCACCCCCCAAGAGGCGAGGAGACGGAACAACGCCACCTCGACGGCGAACAACGCCGGCTGCGCCCAGCCGGTCCGACCCAGGTCGTCGGCGGAGCCGTCGATGACCTCACGCAGCGGGCGGTCCAACAGCGTGTCGAACTGGGCGCACACCTCCGACAACGCGGCCTCGAAGACCGGGAACGCCGCCGCCAGCTCCCGGCCCATGCCGAGACGCTGACCACCCTGACCGGAGAACACGAACCCCGTCAGGCCACCCCGGACGGCACCCGAGACCACGGCCGGCACGGACTGACCCGC
>NZ_JBNCLB010000031.1:0-3981 GCF_049841815.1 Micromonospora sp. DT233 | reverse complement strand
CCAGGTCGGCGTCACCGGCTCCGAGGCGGTGGTCCGGTCCCGGGCCACCGACGACGGCGAGTGGACCACGCACGCCCGCGCCCGCCTCGATGCGGGCGGTGCTGCGGCCGTCGAACCCCTCCGGTGGCCGCCCGCCGCCGACCCGGTCGACCCGGCCACGCTCTACGGCCAACTGGCCGCCGCCGGCTACGAATACGGCCCGCTCTTCCAGGGCGTCCGGCGTCTCTGGCAGCGCCCCGGCGAGGTCTTCGCCGAGGTCGAACTGGCCGACGCCGTCCCGGCCGACGGGTTCGGCCTGCACCCGGCGCTCTTCGACGCGGCCCTGCACCCGCTGGTCCGGCTGACCGGTGACGACACGGCGGTGCGGCTCCCGTTCTCCTGGCGCTCGGTGCGCGTGACGCCCGGCCCGGAACCGGTGCGCCGGCTGCGGGTCCGGCTCACCACCACCGGCGACGACGCCGTCCGCGTGGTGGCCACCGACGAGCGGGGCCGGCCGGTGCTGTCCGTCGACGGGCTGACCCTGCTGGCGACCGACGAGGCCCGGCTCGGCGTCCGCGACACCGCCGCCGACGTCTACGAGCTGCGGTGGCGGCCCATCGAACCGGCCGGGACGACGCCACCGGCGAGCGCGGTGCTCACCGCGGCCCTGCCCGGCGCGCCGGCCGACCCGGACATCGTGGCCGCGCTGCGCGGGCTGCCCGGCGCCACCGGCGCGTACGCCGATCTGGCCGACCTGACCGCCGCACCCGACCTGGTGCTCGTGACCGTCGCCGCCGAGGCGGCCGGCTCGCAGGCCCGGCCGGTGACCGCCGCCGCGGTCCGGCTGGTCCAGCGGTGGCTGGCCGACCCTCGACGGGACGGAACCCGGCTCGTCGTCGTCACCCGCCACGCCGCGCCGGGCGACACGGTCGAGGACCTGGCCCACGCGCCGCTGTGGGGACTGCTGCGCTCGGCCGAGCGCGAGCACCCCGGCCGCTTCGGGCTGCTCGACGTCGACGCCGGCCTCGACCCGGCCGCCCTGGGCGCGGCGTTGGCCACGCTCGGCACCGAGCCCCAGCTGCTCGTCCGTGGCGGCGAGGTCCGGGCGCCACGGCTGGGCCGTACCCCTGAGCCCTCGGCCCGCCCGGCCCTCGGGGCTGCCGGCACCGTCCTGATCACCGGCGGTACCGGCACGCTCGGCGCCCTGGTCGCGCGGCACCTGGTCGACCAGCACGGCGTACGCCAGTTGCTGCTGCTCAGCCGGCGCGGGGCCGCCGCCGAAGGCGCCGAGGAGCTGGTGGCCAGCCTGACCGCGCAGGGTGCCGAGGTGACCGTCGCCGCCTGCGACATCGCCGACGCCGACGCGCTGCGGGACCGGGTGGCGGCGCTGCCGGCCGACCGCCCGCTCGCCGCCGTGATCCACGCGGCCGGTGTGCTGGACGACGCGACCCTGACCAACGTGACCGACGAGCAGCTCGACGCCGTCCTCCGGCCGAAGATCGACGCCGCGCTGGCGCTCGCCGCCCTCGAACCGCCTCGGCTGATCCTCTTCTCCGGCGCGGCCGCGACCCTCGGGCCGGCCGGCCAGGGCCACTACGCGGCGGGCAACGCGTTCCTGGAGGCGCTGGCCGCCCGCCGGGCCGCCGACGGCCGGCCCACCACGGCCCTGGGCTGGGGATTCTGGGCACGCCGCACCGGCATGACCGGGCACCTCGACGACACCGACCGGCGTCGCATCGCCCGGCTCGGCCTGGCCGAGATGACGACCGAGGAGGGGCTCGCGCTCTTCGACGCCGCCCTCGCCACCGACCGGCCGGTGGTGCTGCCGCTGCGACTCGACCGGCCGGAGCTGCTCCGGCAGGGACGCGACGGCACGCTGCCCGCCCTGTTCCACGACCTGGTCCCGGTGCCCGCCGCGGCCCCGGCGCAGGCGGCGCCCGAGGCCGACCTCGCCACCGCCGTCGCCGAGCTGCCCGCCGACGACGGGGCCGAGCTGGTGCTCGACACCGTGCGGGCCCAGGCCGCCGGGGTGCTGGGGCACCAGTCGGCCGACGCCGTCCCGGCGCGGCAGGCGTTCAAGGACTTCGGCTTCGACTCGCTCGCGGCCGTCGAACTGCGCAACCGCCTGAACCGGGCGACCGGGCTTCGGCTGCCGGCCACGAGCGTCTTCGACCACCCGACCCCGGCGGCGCTGGCCGACCACATCTTCGGCCTGCTCTCGCCGACCGGCGACCGGATGGCCGAACGGCTCGAGGCCGAGCTGCGCGACATCGAGGTCGCGCTGGGCACGCTCGACGCCGGCCCGGCCGCCCGCGAGGGCCTGCTTCTGCAGGTACGCCGGCTGGCCGAACGGCTCGGCGAGACGCCGCCGGAGCCCGCCGGGCCGTCGGCCGCGGATCGGTTCGAGACGGCCTCGGACGAGGAGCTCTTCGCATTCCTGAACAACGGTGCCGAGGGGCGCGGCGACGCCGCGCCGCTGTCGTGAGTCGGGTCTCCAGGGGGACGTGGTGGTGAACAGCGAGGACAAGCTCCGCTCGTACCTGAAGCAGGCCGTGGCCGAGCTTCAGGAGACGCGGGAACGGCTGCACAAGGCAGAGATGAGCGCGCACGAACCCATCGCGATCGTGGGGATGGGTTGCCGGTTCCCGGGTGGGGTGCGTTCGCCGGAGGAGCTGTGGGACGTGGTGTCCGCCGGCGCGGATGTGGTCGGGGAGTTCCCGGCCGACCGGGGCTGGGACGTCGACGACCTGTTCGATCCGGATCCGGATGCGGTGGGTCGGTCGTACACGCGTCGGGGTGGGTTCTTGTATGACGCGGCGGAGTTCGATGCGGGGTTCTTCGGTATTTCGCCGCGTGAGGCGTTGGCGATGGATCCGCAGCAGCGGTTGCTGCTGGAGACGTCGTGGGAGGCGTTGGAGCGGGCGGGCATCGTCCCGGCCACGTTGCAGGGCAGCCTGACCGGCGTCTTCGTCGGCCTGATGTACCACGACTACGCGAGCCGGGTGCGGCAGGCGCCCGCCGACCTCGACGGCTTCCTGTCGAACGGCAGCGCCGGCAGCGTGGCGGCGGGCCGGTTGTCCTACACGTACGGCTTCGAGGGCCCGGCCATGACGGTCGACACGGCGTGCTCGTCGTCGCTGGTGTCGCTGCACCTGGCCGTGCAGGCGCTGCGTCGGGGTGAGTGCTCGTTGGCGCTGGCCGGCGGCGTGACCGTCATGCCCACGCCCAGGCTCTTCGTGGAGTTCTCCCGGCAGCGGGGGTTGGCGGTGGACGGGCGGTGCAAGGCGTACGCGGAGGCGGCCGACGGCACGGGTTGGTCGGAGGGCGTGGGTGTGCTGGTGGTGCAGCGGCTCTCCGACGCGGTGCGCGACGGTCGCCGGGTGCTGGCGGTGATTCGTGGTTCGGCGGTGAACCAGGACGGGGCGTCGAACGGGTTGACCGCGCCGAACGGGCCGGCGCAGCAGCGGGTCATCCGGCGGGCGTTGGCGGATGCCCGGTTGGGGGTGGCGGACGTGGACGTGGTGGAGGGTCACGGCACCGGCACCCGGCTCGGCGATCCGATCGAGGCGCAGGCGTTGTTGGCGACGTACGGGCGACGGCCGGCGGACGTGGAGCCGGTGTATCTGGGGTCGTTGAAGTCGAACATCGGGCACGCGCAGGCGGCGGCCGGCGTCGGTGGGGTCATCAAGATGGTGATGGCCCTGCGGCACGGGGTGTTGCCGGCGACGCTGCACGTCGACCGCCCGTCGTCGCACGTGGAGTGGGACGCCGGGAACCTCACGCTGCTGACCGA
Organism: Micromonospora sp. DT233; assembly: GCF_049841815.1. Lineage (NCBI taxonomy): Bacteria > Bacillati > Actinomycetota > Actinomycetes > Micromonosporales > Micromonosporaceae > Micromonospora > Micromonospora sp. DT233. The sequence continues at coordinate 209 of NZ_JBNCLB010000031.1, read as the reverse complement.
GCGGCGGGAGTGGCCGGAGGTGGACCATCCGCGTCGCGCGGCCGTCTCCGCCTTCGGTGCCAGCGGCACCAACGCGCACGTCATCCTCGAGCACTACCCCGAGGCGGAGCCGGAGAGCGGTGGCGCGTCCGTCCCGCTGGTGGTCTCGGCGCGTTCCGCGTCGGCGTTGCGGGAGTACGCGGGGCGGTTGAGTCCGGGTATGGCGTCGG
>NZ_JBNCLB010000030.1:0-4887 GCF_049841815.1 Micromonospora sp. DT233 | reverse complement strand
CGTCGTTGAGCGAGCCCAACGTGAACGCCACCACGTCGTCCTTACCGTCCCCACTGAAATCCGTCGACGAACCCGCCTTCATGCCCACGACGCGCGCCGCCTCGGCGAGCATCGACCGTGCCTTGGCCGCCGACTGGTCGTAGCGGTCGGGGAAGCCGGAACGCTGGACGCACTGGGCGACCTGACCGGCGCTGTAGCCGGGATTGTTGCGTTCGCAGGTGATCGCCCGGGTGAAGAACTGCGTCGACGAGTAGACCACGTCCATGATCTGTTCCTTTGTGCCCCAGCCGTAGTCCCAGCGCTGCTGGAAGACCCCGAGTGAGGACTTGTCCCCGCAGGGCAGGTTGTTCATGTGGGACTCGACCCAGCCGGTCTCGAAGCCGGCGAGCATGACCTTGTCACTGACGCGCAGATTGAGGCCCACGCGGTGCACGATCACGATTACCGACGGGTCGTGGTTCGCCGGGATCGAGGTGCAGGCCAGCGTCTGGAAGTCGTCGTTCGAGGGGGTCGCGGCGGCGGGGGTCGTGGGGGTGGTCAGCGCCAGCGTGACGGCCACGGCGGCGACCAGCCGGGCGGCGAAGGCCCAGCTCAGCGGTGTTCGGGGGTGGTTGTCCATGACGGCCCTCCGGGATGCGGGGGTGGTCCGGGCGGCGGCGTGGGCTGCCGACTCGGGGCGAGGACAGGCGCGAGGTGAAGTGCCGGGCGACGGGCGCGAACGACGACGAGGGGTGTCGATAGGTAGATGAAACTTACGTCCGTTTGCTGTTGCAGTCAAGGAAAAAAGTTTCGTCCGGAATGGCCCCCGGTCAATGCCCTCTGGCCTGCGGAAATGCGAAGTCGTGGGACTCCCGCCGCGCGTCTCGGCGACCTGTGGTATTGACAGGCTTCGAATTCATTGGCTTCACTTCCGCTAGTGGCACCGTCCGTGGGGCCCACCGGCCGAGGTGATTCATGAGCCGATTTCGCTTTCTGCGTACCGTCGTTGTCGGTGTCGTTATCGCGGCCCTCGCGGCGGTCCCACCCCCGGCGGGCGCCGCGCCGGGCCCGGTCGCCGCGCCCGCCGCAGCCGCCCCGGCCGCGCCCGGCCCCGGCGCCGTCGGCTGGGACGTCTACCGTCGCCTCGACCGGCTGCCGTACCTCGGCGGCGGCGCGCGGACCCGGCAGTTCTCCGGCTACGACCGGGCCGGCGGCAACGACGACGGGTTCAGCGGCGCCCACTCCTGCCTGCGCACCGACGGCGGCTGCGTGATCGCCGAGGACCAAGGCGCCGGGGAGGTCGAGTCGATCTGGTTCACCCGCGACGGTGGCGCGGTCGACGCCACCGGGTGGATCCGCATCGAGCTCGACGGCGTGACCGTCGTGCAGACCGGCCTGCAACACCTGGTCGACGGCGGCCTCGGGGCGCCCTTCGTCTTCCCCCTGGTCAGCAACGCCGACCAGACCTCCGGCGGGGTGACGGTCAAGGTGCCGATGCCCTACCGGCGCTCGATGCGCATCACCACCCAGCACAACCCGCTGTTCCACCACGTCACCTACCGCAGCTTCGCCGACGCCCAGGGCGTCACCACCTTCGACCCCGCCGACCCCGCAACCGACGTGGTCGCCCTGCTGCGCGCCGCCGGCACCCGCGACCCCAAACCCGCGCAGCCCGGCGCCGCCACGCTCGCCGGCACCCGCACCGTCCCCGCCAACGGCCAGGTCACCCTCGCCACGCTGACCGGTCCCCGGGCCGTCACCGCGCTGCGCCTGCGGGTGCCCGACGCGAGCGCCACCGACGCCCGGCTCGGCCGGCTGCGGCTGCGGATCACCTTCGACGGCCGCGCCACCGTGGACTCCCCGGTGGCCGAGTTCTTCGGCTCCGGGCTCGGGGAACGGCCGGTCCGGTCGCTGATGTCCGCCATGGAGACCGGCGCCGGCGGCTGGTACAGCTCCTGGTGGCCGATGCCGTTCCGCAGCGACGCCACGATCAGCCTCGTCAGCACCGACGGCGCGAACCTCACCGGGGTCGGCTGGGAGATCACCTCCGCCCCCGGCACCCAGTGGAGCGACGCGCTGGCCGCCGCCGGCAACGCCGGCTACTTCACCGCCCAGTCCCGCCGGGGGACGACCGTCACCGGGCAGGACTGGATCGTCGCCGAGCAGGGCGGGCGCGGACGCCTCGTCGGCGTCTCCCAGACCATGCGTGGACACATCACCGAGGGCAACACCCGCAACTACCTCGAGGGCGACGAGCGGGTCCACGTGGACGGCTCGGCCACCCCGCAGCTGCACGGCACCGGCACGGAGGACTTCTACGAGTCCGGCTGGTACTTCAACCGGGGCACCTACTCCGGCGTCTTCACCGGCAACACCGGCCACCAGCTGCGCAGCGGCGACTGCGCCCAGGAGTGCGACGCGGCGTACCGGCTGCTGATCGGCGACGCCATCGACTACGGCACCAGCCTGCGCTTCGGCATCGAGCACGGCCCGGTCAACGACATGCCCGCCGAGTACGGCTCCACCGCCTACCTCTACACCCAGCCCACCGTCGGGCAGACACTCACCGACACGCTCACGGTGGGCGACGCCGCGAGCCGCACCGCCCACGCCTACTCCGACGGGGCCGCCACCCAGTACCCCCTCAGCTCGGTCTTCGAGGGCGACGACGACTCGGCGGTGGTCACCGGGCAGCTCCGCGCCGCCACGGCCGCGGTCCGCTTCCGCCTCGCCGTCGCCGCCACCAACCAGGGCGTACGGCTGCGTCGCACCGGCGAGCAGGGCGCGGCGGGGCAGGCGGCGACGGTGGCCCTCGACGGGGTGACCGTCGGCGTCTGGTCCCAGCCGCAGGGCAACGCCACCCAGCGCTGGCGTAGCGACGAGTTCGCCCTGCCCGCCTCGGTGACCGCCGGCCGCTCCTCGATCACCGTCACGCTGACCCCGACCGCCGGCAGTCCCGCCTGGACCGCCGGCTCCTACGCCGCGTCGAGCATCGTGCCCCCGTACGCCGACACCCGGCCGCCGACGACCCCCGCCGCGCCGACCGTCGGCGGCCGGACCCACGCGGTGGCCCTGAGCTGGCCGGCGGCGACCGACGACGTGGGCGTCGCCGGGTACCGCGTCTACGGCGCGCGGAGCGCCGACGTGCCGGCCACCCCGGCGAACCTGCTCGGCACCGTGCGCACCACCGGCTTCCGGCACGGGCCGCTCGCCGCCGGGCAGCGGTGGTACTACCGGGTCGTGGCGCTCGACGAGGTCGGCAACGCCGGCGTCGGGTCGGCCACCGCGACCGCCGTCAGCCGGGGCCGCAACACCAGCGACGTCGACGGTGACGGCCGCGACGACGTGGTCGACTTCACCCGGGGCGCCACCGCCGACGTGCTGACCTCGCTCTCCTCCGGCGGCGGCTTCGGGGCGGCGGCGAAGTGGCACGACTTCTTCGCCACCGACGCCGAGCTCCCCCTCACCGGCGACGTGAACGGCGACGGGCGGGCCGACATCGTGACCTTCACGCGGGGCGCGGCGGCCGACGTCTACGTGGCGCTCTCCACCGGCACCGGCTTCGCCCCGTCGGCGAAGTGGCACGACTTCTTCGCCATCGACGCCGAGATCCCCGCCGTCGGCGACGTCAACGGCGACGGGCGGGCCGACATCGTGACCTTCACGCGGGGCGCGGCGGCCGACGTGTACGTGGCGCTCTCCACCGGCACCGGCTTCGCCCCGTCGGCGAAGTGGCACGACTTCTTCGCCGTCGGCACCGAGACCCCCGCCCTCGGCGACCTCGACGGCGACGGCCGCGACGACCTCGTCACCTTCGTCCAGGGCACCGGCGGCGCGGTCTACGTCTCGCTCTCCGACGGCAGCCGCTTCGTGCAGCAGTCCTGGAAGTGGGGCGACGGCGTGGCCACCGGCGACCAGGTCCCCGCGCTGGCCGACGTCACCGGCGACGGCCGCGACGACATCGTCGCCTTCACCCGGGGCACCAGCGCGGACGTGCTGGTGCGCCGCTCCACCGGCTCGGGTCTCGGCGCCGCCGCGACCTGGCACGGCAACTTCGCCGTCGGCGCCGAACTGCCCGGCGTCGGCGACTTCGACGGCGACGGACGCGCCGACGCCGTCACCTTCACCCAGGCCACGACCGCCGACGCCTACGTGTCGCTCTCCGACGGCACCCGCCTGGTGCAGAACGGCTGGCGGTGGAGCGACCAGATCGCCCCCGGCTCCGACCTGCCCCGACCCAGCCTCCCCTGACAGGAGCCGCCATGTCCCGGCCACCCCGCACCGTCCCCCGTTTCCTCGTCGCCCTGCTCACCCTCGCCGCGGCCGTGCTCACCGGCGTCGTCGCGGCCCCCACCGCCGCGATGGCCGCCCCCAACTTCAAGGCGCCGTTCCCCTGCGGGCAGCGGTGGACGTACTCCCACCACGGCTCGGAGGTGCGCGAGGCGTTGGACTTCGTCCGCTCCGACGGCGCGACCGGCGGCACCCCGCAGCTCGCCTCGGCGGCCGGCGTGGCCCGCCGCTACTCGGAGCCCGGCGGCGCCGGCAACTACGTGGTCATCGACCACGGCGGCGGCTGGACCACCTACTACTTCCACCTCAGCGCCTACTCGGTGCCCAGCGGGGCGTACGTCGAGCAGGGCCAGCAGATCGGCATCACCGGCAGCACCGGCAACTCCTCCGGCGCGCACATCCACTACGAGCAGCTCTACAACGGGGCCGAGCAGAAGATCGCCATCAACGGCGTCTCGCTCGCGCCCTACCCCGGCAGCTACAACCAGCGCTACCTCGTCAGCGACAACTGCGGTGGTGGCGGTGGTGGTGGTCGGTATCTGGCGGGTTCGTCGACGGATTTCAGTGGGGACGGTAAGGACGACGTGGTGGCGTTCACGTTGGGCTCGCTCAACGACG
>NZ_JBNCLB010000029.1:0-5096 GCF_049841815.1 Micromonospora sp. DT233 | reverse complement strand
CAACTCCCAAAAATCCTCCGGACTACGCACCCCACCCGGCAGACGACAACTCATACCCACCACCGCGATCGGCTCGTGGTCGCGGCCCTCGAGATCCCGGACTCGATCCCGGGCCTGGAGGAGGTTGGCCGTCGCTCGCTTGAGGTAGTCGCGGAGCATGTCCTCGTTATTCATAATGGCATCCATTCAGGAGAGTCCGATCTCGTCGTCGAGCGCGGCGAACAGTTCGGCGTCGGTGGCCGTGCTGAGGTCGTCAGCCGTGGCCCGCGGTTGATCCCGGGCCTGCTCACCGGCCCATTTCCACGACAGGGCGTCGAGCCGGGCAGTGAGCCGCGCCTGCTCCTGCTCACCCCATGCGGTCCCGGCCAGCGACGCCTCGATGCGGTCCAGGGCCGCGAGGACCTCGGCGGCCGGATCCGCCGGCGCGGGAGACAGCTCGGCGAGCACGTGGGCGGCGAGCGCCGCCGCGGTCGGATGGTCGAAGACGGCGGTCGCGGAGAGACGCAGGCCGGTCGCCGAGCCGAGCCGGTTGCGCAGCTCGACCGCGGTCAGCGAGTCGAAGCCGAGCTCCTTGAAGGGCTGCCCCGGATCGACCGCTGCGGTGTTGCCGTGCCCGAGGATCGCGGCGGCCTCGCCGAGCACCAGGGCCAGCACCGCGGGCAACCGTTCCTCCTCCGACATCCGGCCCAGTCGCCGCGCCCAGGTGTCGTCCCCGGCCGGGCGTCCGGTGCCGGCCCGGCGGCGGGCCTCCTTTGTCCGGTCGAGTGCGCTCAGCAACGGAGGCAGTTCTCCGCGCTCCTGGCGCATCGCTGCGGCGTCCAAGTTCATGGCCACGACCAGCGGGCGGTTCAGCTCCCACGCGGCGTCCAGCATGGCCAGACCCTGCGCTTCCATGATCGGGGCGGTGCCGGAGCGGGTGAGCCGGGCCAGGTCCGCCCGGCCGAGGTGACCGGTCATGGCGCTGGCGCGCTCCCACAATCCCCACGCGATGGACGTCGCGGGGAGCCCGCGCGCCCGGCGGTGGGCGCAGAGCGCGTCGAGGAAGGCGTTGGCGGCCGCGTAGTTGCCCTGCCCGGGATTGCCGAGCGTGCCGGCCGCCGAGGAGAACACGACGAAGGCGGACAGGTCCTCGTTCCGGGTCAGCTCGTGCAAGTGCCAGGCGGCCTCGGCCTTGGGACGCAGCACGGTGGCAAGTTGATCCTCGGTCAGCGAGGTGAGCACGCCGTCGTCGAGCACGCCGGCCGCGTGGACGACTGCGGTCAGCGGGTGATCGGCGGGAACGGCGGCGAGCATCGCCGCGATCGAGGCGCGGTCACCGACGTCGCAGGCCGCGAACGTCACCTCCGCTCCGAGCGAGCCCAGCTCGTCGGCCAGTTCCCGGGCGCCTTCGGCCTCGGCACCCCGGCGGCCGGCCAGCACCAGATGCCGGACCTTGTGCTGGGTGGCCAGGTGCCGGGCGACGGAGCCGCCCAGCACACCGGTGCCGCCGGTGATCAGAACCGTGCCCTCGTCCGCCAAAGGCCGGGGCAGGGTCATGATGATCTTGCCGATGTGCCGGGTCTGGCTGAAGTACCGGATGGCCTGGCGCGCGTGCGCAATGTCCCACGCGGTGACCGGCACCGGGCGCAGCGAGCCGGCGTCGAACATCTCCCGGAGCTCGGCGAGCATCTCCTGGATGCGGTCGGGGCCGGCATCGAGCAGGTCGTAGATCCGGTAGCTGACACCCGGGTGCGCGGCGGAGACCTCGGCCGGATCACGCTTGTCGGTCTTGCCCATCTCGAGGAACCGGCCGCCGTCGCGCAGCAACCGCAGAGAGGCGTCGACGTACTCGTTCGCCAACGAGTTGAGCACCACGTCGACGCCACCACCCGAGGCGGCGCGCAGGCGGGGCTCGAAGTCGAGGGACCGCGAGCTGGCGATGCGCTCGGCCGCGACACCCTGGCCCCGCAGGGTGGCCCACTTCGCGGGGCCAGCCGTGGCGTACACCTCGGCGCCACGGTGCCGCGCCAGCTGGACCGCCGCCATGCCGACCCCACCTGTGGCGGCGTGGACCAGCAGGGACTCGCCGCCGCGCAGCCCTGCGAGGTCGAAGAGGCCGTAGTAGGCGGTGAGGAAGGCGATCGGGATCGCGGCCGACTCGGCGAAGGTCAGGCCGGCCGGCGCCCTGGTCACCAACCGCTCGTCGGTGACCGCCAACGGGCCGATACCGGAACGCATCAGGCCCATCACCCGGTCACCGGGCACCAGGCCGCTCACTCCGGAGCCGATCTCCACCACGACGCCCGAGGCCTCGCCGGCGGCGGGCCGCTCGTCGGAGGGCACCATGCCCAGGGCGAGGAGCACGTCGCGGAAGTTCAGGCCGGTGGCGCATACCGCGATCCGAACCTCGCCGGGACGCAGCGGCATGGAGCCGTCGTCGCTGGCCTGCAACGACAGACCGTCGACGGCACCGGGCGCGGTCAGTGCCAGGCGCCAGAGCGAACCGTCGGCGGGCGGCTGAAGAATGTCGCCGGCGTCCGCCCGTGCCAGGCGCGGGACGTAGCCGGCGCCGTGCCGCACGGCTATCTGGGGCTCGTTGTCCCGGAGGATCCGCGCGACCGCGTTGACCGAGTCCTCCTGCCCGTCCAGGTCGAGAAGGGCGAACCGGCCCGGATGCTCGGCCTGCGCCGAGCGGACCAGGCCCCAGACGGCGGCGTCCGCGGGGTGGGGCACCGCGTCGCCCGGCTGCGCGTCGACGGCGCCGCAGGTGACGAACACCAGGATCGACCGGTCGTCCGGCGCGCCGTCCAGCCACTGGCGCGCCAGTGCGAGAGCGTCGCGGGTGCCGGTACGTAGACCGGTGGCCGGGTCCTCGGACGGGGCGCGGCAGACCAGGACAAACCGCGGTTCCGGCTCTCCGGATCCACGCAGCTGCGTGACGTCGTCATACACCCGGACCGTGGCCCCCGAGCGCCGCAGCGCCGACGCGAGCCCGTACCGGTCAGCGCCGAGCAGCGCCCATGGCTCGGTCCCCGGCTTTGCAGCGACGACCGGCGCCCAGTCGACGGCGAACAGGCCAGCGGGTACGGCGGACCGCAGGCGCCCTGGCTCGACGGTGCGCACCGAGAGCTCGGCGGTGAACACCGGGAGGCCGGCCGGGTCGGTCGCGCTGATCGCCACCGCGTCGGTGCCGGTCGAGCGCAGGCGCACATGCAGGGTGCGGGCCGCGACGGCGTACAGGCGCACCCCGGTCCAGGAGAACGGCAGCCGTACGCCGTCGTCGCCCAGCAACATCAGGCTGTGCAGCGCGGCGTCGAGCAGCGCCGGGTGCAGCCCGAAGCCGCGTTCGGTGATCTCGTCGTCGAGGACCACCTCGGCGAAGGCGTCCACGCCCGAGCGCCAGGCCGCGGTGAGTCCCCGGAAGGCGGGACCGTATCGCAGGCCCCGGGCGGCGAGCAGCTCGTAGCCGGCGGAGACGTCGACGGGTTCGGCTTCCGGCGGCCAGGAGGCCGGTCCGTCCATCGGCTCGGTGGCGCCGTCGCCCAGGGTGCCGGTGGCGTGCCGGGTCCAGGGCTGGGTCGTGTCGGCGCGGGCGTGCGCGGTGAACGCCCGGCTCCCGTCGGAGCCTGGGGGCGCGACGAGGAGCTGGAACTCCACGGCACCCCGATCGGGCAGCAGGAGCGGGGCCTCGATCAGCAGTTCGTCGACGCCGGCGAGGCCGAGGCGGTCGGCGGCGTGCAACGCGAGGTCGACGTAGGCCGTACCGGGGAACAGGATCTGATCCCCGATCCGGTGGTCGGCCAGCCAGGCCTGCCCGCTCGGAGACAGCCTCGCGGTGAACGCCGTGGCACCGCCCTCGGCGAGGGCGACCGTGGCGCCGAGCAGGGCGTGCCCGGCGTTCGTGAGGCCGGCGGCGGCCACGTCGGCGGGACGGTCCGCACTGATCCAGAAGCGTCGACGCTGGAAGGCGTACGGCGGCAGTTCGATGCGACGGGCGCCAGCCATGGCCGGCGGCGCGGTCCAGTCCACGTCAACACCTCGGGTCCAGATCTGCGCCGCCGACATCAGGAAGCGACCCCATCCGCCCTCATGGCGCCGCAACGTCCCGGTGACGACGCCCGGCACGTCGGCCTGCTCCAGCGTCTCCCGCACGCCCAGGGTCAGCACCGGATGCGCGCTGCTCTCGACGAAGCACCGGTGCCCGTCGGCGACGAGCGCACCGATCGTCTGCTCGAAGCGGACGGTCCCGCGCAGGTTGCGGTACCAGTAGTCGGCGTCCAGCCGGGTGGTGTCGGCGAGACGCTCACCGGTGAGCGTCGAGTAGAGCGCGATCCGCGCCGGCTGCGGCCGGATGTCGGCGAGCATCTCGCGGATCTCGTCGCGCAGGATTTCGACCTGCGCGCTGTGCGAGGCGTAGTCGACCGGGATCCGGCGGGCCTGAACATCACCTTGCTGGTACCCGGCCAGCAGTTCCTCGATCGCCGCGCTCTCCCCCGCGACGACCGTCGACTGCGGCCCGTTGACGGCCGCGACGGTCAGCCGGTCACCGAACTCACCGATCCGCTCGGCGACGTCGGCGGCGCTCAGCGGCACCGACAGCATCCCGCCCCCGCCGGCCAGGCGGCGTAGGGCGCGGCTGCGCAGCGCCACGACCTTGGCGGCGTCCGGAAGAGTCAGCGCTCCGGCCACGCAGGCGGCCGCGATCTCGCCCTGGGAGTGGCCCACCACCGCCGCCGGCTCGACGCCGAGCGAGCGCCACACCGCAGCGAGGGAGACCATGACGGCGAAGAGCGCGGGCTGGACGACGTCGACCTGGCTCCACTCCTCCTCCCGCCGCAGGACGGCGATCAAGGACCATTCCACGTACGGGGCAAGCGCCGCCTCGCACTCGCGCAGGCTCTCCTGGAAGACCGGTGAGGTGTCCATGAGCTCCACGGCCATCCGGGCCCACTGCGAACCCTGACCGGGGAAGACGAAGGCGATCTTCCCGGCGTCGCCGGCCGTTCCCGGTACGACGCCATCCGGCAGCGGTCCACCGGCGATCGCGGTGTCGAGCTGGGTGGTGAAGTCGTCCAGCGTCTCTCCCAGCAGCACCACCCGATGCGCATGGACACCAC
>NZ_JBNCLB010000028.1:0-5384 GCF_049841815.1 Micromonospora sp. DT233 | reverse complement strand
GGGGGTTTCGGATGGTGTGTGGTTGTTCTTTGAGAACTCAACAGGGTGCTTGATAAGCCAGTGCCAATTATGATTTATACCCCGCGCTGGCCGGGCCTTCGTGGTCTGGTTGGTGGGGATTCCTTTGGCAACATTAGTTTGTTGCTGGGACAGTTTTTCAACAGGTTTTTGTTGGAGAGTTTGATCCTGGCTCAGGACGAACGCTGGCGGCGTGCTTAACACATGCAAGTCGAGCGGAAAGGCCCTTCGGGGTACTCGAGCGGCGAACGGGTGAGTAACACGTGAGCAACCTGCCCTAGGCTTTGGGATAACCCTCGGAAACGGGGGCTAATACCGAATATTACTTCTGGTCGCATGACTGGTGGTGGAAAGTTTTTCGGCCTGGGATGGGCTCGCGGCCTATCAGCTTGTTGGTGGGGTGATGGCCTACCAAGGCGACGACGGGTAGCCGGCCTGAGAGGGCGACCGGCCACACTGGGACTGAGACACGGCCCAGACTCCTACGGGAGGCAGCAGTGGGGAATATTGCACAATGGGCGGAAGCCTGATGCAGCGACGCCGCGTGAGGGATGACGGCCTTCGGGTTGTAAACCTCTTTCAGCAGGGACGAAGCGCAAGTGACGGTACCTGCAGAAGAAGCACCGGCCAACTACGTGCCAGCAGCCGCGGTAAGACGTAGGGTGCGAGCGTTGTCCGGATTTATTGGGCGTAAAGAGCTCGTAGGCGGCTTGTCGCGTCGACCGTGAAAACTTGGGGCTCAACCCCAAGCCTGCGGTCGATACGGGCAGGCTAGAGTTCGGTAGGGGAGACTGGAATTCCTGGTGTAGCGGTGAAATGCGCAGATATCAGGAGGAACACCGATGGCGAAGGCAGGTCTCTGGGCCGATACTGACGCTGAGGAGCGAAAGCGTGGGGAGCGAACAGGATTAGATACCCTGGTAGTCCACGCTGTAAACGTTGGGCGCTAGGTGTGGGGGGCCTCTCCGGTTTCCTGTGCCGCAGCTAACGCATTAAGCGCCCCGCCTGGGGAGTACGGCCGCAAGGCTAAAACTCAAAGGAATTGACGGGGGCCCGCACAAGCGGCGGAGCATGCGGATTAATTCGATGCAACGCGAAGAACCTTACCTGGGTTTGACATGGCCGCAAAACTCGCAGAGATGTGAGGTCCTTCGGGGGCGGTCACAGGTGGTGCATGGCTGTCGTCAGCTCGTGTCGTGAGATGTTGGGTTAAGTCCCGCAACGAGCGCAACCCTCGTTCGATGTTGCCAGCGCGTTATGGCGGGGACTCATCGAAGACTGCCGGGGTCAACTCGGAGGAAGGTGGGGATGACGTCAAGTCATCATGCCCCTTATGTCCAGGGCTTCACGCATGCTACAATGGCCGGTACAATGGGCTGCGATACCGTGAGGTGGAGCGAATCCCAAAAAGCCGGTCTCAGTTCGGATCGGGGTCTGCAACTCGACCCCGTGAAGTCGGAGTCGCTAGTAATCGCAGATCAGCAACGCTGCGGTGAATACGTTCCCGGGCCTTGTACACACCGCCCGTCACGTCACGAAAGTCGGCAACACCCGAAGCCGGTGGCCCAACCCCTTGTGGGAGGGAGCCGTCGAAGGTGGGGCTGGCGATTGGGACGAAGTCGTAACAAGGTAGCCGTACCGGAAGGTGCGGCTGGATCACCTCCTTTCTAAGGAGCACCATCCGTTGAAAGACGGTATGGAGCCCGCGACCTCCGAGTGTGGGGTTGGGGTGCTCAGATGGCGGAGACACTGGTGAGTTTTTCCCTGGCAACGGCTGGGGGCGTCTAGTACAGCCGCTCTTCTTCGGGAGTGTGGTGGGAACGATTGCTCTTGGTGCGGCTGGGGGAGTACGGATAGCACCCTGTTGGGTCCTGAAGGAACAACCGTTGGTTGTTGTTTCAGTGGCCGTTCCGGAGCTTCGGGCTTCGGGTGGTTGCCAGGCATGGCCTGGTCTCGCATACCGCCGGCGGTGGTCGGGTTTGGTGTGGGGCTGTGGGTTGTGGGTTGGTCGTTTGTTGAGAATTGCACAGTGGACGCGAGCATCTTTGTGGTCAAGTTGTCAAGGGCGAACGGTGGATGCCTTGGCACCAGGAGCCGATGAAGGACGTGGGAGGCCGCGATAGGCCTGGGGGAGCTGTCAACCAAGCTGTGATCCCAGGGTGTCCGAATGGGGAAACCTGGCACCAGTCATGTGGTGTCACCCGCACCTGAATACATAGGGTGTGTGGGGGGAACGCGGGGAAGTGAAACATCTCAGTACCCGTAGGAAGAGAAAACAATTTAGTGATTCCGTGAGTAGTGGCGAGCGAAAGCGGATTGAGGCTAAACCGGTTGCGTGTGATACCTGTCAGGGGTTGCGTGGTCGGGGTTGTGGGACCCTGCTGGACATGCTGACACGTGTTCAAGGAGTTATAAAATCAGTGGCTAGTCGAACAGTCTGGAATGGCTGACCGTAGACGGTGAGAGTCCGGTAGGTGAAAGTTGCTGATCTTCTGTGGGTGTTCCCGAGTAGCGGCGGACCCCTGTAATCTGCCGTGAATCTGCCAGGACCACCTGGTAAGCCTAAATACTTCCTGGTGACCGATAGCGGACAAGTACCGTGAGGGAATGGTGAAAAGTACCCCGGGAGGGGAGTGAAATAGTACCTGAAACCGTTCGCCTACAATCCGTCGGAGCCTTGCGGGGTGACGGCGTGCCTTTTGAAGAATGAGCCTGCGAGTTAGTGGCATGTGGCGAGGTTAACCCGTGTGGGGGAGCCGTAGCGAAAGCGAGTCTGAATAGGGCTATTCAGTCGCGTGTCCTAGACCCGAAGCGGAGTGATCTAGCCATGGGCAGGCTGAAGCGCGGGTAAGACCGTGTGGAGGGCCGAACCCACCAACGTTGAAAAGTTGGGGGATGACCTGTGGTTAGGGGTGAAAGGCCAATCAAACTCCGTGATAGCTGGTTCTCCCCGAAATGCATTTAGGTGCAGCGTCGCGTGTTTCTTGCCGGAGGTAGAGCACTGGATGGTCTAGGGGGCCCACAAGCTTACCGAAATCAGCCAAACTCCGAATGCCGGTAAGTGAGAGCGCGGCAGTGAGACTGCGGGGGATAAGCTTCGTAGTCGAGAGGGAAACAGCCCAGATCACCAGCTAAGGCCCCTAAGCGTGTGCTAAGTGGAAAAGGATGTGGGGTCGCATAGACAACCAGGAGGTTGGCTTAGAAGCAGCCATCCTTTAAAGAGTGCGTAATAGCTCACTGGTCAAGTGGTTCCGCGCCGACAATGTAGCGGGGCTCAAGCACACCGCCGAAGCTGTGGCATTCACATTTTAACCTCGCTTGGACTTGATTCCTTGTGCAGGTGTGTGGATGGGTAGGGGAGCGTCGTGCCGGGGGTGAAGCAGCGGGGTGACCCAGTTGTGGACGCGGCACGAGTGAGAATGCAGGCATGAGTAGCGAAAGAAGGGTGAGAAACCCTTCCGCCGGATGACCAAGGGTTCCAGGGCCAGGCTAATCCGCCCTGGGTGAGTCGGGACCTAAGGCGAGGCCGAGAGGCGTAGTCGATGGACAACGGGTTGATATTCCCGTACCCGCGAAAGAGCGTCCCTGATGAATCTCGTTGTGCTAACCACCCGAACTGTGGGCGGTCTTCGGACCAAACATGGGGAGCGTGGGAACCTGGCGGGTAGTAGTCAAGCGATGGGGTGACGCAGGAAGGTAGCTGAGCCCGGCCGGTGGTTGTGCCGGGGTAAGCGTGTAGGCCGTACCGTAGGCAAATCCGCGGTGCTATAGGCTGAGACGTGATGCCGAGCCGATTCAGGTGAAGTCAGTGATCCTATGCTGCCGAGAAAAGCCTCTAGCGAGTTCTTAGCGGCCCGTACCCCAAACCGACACAGGTGGTCAGGTAGAGAATACCGAGGCGATCGGGCGAACTGTGGTTAAGGAACTCGGCAAATTGCCCCCGTAACTTAGGGAGAAGGGGGGCCGGAGACGTGAAGCCCCTTGCGGGTGGAGCGTTGTATGGCCGCAGAGAGCAGGGGGAAGCGACTGTTTACTAAAAACACAGGTCCATGCGAAGAAGTAATTCGATGTATATGGACTGACGCCTGCCCGGTGCTGGAACGTTAAGGGGACCTGTTAGCTCTTCGGGGCGAAGCGGAGAACTTAAGCGCCAGTAAACGGCGGTGGTAACTATAACCATCCTAAGGTAGCGAAATTCCTTGTCGGGTAAGTTCCGACCTGCACGAATGGCGTAACGACTTCCCCACTGTCTCAACCACAGGCCCGGCGAAATTGCATTACGAGTAAAGATGCTCGTTACGCGCGGCAGGACGGAAAGACCCCGGGACCTTTACTATAGCTTGACATTGGTATCCGAATTAGCTTGTGTAGGATAGGTGGGAGCCGGTGAAGCCCTTACGCCAGTATGGGTGGAGGCAATCTTGAAATACCACTCTGGTTGATTTGGGTATCTAACTTCGGGCCGTTATCCGGTTCAGGGACAGTGTCTGGTGGGTAGTTTAACTGGGGCGGTTGCCTCCTAAAAGGTAACGGAGGCGCCCAAAGGTTCCCTCAGCCTGGTTGGCAATCAGGTGTTGAGTGCAAGTGCACAAGGGAGCTTGACTGTGAGACTGACAGGTCGAGCAGGGACGAAAGTCGGGACTAGTGATCCGGCACTTGCGTGTGGAAGCGGTGTCGCTCAACGGATAAAAGGTACCCCGGGGATAACAGGCTGATCTTCCCCAAGAGTCCATATCGACGGGATGGTTTGGCACCTCGATGTCGGCTCGTCGCATCCTGGGGCTGTAGCAGGTCCCAAGGGTTGGGCTGTTCGCCCATTAAAGCGGTACGCGAGCTGGGTTTAGAACGTCGTGAGACAGTTCGGTCCCTATCCGCCGTGCGCGTAGGATACTTGAGAAGGGCTGTCCCTAGTACGAGAGGACCGGGACGGACGAACCTCTGGTGTGCCAGTTGTCCTGCCAAGGGCACGGCTGGTTAGCTACGTTCGGAAGGGATAACCGCTGAAAGCATCTAAGCGGGAAGCCTGCTTCAAGATGAGGTATCCCGCCCACCTTTGGTGGGGTAAGGCCCCCAGCTAGACGACTGGGTTGATAGGCCGGAAATGTAAGCTCGGTAACGGGTTGAGTTGACCGGTACTAATAGGCCGAGGACTTGACTACGAAGCTGCTACGCGTCCACTGTGCAACTCCCGACAAACGAACAGCAGACCCGTGTGGGTGTTGTTTGATATGTCGATAGAGTTACGGCGGTCATGGCGGAGGGGAAACGCCCGGTTACATTCCGAACCCGGAAGCTAAGCCCTCCAGCGCCGATGGTACTGCACTCGTGAGGGTGTGGGAGAGTAGGACACCGCCGGACATTCTTTC
>NZ_JBNCLB010000027.1:0-7371 GCF_049841815.1 Micromonospora sp. DT233 | reverse complement strand
GACCCGGCTCCTCCAACGCCACCACCCGACCCAAACCCCACACACCCGCCGCCAGAGGCGCGGTCACCGGATCGGCCACACCCACCGACACCGCACCCGACGTCACCACCCACAGAGCCCCACCAATACCGGCATCGCCCAACGCCTGCACCAGCGCCAACGTCCCCACCACACCCGCCGGCACCCCCGCAGGACCGGCTGCGGAGCGGCCCAACAACGACACCACCCGGTCCACCCCGACGAAACCCGCCAACCGCCCCGCCAACACAGCCCGATCGAGCTCACCCACGTCCACCCGCAGCCGACTGACCACCACCCCACGCGCCGACAACTCATCCGCCAACGCCTCCGCCCACGCGTCACCGGCGGACTCCACCAACAACCAGTGACCGGAGACCGGCCGGTCCGTGGGAACGGTTACCGGGACCCACGACTCCCGGTAGCAGAGCCGCTCCGTAGCCGCCCGCTCGCGGCGTTCCCGCTGCCGTGCCGACAGCGCCGGCAGGGTCTCCCGCAAGGGTTGTTCCGCGTCCACGCCGAGTTCGGCGGCGAAGAGTTCGACGTCGCCGCGTTCCAGGGCCTCCCAGAGCTGGGCGTCCACCGGGTCGACGGCGGAGCCGGTACGCGGGGACGCGGCCTCGGGGTTCTCCATCCAGTAGCGTTCCCGGGCGAACGGGTAGGTGGGCAGGTCCACGAGGTTCGCCCCGGCGGGAGCGAAGAACGCCGCCCAGTCGACCGCGTAGCCGTCGGCCCAGAGCCGCGCGAGGGCGGTCACCGCGCTGGTCGCCTCGGCCCGCTTGCGGTGCAGCACCGGGACCACCAGCGCGTCCGCGCAGGTCTCCTCGATGGCGGTGACCAGGCTGGCGTCGGGGCCGAGCTCCACGAACCGGGTGGCGCCCAGCTCGGCGGCCCGGCCGACCGCCGCCCCGAAGGCGACGGTCCCGCGCACCTGGTCCGCCCAGTACGACGCGGTGAACTCCTCCACCGGCTGCCCGGTGAGCGTGGAGACGATCGGGATGCGCGGCGACTCCATCCGCACGCTCCGGGCGATCCGGGTGAACTCGGCCAGCATCGGGTCCATCAGCGCCGAGTGGAACGCGTGACTGACTTCCAGCCACCGGCCCCGCCGCTCGGGCAGCCCGGCCGCGACCCGCTCCACCGCTTCGCGCGTGCCGGAGACCACCACCTGACCGGGCGCGTTCACCGCCGCGATCGACGCCCCGTCGACCAACAACGGGGACACCTCGTCGAGGCCGGCCCGCACCGCCCACATCGCCCCACCCGTGGGCAGCGCCTGCATCAACGACGCCCGCGCCGCCACCAGGCGACACGCGTCCGGCAGGTCGAGCACCCCCGCCACGTGCGCGGCGGCCAACTCCCCGATCGAGTGACCCACCAGATAGTCCGGCGTGACACCCCAGGAGTCGAGGAGACGGAACAGGGCCACCTCCACCGCGAACAGGGCCGGCTGCGCCCAGCCGGTCTGCGCCAGCTCCTCCCCCGAGCCGTCGATCACCTCACGCAACGGGCGGTCCAACAGCGTGTCGAACTGGGCGCACACCTCCGACAGGGCGGCCTCGAAGACCGGGAACGCCGCCGCCAGCTCCCGGCCCATGCCGACCCGCTGACTGCCCTGACCGGAGAACACGAACGCCAGCCGCTCCCGGGAGCGGCCCACCCCGTTGCGCGCGGCGGTGCCGCGTACCACCACGGGTGAGTCGGTGCCGGCGGCCACGGCGGCCAGGCCGTCGAGCGCGGACGCGCGGTCGCCGGCGACGACGACCGCCCGGTGCTCGAACGCGGCCCGGCCGGTGGCGAGGGTACGGGCGGCGTCGCCCGGGTCGAGGTCGGGCCGGGCGTCCAGCGCGGAGCGCAGCCGCGCGGCCAGCACCGGCAGGGTGTGCTCCTGCCGGCCCGACAGCGGCAGCGGCAGCACGGGCTGCCGGACCGGCGCGGCCGCCGCCTCGTCCACCGGTGCCTCTTCGAGGATGACGTGGGCATTGGTGCCGCTGATGCCGAACGACGACACCCCGGCGCGGCGCGGCCGGTCGGTGCGGGGCCACGGCTGCGCGTCGGTGAGCAGCCGCACCTGCCCCGCCGTCCAGTCGACGTGCGACGACGGCGTGCCGACGTGCAGGGTCCGGGGCAGCGTCCCGTGGCGCAGGGCGAGGACCATCTTCAGCACCCCGGCGACCCCGGCGGCGGCCTGGGTGTGGCCGAGGTTCGACTTCACCGACCCCAGCCACAACGGCCGGTCCGCAGCCCGGTCCTGCCCGTACGTGGCCAGCAGCGCATGCGCCTCGATGGGGTCGCCGAGGGTCGTACCCGTGCCGTGGGCCTCGACCGCGTCCACCTCGGCGGCCGACAGACCGGCGTTGGCCAGCGCGGTCCGGATGACCTGCTGCTGCGACGGGCCGTTCGGGACGGTCAGACCGTTCGACGCGCCGTCGGAGTTCACGGCGCTGCCCCGCACCACGGCGAGGATGCGGTGCCCGGCGCGGCGGGCGTCGGAGAGGCGGCCGAGGACGACCAGGCCGACGCCCTCGGACCAGCCGGTGCCGTCGGCGTCGTCGGAGAACGCCTTGCACCGCCCGTCGGCGGCGAGGCCCTGCTGGCGGCTGAACTCCAGGAACATGCCGGGCGTCGACATCACGGTGACGCCGCCGACGAGGGCCAGCGAGCACTCCCCGGAACGCAGCGACTGCACGGCCAGGTGCATCGCGACCAGCGACGACGAGCAGGCCGTGTCGACCGTCACCGCCGGGCCCTTCAGCCCGAGGGTGTACGCGATGCGTCCGGAGGCGACGGCCATCGAGTTGCCGGTGAGCAGGTAGCCCTCGACGCCCTCGGGCAGGGCGGTGAGGTGCGCGCCGTAGCCGGTGGACGCCGCGCCGACGAAGACGCCGGTGTTGCTGTTGCGCAGCGAGTGCGGGTCCACGCCGGCGTTCTCGAACGCCTCCCAGGCGCTCTGCAGCAGCAGCCGCTGCTGTGGGTCCATGGCCAGGGCCTCGCGTGGGCTCATCCCGAAGAACGCCGGGTCGAACTCCGCCGCGCCGTGGACGAAGCCGCCCTTGCTGGCGTACGTGGTGCCCGCCTGGGTCGGGTCGGCGCTGTAGAGGCGTTCCAGGTCCCAGCCCCGGTCGACGGGGAACCCGGACATGGCGTCGCCCTCGCCGTCGAGGAGCTGCCACAGCTGCTCGGGGGTGTCCACCCCGCCGGGCAGCCGGCAGCTCATGCCGATGACGGCGATCGGCTCGGTGCTGGCCGCCTCGATCTCGCGCAGCCGCCGGTGGGCCTGCCGCAGGTCGCCGGTGACCTTCTTCAGGTAGCCGAGCAGCTTCTCGTCGCCGCCGCCGCGCACATCCCGGTTCTCGCTCAAGACGCCCCACCAAACTCGCTGTCGATCAGGTCGAAGAGTTCGTCGGCCGTGGCCGACTCGAAGTTGTCGTCGGCGCCGCCGTCGACGCCCTGGTCCGTGGTGGTGCCGGCGCCGGCCCACTTCGCGGCGAGCGCCTGCAGCCGCCGGCTCACCACCGCGTCGACCGCGCCGCCGGCGCTCAGCCGGTCCAGTTCGCGTTCCAGCCGCTCGACCTCCCGCAGCGCGGCGGTGTCCGACCTGGTCGGCTCGTCCGCGTCGGGTGCGGCGGCGTCCGGGGCGAGGGCGGCCCAGAGGTGTTCGGCCAGCGCCACGGGGGTCGGGTAGTCGAACACCAGCGTGGCGGGCAGCCGGGTGCCGGTGGTCGCGGTGAGCCGGTTACGCAGTTCGATGGCGGTGAGGGAGTCGAAGCCGAGGGCGTTGAACGCCTGTTCCGGTTCGAGGTCCTCGGCGGAGGTGTGCCCCAGCACCGCCGCCGCCTGCCCGCAGACCAGTTCGATCAGGTGGTCGACGCCGTCGGCGCGGGACCGGCCGCGCAGCTGCGCGGCCAACCCGCCGGCCGTCGCCCCGCCGGTCGGCGCGGCGGCGGCGGTCCGCCGGGCCGGGCCGCCGGCGAGCGCCCGCAGCAGCGGCGGGACCGGGCCGGCGCCGAGCGCGGCCGGCGAGGTGTCCAGCCGCATCGGCAGCAGCGCCGCGTGGTCGACGGCGAGCGCCGCGTCGAAGAGGGTCATGCCCTGTTCCTCGCTGAGCGGCCGCAGGCCGGCCTGCGCCATCCGGGCGAAGTCCGTGTCGGTGAGGTGGCCGGTCATGCCCCGGTCGGCGACCCACGGCCCCCAGGCCAGGGAGACCGCGGGCACGCCCCGCTGCCGGGCCCAGCGGGCGAACTCGTCGACGAACGCGTTCGCGGCGGCGTAGTTCGCCTGCCCGGCGCCGCCGAAGGTGCCGGCGGCCCCGGAGAAGAGGACGAAGGCGGCCAGGTCGGCGTCGCGGGTCAGCTCGTACAGATTGAGGGCGGCGTCCATCTTGGGGCGCAGGGTGGTGTCGAGGCGGGCCGGGGTGAGCGCCGGGATGACCCCGTCGTCGACCACCCCGGCGACGTGCACGACGGCGGTGAGCGGGTGTTCGGCCGCGACGGCGCCCAGGGTGCGGGCGAGGGCGGCGCGGTCGGCGGCGTCGCAGGCCTCGACGCGGACCTGCGCGCCCAGCCCGGTCAGTTCGGCGACCAGCTCGGCGATGCCGTCGGCGGCCGCGCCGCGGCGGCTGGTGAGCAGCAGGTGCCGGACCCCGTGCCGGGTGACCAGGTGCCGGGCGACGTACCGGCCGAGGCCGCCGGTGCCGCCGGTGACCAGCACCGTGCCGGCCGGGTCGAGGGCCACCGGCATGGTGAGCACCACCTTGCCGACGTGCCGGGCCTGGCTGACGTGCCGGTACGCCTCGGGCGCGCGGCGCACGTCCCAGCTCGCCACCGGCAGCGGGCGCAGCGCCCCCGACTCGACCAGCCGCAGCACCTCGGCCAGCATCTCGCCGATGTGCTCCGCGCCGGCCTCGATCAGGTCGAACGCGTGGTAGCCGACGCCGGGGTGCTGGTCGCGCAGCTGTTCGGGGGTGCGCACGTCGGTCTTGCCCATCTCCAGGAACCGGCCGCCGACGCCGAGCAGCCGCAGGGAGGCGTCGACGTACTCGCCGGCCAGGGAGTTGAGCACCACGTCGAGCGGGCCGCCGTCGGCGGTGGCGCGGAACCGGGCCTCGAAGTCGAGGTTGCGGGAGGACGCGATGTGGTCGTCGGGGATGCCGAGGGCGCGCAGGGTGTCGTGTTTGCCCTCGCTGGCGGTGGCGTACACCTCGGCGCCGAGGTGGCGGGCGAGCTGCACGGCGGCCATCCCGACGCCTCCGGCGGCGGCGTGCACGAGCACCGCCTCGCCGGTGCCCAGCTTGGCCAGGTCGACCAGGCCGTACCAGGCGGTGAGGAAGGCGATCGGCACGGACGCGGCCTGCCGGTACGACCAGTCGGCGGGCAGGTGGGCGATCATCCGCTGGTCGGCGACGGAGATCGGGCCGAACGCCTTGCCGAACATGCCGAGGACGCGGTCGCCGGGGGCGAAGCGGGTCACGCCGGGGCCGACCTCGGTGACGACGCCGGCGCCTTCGACGCCCATCGGGCCGGGGTCGCCCGGGTACATGTCGAGGGCGTTGAGCACGTCGCGGAAGTTCAGGCCGGCCGCGCGGACCGCGACCCGGACCAGGCCGGGTCCCAGCGGCGCCAGCAGCTCGGGGTCGGCGGCGAGGGTGAGGTTGCCCAGCGAGCCCCGGCCGGTGGTGTCGAGCCGCCAGGCCGGTTCGGCCGGTGGCAGCAGCGCGCCGTCGCCGGCGAGGCGGGCCAGCCGCGCCGCGCGGAGGGTGCCGTCGCGGACGACGACCTGCGGTTCGTCGGCGTCGACGACGAGCGGCAGCAGCTCGGCGGCGCGGGTGGCGTCGTCGAGGTCGACGAGCTGGAACCGGCCGGGTTCCTCGGACTGGGCGGAACGCACCAGACCCCAGACGGTGGCGGCGGCCGGGTCGCTCACGCCGGCCGCTTCGTCGCCAGCGACCGCGCCTCGGGTGACGAAGACCAGCCGGGACCGCGCGAACCGGTCGTCGGCGAGCCACCGTTGGATCAGGGTGAGGGCACCGGCGACGAGGGTGCGGGCCGCCGACGCCATGTCGGCGGCGTCGGTCGCGCCGCCGACGCACGGGACGAGGACCACCTCCGGGACCGGCCCGTCGCCGAGGGCGGCGAGGTCGGCGGCCGGCCGGGCGGCCAGCGCGGCGGCCAGGCCGAGGTCGTCGGCGCCGAGCACCGCCCAGGACCGCACGTCGCCGGCCGGGTTCGCGCCGCCGGTCGCCGTCTCCGCCCACTCCAGGCGGAACATCGATTCCGGGTACGCCGGGCGCGGCGCGGCGAGGTGCGCGGCGGTGACCGGGCGCATGGCCAGCGCGCCGATGGTGGCGACGGGCTGGCCGGTGGCGTCGGCGATGGCCATGGTCAGCGAGTCCGGTCCCGCCTGCGACAGGCGTACCCGCAGGTTGGCCGCGCCGGAGGCGTGCAGCGTGACGTCGGTCCAGGAGAACGGCAGGCGGCTCTGCCCGGTGCCGTCGAGCGCGACGAAGGTGAGCGCCTGCACGGCGGCGTCGAGCAGCGGCGGGTGCAGCCCGTACGCGGCGGCGTCGGCGGCGTGCTCGGGCGGCAGGGCGACCTCGACGAAGACGTCGCCGCCGACCCGCCACGCCTGGCGCAGCCCCTGGAACGACGGGCCGTAGGTGAAGCCGCCGGCCCGGTACATGTCGTAGAAGGTGGAGATGTCGAGGGTTTCCGCGCCGGCCGGCGGCCAGGCGGTGAGGTCGACGGGGGTGCCGGTGCCGCCGACGCCGAGGGTTCCGGTGGCGTGCAGCGTCCACGGGATGTCGGCGGTCGCGTCGTCGGGGCGGGAGTGGACGCGGATGGTCCGCGTGCCGGCCTCGTCGGGCGGGCCGACCAGGAGTTGGAGGTTGGTCCCGCCGTCGCGGGGCAGGGCGAGGGGGGCGGCCAGGGTGAGTTCGTCGACCCGGTCGCAGCCGACCTCGTCGGCGGCCCGGATGGCGAGTTCCAGGAACCCGGTGCCCGGGAAGAGGATGGTGCCCAGCACGTCGTGGTCGGCGAGCCAGGCGTGGTCGCGGAGGCTGAGCCGGCCGGTGAAGAGGTGGCCCTCGTCGCCGGCGAGGGCGACGGCGGCACCGAGCAGCGGGTGCCCGGCGTCGGCGAGGCCGGCGGCGGTCACGTCCCCCGGCCTGCTCGTCATCGGCTGCGGCCAGTACGGCTTGCGTTGGAAGGCGTAGGTGGGCAGGTCCACGGTCCGCGCGCCGGTGGGGGCGAAGAACGCCGCCCAGTCGACGGTGCCACCGTCGGCCCAGAGCCGGGCCAGCGCCGTCACGGCGGTGGTCGGCTCGGCCCGCTTGCGGTGCAGCACCGGCACGGCCAG
>NZ_JBNCLB010000026.1:0-20365 GCF_049841815.1 Micromonospora sp. DT233 | reverse complement strand
CGGTCAGGGCGGTCCTACGGATCAGATCGGTACGCATGATCGGCGTGCTCCTCTGCTCGGGGGATACGCGACTGCACGACGGGGGGCGCGACTGCACAAGGGCGTGCGCGAATGTGCGGGGTCTGCGGCGGGACGACGTGTATGGGGGCACGTGTGCCGCGAGTCAAGGGGGTGCGGGGCTTCCGGCGGCTCGGCCTGCGCGGGGTCCCGGGGATGTAACCAACCGGGCCGCACCCGCATTCCCTCGGGCTCCGCCTGCACGTCGTCTCGGGGAGGTGTAACCGACCGGGCTGAGCGGGCATTCCCTCGGCGGCTCGGCGGGTGTGCTGCGCTGCGCCGGGGAGGCAACCGTGCTGGCCGGGCGGGCATTCCACGGGGGCGGCTTCCCGGCCCTTTCCCGAGGCCGGCTTGCGCCCGGTGGACCATGTACAACGCCCCGGCCCCCGCCCGAATTCCGCCGACCGGACCGGCCCAAGAAACCGCCGGTTTGCCCGATGACGCCCCGAAAATCCTGCCTATCCGGAATCGCGAGCGACGGGCCCCGCGACTCTTGCCAGAGTCAGAGCCAGCCGGAGCGGCGGAAGAGGCGGTACAGGACCAGGGCGGCGGCCGCCATCACCAGCAGTGTCACCGGGTAGCCGTAGTGCCAGGTCAGTCCGGGCATGTTGGCGAAGTTCATCCCGTACAGGCCGGCGACGGCGGTCTGGGTGGCGGCGATGGCGGCCCAGGAGGCGATCTTGCGCAGGTCGTTGTTCTGGTCGACGGCCAGTTGCGCCAGTCGGGCCTGCAGGACGGAGTTGAGCAGGTCGTCGTATCCGCTGACCCGGTCGACGGCCCGCGCCAGGTCGCTGTCGACGTCGGCGAACCAGCGGCGCAGGGCGGGCGGTGGGCCGCCGGAGTGCTGGCCCAGCAGCACCCGTAGCGGCGACTGCAATGGCAGCACCGCCCGCTTGAACTCGACGATCTCCCGTTTGAGCTGGTAGATCTGCTGGATGTCGGCGGAGCGGTCGCGGGCGAAGACGGTCTCCTCCACCCCTTCCAGGTCGGTCTCGACGTGCCCGGCGACCTCCAGGTACAGCTCGACCATGCGGGCGCAGACCGCGTACGCCACGGCCCAGGGGCCTTCGGCCAGGACCGCCCGGCGGCGCTGGATGTTCTCGCGGACCGGGGCGAGCGCGCCGGCCGCGCCGTGCCGGACGGTGACGACGAACCGGTCGCCGAGGAAGACCATCACGTCGCCGGTGTCGATCACCTCGGAGGTGTCGGTCAGTTCGTCGTGCGCGACGTAGCCGGCGGTGCGCAGCACCAGCAGCGTGACGTCGCCGTCGTGGTGCAGGGTGGGGCGGTGGCCGTCGGTGAGGGCCTGGGCGACGTGGTGCTCGTCGAGGCCGAAGGTGCGGCCCACCGCGGCCATCACCGCCGGGGCCGGGTCGTGCAGGCCCAACCAGACGAACGCCCGCCGGTTGCGGCGGGCCTGGGCGTACGCGTCGGGGTAGTGCGGGGTTCCGGGTTGGCGTCGCCCGTCGAGGTAGACCGCGCAGTCCACCACGGCCTCGGGGTTGCCGCGTGGCCCGGCGGGCGGGGCGGCGTGGGCCGGTCCGTGCCAGGCGCGACGCCACAGGGCGGGTAGCCGCCGAGCCCATCGGGCCCGCACTGGGGGATGCTGCACCGGTCACCTCCGCCTCGCCGGGATGACGGCAACCGTAGGCGATCTCGCGGCCGGCGTGGGGTCGGGGCGGGTGGTCAGCCGACGAGCGTGGCGTAGACGACGACGTTGTCCAGGTAGGAGTGGGTGCGCTCGTCGAAGGGCCCGCCGCAGGTGATCAGGCGCAGTCGGGGGACCGGGCCCGCGCCGTAGACCAGGGCGGTGGGGAAGGCCGTCTTCGGGTACGACCCGACGCCGTCGACGGCGAAGGTGGCGACGCGGGCGTCGGCGCGGGTGACCCGGATGCGGTCGTCGGGCCGGAGCCGGCCGAGGGCGAAGAAGGCCGCCGGGCCGCTGTCGCGGGAGTCGACGTGGCCGACGACGACGGCGTTGCCGGCCTCGCCGGGGCTGACCCCGAGGCGGTACCAGCCGGCGACGCTCGGCGGCCCTGCCGGGGGGACTTCCAGTTCCCCGGTGGGGCCGGCGGCGACCGGCACCAGGTCGGCGGCGACGTCGATGGCGGGGATGGCGATGTGCTGCGGGGTGGCGTGGGGCAGTGGGGGTGCGGGGACGGTGCTGCGGCCCGTGGCCGGGTCGGTCACGGCACCCGCCGCCGGGCGGGGCGGTCGCGGGGCGATGCGGGTGGCCCCGACGGCCAGCAGCGCGGTCCCGGCGATCCCGGCGAGCGCGATCAGCGCCACGGCGGGGCGGGCGCTGCGGCCGGGCACGTGCCTTCGTCGGGTCGGCGGTGCGGGGCGGTCGCCGGTGGGCACGCGCGTTCCTCCTGCTCGGGACGGGCCGGGTGCCCGTGGCGGCGTGGGCCGTCGCGGGCACCCGGGTAGGGACGGTGGTGCGCTCAGGCGTGGGCGCCCGCGCGGCGGCGGCGCACCAGCAGCAGCGCGCCGGTGGCGGCGGCCCCGACGAGGGTGCCGCCGGCGGCCAGGTAGCCGCGGTTGTCGGCGGTCGCGCCGGCGCCGGCCGGTGCCGCGCCGATCGGGGTGACGGTGAACGTCGCGTTGCCCGAGGAGGAGCCGTCGCCGCAGGTCGCGGCGACCGTGTAGGTGCCGAGGGTGAACCCGGCGGTGAACAGTTCCGCGCTGAGCCCGCCGCCGGCGGCGGCGGTGGTGGAGCGGACGTTCTGGTCCCGGTCGGGGCCGGTGACGCGGAAGATCGCGTCGCCGGACTTCGGGTTGCAGGTCGCGGTGAGCACGACCGTCCCGCCGACGGGAGTGGTGGCCGGTGAGACCGTGGTGTCCGCGAGCGCGGCGGCGGGGAGCAGGAGCGTGCCGAGACCCACGCCGAGCGCCGCCGATCCGAGAACTGACTGTGCCTTCATACGCGTCTTCCCTCACTTTTCGTCCGCTGACTGCGTGGGACGTCGTTCGGGTGGCCAACTCCGTGACTAGCACCGGTGTGCCCAACACTAGGAGGGTTGGGCCCCCGATCCGGTGAAAATGAGAAATCTTCGTTGCCGTCACGTGTCCGCCGCAGGCGGCGGGAGAGCAGCGGAAACGTCGCTGCGGGCGCAAGTCGCCCCGGCGGTCCGGGTCAGCGGCGGGGCAGCCCGGGTCAGTCGCGCAGCCGGGCCTGGACGGTGTACGTCATCGGCAGCCGCCAGGACCGGTCGGCCAGCCGCCACTCGCCGGGGCCGGCGCGTTCGGTGTATCCCGGCAGGGCGTCCCACGGGGCGCTGTCGTGCTCGGTGAGCATGGTCAGCTCGAACCCGGCGTCCAGCAGGGCGGTGACGACCTCGCCGAGGCCGTGGTTCCACTCGTGGGTCGCGTGGTGGGTGAACGTCCGGTCGGTCGTCACGTACGTGCCCGTGGACTCGAAGACCGTCGGCTCGGGGCGCTCGAAGTACGGGTGCTCCAGGACGACCAGCCCGTCGGGGCGGGGGTCCTCCACCGTGAACAGCATCGGATGGCCCTCGCGCAGGAACAGCCGCCCGCCGGGGCGCAGCAGCGCGGCGACCACCGTCGCCCAGCGGCGGATGTCCGGCAGCCAGCCCAGCGCCCCGATGCCCGTGTAGACCAGGTCGAAGCCGCCCGGCTCCAGGGCGGTCGGCGCGTCGTACACGTCGGCCTCGACGTAGTCGATCGCGGCGTCGGCGCGGTCGGCGAGGCGGCGGGCCTCGGCCAGGGCGGTGGGGGAGAAGTCCAGCCCGGTCATCCGGGCGCCCAGGCGGTGCAGCGACAGGGTGTCGGTGCCGATGTGGCACTGCAGGTGCACCGCGCGCAGCCCGGTGAGGTCACCCAGCCGGGGCCGGTCGAAGCGGACCACCTCGCTCAGGCGCGTCGGGTCGGCGAGGAGCCGGTCGACGTCGTAGTCCGGCGACGCGGCGTGGGCGGGGGCGCGCTCGTCCCAGTGGGCCCGGTTGACGCTTCGGTAGTCGGTCACGGCCAGACGATCCCACCGCCGGTGCCGGCGCTCAACGTGATTTCGCGGGCCACGGCGGCGGTCCCGCCCGTGCCAGAATTGGATCATGGAAAAAACGGGGACCGTCACCGCGCACGCCTCGGGCACCTGGACGTTGGGTGACCTGACCGTCAACCGCCTCGGCTTCGGCGCGATGCGGCTCACCGCCGGCGCCGACGGCCGGCCCATGGACCGGGACCGGGCGATCGGGGTGCTGCGCCGGGCGGTGGAGCTGGGCGTCAACCACATCGACACGGCCGCGTTCTACTTCTCGCCGCTGCGCTCGGCCAACGAGCTGATCAACACCGCGCTGGCCCCGTACCCCGACGACCTGGTCATCGCGACCAAGGTCGGGCCCGGCAAGGACCCGTCGGGGCAGTGGTTGCCGCTGGCCCGCCCCGACCAGCTGCGCGGCCAGGTGGAGGAGAACCTGCGCCAGCTCGGCCGCGACCACCTCGACCTGGTCAACCTGCGCCAGGCCGGCCTGGAGTCGATCGCCGAGCACCTGGGCGCGCTCGCCGAGCTGCGCGACGCGGGCCTGATCCGGCAGCTCGGCATCTCCAACGTGCGCCCGCACCACCTGCCGCAGGCGTTGGCCGTGGCCCCGGTGGTCTGCGTGCAGAACGCCTACGGTCTGGGCTACCGGGCCGGGCACGACCAGTTCATCCGCGACTGCGCCGCCCAGGGCGTGGCGTACGTGCCGTTCTTCTCCATCGCCACCAGCGGCCGGGAGGCCGGCGCGACCGGCGTCGAGGACCCGGAGGTGGCGGCGGTCGCCGCCGCCCACGGGGTCTCCAGCGCGGTGCTGCGGATCGCCTGGGCGTTGCACCGGGGCCCGAACGTGCTGGCCATCCCCGGCACCGGCAACCCGGAGCACCTGGCCGCCAACGTCGCCGCCGGGGCGCTGCGGCTCACCGGCGACGACCTGGCCCGGCTGGAGGCCGTGCACCAGCGCGGCAGCTGACCCCCCGGCCGCCGCGCCACCCCCCGGCCGCCGCGCCACCCCCCGGCCGCCGCGCCACCCCGCCGCCGCCGCGCCCGGCCCGCCGGTGTGACAGCGTGTCGGGGTGAACGATCACCCGCCGGTCGACGTCGACCTCGCCCTGGTCGGCGGCGGTGGCGCCGGCTCCCTGGTGCTGGCCGCCCTGGACCGCCACGGGGTGCGCGGGCTGCGCATCGCCGTGCTCGACCCGGTGCGCAAGCGCGGCCAGGACCGCACCTGGGCGTTCTGGGGCCGCCCCGGCGGCGACCTGGATCCGCTGCTGAGCGCCAGCTGGGACCGGGTCGAGGTGAGCACGCCGGCGCGGCGCCGGGTGCTCGAGCTGACCCCGCTGCGGTACGCGATGCTGCGCTCCGCCCCGGTCTACGCCCGCGCCGAGCGGGCCGAGGAGCGCCTCGGGGTGACCCGGATCGACGCGGCGGTGGCCGCCCTGGACGACGACGGCGCGCGGGTGCTGCTGCGCGACGCCGACGGGGCCCCGGTGGCGCGGGCGTCCTGGGTGCTCGACTCCCGCCCCCGACCGCCGGCCCGACCGGGGCGTACGTCCTGGTTGCAGCACTTCCGGGGTTGGTGGGTGGAGTCCGCCGCGCCGGTGTTCGACCCGGGCCGGGCGGTGCTGATGGACTTCCGCACCCCGCAGCCCGACCGGGGTGTCTCCTTCGGCTACGTGCTGCCGGTCAGCGACCGGTACGCGCTGGTGGAGTACACGGAGTTCTCCCCGGCCCTGCTCACCGACGCCGGGTACGACGCCGGGCTGCGCGGCTACCTCGACCGGCTCGGCCTGGACCCGGGGGCGCTGACGGTGCGGGAGGTCGAGGACGGGGTGATCCCGATGACCGACGCCCCGTTCCCGCGCCGCCCCTCGCCCCGGGTGGTGCGCCTCGGCACGGCCGGCGGGGCGACCCGCCCCTCGACCGGGTTCACCTTCTCGGCGATGAGACGCCAGGCCGAGCAGGTGGCCGCCGCGCTGGCCGCCGGCCGGCCGCCGGTGCCCGCGCCCGCGTACCCCCGACGGCACCTGTGGATGGACGCGGTCGCGCTGCGTGCCCTGGACGGCGGGCGGGTCGGCGGCCCGGAGTTCTTCGACCGGCTCTTCGACCGCAACCCGGCGTCCCGGGTGCTGCGGTTCCTCGACGGCGACACCTCACCGGCGGAGGACCTGGCGGTGATGCGGTCCAGCCCGCTGCTGCCGATGACCTCCGCCGTGCTCGGCGACGCCGCCGGCCGGCTGCGCGCCCGGCTGCCCCGCCGTGCCGGCTGAACCGCCCCCGTCGCCGCCTCAGCCGACGCGGGCGGCGACCGCGTCGCGGATCAGCACGCGCAGCCGCTGCAACGGGTCGCCGTCGCCGACCGCGAGCCGGTTGCGCGTCGCCGCCACGGCCAGCCCCAGCCGTGGGTACGCGAAGGCGAGGCTGCCGCCGCTGCCGGCGGCGCCGAACGACCCGTCGTCGTCCACGGCGTAGCCGAGCCCCCAGGCCGCCTCCTGGCCGAAGACCCACTCCGGGCCGCGCACCGCCACCCCGGCCACCGCCCGCAGCCGGTGCGGCGAGATCAGCCGTACGCCGTCGACCTCGCCGATCAGCGCCGCGTACATCCGGGCGGCGGCGCGGGCGGTGAGGGTGCCGACGGCGGGCACGTCCACGGCGAGCACGTGCGGGCGGGCGGCGAGGCCGCCGTCCGGGCGGGCCCCCGGCGGCGCGACCCGGTCCAGGTGCGGCAGTTGGCCGGCGACCGCCGCCAGCATCGCCGAGAGGTTGCCGTCCTCCATCCGGGCCAGCCGGGCCTGGTCGGCCTCGGGCACGCCGAGGAACAGTTCCCCGGTCACGCCCAGCGGCGCGGCCACGTCCGTGGCGAGGACCTCGCCGACCCGGCGGCCGGTGACCCGCCGGACCGTCTCGCCGACGATCCAGCCGAACGTCCACGCGTGGTAGGCGAGGCGTTCGCCGGGGGCCCACAGCGGCGCGCTGTCGGCGACGATCGCGCACATCCGGTCCCAGTCGGCGAAGTCGTCGACGGTGACGTCGGGCGGCAACGCCGGCAGGCCCGCCGTGTGGGTCAGCGCGTGGCGCAGCGTGATCCGGTCCTTGCCGTGGCGGGCGAACTCGGGCCACACGTCGGCGACGCGCAGGTCGTAGTCGAGTTCCCCCCGCTCGGCGAGCACGTGCACGACCGTGGTGGTCAGGCCCTTTCCGGTGGAGACGGCGTACCCGGGGGTGTCGGCGGTCATCGGCCGGCCGGTGGCGCTGTCGGCGACGCCGGCCTGTTCCTCGACGATCCGCTCACCGTGCAGGTACGCGGCCACCTGCACCCCCGCCTCCCGCCCGGAGGTGACGAGCACGTCGAGGGCGTGGCGCACCTCGGCCCGCAGGCCGTCGTAGCTTTCGGTCACGGTGGGCCAGCCTGTCACAGGGGCGCGGCGGGGCGTAGCGGTTTTCCACCGGGCGGCCGGCGGCGGCGGTGTCGACGGTGGTGCGGGGCGTACCCGGTAGGTTTCCGGGCATGGTGGACGCGGCGACCGACACGATCGTGCGGATCTGGACCGACGGGGCGTGCAGCGGCAACCCGGGGCCGGGCGGCTGGGGGGCGCTGCTGCGCTACGGCGCCCACGAGCGGGAGCTGTGCGGGGGTGAGGCGACGCCGACGACCAACAACCGGATGGAGCTGATGGGCGCCATCCGGGCGTTGGAGAGCCTGAACCGGCCGGTCACCGTGGAGGTGCACACCGACAGCACGTACGTGCGCAACGGCATCACGCAGTGGCTGGCCGGCTGGAAGCGCAACGGCTGGCAGACCTCGGCGAAGCAGCCGGTGAAGAACGCCGACCTGTGGCAGCGGCTGGAGGCCGCCTGCGCCCGGCACCGGGTCACCTGGCTGTGGGTGAAGGGGCACAACGGTCACCCCGAGAACGAGCGGGCCGACGCCCTGGCCAACCGGGGGATGACCGAGGCGCGGGCGGTGGCCGCCGGCCGGTAGGCGGCCGGCGAATTGCCGACGTTGGGGGCCCTTGTGTCGATACGCGCCAATGGGTAACGTGCTGCATTGGTGTTGTTACCGATAGTTGTCACGGGAGGTGTCCCGCGTGACCGCGACCGCCGCTACCGACCTGCCCTGTTGGCCGCCGACCCCGCCGCGCCACGGCCCGTTCGCGCTGCTCGACCCCGCCGAGCGTGATCGTCTCGACCAGCCGGTGGCCCGGGTGCGGCTGCCCACCGGCGGCACCGCCTGGCTGGTCACCCGGCACGCCGACGTGCGCGAGGCGCTGCGCCACCCCGGCCTCAGCGCCGATGCCGACCGATCGGGCTTCCCGCTGCTGCGCCCGCTGCCGCCCCGGTCCGGTGCCGACCGGCAAGGCGGCTTCATCCGGATGGACGGCGACGAGCACATTCGGCTGCGCCGGATGCTCACCGCCGAATTCATGATCAAGAACGTGCGGCGCATCGAGCCGCTGATCCGGCGCACCGTCGACGAGGCGCTCGACGACCTGGCCGCCGCCGGCCCGCCCGCCGACCTGGTCGAGACGTTCGCCCTGCCGGTGCCGTCGATGGTGATCTGCCACCTGCTCGGCGTCCCCTACGCCGACCACGCGTTCTTCCAGGCCCGCAGCCGCACCCTGCTCGACCGCACCGCGCCGCCGCAGCGGCTGCGCGCCGACGTCGACGAACTGCGGTCCTACCTGCGGGAGCTGGTCGTCGCCCGGCAGGCCGCCGCGGACGACTCCGCCGACCTGATCAGCCGCCTGGTCCGCGACCGGGTCACCACCGGGCAGCTCACCGTCGACGAGCTGGTCGGCATGGCCCTGCTGCTGCTCATCGCCGGCCACGAGACCACCGCCAACATGATCGGCCTGAGCGTCCTGCTGCTGCTGCGCCGACCGGGGGGCCTCGACGTGCTGCGGGAGCACCCGGACCGGGCCCCCGACGTGGTCGAGGAGCTGCTGCGCTACCTCAGCGTGGTCCGCAGCGGCCTGCCCCGCCTCGCCGTGACCGACGTCGAGATCGGCGGCCGGCTGATCCGGGCGGGGGAGGGGGTGATCGCCGTGCTGTCGCTGGCCAACCGGGACCCGGCGGTCTTCGACGCCGCCGACGAGTTCGACCCCTACCAGCAGGCCCACCAGCACCTGGCGTTCGGCTTCGGGGTGCACCAGTGCATCGGGCAGCCGCTGGCCCGCGCCGAGCTGCGCATCGCCCTGGTCGAGTTGGCCCGCCGCTTCCCCGGCCTGCGCACCACGACGACGCCCCAGCAGGCAGCCACCCGCGACACGTCGACCGTGTTCGGCCTCGACAGCCTGCCGGTGACCTGGTGACCGCGGGGCGGCCGGTGCGCGTGCAGGTGGACCGGGAGCGCTGCTGCGGTGCGGGCAACTGCGTCCTCGCCGCCCCGGAGGTCTTCGACCAGGACGACGCCGACGGGCTGGTGGTGCTGCTGCGGCCCGAGCCCGCCCCGGAGGCGGCCGACGGGGTGCGCCGTGCCGCCGACCGCTGCCCCGCCGCCGCCATCGCCCTGACCTGAGGTGAGCGGGCCGAGGCCCGTCAGGCGCTGCTGAGTGCCGTGGAGCCTTTGATCACCCGCACCAGCAGGTGTTCGTGGTGGTGGCGGGCGACGAGTTGCAGGCCGACCGGGGTGCCGTCGGGGGCGAACCCGGCGGGGACGCTGGCGGCCGGGTGCCCGCTGAGGTTGAACGCCCAGGTCAGCGCCACGCTCATCCGTTCGCCGGGGCCGGCGTGGCCGTGCGCCGGGTCGCCGGTGGTGGGGGTGAGCAGCACGTCCGCGGCGGCGAAGAGCCGGGCCAGGCGGCGGTCGTTGCCGGCCCGCAGGGTCTCGGCGGCGGCCCGGTCGCCGGGCCCGGCGCGCAGGGCCCGCCAGGCCGGGGCGGGGTCGGCGAGGGCCAGGTCGTGGGCCACCCAGCGGATGACGCCGGCGGCGGCGAGCCGGTCGGCGGCGGCGCGGGCGGGCCCGGCGACGGCCGGGTCGACCTCGGCGTAGCCGAGCGTGGCCGACCAGGCCGCCCGGAGCGGCCCGCCGGGCTGCGGGTGGTCGGCCAGGCGGGTGCCGAGCAGCACGTCGAGGTACGCGGCGGCGTCGGCGCTCGTGCGGGCCAGCGGGCCCGGGGCGTTGAGCCCGGCGGCGTCGCGGGCCGGCAACCGACCGTTGGTGACCTTGACGCCGACGATGCCGCACCAGGCGGCGGGAATGCGGATCGATCCGGCGCCGTCGGTGCCGGTGGCCAGGGGGACCAGGCCGGCGGCGACGGCGGCCGCCGAGCCGGCCGAGGAGCCGCCCGGGGTGCGGTCGGCGCGCCAGGGGTTGGTGGTGGGGCCCCGGTCGGTGTGGCCCCAGGTCTGCCAGGGCGTGCCGCGCGGCACGGCGGTGGCGCCGATCGGGATGCACCCGGCGGCGACCAGCCGCCGCACCTGGGTGGAGTCGACGCCCTCGCCGGCCTTGACGCCCAGCGGCACGCCGGCCAGCGGCAGCGGGCCGGCGGGCAGGGTGCGCTCCAGCTCGCGCGCCGCGTGCCGGGCCCGCTGCGGCCAGGTCTCGCGGAAGGCCCGCAGGTCGGCGTCGGCGGCGTCGATGCCGGCCAGGGTCGCCTCGACGACGTCGACGGGGCACAGCTGGCCGGTGTTGACCAGCGCGGCGAGCTCGACGGCCCCCCGCCCGCCGGGCCCGGCGGGCGGTGCGCTCCTCGGCGGCCGGCCGGTCAGGACTCCCGGGAGGGGTCGGTGGTGCCGGAGACGTCGTCGACGTCGTAGCCGGCGCGGCTGGTCTCCCGGGCCGGCTGGGCGTTCTCCGCCGGCAGGTCGGCGAAGTCGTCGCCGGTGTCGTCGGTGGTGTGCAGCGACTCTCCCGGCGGTCGCAGGGACGCCTCGAAGGCGGTCGTGCCGTCGGGCTCGTCGGTGCTGGCTCGGTCGAAGCGTTCCTCACTGGTCATGGCGCACTTCCTGCCCGCCTGCGCCGCCGGCAAACGTGCCCGCCGGTGCGGGCGCGTCACCGCCCACCGCCGACGCCGCCCACCGCCGGCCACCACCGACCGGCGCGGGCGCGTCACCGCCGCCGCCGGCCACGGCCGGTCGCCCCGGCGGCGCGTGGCGTTGCGCCGCCGCGCCGGTCACCGCCGCGCGGCGCACCGGCCGCGCGCACCGGCGTGACGGGCAGGGACCAGTGCGTCGGCCGGGCGAGCGCCGCCGGCAGCGCGGTGCGGTGATCGCCCCGGGCCGCGTCGACCTGCGACCCGTGCAGGAACAACGCCCGCCGCAGGTCGGCCCCGCGCAGGTCCGCCCCGCGCAGGTCCGCGCCGGTGACGTCGGCGAGGGTGAGGTCGGTGTCGCGCAGGTCCGCGCCGAGCAGGACGGCCCCGCGCAGGTTCGCGCCGCGCAGGTCGGCGCGGCGCAGGTCGACGCCGATCAGCGCCGCCCCCCGGTGATCGGCCCCGGCCCGCTCGCCCCGGGCCAGGTCGCCGGCCCGCGACAGCAGCGGGTTCACCCGGTCCCGGTGCGCGCCGACGTCCAGGTCGAGCAACTGCGCCGGGTCGCCCGCGGTGAGTCGGCGGGTCCGCGCCAGCGCGGCGACCAGCTCCTCGCGCAGCGGACCGGGCGGGGTGAGGGCGATCGCCTCGGTCAGGTACCACAGCAGTTCGTGCAGCGGACGCATGACGGCGAACGCCTCGAACATCGGCCCCGCGCTCTGCGGGGCCGCCCGCCAGTCCCGGCCGCCGAAGGTGACCTGGGCGACCTGCTGGCCGGCGCCGAAGCAGTCGAAGACGGTGCACCCCGGGAAGCCCTTCGCCCGCAGGTCGGCGTGGATGCCGCAGCGGAAGTCACCGCCCAGGTTCGGGCAGGGCCGCCCGGCGGGCTTGTCGACGGCGAAGTCCGCCGAGGCGGCGAAGGCGGGGGCGACGCAGCACAGCCCGAAGCACCGGGAACAGTCCGCCCGCAGGTCACCGCCGGCGGCGGGCGGCGGGGCGGGCGGGGTCGCTGCGGACACGCGGAGCGTTCTCCTTGACCGCTGGGGGGCCGGACACCCCCATTGTCGCGCCGCCGACCCCCGGCCCGCTCGCCGGGGGGCCGACGGGCGGGTCAGCCGCGCCGCCAGTCGTCCGAGGTCAGGTGCGAGCCGGCCTGCGGCCCCATCAGCAGCATCCCGCCGTCCACCGGCCAGGACGCCCCGGTGACGTACGCGGCGGCGGGGGAGGCCAGCAGCGCCACCACCGCGGCGATCTCCCGGGCGTCCCCGGGCCGGCCCACCGGCACCCCGGGCCGTTCCTCGGTGGTCGGGTCGACGTCCTCCTGCCCGGTCATCGGGGTGGAGATCTCGCCCGGCGCGACCGCGTTGACGGTGATCCCGTCGGCGGCCAACTCCTGCGCCATCACCCGGGTCAGCAGGCCCAGCCCGCCCTTGGCCGCGCAGTACGCCGACGAGCCGACCCGGGGTGCGTGCTCGTGGACGCTGGTGATGTTGACGATCCGCCCGCCCGCGCCGGCGGCCCGCATCCGCCGCGCGGCCCGCTGCGAGCACAGGAACGGCCCGTCGAGGTCCACCGAGAGCACCTCCCGCCACTGCTGCCAGCTGGTGTCGACGAACGGCGTGGACGCGCCGGTGCCGGCGTTGTTGACCAGCACGCCGACCCCGCCGAGCCGGTCGGCCAGCTCGTCGACCACGGCCGCCGCGTCGGGCAGCCGGGTCAGGTCCAGCTCGGCGGTCTCGCAGCGGCGGCCGGTGCCGCGTACCTCCTCGGCGGTGCGGCGGGCGCCGTCGGCGTCGCCGTACCAGGTGATGCCGATGTCGAAGCCGGCCTCGGCGAGCGCCACCGCGCACGCCTTGCCGATGCCGGAGTCGGCGCCGGTGATGATCGCGATTCTGGGGTAGTCGTCGTAACGCTGAGGCATGTCGCCCCCACTACCCCCGCCGCGAGGGCCCAACCGTCGCCGGTGGCGAAACGACCACGCCGGGGTCGGGCGTCAGCCGGCCCCGACCTGGCCGACCTCGACCGGGATGGATATCGTCGGGTCCACCACCTCGCGAGGAGGAGACGCGTCATGGGCAGCGAGCACGTCGACGTGCTGATCGTCGGCGCCGGCCTCTCCGGCGTCGGCGCGGCCTGCCACCTGCGCCGCACCTGCCCCGACAAGACGTACGCGGTGCTGGAGGCGCGGGGGGCGATCGGCGGCACCTGGGATCTGTTCCGCTACCCCGGCATCCGCTCCGACTCGGACATGTTCACCCTGGGGTACTCGTTCAAGCCGTGGCCGGGCCCGAAGTCCATCGCCGACGGCGACTCCATCCGCGACTACGTCCAGGCCACCGCCCGCGAGTACGGCGTCACCGAGCACCTGCGCCTGCACCACCGGGTGCTGGCCGCGCAGTGGGACAGCGCGACGGCCCGCTGGACGGTGCGCGCCCACCGCGACGACACCGGCGAGGACGTCACCCTCACCTGCGGGTTCCTGTTCACCTGCGCCGGCTACTACCGCTACGACGCCGGCTACACCCCGGACCTGCCCGGCGTCGAGAAGTTCACCGGGCGGCTGGTGCACCCGCAGCACTGGCCCGCCGACCTCGACCACACCGGCCAGCGGGTGGTGGTGATCGGCAGCGGCGCGACCGCCGTGACCCTGGTGCCCGCCCTCGCCGAGCGGGCCGCGCACGTCACCATGCTGCAACGCTCACCGACGTACGTCTTCCCGCTGCCCTCGCGCGACCGGCTCGCCGACGCCCTGCGCGCCCGGCTGCCCGCCCGGGTCGCGTACCCGGTGGTGCGGTGGAAGAACGTGCTGTTCAACACCGTGACGTTCCAGCTCAGCCGGCGTGCGCCGAAGCTGGTCAAGGGGGTGCTGCGGCGGGTGGCCAAGCGCCGCCTGCCGGCCGGGTACGACGTCGACCGGCACTTCTCCCCCCGCTACGACCCGTGGGACCAGCGGCTCTGCGTGGCCCCCGACGGTGACCTCTTCGCCGCCGTCGCCGCCGGCCGGGCCTCGGTGGTGACCGACCGGATCGACACCTTCACCGCCACCGGCGTGCGGGTCGCCTCCGGCGCGGAGCTGCCCGCCGACGTGGTGGTCACCGCCACCGGGCTCAACCTGCTGATGCTCGGTGGCATGACGCTCACCGTCGACGGCGCCCCCGTCGACCTGGCCCGCACGGTGGCCTACAAGGGCATGATGCTCTCCGGGGTGCCGAACTTCGCGCTGACCGTCGGCTACACCAACGCCTCCTGGACGCTCAAGGCCGACCTCGTCGCCGCCTACGTCTGCCGGCTGCTGCGTCACCTCGACGCCACCGGCGACCAGGTCGTCACCCCGCTGCCGCCGGAGGCCGGCCCACTGGTGCCGCTGATCGACCTGCGCTCCGGGTACGTGCTGCGCAGCCTCGACGCGCTGCCCAAGCAGGGCTCGGCGGCCCCGTGGCGGCTGCACCAGAACTACGCCCGCGACGTGCTGTTGATGCGGCACGGCCGGCTGACCGACGCCGGGGTGCGCTTCTCCCGCGCCGGCACCGGCGGCGCGACCGGCACCGGCGGGACCCGCGGCACCGCCGGGATCGGCGCGACCGGCGCGGCCCCCACCCCGGCGCCCGGGGCCGCGGTGGCCGCCCCGGCGCGCTCCGCAACGCCGCCGACGCCCGAGGACCCGGCGTGAGCACGCCGCCCGACCGGGCGGGGGACCCCGGCACCGTGACCGTGCGGGGGCGGGCCGTGCGCTGCCGGGTGGCCGGCCAGGGCCCGCCGGTGGTGCTGCTGCACGGCATCGGCCGCACCCTCGCCGACTTCGCCGAGCTGCACGACCTGCTGGCCCGCGACCACCGGGTGGTCAGCCTCGACCTGGCCGGGCACGGCGGGTCGGCCCCGCTGGACGAGCCGCACACCCTGGCGGCGCTGGCCCGCGCCACCGCCGAGAGCCTCGACGCCCTCGGCGTGGACCGCCCCGCCCACCTGGTCGGCAACTCCCTCGGCGGGGCGGTCGCGATGCGGCTGGCCGTCGACGAGCCGAGCCGGGTGGCCAGCCTGGTCCTCGCCAACAGCGCCGGCTTCGGCGCGGAGGTGACGATCGCGCTGCGGCTGCTGGCGCTGCGCCCGCTGGGCAGGCTGCTGCTGCGCCCGAGCCGGGCCGTGGCCCGGCACACCGAACGCGCCCTCTTCCACGACGCCCGCCACGTCACCGCCGCCCGCCTCGACACCGCCCTCGCGGCGGCCCGCCGCCCGCACGCCGCCCGGGTGATGCTGGAACTCGTCGGCAGCCTCGGCACGGTGCGGGGCGTCGCCCCCGGGTGGCGCGCGGAACTGCTCGACGCCGTCGCCCGCCTCGACGTGCCGCTCCTGGTGGTCTGGGGCGACCGCGACCGGATCCTGCCCGCCGCCCACCTCGACGCCGCCCGCGCCCGGCTGCCCCGCGCCCGCACCCACCTGTTCCCCGACACCGGCCACCTGCCGCAGGTCGAACGGGCGGCGCAGTTCCACCACCTGGTCACCGACTTCTGGGCCGCCCCGCCCGCGCGCGGCTGACGGGCGGGCCGGGGAGGGGAAGCGTCAGGGCGGGCCGGACCCGCGCTTCTCCTCCTGCGCCAGCACCGCCTCGCGTAGCTGCGGGTCGTCGCGCTCGGCCAACTCGGCGACCAACCGGAGATCACCGGCCAGCCGCACCTGGTTGCGGTGCAGAAAGGCGTCGAAACCCCCGGTGTACGGGCAGGCCAGGTCGCCGAGCACGACATCCGGCTGGTACCGGCAGCCACCGCAGTAGTCGCTGAGCTCGTCGATGTACCGGCCGTCCACCGCGTACGGTCGGGTGTCGATGCGGCCCAGGTCGGCGTACTGGCTCATGCCGATCACCGTCGCGTTCATCACCCAGTCGGCGCCGTCGACGAAACACCCCTTGAACCACTGCGCCAACTCGGCGGGACGCCAGCCGCGCTGCAGGGCGTAGTTGCCCAGCACCAGCAGCCGCTGGGCGTGGTGCGCCCAGGCCCGGTCCCGCACCCCACCCAGCACGTCGGCCAGGCAGCGCGCCTCCACCGCGTCGGCGTTCAGGCCGACGAACCAGTCGGGCAGCGGCTCGGTCGCGGCCAGCCAGTTCGCGCCCCGGAACTCCGGCTCGAAGTACCAGTACAGCTGCCAGAGGAACTCACGCCAGCCCAGCAGGCCACGGATGAACGGCTCCACCGCCGACAGCGACGCCGTGCCGTCACGCCAGGCGTCCTCGGCCGCCCGCAGCGCCACCGCCGGGTCGAGCAGCCCCAGGTTGAACGACGACGACAGCACGCTGTGCGCCAGCAGCGGATCGGCGGAGCTCATCACCTCCTGGTACCGGCCGTGGTCGGGCAGCCGGTGCCGGACGAAGTGCCGCAGCCGGGCGTCGGCCTCGGCGTGGGTGGCCGGGTACCGGCGCGGGGCGTCGCGGCCGACGAAGCGCATCCCCTCCCGCTCCCACCGGTCCAACTCGGCGCGGACCTGCGCGTCGATCTCGTCCTCCACGATGGGTGGGGGAGCGGGGGCGACCGCCCCGTCGGCGCCGTCGGAGCGTCGGGGCCGGCGCGGCACCCGCCCCGGCGGCCCCTCCAGCACCCCGTGTTCGCGGCGGGCCCACCGGTAGAAGTCACCCACCCGCAGCGAGCCCCGCCGGGGCGCGTCCGCCCAGGCGGTGAAGGCGTCCCGGCTGGTCAGGAAGCCCCGGGGCGGCAGGATCGTCAACCCGGGCACCGAGCGGGCGAAGGCCAGCCCGGCCCGCGACGGCGGGTGGCAGACCTCGACCGGCTCGTCGACACGGGCGAGGGCCTCCCGGAACGTCCCGGCCCGCACCAGCAGCGCCCGGTCGCCCAGCTCGGCGGCGCGGTGGCGCAGCGCGGAGAGCACGAGATGGGCCTTCTGCCGGTGCATCGGACGCCGCCGGAAGACCTCCCGGGCCTCCACGAGCAGCACGGGCTGCTCCTCGTCGTCGAGGAAGTGCGGCCCGAGTTGATCAGCGAGCAGCCACCGGCGGGAAGACATGCGTCGATTCTGCCTAGTCAGCCGGAGTGTTGCAGACACCCCCGGCGTGTCCCAAAGGTGGCGCACGCCACAGCCCGCACCGGCCCCGGCTGTGCTAAACGGCGTACGTTGCCCCGCTGGGCGGCGGCAATGGGCGGTAGTTTCGCCGCAAGCGATCGACGCGGCTTCCGGGCGGCGGCGAACGCGTCGTCGTCGGCCGTGGCAAGCGGTGACGGCGACACCGACAGCAGGGAGCAGGAGGAGATCGTGAGCCAGCAAGTCCGGGGAGTCATTGCACGGCGCAAGGGCGCGCCGGTCGAGGTCACCACCATCGTGGTGCCCGACCCGGGGCCCGGCGAGGCGGTGGTCCGCGTCCAGGCCTGCGGGGTCTGCCACACCGACCTGCACTACCGCGAGGGCGGCATCAACGACGAGTACCCGTTCCTGCTGGGCCACGAGGCGGCCGGCATCGTCGAGCAGGTCGGCGAGGGCGTCACCGGCGTCGCACCCGGTGACTTCGTGGTTCTCAACTGGCGGGCCGTCTGCGGGGTCTGCCGAGCCTGCCGGCGGGGCCGGCCGTGGTACTGCTTCGCCACCCACAACGCGGCGCGGAAGATGACCCTCGCCGACGGCACCGAGTTGTCCCCGGCGCTGGGCATCGGGGCGTTCGCCGAGAAGACCCTGGTCCACGCCGGACAGTGCACCAAGGTGAACCCGGCGGCCCGGCCCGCCGCCGTCGGCCTGCTCGGCTGCGGAGTGATGGCCGGCCTCGGCGCGGCGATGAACACCGGCGGGGTCACCCGTGGCGACTCCGTGGCCGTCATCGGCTGCGGTGGGGTCGGCGACGCGGCCGTGGCCGGCGCGGCCCTGGCCGGGGCGACGACGATCATCGCGGTGGACACCGACGCCCGCAAGCTCGACCTGGCGCGCCGGTTCGGCGCCACCCACACGGTCGACGCCTCCACCGACGACCCGGTCGAGGCCATCCGCGCCGCCACCGAGGGGTTCGGCGCCGACGTCGTCATCGACGCCGTGGGCCGGCCGGAGACCTGGAAGCAGGCGTTCTACGCCCGCGACCTCGCCGGCACGGTCGTGCTGGTGGGGGTGCCGACCCCCGGCATGACCGTCGAGGTGCCGCTGCCCGACGTCTTCGGCCGCGGTGGCGCACTGAAGTCCAGCTGGTACGGCGACTGCCTGCCCAGCCGCGACTTCCCGATGCTCACCGAGCTGTACCTGCAGGGCCGGCTGGACCTGGACGCCTTCGTCACCGAGGAGATCGCCCTGGACCAGGTCGAGGAGGCGTTCGCCCGGATGCACCACGGCGACGTGCTGCGCTCGGTGGTGGTCTTCTGATGAGCGCCCGCGTCGACCACGCCGTCACCTCCGGCACCTTCTCCCTGGACGGGCAGACCTTCGACGTCGACAACAACGTCTGGGTGGTCGGCGACGACACCGAGTGCGTCGTCCTCGACGCCCCGCACGACGTCGAGGCCATCCTGCGGGTCGTCGGGCGGCGCCGGGTGGTGGCGATCCTGGCCACCCACGCCCACGACGACCACGTACGGGTGGCCCCGCAGCTGTCCCGGGCCACCGGCGCGCCGGTGCTGCTGCACCCCGACGACCGGCCGCTGTGGGACCTGGTCCACCCCGACACGCCCCCCGACGGTGACCTGCGCGACGACGCCACGATCGAGGTGGCCGGCACCGCCCTGCGGGTGCTGCACACCCCCGGCCACAGCCCCGGCGCATGCAGCCTGTACGCCCCGCAGCTCGGGGCCGTCTTCACCGGCGACACCCTCTTCGCCGGCGGTCCGGGCGCCACCGGCCGCTCGTACAGCGACTTCGGCACGATCATCGCCTCGATCCGTACCCGGCTGCTGACGCTGCCGCCGGAGACGGTCGCGTACACCGGGCACGGTGACAGCACCACGATCGGCGCGGAGGCCCCGCACCTCGATGAGTGGATCGCCCGGGGCCACTGACCGGCCCCCGTGCGCCCCCGCCCGGCCTCCCACCGGTCGGGGGCGTCGTGCCGTCCGCCCCCATGGGCGTCG
This sequence comes from Micromonospora sp. DT233, assembly GCF_049841815.1. Classification (NCBI taxonomy): domain Bacteria; kingdom Bacillati; phylum Actinomycetota; class Actinomycetes; order Micromonosporales; family Micromonosporaceae; genus Micromonospora; species Micromonospora sp. DT233. Next base: position 1,298 of record NZ_JBNCLB010000026.1, on the reverse strand, counting down.
TGCCGGCGCGCCCGCGTCGTGCGGGCTCGGCCGGCACGGCGCTGGCCGTGGGCGTGGATCCGTCGGCCGGGATCGCCCCGCTCCGGGGCACGTCGTCCGGTCTGCCGGCGTGAGCCGGGTCGCAGCTCGACGCCGCCCGGCGCATGTCCGGAATGCCGGACAGGCAGGCTTGGTTGGATCCCCCGTACCGTCCGCCGGCAAACCCGATCCGGCGCGGTTCTCCCGAGGGGCGCTCAACCCGGAGCGCGCCGCCACGATCGAAAGGGCAACCATCGTGAAGGTCGACTTCACTCGATGGCTCCCGGTCATCGCGAAGGCCACCGACCGGATTCCGGCCGTCATCAAGACCCCCCAACGCAGGACCGTCCTGAGCATCGCGGGCGTCGCCGCCCTCGGCGGCCTGGCCTTCGGCCCCACGGTCGGCGCGGCCCCGGCCACCGGCAGCACCCCGCACGCCGGTGCCGTGGCCGCCATCGGCCTGGCCACCGGCAAGACTCGCGCGAACACCGCCGTCGACCCGGCGGCGCCGACCGGCGCGACTGCCGACGCCACGCCAGTGGCCGACGCCACGGCCGCGCAGGACACGACCACCGAGAAGGACACGACGGCCGGGAAGCCACGGCGGGAGGCGCTGATCCCGCACGGCATCGAGGGCGCACAGTCGCGCGTCCCCCTCGACGGCGCGCAACTGGCCAACGCCAGGGAAATCGTCGAGGCGGCCAAGGAGACCGGCGTCGGGGAGCGCGGGGCGGTGATCGGTGTCGCCACCTCGCTGCAGGAGTCGAAGCTGTACAACCTCGGCCACCTGGGGGCGTACAACGACCACGATTCGCAGGGGCTGTTCCAGCAGCGCCCGTCGTCGGGTTGGGGCTCGCCCGACGAGATCACCGACCCCGAGTACGCCTCGAAGGCGTTCTTCGAGGCGCTGAAGAACGTGGGCGGCTGGGACGACCTGCCGCTGACCGCCGCCGCGCAGACTGTCCAGGTGTCGGCGTACCCGTATGCGTACGCCCAGTGGGAGGAGCAGGCCGCGGACGTCGTCCAGCGCCTGTGGTGACGGCTCCGGTTTGAAACGTCTCCCGGCCGGCCCCCGCACGAGGCCTGCCGGGAGCCGTTTCGCCCACGGCCTGGGGTCAGCGTTTCGCGAACCATGCGCCCCGAGGTGCGCAGCCGCGTGCGGCGTCCCGTCTCAAGGCACCTCGCCGGTGGGTGTGACGGCCGGCATCGTGGGGGCGGAACACCGGCCGGCCCGGGGTGGTTACACATGGCGGACGATCCAGCAGGGCCGATCGAGCAGG
>NZ_JBNCLB010000025.1:0-25404 GCF_049841815.1 Micromonospora sp. DT233 | reverse complement strand
GCGCTTCCGCGCCGGGCACTTTTACTACGTTACCCGCTGGTTTCCGCCCTGTCAAACCGGTGTGAACCGATCCGACCCGCTTCCACCCGAATTGCAGGCACCATGCAACTGTCGGCTCGCGCCGCTTCGTTCCATGGTTTCCGGTAGGCCGGCCGCTGCGGTGATCCGCAAGCTCGCCCGGTTCCCTGCCGGCGTCGAACGATACCCGGTCGGTCTCGCCCCACCAAATCCGCCCTGCGGCAGATCCGGGGCCCCGCCCGGGCCGCGCTGCGAGGAACCCTACCCTCACCGCCCGGCGTTCAAACCCGCGCTCCGGCCTTCAGGACCTTCGTCCCGCTTCGTCCGTTCCGCGCTGGCAGAGAGAAAGTTACGCCCCCGGCGAATCGATCGTCAAATCCGCCGGGGGCGTCCCGCGTCACACCTCGCGCCGACCCGCTATCCGCGCAGCTCGACGCCGGCGAAGGACTTCTTGCCCCGGCGCAGCACCAGGTACCGGCCGTGCAGCAGCTCCGTCGGAGAGAGCACCGCGTCGACCTCGGTGATCCGGTTGTTGTTGACGTACGCTCCGCCCTCCGTGATCACCCGGCGGGCCTCCTTCGTGCTCGACACCAGGCCCGACTCCTTGAGCAGGCCGGCGACGTCGGGCAACTCGGTGACGTGCACCAGCCCCGCCTCGGTCAGCGCCGCCCGCAGGGTCTCCGGGGCCAGCTCGTCGAGCGACCCCCGGCCGAAGAGCGCCTGACTGGCGGCGACCGCCTGGGCCATCTCCCGCTCGCCGTGCACCAGGGTGGTCAGCTCCTCGGCGAGGGCCCGCTGGGCCAGCCGCGCCGCCGGCCGCTCCGCCGTCTCCTTCTCCAGCTGCTCCAGCTCCTCGCGGGAGCGGAAGCTGAAGTAGCGCAGGTAGCCGGTCACGTCCCGGTCGCCGGCATTGAGCCAGAACTGGTAGAAGGCGTACGGGCTGGTCAGCTCCGGGTCGAGCCAGACCGCGCCGCCCTCGGTCTTGCCGAACTTCGTGCCGTCGGCCTTGGTCACCAGCGGGGTGACGAACGCCTGCACCGGGCCGGCGCCGCGCCGGCGGACGTAGTCGACGCCGGCGGTGATGTTGCCCCACTGGTCGGAGCCGCCGAACTGGAGCCGGCAGTCGTGCCGGCGGTGCAGCTCGTAGTAGTCGTTGGACTGGATGAGCTGGTAGCTGAACTCGGTGAAGCTGAGGCCGCTCTCCAACCGGGCCTTGACCACCTCCCGGGCCAGCATCTTGTTCACCGGGAAGTGCTTGCCGACGTCGCGCAGGAAGTCGACCACCGACATCTCGGCGGTCCAGTCCAGGTTGTTGACCAGGCGCGCCGCGTTCTCCCCGGTGTACGACACGAAGGGCGCGAGCTGCGCGCGGATGCGCTCCACCCAGCCGGCGACCACCTCCGGTGGGTTCAGGGAGCGCTCGGCGCTCTCCTTCGGGTCGCCGATCTGGCCGGTGGCCCCGCCGACGAGCAGCAGCGGCCGGTGCCCGGCGAGCTGGAGCCGGCGGGCGGTGACGACCTGCATGAGGTGGCCGAGGTGCAGGCTCGCCGCCGTCGGGTCGAAGCCCACGTAGAAGGTGATCGGCGGGCCGTCGAGCAGCGCGCGTAGCTCGTCGGGGCCGGTCGAGTCCTGGATGAGGCCGCGCCACTGCAGGTCTTCGGTCAGGGAGTCGCGCCTGGTCGGCGGAGGGCTGCTGTCGGTCACGGTCACCGATTCTCCCCCATCGCCGGGGGCGAGCAGTACCGGGTTTACCGCTGATCACGGTTGGCTACGCTGGGCCTTCCGTGAGCGTGAGCGTGAGCGTGAGCGTGAGCGCGAGTGTGAGTTAGGAGCCGTGGTGGGGATGCCGGATCTGACCGGGGGCTTCGTGGCCCTGCTCGGCCTGGAGTTCGAGGAGGCGGGCGCGGACCGGGTGGTGATCCGGTGGCGGGTCCGCCCCGAGCTGCACCAGCCGTTCGGCATCCAGCACGGCGGGGTGTACTGCGCGGTGGTGGAGACCGCCGCGAGCGTCGGCGGCTCGCTCTGGCTGGGCGAGCGGGGCCGGGTGGTCGGGGTGTCGAACCAGACGGACTTCCTGCGGGCGGTCCGCGAGGGTGAGTTGACCGCCGTCGGCACCCCGGTGCACCGGGGCCGCAGCCAGCAGCTCTGGCAGGTGGAGATCACCGACGAGACGGGGCGGCTGGTCTCCCGGGGCCAGGTGCGGTTGCAGAACCTCAGCGCCGACTGACGCTCCCACCGGCTGCCCGGTTCGGGGCTTACGGGGCGGTTTGCCCGGTATCGTCGCGGCGATGGCACCCGTCGACCCGCGCCCGAGGTGAGGAAGCTCCTCGCCGCCACGCTCGGCGTCCTCTCCGCCGTGGGCGGGTTCGTCGACATCGGCGACCTGGTGGCGGCGAGTCAGGCCGGGGCCCGCTTCGGCATGGCCCACGCCTGGGTGCTGCTGCTCGGGGTGGTCGGCATCTGCGTGTACGCGGACATGGCCGCGCGGATCGCGGCGATCAGCGGCCGGGCGGTGTTCGACCTGGTCCGGGAGCGGCTGGGGCCGAGAGTGGCGCTGCTCAACCTGGTCGCCTCCTACCTGGTGACGGTGCTGACCCTCGCCGCCGAGCTGGGCGGGGTGGCGCTGGCGCTGCAACTGGCCTCCGGGGTGAGCTACCTGATCTGGGTGCCCGTCGCCGCCGGGGCGGTCTGGCTGGTGCTGTGGCGGATGCGGTTCCAGCTGATGGAGCGGGTGTTCGGCCTGGCGGGGCTGGCCCTGCTGGTCTTCGCGGTGGCGCTGTTCTGGCTGCCCACCGACTGGCCGGCGCTCGGCCGGGGCATGGTGCACGGCGGGGCGGCGGGGCACGGCTGGGGGGCGTACTGGTTCGTGGCGGTGGCGCTCTTCGCCTCCACGGTCAGCCCGTACGAGGTGCTCTTCTTCTCCTCCGGCGGGGTGGAGGAGCGGTGGAGCCGCGCCGACCTGGCCGACGCCCGGTCGGCCGTGCTGATCGGGTTCCCCGTCGGGGGTTTCCTCGCCCTGTCGCTGGTCGCCACGGCGGCGGTGGTCTTCCACCCGGGCGGGGCGTCGCCGGGCTCCCTGGCGGAGGTGGCGCGGCCGGTGCTGCTCGCGTTCGGGGGCGTGGGGCTGGCGGTGGCGGTGCTGGCGTTCTTCGCGGTGACGTTCGGCGCCGCGCTGGAGACGGGACTCTCCGCCGCGTACGCCGCCGCGCAGTACTTCGGCTGGCAGTGGGGCAAGCGGGTGAGCCCGCGCGAGGCGGCCCGGTTCCACGCCGTGCTGCTGGTCAGCGTCCTGCTCGGCGTGCTGGTGCTGCTGACCACGGTCGACCCGGTGACGCTGACCGAGTACATGTTGATCATCAGCGCGGTGGCGTTGCCGCTGACGTACCTGCCGATCCTGATCGTGGCCAACGACCGGACGTACCTGGGCGACCGGGTCAACGGGCCGGCGCTGAACCTGCTGGGGACGGTGTTCCTGCTGGTCGTCGTCGCCGCTTCGGTGGCGGCGATCCCGCTGGCGGTGGCGACGAGGATGGGCCGATGAGGATGCAGCTCGGGCGGCAGTTGCTCGACCGGCAGATCGTCGACCGCGACGGGCGGCTGGTCGGCCGGGTCGACGACGTGGAGTTCGGGCTCGACGCCGACGGGGTGCCGTACCTGACCGCCCTGCTCAGTGGGGAGGGCGCGCTCGGGCCACGGATCGGCGGCCGCTCCGGTCGGCTGCTCGTCGCGGTCGCGGGCCTCTTCGTCGCCGACCCGCCGGTGCCGCCCCGGCGCATCCCGTACCCGCTGGTGGAGCGGGTGGACAGCGCGGTGCGGCTGCGGGCCCGCCTCGACGAGTTGCCGGCGTCGGAGATGGAACGGTGGGTGCGGCACCACCTGATCGACCGGATCCCGGGGGCGGACCGTGCGAGCGGGTGAGCTGATCGGCCGGACCGCGTACGACCTGCACGGTCGGCGGTTGGGTCGGGTGGTGGACGTGGTGGTGCGCGGCGCCGGCCCAGGAGCGCCGCTGCGGCTGACCGACGTGGTCGTCGCGGGGCGCTGGTACGGCCGGCTGGTCGGCCCCGAGCGGCACCTGTCGGGCCCGTGGGCGCTGCGCCGGCTCGCCCGGCTGCTCGGCCGCGCCAGCCGGCAGGTGCCGACGGACAAGGTCCGGCTGGTCCCGCCGGTGCCCGGCTTCCCGTTCGGCGAGCCGGGAAAGCCGGGCTGAACGCGGCAGCGGCGAGCCGGGAAAGCCGGGCTGAACGCGGCAGTGGCGAGCCGGGGAAGCCGGGCTGAACGCGGCAGCGGCGAGCCGGAGCGGCCGGGTTGGGCGCGGCGGCGGCCGGGTCAGCCGCGGGCCGGGTCGAGGGCCGGGTCGGCCTGCGGGGACCCCTCGCCGTCCGACTCGTCCGGCGCGGTGGCGCGGCGCAGCCGTACCGCCGTGATCGCCCGCTGGTCGATGTCGGCGACCTCCAGCTCCCAGCCGTCGATGGTGACGTCCTCGCCCGCGACGGTGGGGATGTGCCCGAGCAGGGTGAGGACCAGCCCGGCGACGGTGGTGTAGTCGCCGGTCGGGCGGCCGGGCAGGTCGACGCCGATGTCGGGCAGGTCGTGCACGGGGAAGGTGCCGGGCAGCCGCATCGCGCCGTCGGGCTCGGTGCGGACGGCGCGCCCGTCCCGGTCGGTCTCGTCGTAGATCTCGCCGACGATCTCCTCGAGCACGTCCTCCAGGGTGACGATCCCGTCGACGGCGCCGCGCTCGTCGACGACCAGGGCGATGTGCTGGCGTTCCGACTTGAACTGGCGCAGCGCGTCGACCACCGTCAGCGAGTCGGGCAGCAGCATCGGCGGCCGGGCGCACTCGTCGACGGGGCGGTCGTCGGGCACCCCGACCAGGTCGCGCAGGTGGATCACGCCGACCGCGTCGTCGAGGCCGCCGTGGCGTACCACCGGGGCGCGGGAGTGCCCGGTCGCGGCCAGCACCAGCCGCGCGGCCTCCGCGGTGGTCCCGCTGTCGAGCGTGAAGACCTGCAACCGGGGTACGAGCACCGCGCGCAGCCGCCGGTCGGCGATCTCCACCGCGCCGGCGATGATGGTCCGCTGTTCCTTCGTGAAGCCGTGGTTGCCGGCGACGATGTCGCGCAGCTCGTCGGGGCCGATCTCGTCCGGCTCGTGCTTCGGGTCGAGCCCGAACAGGCGGACCACCAGGTCGCTGGTGGCGCCGAGCAGCCAGACCGCCGGCCGGGTGAGGCTGGCCAACAGGTCCAGCGGGCGGGCGACCAGCAGCGCCCACCGCTCGGCGGCCTGCATGGCGATCCGCTTCGGGGCCAGCTCGCCGAAGACCAGGGTGACGAAGGTCAGCACCAGGGTGACCACCACGATGGCGACGGTCTGCGCGGCGCTGCCGAAGAAGCCGAACAGCGGCACGAGGGGCTTGGCCAGCGAGACGGCGGCGGCGGCCGAGGCCAGGAAGCCGGCCAGGGTGATGCCGATCTGGATGGTGGCGAGGAACCGGTTGGGGTCCTTGGCGAGGCGGGCCAGCACCCGGCCGGCCCGGCTCTCGCGCTCCAGCCGCTGGATCTGGCTGTCGCGCAGCGACACCAGCGCCATCTCGCTGCCGGCGAAGATCGCGTTGAGGACGACCAGGACTCCGACCAGGGCCAGTTGGCTCCAGTAGCTCTGCACGCCCGGCTCTCTCCCTCACTTGCGGCGACCCGGTCGGTCACGACCGGTGGCGCCGACCGGAGAATCCGGTCGGCTCAGGGCTTTTGTGCCCCGGGTACGCGCTGGCGAATCCTGTCCCGCCGAACCGACCGGGCGGGCCGGGCGGATCGGCGGGGGCGAAGCGGTGCGTCGCGGGCCCTGCGGGGGCGGGGCGCGGCGGGTCAGGCCGGGGCGGTGACGGGCAGGTCGAGCACGTACGAGCCGCCCTCGGGGCGGAAGCCGAGCCGGTGGTAGTAGGGGGTGACCATGCCGGGCGGGCTGACCACCCGGCGGAACCCCCGGTCGGTGAAGAGGGTGCTGCGCCGGTAAACGAACTCGCCGGGGGTGAAGTCACGGAACCGCTGGGTCACGTAGTCCAGGTCGACCTGGGCGGTGTCGGCGCCCTCGGCATGCGCCAGCACCACCCCCACCACCTCGTCGGCGCGGACCACCAGGAACGCCGAGCGCCGGCCGGTGTAGTCGGCCCAGTGGAAGTCGGGGTTGAACCGCGCGATGTCGGCGGCGTGCACCCGCAGGGTGTGCGCGAGGAAGCCGTCGTCGACGCCCACCTCGACGACGGCGTACGTGGTCTCGTCGTGGCGGGTGGCCAGCATCTTCCGCAGATACCACACGTTGATCACGGAGAGCACCACGTTGAGCCCGACCATCGGCCAGACGGCGAGGGCGGCGTTGTAGCCGATCAGCACCAGGCAGCCGACGAGGTTGAGCGCGCGCAGCCGCAGCACACGCGCCTGCAGCAGCGACCAGACCAGCAGCGCGGAGCCGATCCAGCCGATCATGTCCAGCCAGTTCACCCCGCGAGACTAGAGGTCGCCCAGGCCAGCCCGCCTGGCGGTGCCGGTGCTGGCCGGCGGGCGGGGTCAGCCGGCCAGTTCCAGGACCCACTCCTCGACCTCGGCGCGGCGGCCGTTGGCGTACCCCCGGTCCTCGCCGGTGACGACGAAGCCGCACTTGCGCAGCACGGCGAGGGAGGCGGCGTTGTCCTTGGCGGCGCGGGCCTGCACCGGGCGCTGCGGCAGCTCGGCCAGGAGCGCGGCGAGGGCGCGGGTGGCGTACCCGTGACCCCAGCGGGCCCGGTCGAGCCAGTAGCTGACCTCGGTCTGCTCCCCGACGGGGAAGGCGACGACGTGGCCGACGACGTCGCCGTCGACGGTGACGGTGCGGGTGACGATCGCCGGCTCGGCGCAGATGCGTCGCCAGTGCGCGTCGAACGCCGCCCGGTCGGCCGGGTCGACGGGGCCGAAGGCGGCCACCCGGTTGGCCTCCGGGTCCTGCTCGAAGGCGAAGAAGTGCGGCAGGTCGGCGTCGCGCACCGGGCGCAGGCGCACCTGCCCGGCGCCGGGCGGGCGCGGGTCCTCGGCGGTCACCTCGGCAGGGTACCCGCGCGGCGCGGGTGGGCCGAAGGTCCCGGGTGGGGCGGTCCGGGGACTCTGCCCGGGGCGGGGCGGGCGGCGCACGCTGGTGGGGCAAGCGATGTGGAGGTAGCGATCATGATTGACACCGAGCAGGTCCGCGCCCCGTGGCGGGGCTTCGCCGACGGGGCGTGGCAGACCACGGTCGACGTCGCGGACTTCGTCCGCCACAACCACGAGCCGTACCTCGGTGACGCCGCGTTCCTCGCCGGCCCCACCGAGCGGACCCAGGCGGTCTGGGGTCGGCTGACGGAGATGTTCCCCGAGGAGCGCCGCCGGGGGGTCTACGACATCGACCCGGCCACCCCGTCCACGATCACCGCCCACGCCCCCGGGTACATCGACCGCGACCGCGAGCTGATCGTCGGGTTGCAGACCGACGCGCCGCTGCGCCGGGCGATCATGCCCAACGGCGGGCTGCGGATGGTCGAGGGCGCGCTGAAGGCGTACGGCTTCGACCCGGACCCCACGGTGCACCGGATCTACACGAGCTACCGCAAGACGCACAACGACGCGGTCTTCGACGCGTACCCCTCCGACGTGCTGGCCGCGCGGCGCTCGCACATCATCACCGGGCTGCCCGACGCGTACGGGCGGGGTCGGATCATCGGCGACTACCGGCGGGTGGCGCTCTACGGGGTGGACCGCCTCGTCGCGCAGCGCCGCGAGGCGAAGGCGGCGCTGAACGACCGGCCGTCGAGCGACGACGTGATCCGGGACCGGGAGGAGCTGTCCGAGCAGATCCGCGCCCTGGGTGAGCTGAAGGAGATGGCCGCCGGCTACGGCTACGACATCTCCGGCCCGGCCACCACCGGCCGCGAGGCGATCCAGTGGCTGTACTTCGCCTACCTGGCCGCCATCAAGGAGCAGAACGGCGCGGCGATGTCGCTCGGGCGGACCGCCGCCTTCGTCGACGTCTACCTGCGGCGGGACCTGGCCGAGGGGCTGCTGACCGAGGCCGCCGCGCAGGAGCTGATCGACGACTTCGTGATCAAGCTGCGGATCGTGCGGTTCCTGCGCACCCCCGAGTACGACCAGCTCTTCTCCGGCGACCCGACGTGGGTCACCGAAGCCCTCGGCGGGATGGGCGTCGACGGCCGCCCGCTGGTGACCCGGACCAGCTTCCGCTACCTGCAGACCCTCTACAACCTCGGCCCGGCCCCGGAGCCGAACCTGACGGTGCTCTGGTCGCCCCGGCTGCCCGACGGGTTCAAGCGGTTCTGCGCCCAGGTGTCGCTGGACACCAGCGCCATCCAGTACGAGAACGACGAGCTGATCCGCCCCGCGTACGACGACGACACCGCCATCGCGTGCTGCGTGTCGGCCATGCGGGTGGGCCGGGACATGCAGTTCTTCGGCGCGCGGGCCAACCTCGCCAAGGCGCTGCTGTACGCGCTCAACGGCGGCCGAGACGAGCTGACCGGCGAGCAGGTCGCCCCGGCCGCCCCGCCGGTGGGCGGCGAGGTGCTCGACTACGACGAGGTGCTCGCCGCGTACGACCGGACGCTGGACTGGCTGGCCGAGACGTACGTGGACGCGCTGAACGTCATCCACCACATGCACGACCGGTACGCCTACGAGCGGCTGGAGATGGCGCTGCACGACTACCCGGTGCACCGCTTCATGGCCACCGGGGTCGCCGGGCTGTCGGTGGCGGTGGACAGCCTCGCCGCGATCCGGTACGGCAAGGTGAAGGTGCTGCGCGACGCCACCGGGCTGGCCATCGACTACGCGGTGGAGGGCGAGCCGCCGACGTACGGCAACAACGACGACCGGGCCGACGACATCGCGGTGTGGCTGGTGGAGACGTTCGCGGAGAAGCTGCGCCGGCAGCGCACCTACCGCGACGCCGAGCTGAGCATGTCGGTGCTCACGATCACCTCCAACGTGGTCTACGGCAAGCACACCGGCAACACCCCGGACGGCCGGCGGGCCGGCGAGCCGTTTGCGCCGGGCGCGAACCCGACCAACGGCCGGGACACCCACGGCCTGGTCGCGGCCGCGCTGTCGGTGGCGAAGCTGCCGTACGACGCCGCCCGCGACGGCATCTCGCTGACCGGCACGGTCACCCCCGACGGGCTGGGGCACACCCGCGAGGAGCGGATCGGCAACCTGGCCGGGGTGCTCGACGGGTACACCGACGCCGGCGGGTTCCACCTCAACGTCAACGTGCTGGACCGGGCCACCCTGCTCGACGCGATGTCCCACCCGGAGCGCTACCCCCAGCTCACGGTCCGGGTCTCCGGGTACGCGGTGAACTTCGTGCGGCTGACCCCCGAGCAGCAGCGGGACGTGGTGTCGCGCACCTTCCACGGGTCGCTGTGACCGTCGACGACGGCGCAGGGCACCCGGCGGCGCAGGCCGCGCGGGAGCTCACCGGGGCCGTCCACTCCTGGGACCTGTCGGTCGGGGTGGACGGCCCCGGCACCCGCTTCGTGGCCTTCCTGGCCGGCTGCCCCCTGCGCTGCCAGTACTGCCACAGCCCGGACACCTGGTACCGGCGCAGCGGCCGGCACCGCACGGTCGACGAGCTGATGGCGGAGATCGGGCGCTACCGGCGGTTCATCGAGATGGCCGGCGGCGGGGTGACGCTCAGCGGCGGTGAGCCGCTGCTGCAGCACCGGTTCGCCGGTGAGGTGCTGCGCCGCTGTCACGACCTGGGCCTGCACACGGCGCTGGACACCTCCGGGTTCCTCGGCGACCGCGCCGACGACGCCCTGCTCGACGCCACCGACCTGGTGCTGCTGGACGTCAAGTCGCGGGACCCGGAGACGTACCGGCGGGCCACCCGGACCGGGCAGGTCGCCCCGACCCTGCGCTTCGGCCGGCGGTTGGCGCAGCGGGGCACGCCCATCTGGATGCGGTTCGTGCTGGTGCCCGGCCTCACCGACGCCCCGGAGAACGTCGCCGGGATCGCCGACTTCGCCGCCGAGCTGACCAGCCTGCAACGGGTGGAGGTGCTGCCGTTCCACCGGCTGGGCGCGCACAAGTACGCGGAGCTGGGGTTGACCTTCCCGCTGGCGCAGACCGAGCCGCCCACCGCGGAACTGCTGGACCGGGTGCGCGGCCAGTTCGCCGAACGAGGGTTGACCGTGTACTGAGCCAGACCGCGCCGTCACGGCTCCGCCCGGTCGGGGCCGCTGTGACAGAATCCACGACATGTTCCGCTCAGGGATCTCGCACGCGCTCCGGGCTCGGGTGACACCCGCGCGGGCCACCGGCGCAGCCGCCACGGGCGCAGCCGCCACAGGCGCGTCTGCCACCGGGGCGACCGCGCTGGGGGCGCGCGCGTTGGGCGCGGCCGCCACCGGCTCGCTCGCCATCGGGGCACTGGCCGGCGGTGCCGTCGCCGTGGCCGTCGTCGCCATCCGGCGGTTGGTGATCCGCCGGGCGGTCGTCCGGGAGCTCCGCATCGGCCGGCTGGAGGTCGACGAGCTGGTCGTGCACCGGCGCCTCGACGGCCCCACCGACCCCCCGCGCCCCGGCGAGCACTAGCGGCAGGCGCCGGGTGAACGCGAAGCGTCCAAGGCCCGCCCGAACGATCCCCGCCTAGCGCTCCGCCCTCGAGATTTCCCCGCCTAGCGCTCCGCCCGAGAAGAGCCGTTCGTCCGTCGAGGGCAGGGCCGCGGAATGGCCGTACAGGTCCAGCAACCGCACCCGGGTCGCCTGGAGCCGGTCGACCACCACGCTCATGAACCGGGCGGTGAGCTGCCGGCCGAACGCGTCGTCCGACTCCACCAGCCGCCGCACCCCGACGGCGGTGAGCTCCAGCGCGGTGCTGCGCCGCACGGCCACCGCCCCGAACTGCCAACGGTACGGCGGGAAGAGCCAGGACCAGCCGAGCACCCCGCCCGGACCGATCTCCTCGATGCCCACGTCGCCCCGGCCGGGCACCGGGAAGTCCAGGGCCACCTCCCCGGCACGGACCAGCCAGAACCGCTCAGCGGGCTGACCGGCCCGGAACAGCCGGTGGCCGGGGTGCCAGACGACGGGGCGGGCGTACCCGGTCAGCCGGGTCAGCCACGGCTCGGGAACGTCGGCCAGGAACGGGTGCTCGCGGAGCATCTCCAGCGGGGTCATCGACCGCCTCTTTCCGGCTCGGCGCGGGGGGCCGGCGCATCGCCCCGGAACACCGCAACGGCGGGCGTCTCCACCCTCCGGTCGATCGTTCTCCTCCCATCCGACGTCTCCCCCACCCCTCGGCGACAGGGCCGTTGGTCCCGGATCCAGGCGAGCGTGCGACGCCGCTCGTGGTTCCCGGCGGTGCCGCCCGACGGGACCCGGGACCAACGACCCGGGGATCGGGCCCAGCGGCCCTGACCGGCGGGCCCGCGCCGGAGCAGGCTGAAGGCGGACGAAGGAGGTTGCGATGACCAACAGATCCGGTGCCCCGGTCGTGGTGGGCGTGGACGGTTCCGTCTCGGCCCTGGACGCGGTCCGGGTGGCGACCCGCGAGGCCGTGGCGCGCGAACGCCCGCTGCGGGTGGTGCACGCCCTCAGCTGGCCGTTGGTCGGTGCCGCGCTCGGAGCGTTGACCGGCACCCCGCCCGAGGCAGGGCCGCGCAACCACGCGCACGACATCGTCGACGAGGCGGTCGCCGAGGCGAAGAAGGTCGCCGCCGAGATCGACGTGGTCGGCGAAGTCGTCGATGGTTCCCCCAACCCCGTGCTGCTGCAGGAGTCTCACGACGCGGCACTGCTGGTGCTCGGCTCGCGCGGTCTCGACGGCTTCGCCGAGCTGCTGGTCGGCTCGTCGGCGGTCCAAATGTCGGCCAGGGCCAGCTGCCCGGTGCTCGTGGTACGCAGCGAGCCTCGTGCCGACGGGCCGGTGGTGGTGGGCGTCGACGGCTCGGCGCTCAGCACCGAAGCCGTCGAGTTCGCCTTCGAAGAGGCGGCGCTGCGCGGCACCGACCTGGTCGCGGTGCACAGCTGGCTCTACCCCACGCCGGTCGGCCCCGGCGACATCCCGCCCCTGGCGTACGACATCGACGCGCTGATCGCCGAGGAGGAGCGGGCGCTCGCCGAGGCGGTCGCCGCCTGGGCGGAGCGGTACCCGCAGGTGCCGGTGCGGCAACGCCTCGTGCGGGGCGCGGCGGCCCGGGTGCTGATCGAGGAGTCCGCCTCCGCGCAGCTGACCGTCGTCGGCGCGCACGGCCGGGGCGCGTGGGGCGGGCTCTTCCTCGGCTCGGTCAGCCACGCCGTGCTGCACCACGCCCGCTCCCCGCTGGCGATCGTGCGGCACCGCAAGCCCGGCCAGGGCTGACCGCGGGTCCGCCCACGTCGTGCCCGCGCCGGCCGCTCCCCCCGCCCGACGCGGGCACCTCGCTGTCCGAACGGCGTACCCGGCGTGTCCGGCCAAATGCCCATGGTCGGTGTCGCAGGCGTTCACAATGACCTCTGACCGAGCCCGGGAGAGCCGATGAACCGACCTGTCGTGGTGGGCGTGGACGGATCGCCGTCCAGCCTGGTCGCCGCCGAGCACGCGGCGCAGGAGGCCGCCTGGCGGTCGCGGCCGCTGCTGCTGGTGCACGGCTACCTGCACCCGCTCGGCTACGGCGTGCCGATCAACCCGTACGACCTGGGGGTGCCCGCGCCGACCGACGAGTCCCGGCGGATGCTCGACCGGGTCGCGGCCGAGCTGCGCCAACGCTGGCCCGGCGTCGACGTCGAGACGCGTCAGGTCGCCGGCGGCCCGGCGGCGAGCCTGGTCGAGGAGTCCCGCCGGGCGGAGCTGGTGGTGGTCGGCAGCCGAGGGCTGGGTGGCTTCGCCGGCCTGCTGCTCGGCTCGGTCAGCGCCCAGGTGGCCGGGCACGGGCGCTGCCCGGTGCTGGTCGTGCGCCCCGAGGAGCAGCCGATCCCCGTCGACGGTCCCGTGATCGCCGGGGTGGACGGGTCCCCACCGGCGCGACTCGCCGTCGCCCTCGCCGCCGACGCCGCCGCGCACCGGGGCGTCGACCTGGTGCTGGCGCACGTCGCGGCGGCCGACGACGCCCGGCCGGTGCCCGACGAGGTGCAGGAGTCGGCGACGGCTGCCCGAGCCGCCGCGACGGACCTGCTGGCCGTGTCCGCCGCCGAGGTGGAGGCGGCCCATCCGGGCCTGACCGTGCGGTGCCGCACGCTGCGGGCCGGCGCGGGCGGGCCGGCGTTGATCGAGGCGAGCGGGGACGCGGCCCTGGTGGTGGTCGGCTCGCGCGGGCGCGGCGGCTTCACCGGGCTGCTGCTCGGCTCGGTCAGTCAGGCGCTGGTGCAACACGCCCACTGCCCGGTGCTGGTCGCCCACCCGGCCGAGGCCACGACCGAGGCCGGCTGAGCGGGCCGACGACCGCACCGCAGGCCGGCTGAAGGGACAGGCGCACATTTGTCCGTACGCGCGACCGCAGGCCATTCGGCCCGCCCGGACCGGGGTCGGCGGGAACCGGGGTCCGGCCGTCACCGTCTCCCGTCGGTGCCCAACCACGCCCCGGCTTCGGTGATCAGGACGCCATGGACGTCATACGGGCGTTTTTAGGTCCATGGCGTCCTGATCACCTTCGTCGGCCCGGCAGTTGCTGCGGCAGGTGGGCGGGTGGGGCGTCCAGTCACGTGCCGTGGACGGCTTCGTGGTGACTGGTGACGGCGAGCTTGGGCCGCAACACGCAGCCAACGAGGCCGGCGTGGCACCGGCCGCCAACGACAGCAGCGCCGGGCGCCACGGCGGCAGGGGCGGCCGGCCGGCACCGGACACCAGGTGAACGGCACCGGCCGCCGCGCCCCGGTTGGTGGCGCCCTCCTGTTCGGGACGCTTTGGAGCTGATGTCGTCTGCGACATCACCCGGATGAGTCGTTGACGACATCAGCTCCAAAGGGCGCGCGAGGGCCACTCGGACCGGCAGAGACAGACACCCTCGGCCGAAACAAGCGTCGTCCTGACCCCACACCGCAGGCCGAGCCGGTCGGGTCCCCAGGTGCAGACCAGCGCAGAGGACGCAGACCGGCGGAGGCGGACGCGACGGACACGGACCAGCACAGACCAGCGTCGCCGTGCCGATTCCGTACGCGCTCGATCGGCACCACCTGCGGCCGGTCCCCGGCGGTCCTCAGGGGCGGTCGTTGCCCGCCAGCAGGTCGTCGAAGCTGGTGGTCAGCGCGAACGGGTCGGCCGGCGCGGGGGCCGGTCGCCGCACCACCTCGTCGGCAAGCTCAGCGGCGGCGCGGACGATCCGGCCGCGCAGGGCGCCCTCGGCGGCCCCGCCCGCCCAGTCCTCCGGCGCGGCGAAGACCGCCGTGGGCACGACCACCGCCCGCAGGTACGCGAACATCGGCCGGACCGCGTGCTCCAGGGCCAGGGAGTGCCGGGCGGTGCCGCCGGTGGCGGCGATCAGCACCGGCCGGCCCGCCAACGCGCCGGAGTCGAGGACGTCGAAGAACGACTTGAACAACCCGCTGTAGGAGGCGTTGAAGATCGGGGTGACCGCCAGCACGCCGTCGGCGGCCCGGACGGTCTCCAGCGCCTCGCGCAGCGGGGCCGACGGGAAGCCGGTGAGCAGGTTGTTCACCACGTCGTGGGCGTGGTCGCGCAGCTCGACCGGGCGCAGCTCGGCCTCGACGCCGGCGCGGGCCAGCTCGTCGCGGGTCGCCGAGGCGAGCTGGTCGGCCAGCAACCGGGTCGACGAGGGGCGGCCGAGACCGGCCGAGACCACGGCGAGGGTACGGCGGGTCACCGGCCGGCCTCCGTCCCCGCCCCGGCGGGCTCGGCCGTCGACGCGGCGGCGTCGCGGGCGGCGACGAGCGAGGCGTGGGTGGGCGGCTCGGGCACGTGCGCGGGGCGCAGCGCGGCGAACTCGCGGCGCAGCACCGGAACCACCTCACCGAGCAGGTCGAGCTGCTCCAGCACGGTCTTCAGCGGCAGGCCGGCGTGGTCGACCAGGAAGAGCTGCCGCTGGTAGTCGCCGACGTAGTCGCGGAAGCCCAGGGTGCGGTCGATGACCTGCTGCGGGCTGCCCACGGTCAGCGGGGTCTGCTCGGTGAACTCCTCCAGCGACGGCCCGTGGCCGTAGACGGGGGCGTTGTCGAAGTACGGGCGGAATTCGCGGACCGCGTCCTGGGAGTTGCGCCGCATGAACACCTGACCGCCGAGCCCGACGATCGCCTGGTCCGGGGAGCCGTGGCCGTAGTGCGCGAAGCGCTCCCGGTAGAGGCCGACCATCCGCTGGGTGTGCTCGGGTGGCCAGAAGATGTGGTTGGCGAAGAACCCGTCGCCGTAGTAGGCGGCCTGCTCGGCGACCTCGGGGCTGCGGATCGAGCCGTGCCAGACGAACGGGGGCACCCCGTCGAGCGGGCGCGGGGCGGAGGTGAACGACTGCAACGGGGTGCGGAACTTGCCCGACCAGTTCACCACGTCCTCGCGCCAGAGCCGGTGCAGCAGGTCGTAGTTCTCGATGGTCAGCGGGATGCCGTTGCGGATGTCCTGGCCGAACCAGGGGTAGACCGGGCCGGTGTTGCCCCGGCCGAGCATCAGGTCGACGCGGCCGTCGGCAAGGTGCTGGAGCATCGCGTAGTCCTCGGCGATCTTCACCGGGTCGTTGGTGGTGATCAGCGTGGTCGCGGTGGAGAGCAGCAGCCGCTCGGTGCGGGCCGCGATCCAGCCCAGCATGGTGGTGGGCGACGACGGCACGAACGGGGGGTTGTGGTGCTCGCCGGTGGCGAAGACGTCGAGGCCGACTTCCTCCACCTTCTGGGCGATCGTCACCATCGCCTTGATCCGCTCGTGCTCGGACGGCGCCCGCCCGTTGGTCGGGTCGACGGTGACGTCTCCGACGGTGAAGATCCCGAACTGCATGACCGCTCCTCGCTGACTGTCGGCCCCGTCTGGCGGCCCTCGAACGCAGCGCACAACCTATTTGACGCGTCAACTATTCCGGCGACCGGGGGCGGGCGGGTCGGTCGCCGGAGCCGTGGTCAGCCGCCGGCCACCGAGGGAATCACCCGCACCTCGGCACCGGGACGCACCGCGGCGGCCAGCCCGCCGACGTGTCGGCAGTCTTCCCCGTCGACGTAGACGTTGACGTATCGCCGCAGCTCACCGCGCTCGTCGCGCAGCCGGCGGGCCAGCCGGGGCCAGTCGACGGCGAGCGCGTCGAGGACGTCGCGCAGCGTGCCGTCGGCGGCGACGGCCAGCCGCGTCGCGCCACCGACCTCACCGCGCAGCGGGCCGGGGACCCAGACGGTGACCACTCAGACCTCCGCGGCCCGGACACAGAGCACGTCGGGCAGGTGGGCGGCGACCAGGGACCAGGAGTCGCCCTCGTCCCGGCTGGCGTAGACCTCGCCGCAGCGGGTGCCGAAGTAGACCCCGGCGGGGTCGGCGTCGTCGGCGCACATGGCGTCGCGCAGCACCGCCGGGTAGTACGGGCCGTCGGGCAGGCCGGCCGAGAGCGCCTCCCACGTCTCGCCCGCGTCCGCCGAGCGGTAGACCCGGCAGCGCTCGTCGGCCGGGAAGCGGCGCGAGTCGGCGGTGAGGGGGAACGACCAGATCGTCCCGGGCCGGGTGGGATGGGCGACCATCGGGAAGCCGAAGTCGCTGGGCAGGCCGGCGGCGATCGAGGACCAGCTGCGCCCCTCGTCGTCGGAGCGGTAGACCCCGTGGTGGTTCTGCGCGTAGAGCCGCGCGGGGTCGCCGGCGTCGCGGGCGATCTTGTGGACGCACTGGCCGAACTCGGGCCACTCGTCGGGCATGAAGTAGGCGCGGATGCCGGTGTTGCCCGGCGCCCAGCTCGCCCCCGCGTCGTCGGAGCGGTAGACCCCGCCGGTGGACATCGCCACCACCAGCCGCGCCGGGTCGTGCGGGTGCGGCAGGACGCTGTGCACCGCCTGCCCGCCGAAGCCCGCCTCCCACTGCTCGCGGTGCGGATGGTCCCAGAGCGGGCGGACCAGCTCGAACGTGTGGCCGCCGTCGGCGGAGCGGAACAGCGCCGACGGCTCGGTGCCGGCCCAGACCACGTCCGGCTCCGCCGGCCCGGCGGGGGTGAGCTGCCAGACCCGGCCGAGGGTGGCGGACGTGTCGGCCGGGAAGGCCACCGGGGCGTGCTCGGGCTCGTGCCAGGACACCCCCAGGTCGTCGCTGCTGGCCACGCTGGGCCCGAAGTGCGAGCTGGTCGTGCCGGCCAGCAGGCGGGGAACGGAACGGCGCTTGTCGATCGCCACCGCGTAGACCCCGGTCATCGGGAAGTGCGGGCCGCTCACCACCCAACTGCGGCGGCCGTCGGTGCTGGTGGCCAGGAACAGGCCCTTGCCGGTGCCGATCGCAAGCAGGGTCGCCATGGTTGTCCTTCGGGGCCGGAAGCAGGTGGCGTGATTATGGCCACCGGGACCGACAAGAATTGGCGCGGCGCACCGCCCGGGACGCGCGGATCGGGGCGGACGGGCTGGTCAGCGCCGGGAGCGGGGCACGTGCCGGCGGTACTCGCTCACCGTCGGGTCGCCGGCGATCCAGAACCGCCAGAGCACGTCGTGCGCGCCGGTCACGCCGACCCGGGGGCCGGCCGTGATCGCGGCCTCGGGCACCGGCTCGGCGGCCGGGCGCAACCGCACCGGGCCGTCGCCGAGCAGGTCGCAGCCGTACGCCGCCCGGTCGATGCCGAGCGCGGCGCAGAGCCGGGCCGGCCCATGGGCCAGGTCCGCGTCCCGGCGCGCGGCGGGCCGCCGGACGCGGGCCGCCTCGACGCCCTCGACCACCTCGCCGGCGCGCAGCAGCACCGCCGAGGCCTCCCCGTCCGGCCCGGTCACCACGTTGACGCACCAGTGCATGCCGTAGGTGAAGTAGACGTAGGCGTGCCCGGCGGGGCCGAACATCACCGCGTTGCGCGGGGTACGGCCCCGGTGGGCGTGCGAGGCCGGGTCGCCGGCGGTGCCGGCGTACGCCTCGACCTCGGTGATCCGGACGGTGACCCCGCCGGTGGTGAGCCGGCACCCGAGCAGTCCCCGGGCGGCGGGCACGACTGCCCCGGCAAGCAGGTCGGCCAGCGCGGCGAGGTCGGGGGTGCGCGCCGGCGCATCGGGAGGCTGCACCATCGCCCGAGCCTAGCCGGGGCCGAACCGACGCACCCGCTAGCGGAGGGCTGCCAGGGACGCCTCGGCGGCGGGGCCCTCGGCCGCCGGGGACGACGTGGCCCGGGCGGCGGCGATCGCGGCCTGCCCGGACGGCACCACGATCGCCACGATCGTCACGGCAATCGTGACCAGACCGGCCGCGATCAGCAGGGTCTGGACGCTGACCACGTCGGCCAGCGGGCCGAACACCACCATGCCGATCGGGGTGGCCAGGGCCATCACGATGCCGACGTAGCTGAACACCCTGCCGTGCTTCTCCGGCTCCACCGTCTCCTGGATCAGGGTCATGAACGGGGTGGAGAAGAGGGGAACCGCGAACCCGAACAAGAACATGAAGCCGTAGAAGACCCACAGGTTGGTGCTGAGGCCGAGCGCCACGGTGAGGACCGCGAAGCTGAAGGTGGAGATCAGGATGAGCCCGATCCTGCTGCGCTTGGCCAGCCAGGTGGCGATCACCGCCCCGCCGAGCACCATTCCCGCGCTGAACGCAATCTCCAGTACGGCCACCATCCACTTCTCGCTGCCGAAGGTGCGGGCCACCATCAGTGGCGTGACGAACGACGGCGCGACGGTGAGCATGAAGATGATCGCGAAGACCAGCAGCAGCCAGCGGACGACCCGATGGGTCCAGATGTACTGCATGCCCTCGATCAGGTCCTGTCGGTAGGTCGTCGGCGCCGCCGCCGCCCGATCCAGGGTGGGGACCGCGACCAGGGCCAGCAGCCCGATGCCGATCATGGCGGTAACCACGTCCAGGAAGAAGACCGGCACCACTCCGAAACCGGCGTAGATGGCGGCAGCCGCCGCCGGGGCCAGCAGGGCCATCGCGGAGCTGATGGACTGGAACATGCCGTTGATCCGCATCAGCTGATCGGCCGGCACGATCTGCGGAATGATCGCCTGCACCGTCGGCGTCTGCACCCCGGCCCCGAAGGAGCGGACCGCGACCGCCAGCAGGATCACCCACAGCTCCGTGATGCCGTTCCACATCAACAGGGCCAGGACCAGGGTCGCCGCCGCGATGCCCGCGTCGGCGACGATCGCCAGCGTCTTGCGGTTCATCCGGTCCGCCAGCACCCCGCCGAAGATCGACACGACGCCCTGGGGGACGAACGCGCAGACGGCGTAGAGGGCGACCGCCATGCCCGACTTGGTCTCCAGCGTCACGTACCACATGACGACGTACTGGACGATGGCCGAACCGAACAGCGACACGGTCTGGCCGGACAGGAAGAGCGTGACGTTGCGTTTCCAGTGCGCGGACGCCGGCACGGGACTGCTCGCAGCGGCAAGGCTGGTCTCGGGCACGGTCTCCTCGATCAGGGCAGTTGGTCGGCGTCAGCAAGCAAACCGCAGGATGTGACACTGCCGAGGCACTGACGAACGGCCCAGCTAGGTTGGAGGGCCGGTCGACTTACGCGTCGGTGCGCGCCTGCCCGATCAAACTAACCCCGGTACCGTCCGGGCGGCACAGAATTTTCGCCTGGTGCGGCGGCCTTCGCGGCCCGGCCGCTCAGCCGAGCGGCTGCTGGAGGCTGACCAGCTCGAAGATGATCACGGGAGGCCCCGCCTCGCGCACCCCCACTGGTACGTCCGCGCCACCGCCGTGCCGTTCGGCTCCAGCAACAGGTGGACGCCGTCGGGGTCGGTGGGCGAGACGACGGTGAGCCGCCGGGGGCGGCGGTTCACCGGGGGCGGTGCCAGCGCAGCCAGGCGGCCTGCCCGCCGTCGATGAGGACGTCGGTGCCGGTGATGTAGAGCGAGTCCGGGCCGGTCAGGAAGGCCACCACGTCGGCGATCTCGGCGGGGGTCCCGGTGCGGCCGGCGCCGCAGGCGTCGAGCATGGCCATCATGTGGTCGCCCGAGGCGGACTCGGATTCGGCCTTGGCCATCGCGGTGGAGATGACGCCGGGGCTGACCGTGTTGATCCGGGCGCCGAGCCGGTTCCAGGCCAGCGCCGCCGCCTGCACCCGGACCTGGTTGGCGCGCTTGGCGATGATGTACGCCATGATCGGGTCCTCGCCGGCCGAGGTGAGCACGTCGAGCGAGAGCAGTTCCTCGGTGGGTGCGGTCGCCAGGGCGCGCTCGTCGTCGTGGCTCAGCGTCGCGTAGTGCCCGGCCATGCTGGCGATGCAGACCAGCGACGTGCCCCGGCTCGCCACCGTCGTGAACGCGTCGATGACGTGGGCGGTGCCGGCCACGTCGACCCGCATGATCTTCTCGACCGTGGAGGTGGCGGCGGAGACGCCGGCGGTGTGCACCACGGCGGCGATGCGGCCCTGCGCCGCGGCGGCCTCGGCGAGCGCGCCGACCGCCTGGGCGTCGGCGACGTCGGTGAGCTGGCCCTGGGCGGCGTACCCCTCGGCGCGCAGCGCGGCGACGGCCCGGTCGAGCTGCTCGCCGGAGGCGTCGGCCAGGACGACCGTACGGCCGCTGCCGAGGCGCCGGGCGACGGCCAGGCCCATGCCGCCGGCCCCGGTGACCACGACGACGTCGGGGTGGTTGGTCATGCTTGCTCCTTGCTCAGTAGGGCCTGGCGCCACGGGCGGAGGGCCTTGGGGGGCATGCCGACCGCGAGGGCGCCGACCAGGCGGCCTTCCTTCCGGTACGCGGCGAGGAAGCGCCGCCGCGAGAGGTCACCCTCGGTGATCTCGACGGTGTCGTGGCCGCGCAGGTAGCCGTATGCCTGGATCTTCATGTCGTACTGGTCGGACCAGAAGTACGGCAGCGGGGCGAAGGGCTTACGCGCCTGCGGGTGCAGCAGGTTGCGGGCGGCGGCCATGGCCTGCTCGGCGGCGTTGGTGCGGTGCTCGATGCGCATCGTCTCGCCGAAGAGCGGGTTGTGCCAGCGCGCCACGTCCCCCGCCCCGTACACGTCACCGGCGGCGGCGCTGAACTCGTCGCAGAGCAGGCCGTCGGCCACGGTCAGGCCGCTGCCGTCGAGCCACTCGGTGTTGGGCAGCGACCCGATCGCCACCAGCACCTCGTCGGCCTCCACCGCCTCGCCGTCGGCCAGCAGCACGCCGCCGTCGGTCACCGTGGTGACCGCCACGCCGGTGCGCAGGTCGACGCCGTGCTCGAGGTGCGCCTGCGAGAGCACCCGGCCGACCCGCTCCCCCACCGCGTGGGCGAGGGGGACCGGGGCGGGTTCGAGCAGCGTCACCGCGCAGCCGAGGCCCCGGGCGACGGCGGCGGCCTCCGCGCCGAGGAACCCCGCGCCGACGACCGCGAGCCGGCGACCCGGGCCGAGCCGCCCGCGCAACGCCAGGGCGTCATGCAGGGTACGGAGCACGTGCCCGCCCCCGCCCGGCAGCCGGCGGGGGCGCACCCCGGTGGCCACGATCAACCCGTCGTAGCCGACCGGGTCGCCCCCGGCCAGGTGCACGACCCGGGCCACCGGGTCCAGGGCGGTGGCGACGGTGCCCAGGCGCAGGTCCAGGCGCAGCCCGTCGAGGTGTTCGACGGTGCGCAGGGCCAGCCGTTCGGCCTCCCAGTCGCCGGCGAGGAGCTGCTTGGACAGCGGCGGCCGGTCGTACGGGGCGTCGAGCTCCGCCCCGATCAGGGTGAGCGTGCCCGCGTACCCCTCGCGGCGCAGCGTCTCGACCGCGGCGAGTCCCGCGGCCGAGGCGCCCACCACGACGATGTGGCGCAGGGGAGCGTCCGTCACTGCTCCACCAGGCGGATCGCGGCGGCCGGGCAGACCGCTGCGGCCTCGCGCACCTCGTCGTACAGCTCCGGACCGGGCGTGGCCTGCAGCACGATGGCGACGCCGTCGTCGTCGCGCTGGTCGAACACGTCCGGGGCGACCATGGCGCACTGCCCGGCCGCGACGCACTTGGGCTCGTCGAACTCCACCCGCATGGTCATGCGATCTCCTCGGGAAACGGGGTCACCAGGTGACCGGCAGCGACTTCAGGCCGTACGCGACGCCTTCCATCGCGAACGGCACCTCCTCGAACGGCACCGCCAGGGCGAGGGTGGGAATGCGGCGGTAGAGGGTGCCGTAGACGACCTGCAGCTCCACCCGGGCCAGGGACTGCCCCAGGCACTGGTGGGCGCCGTAGCCGAACGCGTGGTGCGAGCGGGCGGGCCGGGTCAGGTCCAGCTTGTCGGGCTCGGGGAACTCGGTGGCGTCGTAGTTCGCGCCGGCGAGCTCGAAGATGACCCCGTCGCCGGCCTTGATCACCTTGTCGTGCAGGGCGATGTCCTCGTTGGCGATGCGCCGGATGCCGGTGTGCACGATCGTCAGGTAGCGCAGCAGCTCCTCGGCGGCGTTGGCGACGAACTTGGCGTCGTCGCCGCGCTCGCGCAGCAGGGCCAGCTGCTCCGGGTTCTGCAGCAGGGCGAGGGTGCCCAGCGAGATCATGCTGGCGCTGGTCTCGTGCCCGGCGATCAGGACCGCCATGGCCATGGTGATGGCCTCCGGCACGCTCATCTCGCCCTGCTTGACCTTGCCGGCCATCTCGGAGAGCACGTCGTCGCCGGGGTCGGCCATCTTCTTCGCGAAGAGGTCGCCGAGGTAGCCGCTGAGGGCCTTGGCGGCCTCCCCTGCCTCCTCGGGGGTCGCCTCGTGGCTGACCAGCAGGTGGCTGGTGGTCTGGAACAGCTCACGGTCGGCGTACGGCGCGCCGAGGATCTCGGTGATGATCACGGTCGGCACCGGCAGCCCGATCGCCTGGACCAGGTCCGCGGGCTTCGGGCCGGCGAGCATGTCGTCGATCAGGCCGTCGAGGACCTGCTGGATGCGCGGGCGCAGCGCCTCGACCCGCTTGACCATGAAGGGGGCGTTGACCGAGCGGCGCAGCCGGGTGTGCTCGGGCGGGTCGGTGTTGGTGATCAGCGCCGGGTGGTGCGGGGCGCCGGCCGCGCGGCTGCGGGTCATGTGCGGATAGCCGGGGCGCTTCTCGTCGATGCTCAGGCGCGGGTCGTTGAGCAGGGCGCGCTGGTCGGCGTGGCGGCTGACGAACCAGGGGGTGCTGCCGTCCCAGATCCGTACCTTGCCGACCGGGTCCTCGACCGTCATCGCGCGGTACGTCGCGGCGGGCGCGAAGGGGCACTGCGGATCGCGCTGCATCGGGTACTCGGGGATGCGGCCGGCGGATGCCAGGGTCTCGAACATGGGCCCCCTCAGGTCGTCGCCACGGACACCACGTCGGCATCGAATGGCGGGAATCTTCAACGAATTCATACAAACAGATTCGTCTGACGCACTCCGGACGCGAACCTGACAATTTCCAGACGTGACGCAGGTCACTGCGTGGGCGGGTCCCCGGTTCCCAGCCAGTAGCCGAACCCGCGCCGGGTGTGGATGAGCGCGGGCGGGTTCTGGTCGACCTTGCGCCGCAGGCGGGACATCAGCCGCTCGATGGCGTTGGTGTCACGGTCCTCGCCCCAGACCTGCCAGGCCAGCTGGTCCTTGGTCAGCACCTGGCCGGCGTTGAGCAGCAGGTGGCGCAGCAGCCGGTACTCGGCCGCCGTCACCTCGAGCCGACGCTCGCCGCGCCAGGCCTGGTAGACGACCTCGTCGAGGATCAGGTCGTCGTGGCGCAGCACCGGATCCCGGGCACCGCCGCGCGCCCGCAGCAGCACCTCGACCCGCGCCAGCAACTCGGGGGTCCGGCACGGCTTGGTGACGTAGTCCGCCACCTCGATGCCGACCTCCGGCAGCAGCTCCGTGAGCAGGTCGCACGAGGTGACGCAGAGCACGGGGGGTCGCTCGATCAGGGCGGGGCGGTGGTGGGCGAGGTCGCGCAGGTCGGGAATGTCGATGTCCACGATGATCAGGTCGAAGCGCTGCTCGTTGAGCAGCGCCATGGCGGCGGCACCCGTGCCCACCGCCTCGACGAGGTAGCCCGACGAGCCGAGGCGCGCGGCCAGCGACCGGCGCAGGCCGGGCTCGGGGATCGCTGCCAGCAGACGACGGCCGTACGAGGAGCGCTGTTCACGGGGCAGCGGGTGCACGTCACCGTCCTCGCTCAAGAAGGTTCGGGCCCGTGATCTTCTCAGCCCGGCGGAAAACGGAAACAGTCGGCGTACCCGGGCACACTTTAAACACTTCGTTGACAACGCTCTGTTTACGTGCTGGACTCGACGGCATGAATGCGACAGGGCAGGCACCGTTCACCGCGCCCGACCCCGGCCAGGCCCGGGCCCGGCGTAGCCACGCGGCACTGATCCGGATTGCCGAGCGGCACGCCGGCGACGAGGCGCGCCGACGCCGCCACACCAACCCGTACCTGCCGGACCCGTACGAGGCGGTGGCCCTGGTGACCGGGTTGGCCGCCGGCGGGGTCGAGCTGGCCCCCGACGAGGAGCCGGTCGACTCCGCCGACCTGGTGGCCGCGCTCACCCTGGTGCCGCACCTGCGCGCCGAGGTGGACGCGCTGGAGGCCGGACTGCTCCGGTTGACCCGCGACCGGGGGCTGACCTGGCAGGCGATCGCCCACGGCCTCGGGCTCGGCTCGGCCCAGGCCGCCCGACAGCGCTTCGAACGCCTCACCGACCGGGTGGGCGTCGCGCCCGCGGCCGACGACGCCCACGGTCGACACGGCGACGCCGCCGCCGGTGCGGGCCAGGGCGACGACGGGAGCAGGTGATGGAGCGCGCGGAGCTGCTGGCGTACTGCCTGGCGAAGCCGGGCGCGTGGCTGGACCGGCCCTGGGACGACGGCGAGGTCGTGAAGGTGGGCGGCCGGATCTTCGCCTTCCTCGGTGGGGAGTCGGGCGAGCGGGTGGGCGTCAAGTGCGGGCCGACCCGGGAGCTCGCCGACGAGTGGCTGCACCGGTTCCCCGACGACGCGGTCCCCCTGGCCTACCTAGGCCGGTCGGGCTGGAACAGCCTGCGCCTCACGGGCGCAATCGACGACGACGAGCTGTTGGAGGCGGTCGACGCGTCCTACGAGGCCGTGGCGGCGAAGCTCCCGAAGCGAGACCGCCCCTAACCGCCACCCTCGGGTGTGTTGATCAAGAGGTTTGCGTCAGGAATCCGGCGGCGGATGACACAAACCTCTTGATCACCGGGGCGGGAAGGGTGGGGGACGCGGGGGGGGGGGGGGGGGGGGGGGGGGGGGGCGGGGGGGGGGGGGGGGGCGGGGGGGGGGGGGGGGGGCGGCGCGAAGGCGGGGGCCCGGTCCGACGAATGGCGTCGGACCGGGCCCCCGTCACGAGGCCGCGAGGCGTCC
>NZ_JBNCLB010000024.1:0-27307 GCF_049841815.1 Micromonospora sp. DT233 | reverse complement strand
CTGACCCACCACACCACCGCACCACACGAAGGGCCGGCCCCCACCCGGGGACCGGCCCTTCACCACACCCACACCCAGCCAGGGGCCAGCCGCCGCGCCGGGCACCCGGGGCCGCCCGACCGCCCGGTGGCGCGGAGACCACCGGGCGGAGGGCGGCCGGACGCGGAGCCGCAGGCGGACCCCGACCGCCGCTGCGGCAGGATGGGCCCGTGGCGAAACGACCCAACCGTGGCGGCGCACCCCTCGACCCGGCCGGCCCGTGCCCCTGCGGCACCGGCCAGCCGTACGCCTCGTGCTGCGGCCGCCTGCACCGGGGCGAGGCGGAAGCGGCGACCGCCGAGGCCCTGATGCGGTCCCGGTTCAGCGCCTTCGCCGTCGGCGACACCGCCTACCTGCTGCGCAGTTGGCACCCCTCGACCCGGCCCGCGCGGCTGCGCCTCGACCCCGGGCAGCGGTGGACCCGGCTGGACATCCTCGACACCGAGCGCGGCGGGCTCTTCGACAGCACCGGCACCGTCGCCTTCCGGGCCCACTACCGCCAGGCCGGCCGGCCCGGGACGCTCACCGAACACAGTCGCTTCACCCGCGACGACGGCCGCTGGACCTACCTCGACGCGCTGCCCGACTGATCCGATCCGTCCCGGCCCCGCAGGGCACGGGCAGGGCGCGCGCTCAGCGCGCGGAGGCGTCCCCACCCGGCCGGGGAATGACCATCGTGGCGTCCTCCGGCAGGGAGACCACCTGCGTCCGGTCGGCGTCGTCGCCGCCGGCCACGGCGGGCACGATCTGCGTGCGGTCGACGTCGTCGTCGCCCGGGGTCGCCCTCGGCACCACCTGCGTCCGGTCGGCGTCCGTGGCCCTCACCGCCGGCACGACCTGCGGCACGACCTGCGTCCGGTCGGCGTCGTCGGCCGGCGGTGCCGTGGCCGCCTGCTTCTCCGCCGCCTCGCGCGCCGACTTCTCCGCCGCCTCGCGCGCCGACTTCTCCGCCGCCTCGCGCCGCTGCGCCTGGTAGGCCCGCGCGTGCGTCGCGATGGTCTGCGACTCCCGCTCCGCCCGGCTCAGCCACGACTCCCACCGGCTCTGCATCGGACGCACCAGCCCGCCGCCGACGCCGACGACGAGGATGCCGCCGATGGTCGCCAGCACCGCCACCAGCACCGGCGTCGTCACCGCCGTCGCCACACCGATCTGGTCGAGGGCCGCGATGACGCCCAGGCCGATGATGAAGACCGACGCGACGTTCGCCAGCACCCGCCCGTACGACAGGCCGCCCAGCGCGCCGCTGATGATGTCCTTCACCGCGTGCGCGATCGCCGCGGCGACCACCACGATCACGATCGCCACGAAGGCCCGGGGCAGCCACGCGACCACCCCGGCGATCAGCTCCGAAACCGGGTTGGGCCCCCAGATGCCGAACGCGAGCTGCAACGTCACCAGCAGCAGCGCGTAGTAGGCCAGCTTCGCCACGATGTCGCTCGCGTCGTACCGGGACCGGGCCAGCGCGGTCTTGATCCCGCCGCGCTCGACCGCCCGATCGAACCCGACCCGTTCCAGCACCGCGCCCACGACCTTCAGCACGGCCTTCGCGATCAGCCAACCGGCCACCAGGATCGCCACGAACCCGACGGCCTTGGGCAGGAAGAGCAGCACCGCACCCAGGGCCTCCCCCACGGCGTCGCCGACGTTGTCTCTCATCAAGAATCCTCACCCCAGGGTCGCAACGGATCCGGCGGGTCTACCCTGGCTGGCCCGCGCGGAAACACCATCGCACCACGTACGGCCCACCGGAAGCGTGAAGCGTAGGCGTTGCCGGACCGCCGCGTCGCGGGGGCACCGATGACGGCGCCGGCAACCCACCGGGCCGGTCGGGGCCACCACCCGGCCGTGCCCTCGCGCCGCGCGCGCTCAGTCCGCGGCGCAGGTCGAGCGGAGGCTCACGTACGCCGGCCCGACCGGCCCGGCGGAATTGCCGGCGGCGTCGACGGCGCTCACGTGCAGTGCGATCTGTGCGGTCTCGGCGGGCTGGTCGAACGGGCCGAGGGTGGCCTGGAACCCGCCCCCGCCCACCGACGACATGCCCACCGTGGCGGGCTGCTGCCCGACGGTGTACCGCAGCGTCACCCGCAGCCCGGCGGCGGCGGACCGGTCGTCGGTGACGGTGACGGTGACCGGCGTGGAGGTGACCCCGTACGGGCAGCCCCGTGGGGTCAGGGTGCTCGACCTGGCGGCCGGCGCGCCGACCGTGGGGGCGGTGACGTCCGCCGGTGGCGGGGACGGTGTCGGTGTGCCGCCGGCCGACGCGGTGGCCCTGGGCGTCGGGGACGGCGCGGCGGTAGTGGGCCGCGCCGTGGGCGACGGCGGCCGGGACGACGCGGCCGCCGTCGCGCTGGCGGAGGTCGCCGCCACGGCGGAAGGACTCGGCGTGGCCGACGGGGTCGGGCTGGCCGGCGGCGGCGGCGCGACGGAACTGGGCCTCGGGTCCGCCACGACCGCGAGCGGACCGGCGGCCTCCATCGGGGTGGCGGGGTCGGGCTCGTCGGTGGCGGCGTACCGGTAGCCGACGCCGCCGAGCAGCACCACCGTCACCAGGGCGCCGCCGACCAGGACCGGACGCCCAAGGCCGGTGCGCGCGCGCCGGCCCATACGGATCTCCCGACCCGCTGTCGAGCGCTTCTGCGGCACGCGAACCGCGCCGGCCTGGCCGGTGCTGCCCGCCGGTGGCTCGGAGAACGGGAAGAAGGCGACCAGCAGGGCGGCCCGTCGAGCCAGCTCGGAGCGGCCGTACTCCTCCCAGTCCGCCCCGTACGCCTCGGCGGCGACCTCCTCCAGTTCGGCGAGCAGGAGCTGCGCCGACTGGGCCCGCTCGTCGGACCGCTTGGCCATCCCCCGGCGCAGCAGGTCGTGCAGCGGCTGCGGGGCCGGGTCGGTGCGGACCGGCGCATGCGCGTGCTGGTCACGCAGGGTCGGCAGGCTCCGCCCGTCGTAGGGCGGACGACCGGTGAGGCACTCGAAGAGGGTGGCCGTGGCGGCGTAGATGTCACCGGCCGGGGAGGCCGCCGCACCCGTCCACTGCTCCGGGGCCAGGTAGCGGGGCAGGCCGGTGACCGTGCCGGCGAACTCCTGGCCCACCGGTCCGGCGATGCCGAAGTCCGCGAGCTTGCTCCACCCCTGGGCGGTGACCAGCACGTTCTCCGGCTTGTAGGCGCGGTGCAGCGCCCCCCGTTCGTGCGCGGCGGCGAGCGCGGCCAGGGAGTTCTTGAACACGCTCAGCGCGGCCTCGGGCCCGATGGGCCAGCCGGCGCGTAGCAACTGCCGCAGCGGAACCCCGTCGACCAGCTCCGTCACGACCGCCGCGCCCACCGGCGACTCGACGTACTCGTAGAGCTGGCAGACGTGCGGGTCGTCGATGTCGGCCAGCCGTCGGGCCTCGGAGCGGAAGAAGTCACGGAACGACGGGTCGCCACCGAGGTCGTCGACGAGGTACTTCACCGCGACCGGGGTGCCGGTCGTGTACTGGGTGGCGAGCACCACCCGCCCCGACGTGCTCGAGCCGAGCTGACGCACCTCGGTGTAGCCCGACACCCGCCAGCTCTCACCGTTCATGCACGGCCTCCACGGCTCTTCCGGAACGACGCCCGGCGTACCGGGACGTGTCCATTGTGGCGGTCGGGGTTTTCGCCTTCGTCGGCGGTCGGGTGGTTGCCGTGCGCCGGGGCACACGCCGCTTAAGGCATCCTAGGAGGCTGGGGTAATGGGGGCAGCGCCGGCGACGGTCTCCGGCTGCGGCGATTCCCCTGGATGCGGGCCGAATCGTCGCCCGCCCGAGGGCCGCGCGCCGAGGCACCGAAAATTTCGGAGGACGCTTTCCTGGGTCAGGGCGCGCCTCGCCCCTAGATGTTTCCGAAACATGTCGATAACGTGTATCGAAACTTACTGATGTTGCCGGCCGCGCGGCGACGTTTCGATCCACATCGGAGGGCAGTCAGGCATGAACAACCCCGCAGTCCACGAAGGCGGACGCAGCAGGGCCAGCGCCGGTCGACGCGCGGCGCTGATCACCGCCGCGGTCACCGCGGTCGCCGCCGGCACCGTGCTGGCCCTGGCCACCTCGGCCAGCGCCGGCACCACCCTGGCCACCTCGGCGGCGGAGCAGGGCCGCTACTTCGGTACGGCGGTGGCGGCGAACAAGCTGTCGGACTCCACCTACGTCGGCATCCTGAACCGCGAGTTCAACATGGTCACCGCCGAGAACGAGATGAAGTGGGACGCCACCGAGCCGTCCCAGAACCAGTTCAACTACTCCAACGCCGACCGCATCGTCAACCACGCCCGCGCCAACGGCATGCAGGTGCGCGGCCACGCGCTGGCCTGGCACATGCAGCAGCCGAGCTGGGCGCAGAACATGTCCGGCAGCGCCCTGCGCTCGGCGATGCTCAACCACGTCACCCAGGTCGCCACCTACTACCGGGGCAAGATCCACTCCTGGGACGTGGTGAACGAGGCGTTCGACGACGGCAACAACGGCGCCCGGCGCGACTCCAACCTCCAGCGCACCGGAAACGACTGGATCGAGGCCGCGTTCCGCGCCGCCCGCGCCGCCGATCCCGGCGCGAAGCTCTGCTACAACGACTACAACACCGACAACTGGAGCTGGGCCAAGACCCAGGCCGTCTACAACATGGTCCGCGACTTCAAGTCCCGGGGCGTGCCGATCGACTGCGTCGGCTTCCAGTCGCACTTCAACAGCGGCTCCCCCTACCCGAGCAACTACCGCACCACCCTGTCGAACTTCGCCGCCCTCGGCGTCGACGTCCAGATCACCGAGCTCGACATCGAAGGCTCCGGCAGCAGCCAGGCCACCGCCTTCCGCAACGTCACCAACGACTGCCTCGCCGTGCCCCGCTGCAACGGCATCACCGTCTGGGGCATCCGCGACACCGACTCCTGGCGCGCCAGCGGCACCCCACTGCTCTTCGACGGCAACGGCAACAAGAAGCAGGCGTACACCGCCGTCCTGGAGGCGCTGAACAGCGGCACGCCCGGCCCGACCACCCCGGGCCCGACGACGCCCGGCCCCACGACGCCCGGCCCCACCACCCCGCCGCCGACCACCCCGGCGCCCGGCACCGGCTGCGCGGCGGCGATGACCGTGCAGAGCTGGGCCGGTGGCTTCGTGGCGACCGTGCGGGTCACGGCCGGCGCGTCGGGCACCAACGGCTGGGCGGCCGGCGTCACGCTGCCCTCGGGTTCCGCCGTCACCAACGCGTGGAACTCGCAGGCCAGCGGCACCAGCGGCACGGTGAGCTTCGCCAACGTGGCCTACAACGGCAGGCTCGCCGCCGGCCAGGTCACCGAGTTCGGCTTCCAGGGCACCGGCACCGCGCCCTCCGGCACCCCCTCCTGCACCGCGAGCTGACCGGCTCCGGCCCGGCGTCGCGGCGTCGCCCCGCACCGCCGGGCCGCACGGACTCCACGGCCTGCCCCCGTCCCCGCCCGGACGGGGGCAGGCCCCGTCACGGCCCGCCGTCGCCGACCCCCGCCGGGTACGCGCGAATCTCCGCGGCCCCGACCGACGCCCAGACCCGCTGGCCCGGGACCAACCGGAGCCGGGCGGCGGCGGCCGGGGTCAGGTCGGCGGCCCCGGCGAGCGCCCCGCCGAGCCGCACGCGCAGGTTGTCCCCGTGCCGGTGCACCCCCTCGACGGTGGCCGGCCAGGTGTTGCGGAAACCGCCGTCCGCGTCGGATCGCCCGGCCGGGTCGGGCCGATCGGCCCCGGGCCGCCGGACGCCACCGGACCGGTCGGGCTCGGCCGGCTGCCCCGACCGGTCGGGGCCGTGCGGGTGCAGCGCCACGGCGGCGGGCGGGAACGCCACGAACGCGTCGCCGGCCACCCGGTCGGCTGTGGTCAGGGTCGACCCGCCGACCCGGACCACGGTCCCGTCGCCGTGGCCCCGGTGCAGGTTCAGCCCGACCAGGCGGGCGACGTAGTCGGTGCGGGGCCGGGCGGTGACCGAGGCGGCGTCGCCCTGCTGCACCACCCGGCCGCCCTCGACGACGACCAGCCGGTCGGCCAGCGCCAGCGCGTCGAGCGGGTCGTGGGTGACCAGCACCGTCGCGCCGGGATGCACCTCGAGGTGCCGGTGCAGCTCGGCGCGGGTGTCCAGGCGGGTACGGGCGTCGAGGGCGGCCAACGGCTCGTCGAGCAGCAGCAGGGTGGGATCGACGGCGAGGGCGCGGGCCAGCGCGACCCGCTGGGCCTGACCGCCGGAGAGCTGGCGGGGCTTGCGCCGGGCGTACCCGGTCAGCCCCACCCGGGCCAACCAGGCGTCGGCGACGGCGTGGGCGGCCCGCCGGTCCGCGCCCCGGCGGCGGGGCCCGAAGGAGACGTTGTCGCGGGCGTTCAGATGCGGGAAGAGCAGGTAGTCCTGGAAGACCACCCCGACGGCCCGGCGCTCCGGCGGGACCCACACCCCCCGGTCGGGGCGGTCGAGGTCCGTCCCGCCGAGGGTGAGGTGACCGGCGCTCAGCGGGTGCAGGCCGGCCAGGACCCGCAGCGCGGTGGTCTTGCCCGCGCCGTTGGGGCCCAGCAGCGCGACCACCTCCCCGGCCCCCGCCCGCAGGGCCACGTCCAGGTGGAACCCACCCCGGTCGGCGACGAGCCGGGCATCCAGCAGTGGCGCGGCACCGGCCACCCCTGCGGCGGGCGCGTCGGCGGCGGTCACGGGGCGGCGGTCCAGCGGTCGCGGAGCCCGGCGAGGATCGCCACGGAGACGGTGAGCAGGACGAGGCTGAGCACGATCGCGGCCTCCAGGTCGGTCTCCAGGGCCAGGTACACGGCCAGCGGCATGGTCTGCGTCCGGCCGGGGAAGTTGCCGGCGAAGGTGATGGTGGCGCCGAACTCCCCGAGGGCGCGGGCCCAGCAGAGCAGCGCGCCGGCCGCGACGCCGGGGGCGACCAGCGGCAGGGTGACGTGGGTGAAGATGGTCCACCGCCCGGCCCCCAGGGTGGCGGCGGCCTCCTCGTACCGCAGGTCCGCGCCGCGCAGGGCCCCCTCGACGGCGATGACCAGGAACGGCATGGCCACGAACGCCTCGGCCAGCACCACCCCGGCGGTGGTGAACGGCAGGCTGATCCCGAAGGTGGCGTCCAGCCAGCCGCCGAGCAGGCCGCGCCGGCCGAAGACCAGCAGCAGGGCGACGCCGCCGACCACCGGCGGCAGCACCAGCGGCACGGTGACCAGCGCCCGGACCAGCCGCCGGCCGGGAAACTCCACCCGCGCCAACAACCACGCCACCGGTACGCCGAGGGCGACGCAGAGCAGCGTCGCGACGGTCGCGGTGACCAGCGACAGCCGCAGCGCGGTGAGCACCCCCGGCGCGGCGAGCCGCTGCGGCAGACTCGCCCACGGGGTGCGGGCGAGCAGCCCGATCAGGGGCAGCAGGAGGAAGGCCAGCCCGAGGCCGGCCGGGACGAAGAGGGCCACGGGCATCCGTCGGCCGGGTACGCGGCGGCGCGGCAGGGCGGGCTGTCGGCGTACCACCGGGGTCAGGCCCGTGGTGGTTGGAAGCCGGCGGCGGTCAGCGCGGCCCGGCCCCGCTCGGCGCGCACGAACCCGACGAACTCCCGCGCGGCGGTCGGGTTGCCGGCCCGGCGCAGCGCGACGATCGGGTAGTCGTTGACGGCCCCGGCGGACTCGGGGAACTCCACGGCATGCACCTCGGCCGGCGCGGCGGTGGCGTCGGTGCGGTACACCAGCGCGGCGTCGACCTCGCCGAGGCGCACCTTGGACAGCGCGCCGCGCACGTCCCGTTCCAGGGTGACCGGGGTGAGCGGCACGCCGGCGGCGTCGAGAGCGGCGCGGGCCGCCGCGCCGCAGGGCACCTGCGCGGCGCAGAGCGCCACCCGCGTGCCCGCCCGGGTGAGGTCCGCCAGCCCGGTGACGCCCCCGGGGTTGCCCTTCGGCACGGCGATGACGAGCTGGTTGCGGGCGAAGACGACCGGCTCGCCGTCGGCGTCGCCGGCGGCGGTGACCGGGCGCATGGTCGCCGGGGAGGCGGCGGCGAAGACGTCGGCGGGGGCGCCCTGGTTGATCTGGGCGGCCAGGGCGGAGCTGCCCGCGAAGCTGAGGGTGACGGTGACGCCGGGGTGGGTGGCCTCGAACTCCCTGCCGAGCCGGGTGAACGCCTCGGTCAGCGACGCCGCCGCCAGGACGGTGAGCGGGCCGCGCACCGCGCCGCCGGGCGCGGCCGGCTCGGGCCCGGCGGCGCAGCCCGGCAGGGCGACGGCCAGGGCGAGCGCACCGGCCAGCGCGGCGCGCACGCGGCGCCCCGCGCGGGCGCGGCCGTGGGGGTCGGTGCGGGCGCGGGCGCGCAGGCCGGGGCAGGGGCCGACGTGGGGGCCGCCGTGCAGGCCGGCGTGGGCGTGGGGGCCGGGGCCGGCGGGGCGGGCGGTCACCCGCCGGGCCTTCCGCGCGCCGGCTGCGGGGCCGGGCGTTCCACCACCACCGTGGTCGACTTGATCACCGCGACGGCGACCGAGCCGACCCGCAGGTCGAGGTCGTCGACGGCCTCGCGGCTCATCAGCGACACGACCCGGAACGGCCCGGCCTGGATGTCGACCTGGGCCATCACGGTGTCCTTGCGCACGGCGGTGACGATGCCGCGCAGCCGGTTGCGGGCCGACGACAGCTCCGTGTGCTCCTCGGGCGCTGCGGCCGCGGCGCGCACGAACCCGGCCAGGTCGACGCCGTCGAGCACCCGGTGACCGTGCGCGTCGCGGGTCGCCGGGAGACGGCCGGCGTCGACCCAGCGCCGCACCGTGTCCGCGCTGACGCCGAGCAGCTCGGCCGCCTCGCCGATCCGGAACACCGTCACCGGGGCACCCTACCGCGCCGCCGCTGCGACCCGGAACCCTGCCGAGGCCTGGTAGCAGCGACCCTGAGCCCGGTCCGGCCCTCGCGGATGCGCCGACGGCCCGTCTCGGCCGGGACCGGCGGCAGCGGCACCGCCCCCGGAGTCTGCGGCTGACCGGGAGGGGGCGCTGACCGGGGAAAGGCGATCGCGCAGCGTGACGGGCCAGATGTCCGCTCCTCGCCGCGCCCCGAGTGGTGAAATGGCTGTTCAGTGCCGGTGTTGCGGTGGCGGCAGCAGAGCAAAGGCGGCGAGGTGGCATACCGTCCGGCGCCCCACCCGGCCGGAATCTGACCCAGGGTGAGCAAGCAGGGCGGCACTCGGGCGCACCGCGCGGGACCCCCGTGCCGGTCGTGCGAAATTCGGCCGCCGCGGGGAGACTGTCGGCATGAATTGGGCCCGTCGAGCCGTACCCGCCGTCGCCGCCGCCGTCGCGGCGCTGGCCGCCCGTGACGTCCTGCAGCGCGACCACGCGCTGCTGCGCAACTTCCCGGTCATCGGCCGGGCCCGGTACCTGTTGGAATCGATCGGGCCGGAGCTGCGGCAGTACATCGTGGCCGGCAACAACGAGGAGCGGCCGTTCACCCGCGACCAGCGGCGCTGGGTGTACGCCTCGGCGAAGCAGGAGAACAACTACTTCGGCTTCGGCACCGACAACGACATCGAGTACACCGCCGGTTACCCGATCATCAAGCACCGCACGTTCGGCCGGGCGGTGCCGCCGTCGTCGCCGACCGCCGGGCACGACGTGCGGCTGCCCTGCGCGAAGGTGCTCGGGGCGGCGCGGGGGCGGGCGCGGGCGTTCCGCCCGGAGTCGGTGGTCAACGTCTCCGGGATGAGTTTCGGCTCGCTGTCGGGCAACGCCGTCGCCGCGCTCAACCGGGGGGCGGCGCTGGCCGGGTGCCTGCAGAACACCGGCGAGGGCGGGCTGTCGCCGTACCATCGGCGCGGCGGTGAGCTGGTGTTCCAGCTCGGCACCGCGTACTTCGGCTGCCGTGACGACCGGGGCCGCTTCGACCTGGCCCGGCTCAAGGACGTGGTGGCCGGTGCGCCGGTGCGGGCGCTGGAGGTGAAGCTCAGCCAGGGCGCGAAGCCGACCCTGGGCGGTCTGCTGCCCGGGGCGAAGGTGTCGGCCGAGATCGCGACCACCCGGGGAATCGCCCAGGGACGCGACTGCGTCAGCCCGTCGCGGCACGCCGAGTTCTCCGACTGCGACAGCCTGCTGGACTGGGTGGAGTTGCTGGCCGCCGAGACCGGGCTGCCGGTGGGGATCAAGTCCGCCGTCGGCGACCTCGACTTCTGGACGGAGCTGACCACCCTGATGCGCGACACCGGTCGGGGGGTCGACTTCGTGACCATCGACGGCGGCGAGGGCGGCACCGGCGCCGCCCCGTTGATCTTCACGGATTCGGTGTCGCTGCCATTCCAGCAGGGCTTCTCGCGGGTCTACAAGGTCTTCGCCGAACGCGGGCTGCACGAGGAGGTGGTCTTCGTCGGCTCCGGCAAGCTGGGCCTGCCCGACAACGCGGTGGTGGCGTTCGCGCTGGGCTGCGACATGGTCAACGTGGGTCGGGAGGCGATGCTCGCGATCGGGTGCATCCAGGCGCAGAAGTGCCACACCGACACCTGCCCCACCGGCGTGGCCACCCAGAACCAGTGGCTGGCCCGGGGCCTGGACCCGGCGCTGAAGTCGGTGCGCGCGGCCAACTACCTGCGTACGCTGCGGCGGGACCTGGTCAAGGTCGCGGAGGCGTGCGGGGTGGAGCACCCGGGGCTGATCGACGCCGACACGGTGGAGATCCTCAACGGCCGGACCTCGTCGACGCCGCTGCGCGAGGCCTACGGTTACCGCCCCGACTGGGGGATGCCGTCGACCGCCGACCGCAAGGAGATCATCCGGCTGATGGCCCCGGAGGCGCCGCAGGGCGGCACCGCCACCCCCTCCCCCACCGCCGTCGGCTGACCGCCGCCGCACCCCTCGGCCTCGATCGGGGGGGCTGCCGTCAGCCCAGCGCGGCGACCCGGGGGCGCAGGTCGTCGATCAGGTTCGGGGGCGCGGCGAGCACCCGGCTGCCGCTGACCTCCACGGCCGCGCCGGCCTCGGTCGCGATCACCAGGCCCGCCGCCCAGTCCCAGGGGAAGGCGCGGTCCTCGACGTACGCGTCGCAGCGCCCGGCGGCGATCCAGGCCAGGGCCAGCGCGGTGGAGCCGAGCATCCGCACCCCGCGCACGTCGCCGGCCAGGTCGGTGACCACGGCGGCCTGGACCTTGCGGTGGGCCACGTCGTAGGCGTACCCGGTGGCGAGGATGACCTGATCCAGCCCGAGGTCGGCGGGCCGGACCAGCGATTTCTCCCCCAGGTATGCGCCGCGCCCCCGCACCGCGTGGAACAGCTCGTCGTGCACCGGGTCGTGGACCACCCCGACGACCGGCCGCCAGCCGGAGGGGGTCTGCTCCTCGCAGCCCACGCTGACGCAGAAGAACGGGATCCCGGTCAGGTAGTTCACCGTGCCGTCGAGGGGGTCCAGCACCCAGCGCAGCCCGGAGCGGCCGACCCGGTCGCTGCCCTCCTCGGCGAGGATGCCGTCGTCGGGGCGGCGTTCGTGCAGCAACTGCACGATCCGCGCCTCGCTGGCCCGGTCCGCCTCGCTGACCGGGTCGGTGGGGGCGCTCTTGTAGTCGACCCGGCCGTGGTCGCCGAAGCGCCGCAGCAGTTCCCGGCCGCCCACGCGCGCCGCCTCCTCGGCGACCCGCCGACAGTCGTCCAGCTCGACGTCACTGACCATCACGCTCTCCTCGCCAGGCTCGGGGACGGAAAGATCGTCGCACCGGCCTGGGCGCGGGCACCAGCGGTGGGGACGCGGGCGGCGTGGTCAGCGCAATCCCGGGCAGCTTTTCTTCAGGTGCTCACCCCGGTGGCGCATCCAGAACACCACGTCGAGTGTCCGCAGCCTGCTGACCGGTTCCGGCAGGTCGGCCCTGGCGTGACACTCGTCGAGGCGCTGGCGCAGGACGCCGTCGTCGGCACCGAGCAGATCGTGCAGCCACTGCCAGAACTTGGTGCCGGTGCCGAACGCACATGAGACGACACCGTCGTAGACGGGCACGAGCGCGGGCCGCTTCCGGGCGAGCAGCTTGCCGGCGATGACCCACTCGATCCCGGGCAAGCCTCTCAGCAAATGCCAGGCGAGGTCTGCGGGCCCATCGGGCGCGATCAACGGCAGCGCCTTCTCGTCGCCAAGTTCGACAGCGCATGGGATCGCGGCCAGTTGCGCCGAGAGCCGGCGCCCTGGCTCTCCCTGCAGAAGGTCCAACGCCGTCTGGGGTGGAATGCGTACGCTCAGCAGCTCAATCGCTATCAGGTCGTCGGCGGTGATCACATTTGCCACGTCGGCTCGATCGCCACCGCCGGCGTGGCGTTCGAAGTAGGCACCGGTATACGGCTGGTGGCCGGGCGCGCCGAAGTAGCGCTGCAGGTCACTTGTGGTGCGTGGATCGTCCAGCAGGACCAGGATTTCCGCGAGCGTGAGCGGTCGCCTCATCGTTCAGCCCCCAAGGAGTTGATCATCGTGGGCATGCTACATCGATTCCGATGTGGAAACAGCGCGCCCTCGACAGATCACGAGTCGGATTCACGACGCCGCTTCACTGGTGATCGTCTACGCTGCGAGACGACGCCTACTCTTCGGCAGCGGACGTAATACGTGTGAT
The DNA here is from genome assembly GCF_049841815.1 of Micromonospora sp. DT233. Lineage (NCBI taxonomy): Bacteria > Bacillati > Actinomycetota > Actinomycetes > Micromonosporales > Micromonosporaceae > Micromonospora > Micromonospora sp. DT233. The sequence goes on along the minus strand of NZ_JBNCLB010000024.1, from coordinate 14,684 downwards.
CGTGGTCGACCAGTAGGCCCGTTGCTCACCACTGTTTTCGCATCCACGGGCATCCCGGCACGGAGCGCCCATCGATCTAATCGCTGCCAATTTCCGGCCTCGATGACAGTCGGAGGCAATATGAGATTCAGGCGGAGCAGGACTCGTCAGGATCCTGGAGAGCCTGGCCCTACCCAGCGGGCCCTATGGCCGGTGGTGTTGGCGGTAGCTTTGCTGGCCCTGCTCCTCATGACCGTCCGCTGGGTGCTGGTGACCCAGGGGATCCTCTTCGGCTCGTCGAGAATCGCCCTGGTCGATATCGTCATCAGCGCCATGGTGGTCATCACCGGTACGGCGTTGTACCGGCAACGCGTGCGGTTGCCCACCGGGGAAGGCATGCCGTCCACGCTCTTGACCACGGCCGTCGCGGTCCTGGGTCTACCCGCGGTGATCGGCGGGCTGCTGAATTTGGTCGCTCCCGCCACTCCGGGAGATCTTCCCCTGCCCGCCTGCGCCACCGTCCAGACCTATAAGACTCCCTATCGGGCTACCACCACAGGCCCCAACGGCAACTTCGCACGCTGGGGTCCAGGACTGAGTTTCACCCAGAGTGACCGCTTCAACAAAGGCTGCGTGCTCGGCTTCAGCGGTTACTGCATCGGCGATCCGGTGAAAGACCCGCAGGTGGACGGCTGGAGCGACACCCGCTGGCTGCTGACGGCCCGGCACGGCGAGGAACCAGCTCGCACGTTGGCCCGCTGGCTGTCCGACGAGTCCCCGCACAAGCGTTTCGTCTCCAGTTCCTACCTCGCTCCGCAGAGCCCCAACTCCGCACTCGATTACCTCGGCGACGACCAGTGCACCCATGGTCTACCTCAGCCCGGCAAGGCCGTGCTCACCACGAGGGCCATCCCTGACGAATCCGGTAGAACGCCACCCCACGTCGTCGGCCTGGTCGCACGCGCACCACACGCGTTCAACATCGGCTTCGCCCTCTCGCTCTCCGATCCCACCGCGCTGGAAGCCGGAACCCCGCTACGGCAGATCCCCGGTAGCGGGGCCGTCACGTCCGACGGTTCCTTGAGCGTGCAGTGGGACACCTCAATTCTTCGCGGGCACCTGCGCAAACAGCGGATCGCTCCGGTGACCGTGACAGTGCTCGCCGTGCCGTGCCTGGACCCCCTTGCCCCCGCCGGTTCGGAGTCGCTGACGACGCTTGCCTTCTCGATTCCCACGAACCCCGCCGGCACCGTCACCCGCGTCCCCGCTTCCGCCCTGTCGAAGGAGAACCAGGATCGCCTGCTCACCCTGGCCTGCGACACGGAACTCAGCACGCCCCGTAAGCCTGCGGCCTAGTTGTCAGCACTGCCGGTCGCGCCGAGTCACCACCTTGACCCGCACTGCCCCGCCGAAAGGCTGGGTCTCTGCCCGGCGGCCATCGGGCCAGGCCGGGTGCCGGTCGGAGCCGCCGGGCAGGATCGACGCGGACACATGCACGAGTCGGTGCCTGCCCCTGCGGCGTCAGGCCGCGACGGTGGTGCGGGTCAGTTCCAGCACCGGGATGGTCCGGATGCCCTCGGTCTTGCGGCCGTACTCGGCGAAGACCGCGGACCGGCGCGCCTGCTCGTCGAAGATCCGGTCGCGCTCGGCGCCGGTGAGTTCCCGCACGACGACCTGGTACGTCTCGGTGCCCCGCTCGACGGTTGCCGCCCCCGCGGCGGTGAGGTTGTAGTACCAGGCGGGGTTATCCGGGGCGCCGGCCTTGGAGGCGAAGATGTAGATGATGTTCTCGTCGGCCTCGTGCGGCAGGTACGCCAGCGGGCTGACCGTCTCCCGGCCGGTCTTGCGCCCACGGTGGTGCACCAGCACCAACGGCGTGCCGGCGAAGGTACCGCCGACGCGGCCGGAGTTGGCCCGGAACTCCTCGACGACCTTGATGTTCCAGTCGCTCACCGTGCTCATCGTGCTCCTTCGTCCACGTGTCCGTCCACTTCAGCCTACGCAGGTCGACGACGTGGGGCGACAGACTCGAAATCTATCGGGATATTTGCATGTGTCGATCTATTCGGGTATGAAGGCGGGAAGCACACCGAGCGGTGGGCTTGGGAGGAGCGACGATGAAACGAACCCTGCGCCGTCTGCGGACGGCGGCGGTCGCGCTCGGTGCCTGCACGCTGGGGCTGAGCCTGCTGTCGGTGCCCGCCGCCGAGGCGTACTCGGCCCAGCCGCTCGCGCCCGAGTCCCAGCGGGCACCCGAGGCGGAGCAGTTCTCCGCCGAGGGCGTCACCACGGTCGGCGAGCTGCGCACCGTCGCCGGCTCGCCGTCGACCGCCCAGGACGCCCGGACGCAGATCATCCGGCACCCCGGCGCGACGTACGTGAAGGTGCACTTCAGCGCGCTGCGCCTCGCCGCCGGCGAGTACGTGACCGTCGCCAGCCCCGACGGCCGGGAGAGCTACCGCTACGACCGCGAGCTGAACCGGGCGACCGGCTCGGACTTCACCACCGACGGCGCGCCCGGCTTCTGGGCGATGTCGATCGACGGCGACACCGCCGTGGTGACGCTGCACGGTTCCAGCGCCTCCCGCGCCGGCGTCGCCACCGTCGACCGGTTCTGGCGCGGCTACGACCAGGCGGAGATCGCCCGGCACAACTTCTCCGCCCAGTCGGTGTGCAGCACCGACGCCCGGCGCGACGTGGTCTGCTACCAGAGCAGCCACCCCACCGAGTACGCCAAGGGCCGGGCGGTGGCCAAGCTGCTGATCAGCGGCGGCGGGGCGTGCACCACCTGGCGGGTCGGCAACACCAACCGGATGCTGACCAACAAGCACTGCTTCTCCACCCAGTCCGCCGTCAGCGGCAGCGAGATGCAGTTCAACTACCAGTGCGCCACCTGCGGCGGGTCGAACCCCGGCGCGGGCACCAAGGTCAGCGGCGCCACCCTCTACAAGGTCAGCAGCGGCGGCTCCAGCGAGCTGGACTATGCCCTCTACTCGGTGAACAACTTCGCCAGCATCCAGGGCTTCGGCACGCTGTACCTGGCGACGACCGCCACCACCAACGGCACCCGGATCTACATCCCCGGCCACGGCGACGGCAACCCGAAGCGACTGTCGATCTACGAGGACACGCAGAACGGCACGACGTGCAGCGTGCGCAACGCCAACTACAACACCTCGAACATCAGCTACAGCTGTGACACCTCCGGCGGCAACTCCGGCTCGCCGGTGCTCAACGGCAGCCACCGCGTGGTCGCCCTGCACCACCTCGGCGGCTGCCCGTCGAACCAGGGCGCGAAGGCCCACCTGATCTACAACCAGATCTCCACCCTGATCGACAACAACGGCTGACGACTGCGAGCACGGCACCGGGCCGTCGGGGCGCGACGCGCGCCTCGGCGGCCCGTCGTCAGCCGCACCCCCGGGCCACTGCGGATCCGGCCGCCGGGGGCGCACCGGGCGACGTGGGGCTGACCCCACGCGAGCGGGAGGTGCTGCGCCTGATTCCGGCGGCGAGATCGCGGCGCGACTGGTGATCAGCCAGGAGACCATCAAGACGTACGTGTCGCGCATCCTCGCCAAGCCGCCCTGCTCATCTCCTCCTGGTGATAGGCCGCCTGCAGCGCCGCGCGGGTCGCGGTCGGCGCCGAGAGCCAGCGCAGCAGGTTGCGGCCGTCGCTGCGGGGGGACGTGCCGGGAATGAGGTTGACCACCCCGAGCAGCGCCGCGAGGAGCGCTGCGCCGAAGAGCGCGACGCGTGTCGACGCCGTCTCCGCCGCCGCCGTCGCGGTGCCGAGGGCCGTGGCGGTGCCCAGGTTCGCCAGCGGGCCACCGAGGTAGAAGAGGACCATCCGCAGCGGCAGCGCGGTCGCCGACAGCTCCGGCCGGACGGCCACCTCGCTGCGCCACCCAGTGAGAGGCGCGATCCGGACCGCGACGACCGGCAGCCGCAGCAGCTTCGCCGCGACGAGGTGCCCGCACTCGTGCAGGACGACGTGCACCCACAGCGACACGCAGGTCAGGCCAACGGGGACGATCGCGTCTGTCACAGACTCGGTCACGAAGAGCGCGAACGCCATTGCCTCGAAGACCAACAGGGCGGCGGCCACGATTAGCCGTCGGCGGGCAGGGATCACCGGAGGACGATACGTCAGCCGCTGCGGGCCGGGCCGGGCGCGAGCGCCGTCACCCGTGAAACTCGAAGATCGTCTGGTCCTCGCGCCGCTCCCCCACGTAGAGAGGGCTGTCGTCGGCGCACTCGGGCAGGCTCCAGTCCGGCGTGGCCCGCAGGGGGAAGCGGTCGTACACGCTGGGGGTGCCCGCGGGCGGCTCGGCCTCGGTGACGGCCGTGCCCGCCGGCACGTGGAGCACGTGGCCGCCGTCGGGCACGATGTGCGTCTTCGAGAAGAAGACCAGGGTGCCGTCGGCGGGCAGCCCCAGGTCGAGCGTGTCGCGGGGGATCGCGGCGAGGTCGACCGACGCCAGGTGCACGGTTTCGGCGGGCCAGGCGACCGACGCGGGCAGCGCCGGCCGGCCGCCGAAGTGGCCGACCACCGGCCCGTCGCCGCCCCGCTCCAGGTGCAGGCAGGGGCGGGCCAGGCGCAGCCACCACGCGATGTCCTCGTCGGACATGTCCTCGCGGGCGGCCGCCCGGAACAGCTCCAGTTCATTCACCGCCGCATTCTGGCAGAACCGTCCATTCCCGACGGGTGCCGGTGACCGTGCTGCGGGGCAGCCGCCCCGCGCGGGAGTGCCCGGCCAGGGTGTCGCCGTCGACGCGGTGCCGGCGAGCCGGTCGCCCGCGTCGACGAAGACGTACGTGGCGGTCAGCGTGCCGATGGGAGTCTTCAGGCGGACGTCCCAGGTGCCGATGATCGGGTGCACGGGTGCGCTCCTTCAGACCGTGACGGGGGCGTGGCCGGCCGCGCGCCACACGGTGCCACGCCGCTCGTACTCGAAGAGGGTCTCCACGGCGTGCGCGACGCGCGGGCCGAACTCGCGTTCCAGGATGTGCAGCCCGAGGTCCAGGCCGGAGGTGACGCCGCCGGCGGTGACCAGGTCGCCGTCGTCGACGACCCGCGCGGGCACCGCGCGCGCCCCCGTGGCGTCGAGCAGATCCATGCCGAGGACGTGGGTGACCGCGTGGCGACCCTCGATCAGCCCGGCCATCGCCAGCGCCAGCGACCCGCCGCAGACCCCCGCCACCGTCACGTCGGGGTTGTCGAACGCGGCGCGCAGCGGCGGCACCGCCGTCGAGGCGGCGAACCGGGCCAGCAGCACCGGGATGGTCACCGCGCCCTCGTCGGGGTCGCCGACGGTGGGGCCGGCGACCCCGGGCACCAGCACGTAGCCGGGCCGGGCCGGGTCCAGCGGCGCGGTCGCCCGCAGGGCCAGGCCCCGGGTGCCGCCGACCACCTCGCCGGGGCCGTCGGCGCAGACCAGCTCCACCGACAGGGCACCCCCGGCCGCGTCCCCACCGGCGGCGAGGACCTCGAAGGGGGCGACGACATCCAACGGGTCGAACCCGTCGTACAACACGATCTGCACCAGCATGGCCATCATCCTCGGCCGGCCCGGCAGGGGCGGCCAGTGGCACGATTGCCAGTGTCCGCCTGTTTCCTGCCACGCCCTTCTCCCGCCCTCCCCCCGCCCCGAGGATGGTCGCCGTGCACACCGTGATGGTCCTGGCGCTGCCCGGCACGATCTCGTTCGACCTGGCCACGCCGATCGAGGTGCTGGGCCGGGTGCGGCTGCCGGACGGCCGGCCCGGCTACCGGGTGCTGGTCTGCGGCAGCGAGCCGGTCGTCGACGCCGGGCCGCTGCGGCTCGCCGTCGACCACGGCCTCGACGCGCTCGCGGGCGCGGAGACCATCGTCGTGCCCGGCCGGTACGACCCGAGCGCGCCCGTGCCCGGCGCGGCGCTGGACGCGCTGCGGGCCGCCGCGCACGCCGGCGTCCGGATCGCCTCGATCTGCGTGGGCGCGTTCACCCTCGCCGCCGCCGGGCTGCTCGACGGCCGGCGGGCCACCACCCACTGGGCCGCCGCCGCACGGTTGGCGGCGGCGTTCCCGGCGGTGCGGGTCGACCCCGAGGTGCTGTACGTCGACACCGGCCAGATCGTCACCTCCGCCGGGGCGACCGCCGGGGTGGACATGTGCCTGCACCTGGTGCGCCGCGACCACGGGGCGGCGGTCGCCGCCGACGCGGCCCGGCGGGCGGTGGCCCCGCTGCACCGCGACGGCGGGCAGGCGCAGTTCATCGTGCGCCCCGGCGGGCACGCCGCCCCAGCCGGCCTCGGGTCCGTGCTGCAGTGGCTGGAGGCGCACGCCGACGAGCCGCTGACGCTCGCCGACGTGGCCGCCCGCGCCGGGCTGAGCGTGCGTACGCTCAACCGCCGCTTCCACGAGGAGACCGGCCGCACCCCGATGCAGTGGGTCACCGGGGTGCGCATCCGCCGCGCCCAGGAGCTGCTGGAACGCACCGACCACGGCGTCGACCGGATCTGCCACCTCGTCGGCTTCGCCTCGCCGGCGCACTTCCGCGCGCAGTTCAAACGGCTCAGCGGGGTCTCGCCGCAGGCGTACCGCAGCACCTTCCGCGCCCGGCCCCGCGCGGTGCCCGAAGATTCCGGACGGCCGTGAGAGGATCGGTCCTCATGGGTCTCATCCACATCGAACTGTTCACCACGCTCGACCTGGTCGGGCAGGCGCCCGGCGGCCCCGACGAGGACCCGGAGGGTTTCCCGTTCGGCGGCTGGCAGGTGCCCCTGTTCGACGAGGTCTCCGGCGGGCAGATCGCCGCCTCGTACGAGGGCACGGACGCACTGCTGCTGGGCCGCCGGACGTACGACATCTTCGCCGCCCACTGGCCGCAGCAGGAGGGCGGCCAGGACGACGACATCGCCACGCTGTTCAACCGCATCCCGAAGTACGTGGCCTCCCGCGGCACGCCCGACCTGTCGTGGGCCGGGTCCACCCAGCTCGGGCCGGACCTGGTCGCCGCGGTGCACGAGATCCGGGACCGCCACGAGCACGTGAAGGTCGTCGGCAGTTTGAACCTGGTGCAGACGCTGCTGCGGGAGCGGCTCTTCGACCGGCTCAACCTCTGGGTGTTCCCGATCGTGCTCGGCGTCGGCAAGAAGCTCTTCGACGGGGGCGCGGTGCCCACGAACGTCACCCTCCTCGCGCCGCCGGTGGCCAGCCCGACCGGGACGGTGCACCTGAGCTACGGACTCGCCGAGGGCACCCCGTCGACCGGGGACATGAACAATCCATCCGAGCGCGGTGCCGGGCGTAATGACTGACCCCACCGGAGCGGATCCGACCGTGGCGGACGAGGCGGCGGTCGAGGTCACCGCCCTGGCGATCAACGTCGTGATCCCGGAGCACCTGCGCTGGACCGACACCCGGCGCGGCGAGGAATTCCGGCTGATGACGCTCAACGTTCGGCTGCTGCCCGACGGGCGGCTCGCGGCGAAGGCGTACGGCCGGCCGATCGCCGGTGGTCGGGGCACGTACGTGTCGTTCCCGGTGCCGGACCGGCCGGAGTTGACCGCCCTGGTCGACGCCGCCGCGCGGCGGGCCGGCGCGCTCTGGGCCGCCCACCGGGGTCTCGGCTGACGGGTCGGGGAGCGTGCTGCTGGGCCTCCACCGCCCGCGACCGGCGGGGGCTCCGCCGTCCGGCGGGGGTTGGGCGGTGTCCGGGGCACAGAGGCACGCCGGACGGGGGCAATGTGCGCGCCGCACGGTCGATGTGACGTTCACCGGGGGCGGCCGGATACTTCTCGTGCTCGATCGAGCGCCCAGGGTGACAGTCCTGGGCCTGCTGACAGGAGAAGACGTGTTCAGACGCACTGCTACCGTCGCCATCGCCCTGCTGGCCTGCCTCGCCAGTGCCGGCACGGTGGCCGGGCCGGCGCACGCCTGGGATGTCGAATGCCCCGCTGGGGAGTGCGGCGGCGGGGACGGCGGTGGTGGCGGTGGCGGCGGTACGACCCCGCCGTCGCCGGCGTACAACCTGCAGGGCGTCATCCAGAAGGACGACGAGGGCCACGACGGGGCCTGGCCGTACCGCACGGGCGGCATCAAGGTCCGGGGCTACTCCCGGCTCGCCACCTGGGGCAACGACCGGGTGGACGCCGACTACATCAACGTGCGCTGCTACGCCAACGTGCTCGGCTACTCCACGACCGACTACGACTCGGAGAACGGCGGCGCGCTCGTCGACGTGCACTTCTGGTCGCCGATCGTGCCGACCAGCGGGGTGCCCGCCCCGTCCCGGACGGTCACGGTCAACTGCGTCCACCACGCCGTGAAGTACGGCGTCAACTACGACGCGACCAGCACCGCCCAGTTCGTCATCGGCGAGTGATCCGGCGGCGGGGCGGGGCCATGCCGGCCCCGCCCCGCCGTTGCGCTCACGCTTCGGTGCGGGCCATGTGCCGGGCGGCGCGCATGCCGAAGACCACGGCCGGGCCGATGGTGGATCCCGGGCCGGGGTAGGTGCGGCCCATCACCGAGGCGGAGTTGTTGCCCGCCGCGTACAGCCCGTCGATCACCGTGCCGTCCTCGCGCAGCGCCCGGCCGTCGGCGTCGGTGAGCACCCCGCCCTTGGTGCCGAGGTCACCGATGACGACCTTGAAGGCCGTGAACGGCCCCTTCTCGATCGGGCCGAGGCAGGGGTTGGGGTGCACGGTCGGGTCGCCGTAGTAGCGGTCGTACGCCGAGTTCCCGCGCCCGAAGTCGCCGTCGACGCCGGAGCGGGCGAAGCCGTTGAAGCGCTCGACGGTGGCCTGCAACCGCGTCGGGTCCACGCCGATGCGGCCCGCCAGCTCGGCGAGGGTGCGCCCCTTGGCCATGATGCCGGCGGCGCGCATCGCCTTGTTGTTCTTCGGGTCCAGCGCGAAGGTGCGCAGGTAGCGGCGGGCGTGCCGGGTGTCGGCGACCATCCAGTACGCGCCGTCCTTGTCGTGCTCGAGCATCTGGTGGCCGAGGTCGACGTACGACTGCGACTCGTTGGTGAAGCGGTCGCCGTTGGCGTCGACGATGATCGAGTACGGCAGGGAGCGCTCGCCGACGATGAAGGACGGGTCGTGGCCGGCGGTGGCGGCGACGGAGGCGCCCCACCAGGCGTCGTCCATCAGCTCGACCGCGACGCCCACCTGCTGCGCCACCTCGGTCGGGCGGCCGAGGTTCGCCGGGTTGCCGGAGCTGAAGCCGTCGATGCCGTGGTGCTTGCGCCGCAGCTCGGTGTTGCGGTCGAATCCGCCGCCGGCCAGCATGACGCCCCGGGTGGCGCGCACCGTGACGGGCTGCCCGTCGCGGGTGATTCGTACGCCGGTGACCCGGCCGTCGCTGACCAGCAGCTCCTCCAGCGGGGCGTTGAGCCAGAGCGGTGCCTTGTTCTTGAGCACCACCGCGTGCAGGAACGCGGCGGAGAGCCCGGCGCCGATGCCGACGAGCCGCTGGCCGCGCACGACGCCGCCGAGGGCGCGGAAGACGAACTGGGCGCCCCGGACGAATCCGGCGGGGGTGGACCAGGCGCGGCCGAGCAGCCACACGTCGTCGGTCTTGATCGGCATTCCGGCGGGGGCGCTGATGGTCTTCCACCAGTCGCCGATGACCTTCGAGTTGAGCGGCTTCACCTCGATCGCGCGGCCGATCTTCCCGCCGGGCAGCTCCGGGTAGTAGTCGGGGTAGTCGGCGGAGCGGACGAAGACCAGTCCGTGCTTCTCGGCGGTGACGACGAAGTCCTCGATGCCGTCGACAAAGGCTTCCTTGCGCTCGCGGGAGGTGGAGCGCCCGGTGTCGCCGATGGTGGCCTCGAGGTAGGCCAGCGCCTCCGCGCGGGAGTCGCCGACGCCGGCCCGGCGCATCAGGGGGTTGTTCGGCAGCCACATGCCGCCGCCGGACATGGCGGTGCTGCCGCCCCACTTGTCGCTCGACTCGATGATCAGCACGCTCAGCCCCGCGTCGATCGCACCGAGGGCGGTGGCGAATCCGGCCCCGCCGCTGCCCACGACGACGACGTCGTACGAGTGGTCGAACGTGGCGGCGGACTGCGCCGTGGTGTCGGTCATCGCTGATCCCTTCAATCCAACCGGACAAGTTTGTCCGGTTGTTATAGTGCAGCATGCCCTCCAGCAGCGATCGCGTCAATCGAGGCCCCGCCGCAGCCGCTGAGAATCGGTTGGCGATCCTCCGCTCGGCGCGCCGGCTGTTCACCGCGCGCGGCTACCACGTGCCACTGAGCGCGATCGCCAAGGACGCCCAGGTCGGCCAAGGCGTGCTGTACCGGCACTTCCCCACCCGACTCGACCTGGCCTTCGCGGTGTTCGAGGAGAACTTCGCGCAGCTCGAGGCCATCGCCGCCGAGCCGGACGCGGGCGCGTTCGGCCGGCTCTGGGACCGCCTGGTCCAGATGACCATGGAATCCGCCGCGTTCGTGGAAATGGCGGTGGACGCCCGGCGCACCATGCCGGATTACACCGGCGGCACCCGCCTCCAGGCCCTGATCCACGACACCTTCCCGCGCGCGCAGGCGGCCGGGCTGGTCGACCCTCGCCTCACCGTGGACGACGTGCTGCTCGCCCATCGGATGATCTATGGAGTCATCGTCACCGCCGTGGACCCGGCCGAGGTCGGGCAGGCCGTGGAACGCGCCTCGCATCTGCTGCGCCAACCGAGCACATAAGCTCAGCGCCCGGACGTGTCGATCTCAGGCCATCGCCGTGGGCGGCCGGACGAGCCCGGCGACCGCCGCCTCCACCAAGCCCCGCCGCTCGTTTCCGCCAGCGCGGCCGGCGTCCGAGTGCAGCGCCTTAAAGGACCATGAGGCGGCTTCCCAGCTGGTCACCAGTGCCAGCACCATGGCGAGCAGTTCGACCGCCGGTATGTCAGCGCGGATCCGGCCCGGCTCTGCACGGTCGCGCCCTCGTCGCGGCGGGCCTGGGGCCCGTCGTCGCTCGGGAGGTGCTGGTGGCGGAGCTCGACGCCGACATCCCCGGCGCTCTCGGTCGAATGATGCAGCGGCTCAGCACCGCCGGGGTGGAACTCCACGGCCAGTACAGCGACCACGACAACCGTAAGGTGTTGATCGTCGATGCCGTCGACGAGGCCCGCAGAGCACTGGAAGTGCCTGACCAGAGGCAAGAGTTCCTAACAGAATGATGTTGGGCGTAACCGGTTGAACGTGAGGGTCGTTCTGTCTGGACGTGAGGAAGGGTGAGCAGCGCCGTAAGTTGTCTCGGATGACCTGTGGGCCGAGATCGCGCCGCTGCTGCCTGCTCGACCGCCCCGGCGGCGCTGCCACCCCGGGCGTAAGCCCCTGGATGACCGCAAGGTGTTGTGCGGGATCCTGTTCGTGCTCTACACCGCGATCCCGTGGGAGTACCTACCCCAGGAACTCGGCTTCGGGTCGGGCATGACCTGTTGGCGCAGAACTCATGCCCCTGGTCGACAAGATCCCCCGAATCAAGGGCACCGGAGGCAGACCGCGGCAACGACCCGAGCGGATCTACGCCGACCGACCGCCGCGATCGCATTTCCGGCTGGCCGGACGGACCGTGACTGAGACGCGGCCGTGGTGGGGCCCCCGTCGCGCCTCAGGGCCGGATCGTGGGCGGGCGGACGAGCCCGGCGACCGCCGCCTCCACCATGGCCCGCCGGTCGAGGCCGCCGCTCCGGCCGGCGTCCGGGCGCAGCGCCTTCAACGACCAGGAGGCGGTGTCCCAGCTCGTCACCAGCGCGAGCACCATGGCCAGCAGCTCCACCGCCGGGATGTCCGCGCGCAGCCGGCCCACCTGCTGCGCGGCCCGGACCGCGTCGACCTTCGCCCGGTACGCCTCGACCTCGACGGCGATGGGCTGGGACCGCTCCAGCGCCGCCCAGAGGGTCAGCCGGCGTACGTGCGGACTCTGGTCCAGCAGGTCGAACAGCTCGCCGGCGTAGCCGGGCAGGTGATCGGCGTCGAACGGGACCGCCTCCGCCAGCGCCAGCAGGCTGGCGGCGACGACCATGTCGAAGAGTTCTTCCTTGGTCCCGAAGTGCATGTAGATCGACCGCTTGTTGGCGGCGGCGGTCTCGGCGATGCGGTCCACCCGCGCGCCGGCCAGCCCGTACGCGGCGAACTCGTCGACCGCCGCCTGCATGAGTCGGCGCTTGGTCGCGGTGGCATTCGGTGGCATGCGGCCATCATAGGTAACCAACCGGTTGCTTACGTAGAGGGTGTGGGGCATTCTGAACCTATCCAGTTAGTTACATAGAGGGAGTGGCCATGCCCCGCACCTGGTTCGTCACCGGCACGTCCTCCGGCTTCGGCCGGAAGCTCACCGAGCAGCTCCTCAACCGCGGCGACCGGGTCGCCGCCACCGCGCGCCGGGTGGAAGCCCTCGACGACCTCGCGGCCCGCCACGGCCACCGGCTCTGGCGCGCACCCCTGGACGTCACCGACACCACCGCCCTGCGGCAGGCCGTCGACCAGGCGTTCGCCGACCTCGGTCGCGTCGACGTCGTCGTCTCCAACGCCGGCTACGGACTCTTCGGCGCGTTCGAGGAGCTCAGCGACGCGCAGATCGACCGGCAGATCGTCACCAACCTCACCGCCTCCATCCAGCTCGCCCGCGCCGCCGTGCCGCACCTGCGCCGCCAGGGCGGCGGGCGGTTCGTCCAGGTCGCCAGCGTCGGCGGTCAGATCGCGTTCCCGGCCATGAGCCTCTACCACGCGACAAAATGGGGCATCGAGGGCTTCTGGGAGTCCGCCGCCGCCGACCTCGCACCCTTCGGCATCGGCGTCACCATCGTCGAGCCCGGCGTGTCGCGCACCAACTTCGGCGCCGGCAGCGCGGTGCTCGGCGCGCCCATGCCCGAGTACGCCGACGGCCCCTCGGGGCAGTTGCGGCGCATGCTCTCCGGCGAGCTGCCGCCGCTGCCCGCGCCCGGCGACCCCGCGAAGATCGCCGCCGCCATCATCGCCTCCGTCGACCGGCCCGACGCGCCGCTGCGCCTGACGCTGGGCTCCGATGCGTACGCGCTGGCAACCGCCGCCCTGCGGGACCGCCTCGCGGCCCTGGAAGCCGGCCGCGACCTGGCCTTCTCCACGGACGCCGACGTGGCCGACGACGTGGCCGCCACGGTCGCCCTCTGAGGGAGCGCCGCGCCCACGGGCCGCGTCGCCCGACTCGCCGACCCGGCCACGGTCACCTTCCCCCGCCCGCGACGAGGCTATCGCGCATCGGGCGGCAGCGCTGCGAGCAGGAGTTCCGGGGGCCCTGGCGGGGTGCCGGGCTGCGGGTGGGAATGCTCCTGCGGGTCCTTTGGAGCTGATTCGTTTACGACATCATCCGCCCGGGCAGTCGTGGATGCCTTCGGAGACCGGCTGCCAGGCACCGTGGTCCTCGCGGGCGCTCAGCCGGTCCGCCTCGCGGGCGGCACGCACCAGTTGCTCGGTCGTGCAGGCAACGGCGGCCAGGAACACCGCGCCGACGTGCCGGCAGAACATGGGGCCGTAGTCGAGGGGTCGCAGCGGCTCGTCCGCGAGCACGGCCAGGTCCGCCACGCGCCAGCCCAGCGGCCCGGCCACGGCCTGCAGTTGCGAAAGCCGGTGGTTCCTCCCGCCCAGCATGCCCCGGATGGTGCTCACGGAGAGCCCGACGAATGGGAACTCCCGCACCCCGAAGCCCCGGTTACGCATGAGGCCCTGCAGGACGGCCGGGAACGGATCCGGGGCTGCCGGATCGCGGGCCGGCGCAGGCTCTTGGGTGGTGCCCTCGCGTGGGAGCGCGAGCAGGAATTCGCCAAGGGCCGCCAACTGTGGATGGTTGCAGTACGTCACCCGGTAGGCGAAGCCGCGCATGACGTTGCTGTCGCGCTCCGGTGGCAGCAGGTGCCCCGGCACCGGATGGCCCGCGACCACGAGCACGTCGGCCACGGGCAGGTGGAGCTCGACGGCGTGCTCCTCCAGACGCCGCACGTCGCATTCCCGGCCGCTGGCCAACAGATCGCGCAGAATCCGCGCTCGCGTCATGCCGAGCACCGTACGACACCCGACAATCTACGAAGAGGTACGGCGTCGTGCCGTGTCTCCGCCGAAGGAGATGCCGCCGTGGATTTCACGGGCTTGCACCACCGGCCCGCTGACGTCGCCGGAAATTGAGTTCGCCACGCCGCCCGTGTCCGCTGTGACGACCGCGTCGGTCCGCTCCCATCGGGCGCGAAACTCTGCGCCGAACGCCGGATCGCGTAGTGCCTCGTGATCCAGCACCTCGGCGAGGCGACGGGCTGCGTCCTGCGACGGATGATGCACGATCCCCTCGATCACGTCCCGCGCCCCGGGCTCGCGACGAAAGCGGTCACGCAGGAAATCAACCAGCGCAGACACCGCCTGCCGGCCACCCTGAGCGAGTTCGGTGGTCGTCCACGCGACGATCGTCGTGGCCGCAGTAACCATCAGTGGGTCCATCGCAGGCCTACCTCCAAGCGTCCGATTTCCGACCAACACGAAGATCATCGCAATAGACGGTGAAGCTCACGGAGCACACGCCCCGAGCCACAAGAACAGACAGACCGTAACCGCTTGTTCGGCCGCCACGCTACGCACTACTGTCCTCACTGGTGGCGCGGTCCAGCAGTCTACTTACAACTCCTAACTTAATGATGTTGGGCGTAACCGGCTGGACGTGAGGATCGTTTTGTTTGGACGTGAGGAGGG
>NZ_JBNCLB010000023.1:719-37165 GCF_049841815.1 Micromonospora sp. DT233 | reverse complement strand
TCGGTGGTGCCACGGATGACTCCCTTCAGCTCCATCAGAGCATGATCGAAAGCCTCCGAGCTACCGGGGGAACCTCATGATCAAACGCCAGATGTTCGGCCGCGCCCGGTAGTTGCTGAGCGTCGTCTCCTGGACGTCCAGCTCGCGCTCGTTGAGCCAGCTCTCCATCTCGGCGGTGACGCTGCCGTCCGCCCGAGGTCCGCCCCGCCGTAGGCGGCGCGTGCGTCCTGCTCTGCCTTCAGGGCAGCGGGCCTGGTGGGGGAACCCCTGCCGCTTGTGCTGGCGGCGAGGCCCGTTGGAGTCCGGCGGGAGATCGATGATGAAGAACCAGCGGGTCTGGCCGTTGGCGAGGCGGTAGCTGTAGACAGCCACGGGGCTGCATCTCCGCAGTAACGGGATCGGGGGACGCAGCCCACGTTAAGCGATCTCCGTCACCGTCAGCGTTACCGCAAGATCACACATGATCTTCTATATCCGCTGGTGAATACCAGTCGGGACGGCCGGATTCGAACCGACGACCCCTTGACCCCCAGTCAAGTGCGCTACCAAGCTGCGCCACGTCCCGATGCTCCCGCGCGGTGTTTCCATCCCGCGACAGCCGGTACAGCTTAACCCACGATCTTCCCGACGCGCGCACCGCCCCGGGCCGCCTCGCGCCCGCACACCGCCTACAGCATCCTAGGAGGATAGGGAGGGCGGTGAGGGGCGGCCCGACGTTGACGCGCGCGTCTTCGAGATGTCCCGCGGCATGAGGCACGGCTACGGCGGCCCACATCGGGCGAGCGCCTCGTCACCAGCCCGGAGTGCTCAACGAGTCGTACACCGAAACGCTCCGGGCCCGCGTGACCGATCAGTCGCGCGGGCCCGGGGCGTCGGGCGTGCGGTGGGTCAGCCGTGCGCCTTGCCCCGGCCGCCGGGGCCGAGCTTCTTGCGCGGGCGTACCGAGATCTCCACCGGGCTGCCCTCGAAGCCGAACTCCTCGCGGAGCTTGCGCTCGACGAAGCGCTGATAGCCGGCGTCCAGCGGCGCGGTGGTGAAGAGCACGAAGCGCGGCGGGGCGACGCCCGCCTGGGTGGCGAAGAGGATCTTCGGCGCCCGGCCGCCACGGATCGGGTGCGGGGTGGCCTGCACCAGCGCGGTCAGCCACTGGTTGAGCTGGGCGGTCGGCACCCGGGTCTCCCAGCTCGCCAACGCCTTGCGCAGCGAGGGGGCGAGCTTGTCGACCGCGCGGCCGGTCATCGCCGAGAGGTTGAGCCGCAGCGCCCACGGGATGCGGCGCAGCTCCCGCTCGATCTCCTTGTCCAGGTAGTACCGGCGGTCGCCGTCGACCAGGTCCCACTTGTTGAAGGCGATCACCAGCGCCCGGCCGGACTCGGTGACCATGCCCAGGATCCGCTGGTCCTGCTCGCTGATCGGCTCGCTGGCGTCGAGCAGCACCACCGCCACCTCGGCGGCCTCGATCGCCCCGGCGGTGCGCAGGCTGGCGTAGTACTCGGTGCCGCTGGCCTTGCCGACCCGCTTGCGCAGCCCGGCGGTGTCCACCAGCTGCCAGGTCTCCCCGCCGATGGTGACCAGGCTGTCCACCGGGTCGACGGTGGTGCCGGCGACCGAGTCGACGACCGCCCGTTCCTCGCCGGAGAACCGGTTGAGCAGGCTGGACTTGCCCACGTTGGGGCGGCCGACCAGCGCCACCCGGCGCGGGCCGCGCGGGCGGTTCTCCTCGATCGGCGGCGCCTCGGGCAGCGCCTCCAGGATCTTGTCGAGCAGGTCGCCGGAGCCCCGGCCGTGCAGCGCGGAGACCGGGTACGGCTCACCGAGGCCGAGCGACCACAGCGAGGTCGCCTCCATCTCGATGGCGGTGTTGTCGGCCTTGTTGGCGACCAGGATGACCGGCTTGGCGCTGCGCCGCAGCATCTTCACCGCGGCCTCGTCCACGTCGGTGGCGCCGACCATCGCGTCGACCACGAAGAGCACCACGTCGGCGGTGGCGACGGCGATCTCGGCCTGCGCGGCGATCGCCCCGGCCCGGTCCTTCGCGTCGGGCTCCCAGCCGCCGGTGTCCACCACGGTGAACGACCGGCCGGTCCACTGCGCGTCGTACGGAACCCGGTCCCGGGTCACGCCGGGGACGTCCTCCACGACCGCCTGGCGGCGGCCGATGATCCGGTTGACCAGCGTCGACTTGCCCACGTTGGGGCGGCCGACGACGGCCACCACCGGCATCGGGCCGGTCGGCTCGTCGGCGGAGACGTCCGGCTCGCGCACGTCCGTCCAGCTCTCGTCGGTGTTCATGCCACTCCCCGTTCGGTCAACAGCGCGCGCAGCCGGTCGACGACCTCGTCGATGCCCAGCTCGGTGGTGTCCAGCACCACCGCGTCGGCCGCCTGCTGCAACGGGTCGGCCTTTCGGGTGGAGTCGAGCCGGTCCCGGCGGGCCAGGTCGGCGGCGGTGGCCGCCACGTCGGCGGCGTCCTCGGCGCTGCGCCGGCGGGCCCGCGCCGCCTCCGAGGCGGTCAGGTAGACCTTCAGGTCCGCGTCCGGGGCGACGACCGAGCCGATGTCGCGGCCCTCCACGACGATCCGGCCGGCCTTGGCGATCATTTCCCGTTGCCGGGCCACCAGCAGCGCCCGCACCGCCGGCACGGCGGCCACGGCGGAGACCGCCGAGGTGACCTCGGGGCCACGGATCGCGGCGTCGACGTCGACGCCGTCGGCGGTCACCCCGTACCCCTGGGGGTCGGTGCCGATGCGCAGGTCGACCTCGGCGGCGACCTTGCCCACCGCGACCACGTCGGTCAGGTCGACCCCGGAGCGCAGCACCGCCCAGGTGATCGCCCGGTACATCGCGCCGGTGTCCAGGTAACGGGCGTCGAGCCCGGCGGCGAGCCTCCGGGAGACGGTGGACTTACCCGAACCGGACGGCCCGTCCACAGCCACCACGCAGCGCCCGGCTCGTACGTTTTCCTCCACCGTGATCCTCCTCAGCCCGTGCCTCACGAGGCCCGGCGGCCGTCGTGAGCGGTTTGTCATCGTCGTCGATCATGCGCGCGGCCCGCCTCGGGGACCCCCGCGACGCCGCAGGTGGCGACCCACGCCACCGCACGCCCCGAGCGGGGCGTCACGGAAGCCTACCGGGTGTGGTACCCGGTGCCGCCGGGTCAGTCACCCACCGCCTTGAACAGGGCGGCGACCTCCGCGTTGGTCAGCCGGCGGGTCCGCCCGGTGCGCAGGTCGCCCAGCCGGATCGGCCCGATCGAGGTACGCACCAACCGGGACACCGGGTGCCCGACCTCGTCGAAGAGGCGGCGGACGATGTGCTTGCGCCCTTCGTGCAACGTCACCTCCACCTGGGCGGTCTTGCCCAGGGTGTCCACCACCTTGAAGGAGTCGACCGTCACCGGGCCGTCCTCGAGCTCGATCCCGGCCGCGAGCCGCTTGCCGAGGTTGCGCGGGATCGGCCCGGCCACCTCGCAGAGGTACGTCTTCGACACCCCGTACGAGGGGTGCATCAGCCGGTGGGCGAGCGTGCCGTCGTTGGTGAGCAGCAGCAGCCCCTCGCTGTCGGCATCGAGCCGCCCGACGTGGTAGACCCGCTGCTCCACCCGGTTGCCGAGGAAGTCCGACAGGGCGGTGCGCCCCTTCTCGTCCGCCATGGTGGAGACGACCCCACGCGGCTTGTTCATCGCCAGGTACACCAGCCGGTTGTCGGCCACCAGGCGCTCGCCGTCGACGTGGATCACGGCGTTGGCGGGGTCGACCTTGTCGCCGAGCTTGGCCACCCGCCCGTCGACGGTGACCCGGCGGCGGAAGATCAGGTCTTCGCAGGCGCGTCGGGAGCCCACCCCGGCGGCGGCCAGCACCTTCTGGAGGCGTTCGGCCCCGTCGAAGACGGGCGCGTCGGGTTGGGGGGCACGGTCATCGCGTCGCATCGGCAAGCTCTTCTACGTTGTCGGGGAGGAAAGGGGCCAGCGGTGGCAGCTCGTCGACCGAGTTCAGCCCCAGCTTTTCCAGGAACATGGTGGTGGTCCGGTAGAGGAAGGCCCCGCTGTCCGCTTCGGTGCCGCACTCCTCGACCAGGCCGCGAGAGACCAGCGTACGGATCACCCCGTCGCAGTTGACACCCCGGAT
This sequence comes from Micromonospora sp. DT233, assembly GCF_049841815.1. Taxonomy (NCBI): domain Bacteria; kingdom Bacillati; phylum Actinomycetota; class Actinomycetes; order Micromonosporales; family Micromonosporaceae; genus Micromonospora; species Micromonospora sp. DT233. The sequence continues at coordinate 33,038 of NZ_JBNCLB010000023.1, read as the reverse complement.
GGCCGACATCCGCGAGCGGGTCACCGGCTGCTTGTACGCCACCACGGCCAGTGTCTCCAGCGCCGCCTGGGTCAGCCGGACCGACTGCCCGTCCAGTACGAACCGCTCGACGTACGTCGCGTATTCCGGGCGGGTGTAGAGCCGCCAGCCTCCGGCGGCCCGGCGCAGCTCGAAACCGTGCCCGGCGGCGGTGTAGCCGGCCGCAATGTCGTCAAGGAGCGGGCCGATCCGCTCCGGCGACTGCTCCAGGACCTGGGCCAGGGTGAGCTCGCTGACCGGCTCGTCGACGACCAGCAGGATCGCCTCCAGCGCCCCACGCAGCTCCGCGTCGTCGAGCACCACGGCCGGCGGCGGCTCCGGGGCCGATCTGCGCCGCCGCCCCCCGCCCCGCCCCCCTGACTCCCCTGACCCTGCGGGCCCTTCCGACCTTCCCGGCCCTTCCGACCCTACGGCCCCTCCCGGCCCCGCGGCTCCTCCCGGCCCCGCGGCTCCTCCCGGCCCTGCCTGCTCTCCCGGCCCGCCGGGCCCGACCGTCCCACCGCGCTCGCCGTCCCCGACGGCACCCCCCTCCCCTGCCGCCTCCACCCGCTCAGCCACGGAGATCTTGGTACGTTCCGGCCCCTCTGGGGGCGCGACCGCACCAAGATCCACCACTGCATCGGCAGATGAGGAGATCTTGGAAGAATTCGGCCCCTCCAGGGGCCCTTTGCTTCCAAGATCTACGTCGGGATCTGGGGCGGGATCGGCGGGTGGGCGGGTGTGGGGGCGTTTCCAGGGGGGGACCCAGGCGGCGGCCTGGTTCGCCAGGGAATCCTGGCGCTCCTCGTCACTCATCTCCGCTGCTCCTCATCGTCACCACCGGCACCGGTCGCCTCGTCCTCCGATGCGCCAGGGGCCGCCACGTCCACCGGGGCGGCAGGGGCCTCGGCCGGGTCGGCGTCGCCGGCGTACTCGTCGACGTGCAGGTCGGCGGCGGTGGCGTCCGCCGGGCCGGTCCAGCGGACGGTCAGCTCCCCCAGCGCCTGCTCCTGCACGAAGGAGACCAGGCCCTCCCGGTACAGCTCCAGCAGGGCCAGGAATCGGGCCACCACCTCCAGGGTGGCCCCGCAGTCGGCGCAGAGCAGGGAGAAGGTCGCAATCCCGGCGCGGCGCAGCCGCTCGGCGAGGATCGCCGCATGCTCGCGGACGCTGACCCGGACCATGTGCACGTGCGCGATGGAGACCTCGGGCACCGGCTTCGGAGTCATCGCCTTCACGGCGAGCCGGAGCAGCCGCTCCGGGCCGATCCCGAGGACCAGGTCGGGCAGCGCCTCGGCGTACCGGGCCTCCAGGGTGACCGCGCGGGGGTACCGCCGGCCGCCCACCGCCTCCAGCTCGGCGATGTGCGCCGCCGCCTCCTTGTACGCCTTGTACTGCAACAGCCGGGCGAAGAGCAGGTCCCGCGCCTCCAGCAGGGCCAGGTCCTCCTCGTTCTCCACCTCGGCGGAGGGGAGCAGCCGGGCCGCCTTCAGGTCGAGCAGGGTGGCCGCGATCAGCAGAAACTCGCTGGCCTCGTCCAGGTCCCACTGGTCGCCCATCGCCCGGATGTAGGCGATGAACTCGTCGGTGACCCGGTGCAGGGCGACCTCGGTGACGTCGAGCTTGTGCTTGCCGATCAGTTGCAGCAGCAGGTCGAACGGGCCGGTGAAGTTGTCCAGCCGCACCGTGAAGCCGGTGCTCTCCCCCGCGTCGCCGGCAGGCGCACCGGGCGGGACCGCGCCGGGCGTTCCGGCGGGAAGCGCGCCGGGCGGGTCCGCGCCGGGCGGGAGCGCACCGGCGGGAAGCGCACCGGGCGGGTCAACGGGCGGGGCGGTCACCGCACGACCGTAGTCCACGTTTCCCAGGCAGCGGCGGTGAGGCGCGCACCAAGCCGGGAACGCAGACCGGCCCGCCGACGCACGGAGGTTACCGCTCCGCCTGCGCGGCGATCACCTCGCGGGCGAGCTGCCGGTAGTTGCGGGCCCCGGACGACGCCGGGTCCATGGTGGTGATCGGCGCTCCGGCCACGGTCGACTCGGGGAACTTCACCGTCTTGGTGATCACCGTCTGGTAGACCTTGTCGCCGAACGCCTCGACCACCCGCTGGAGCACCTGCCGGCAGTGGGTGGTGCGGCTGTCGTACATGGTGGCGAGGATGCCCTCGAGCTCCAGGTCGAAGTTGAGCCGCTCGCGCACCTTGTCGATGGTGTCCAGCAGCAGGGCCACGCCCCGGAGGCTGAAGAACTCACATTCGAGCGGGACGAGCACCCCGTGCGCCACGGTCAGCGCGTTGATCGCCAGCAGGCCGAGCGACGGCTGGCAGTCGATCAGGATGTAGTCGTATTCCTTGCGGATGGTGCGCAGCACCCGCGCCAGGGCCATCTCCCGGGCGACCTCGTTGACCAGCTGAATCTCGGCCGCGGAGAGGTCGATGTTGGCCGGCAGCAGGTGCAGGCCCGCCACGTCGGTCTTGATCAGCACGTCCTCGGCGGTGACGTCGTCCTGCATCAGCAGGTTGTAGACCGACAGGTCGAGGTTGTGCGGGTTGACGCCGAGCCCCACCGAGAGCGCGCCCTGCGGGTCGAAGTCGACCAGCAGGACCTTGCGGCCGTACTCGGCCAGGGCCGCGCCCAGGTTGATGGTCGTGGTGGTCTTCCCGACGCCACCCTTCTGGTTGGCCATCGCGATGATCCGGGCCGGGCCGTGCCGGTCGGTGGGCATCGGCTCGGGAATGGGCTTGCGCATCGTGTAGGCCGCCGGGTCCGCCGGGCCGAGATCCGCGCCGAGCGTGGCCTGCTGCTCGCGGAGCTCCGTCGTCCAGGTCTCGGCACGGTCACCGTTGCCCGCCATGTCCTCGTTGCCCCCTCCCGACGACCACCCGACGTCGGAGCCGTCCGACGTCCCTCGCGGCGCCGCTGCGCACCCCGGTCACCCGCCCGCGAGGTACGCGCCATGCCGACTGTACGCCACAGGCCAGCAGGGCGACCGGCACCGGTACGGCGTGTCGGCCGGCACGCCGATCGGGCTGTACCGCTGGCGGAAACGGCCGCACCAGCGAAGGCATTTCGGGGACAGCGTAGGCCGCCGTGGAGCGCGCGGCACCACGGGCACGGATCAGCCCAGGGCGCGGGGGTGGGCGGTGGCGTAGACCTCGCGCAGCCGCTCGACGGTGACCAGGGTGTAGACCTGTGTGGTGGTCACCGAGGCGTGGCCGAGCAGCTCCTGCACCACCCGCACGTCGGCGCCGCCGTCGAGCAGGTGGGTGGCGTACGAGTGGCGCAGGGTGTGCGGGGAGACCGCGGCGGGGCCGTCGGTGGGCAGCCCGGCCCGCTCGGCGGCCCGGCGCAGGATCGTCCAGGCCCCCTGCCGGGTCAGCGCGCCCCCACGGGCGTTGACGAAGACCGCCGGGGTGCCCCGACCGGCGGCGACCAGACCGGGACGGGCCCGCACCAGCCAGGCGCGCAGCGCCTCGACGGCGTACCCGCCGATCGGCACCAGGCGGGCCCGGCCGCCCTTGCCGCGCAGCAGCACCGCCCCGGATCCGAGGTCCAGGTCGTCGATGGCCGCGCCGACGGCCTCGGAGATGCGCGCGCCGGTGCCGTAGAGGAATTCCAGCAGCGCCCGGTCGCGCAGCGCCAGCGCGGCGCCCTCCCCGGTGGCGGTCACCGGCCCGGCGGTCTCCAGCAGCCGGGTGACGTCCTGCACGGGGAGCGCCCGGGGCAGCCGGCGCGGCGGGACGGGCGGCCGGACGTCGCGGCTCGGGTCCGCGCCGGCCAGCCCCTCGCGCAGCGCGAAGCGGTGCAGGCCGCGTACGGCGCTGGCCGCGCGGGCGGCCGAGGAGGCGGCCAGCGGGGGGTGGCCGTCGTCGCCGGCGCGCAGCCGGGCCAGGTGCTCCTCGACCCGCCCGGCGTCGATGGCCGCCAGGTCGTCGACCCCGGCCGCGGCGAGCGTCGCGAGGTAACGCTCCAGGTCCCGGCGGTACGACGACACGGTGTTGGCCGACAGGCCACGCTCGACGGTGAGGTGGTCGAGGTAGCCGCGTACCGCGCGACGCAGGGCCGGCGCGGGCTCGGGGCCCGCCCCGGCGTCCTGCGTCGCGGCGGTGGCTGCGGATGCCGCCACCGTCGTCTCGGTCACCGCCACCGTCGTCTCCGTCGTCGACAGCCTCAGGCCAGCGCCTCGGCCAGCGGCAGGGTCGGCAGGTCGTGCGCCTCGGCGACCGGGCCGTAGACGACCTGACCGTCGTGGGTGTTCAGGCCCAGCGCCAGCGCCGGGTCGCCGCGCAGCGCCGCGCGCCAGCCCTGGTTGGCCAGCTCGAGGGCGTACGGCAGGGTGACGTTGGTCAGCGCGTAGGTGCTGGTGTGCGGCACCGCGCCGGGCATGTTCGCCACGCAGTAGAAGATCGACTCGTGCACCGGGTAGGTCGGCTCGGCGTGGGTGGTGGGGCGGGAGTCCTCGAAGCACCCACCCTGGTCGATGGAGATGTCGACCAGCACGCTGCCCGGCTTCATCCGGGCGACCAGCTCGTTGGAGATCAGCGTCGGGGCCTTCGCGCCGGGCACCAGCACCGCGCCGATGACCAGGTCCGCGTCGAGCACGGCCCGCTCGATCTCGTACGCGTTGGAGGCGACCGTCTGCAGGTGCCCCCGGTAGATGGCGTCGGCCTGGCGCAGCCGGGCGACGTTCTTGTCCAGCAGCAGCACCTCGGCCTGCAGGCCGAGCGCGATCGCGGCGGCGTTCATGCCGGAGACGCCCGCGCCGATGACCACGGTCTTCGCCGCGTACACACCGGAGACGCCGCCCATCAGGATGCCGCGCCCGCCGCCCTGCCGCTGCAGGTGGTACGCCCCGACCTGCGGGGCCAGCCGGCCGGCCACCTCGGACATCGGGGCGAGCAGCGGCAGCGACCGGTCGGGCAGCTCGACGGTCTCGTACGCGATGCCGGTGACCTTCCGGTCGACCAGCGCCTCGGTGCACGGCCGGGACGCGGCCAGGTGCAGGTAGGTGAAGAGCACCTGCCCCTCGCGCATCCGGTGGTACTCCTCGGCGATCGGCTCCTTGACCTTGAGCACCAGCTCGGCGGTCTCCCACACCTCGTCGGCGGTGCCGAGGATCTTCGCCCCGGCGGCGGCGAACTCGTCGTCGGTGATGCTGGACCCGACGCCGGCACCGGTCTCGAGGAAGACCTGGTGACCATTGCGGACGAACTCGTTGACCCCGGCCGGGGTGATCGCCACCCGGTACTCGTGGTTCTTGATCTCGCGGGGGATTCCGACCTTCACGACGCAGACACCTCTCTCGGGGCGTCCCACCCCGACCGCACGGTGCGCGGCGGCCCCGTTGCCGCCGCGGTCCACCGGTCCCGCCGGCGGCAGTCTAGGCCCGCGATCCGCCGCCCAGCGCCGACACTGTGCCAACCGGTCCGCAGTGGTGCTGACGATGTGTCAGGCGTCGACGGGGCCGACGGCGGGCATCGGCTCCATCCCCGACACGTCGTCGCCCGCCCATCGTCCCACCGTACGGGGCCGGGGCGGACAAAACGATGATGATTCACTAGGGTGTCGCCCCATGACCACTCCTTATCAGCAGTACCCGCAGGATGTCTCGGACAAGAGCAAGGTCGTCGCGGGTCTCCTCGGCATTCTCCTCGGCACCTTCGGTGCCGGGCGTTTCTATATCGGTGACACCAAGACCGGCGTGCTCCAGCTCGTGGTGAGCCTGGTGACCTGTGGCGTCGGCGGCATCTGGGGCCTCATCGACGGCATCCTGATCCTGGTCAACGGCGGGGTGGACGCGCAGGGGCGCCGGCTGCGCGACTGACGTCGACAGCCAGACAGGGGCCGTGCGGTTCGCCGCACGGCCCCTGTCGTCGTATCCGTGGCCCGTCGTGGCCCCTTGCCGCCGGCGCTCAGCGCGGCGGCGCGTCCACGCGGCTCAGCGTGGCAGCGGCGCGTCCGCCCGACGCAGCGTCGCCCAGCCGGTGTCGCGAGCGCGGGCGGCGGCCAGCACCCCGGCCACCGCGGAGGCGTTGGTGATCTCCCCGGCGAGCACCATCCGCACCGCCTCGTCCAGGTCGACCCGGACCACCTGGAGGTCGGCCTCCTCCTCGCCGCGCTCGTAGCGCTGCGCGGCGGGCACGTCGGCCAGCTCCCGGGCCAGGAAGACCCGGACCACCTCGTCGGAGAAGCCCGGCGAGCTGTGCAGGTCCACCAGCACGTCGACGACGGCGGCGGTGAGGTCGGCCTCCTCGGCCAGCTCGCGCAGCGCCGCGACCGCCAGGTCCTCCCCGGAGACGTCCATCAGGCCGGCCGGCAGCTCCCACAGGTGCCGGCCGATCGGGTGCCGGTACTGCCGGATCAGCACCACCTGGCCGGCGTCGTCGAGCGCCACCACCGCCACCGCGCCGACGTGCCGGACGTAGTCGCGGGCGGCGGTGCCGCCACCGGGCATGGTGACCTCGTCGGTGACCACGGAGAAGATCCGCCCCGCCCAGCGGTCTTGCCGCTCGGTCACCTCGTAGCGGTGCTCCACGGCGCTCACGACAGCGACGCCTTCCTCTTGCCGGCCGTCGCGCCGCCGTTGCGGTCGGTCGGCCGGGCTGCCGGCTGCGCCGGGGCGTCCAGGTCGACGGGGAGCTGGTCGGCCTCGGAGTACGTCACGGCCGCCTTCACGAACGCCGCGAAGAGCGGGTGCGGCCGGGTCGGCCGGCTCTTCAGCTCGGGGTGCGCCTGGGTGGCCACGAAGAACGGGTGCAGGGCCCGGTCCAGCTCGACGAACTCGACCAGCCGGCCGTCCGGGGAGGTGCCCGAGACGACCAGCCCGGCCTTGGTGAGCTGGTCGCGGTAGGCGTTGTTCACCTCGTACCGGTGCCGGTGCCGCTCGCTGACCTCGGTGCTGCCGTACGCCTCGGCGACGATCGAACCCTCCGCGAGCTTCGCCGGGTACGCCCCCAGCCGCATGGTGCCGCCCAGGTCGCCCTTGCCGGCGACGATGTCCTGCTGGTCGGCCATGGTGGCGATGACCGGGTGCGCCGCCTCGGCGTCGAACTCCAGCGAGTTCGCCCCGTCGAGGCCCCCGAGGTGGCGGGCCACCTCGATGGTCACGCACTGCAACCCGAGGCAGAGGCCGAGCAGCGGTACGCCGTTCTCCCGGGCGTACCGGGCGGTGCCGATCTTGCCCTCGATGCCCCGCACGCCGAAGCCGCCGGGGATGACGATGCCGTCGACGCCGGCCAGGGCCGCCGCCGCACCGGCCGGGGTGACGCAGTCGTCGCTGGGCACCCAGCGCAGCCGTACCCGGGCCCGGTGGCCGAACCCGGCCGCCCGGATCGCCTCGCTGACCGACAGGTACGCGTCGGGCAGGTCCACGTACTTGCCGACCAGCGCCACGGTCACCGTGTGGTGCGGCTGGTGCACCCGGTCCAGCAGGTCGTCCCAGCGGGTCCAGTCGACGTCGCGGAAGGAGAGGCCGAGCCGGCGCACCACGTACGCGTCGAGGCCCTCCCGGTGCAGCACCTTCGGGATGTCGTAGATGCTCGGCGCGTCCGGGCAGGCGGTGACGGCCTCCCGGTCCACGTCGCAGTAGAGCGCCAGCTTCTGCTTGACCTTGTCCGGGATGTCCCGGTCGCAGCGCAGCACCAGCGCGTCGGGCTGGATGCCGATGCTGCGCAGCTGGGCCACCGAGTGCTGGGTGGGCTTGGTCTTCAGCTCGCCGGACGGGGCCAGGTACGGCACCAGGGAGACGTGCAGGTAGAAGCAGTTGTCCCGGCCCAGGTCGTGGCGGACCTGCCGGATCGCCTCGAGGAAGGGCAGCGACTCGATGTCGCCGACGGTGCCACCGACCTCGGTGATCACCACGTCCGGCACCTGGCCGTCGGCGTCGGGGTCGGCCATCCCCCGGATCCGCGCCTTGATCTCGTTGGTGATGTGCGGGATGACCTGGACGGTGTCGCCCAGGTATTCGCCGCGCCGCTCCTTGGCGATCACCTCGGAGTAGATCTGGCCGGTGGTGACGTTCGCCTTGCCGGAGAGCGCCCGGTCCAGGAAGCGTTCGTAGTGCCCGACGTCGAGGTCGGTCTCCGCGCCGTCCTCGGTGATGAAGACCTCACCGTGCTGGAACGGGTTCATTGTCCCCGGGTCCACGTTGAGGTAGGGGTCGAGCTTCTGCATCACCACGCGCAGCCCGCGCGCGGTCAGCAGGTTGCCGAGGCTGGAGGCGGTGAGGCCCTTACCCAGCGAGGAGGCGACCCCCCCGGTGACGAAAATGTGCCTGGTCGTCCGTGCTGATGGGGCCAACGCCTGCTCCCGTGTCGTCCGTCGCGGTCGTGCAGACCGCCGTGCCGATCAGCCAAGTGATCACGCGATCCACGGGATTCCACGGTAACACCTCTGCGGGACGGCCCCGCAGCCCGCACCCGAGGTCGCCCGGCCGGGCGGCGCCGACGACCGGTCCGGTGGGCGTCGGCGATCAGTCCGGCGCGACCGTGGTGGAGATCCGTCCGCCCTGCTGCGGCACCCGCTTCGGCCCCTGGGCGCCCGCGTCGGCCGGGCCGTCCGGGGCCGTCGAGCCGGGGCCGTCCGCCGGGCCGTCCGGGGCCGTCGAGCCAGGCCCGTCCGCCGGGCCGTCCGGGGCCGTCGGGCCCGGGTGGCCAGCCGGGGCGGCCGGGGCCTGCGAGGCGGCCGCCCCGGAACCGGCCTGATCGGTGTCGGCGGTGCCGGCCGGGGCGCGCGCGTCCCCGCCGGAGGGCCGGGGGGCGGACCGACCGTTGGCCGGGCCGCCGTCGCCGGGCTGGGTGCGGTCGGTCGAGTGGTCGAGCACCCGCAGCGCCGCGAGGGCCGCCATCGGCACCACCAGCGCACCGGCGGCCCCGGCGACGTCGAGCGCGGAGCCCCCGAGCAGCCCGCCGATCGCCGCGCCCACCGCGGTGCCGGCCATCGCGGCCCGCATCGTCGGGTAGATGCCGAAGAGCCGCATCAGCCCGCCCCACGGCTGGAGCAACGCCAACCACACCAGCAGCGCGCCGGCCACGGCCAGGACGGTCAGCGGGCTGTTGACCAGGGTCTCGAAGTTGGCGCTGCTGGAGCGGTGCACGGTCAGCCCGCCGGTGCCGTCGCCCACGGCCGCCAGGAACCGGCCCAGGCTGCCCCGCTCGGCGGCCGGCCGCCGCAGGTCGATCACCGCGAAGCCGATGGTGAGGGCCAGCCCGGCCATGCCGGCCCAGGCCAGCCGGCTGACGGTCAGCCAACCGCCGGTGCTGATCGCGGCGGCCACGCTGACCCCGGCGGTCAGCGCGATCGCGCCGATCGGGTCCGCGCCCAGGTACGGGCTGCCGACCAGCACCACGGCGAGCCCGCCGACGGCGACCACCACCATGGGCCGCCACTGTCGGCGTACCCGCTGGGCCAGCCAGCCGGCGCAGAGCAGCGACCCGGCGACGAAGATGCCGAGCCCGACGCTGCCCAGGCCGGAGAACCGGCCGCCCTCCAGGGCCGAGTAGCCGATCACGCCGTTGAGCTGCAGCCGCGCCCCGGTGAGCACGTCGGCGGCGATGACGAGGGTGGTCAGGCCGGCCACCGCGCCGAGCGGGCCGAGGGTCGAGGCGTGCCCGGGGGCGAACCGGACCGCTGCGGTCCCCGCGACCACCAGCAGCGCCGTCACCGTGGCGAACCACCAGCCGGCGTGGTCGCCGCGCCACCAGGGCACGAGGTCGGCCAGCAGGGCCGCCGGGATCGCCAGGGCGGCGGCGATCAGCAGCAGTTCGACCGTCGCCACCACGCGCCGGGGCACCGGGGCGGGGCCGACCGGCCCGGCGTGCCGGCGGGCGCGGCGCAGCAGCGGCAGCACCGCGAGGGCGAGCAGCACCTGCGCGCCGGCCAGCAGGGCGAAGAACCAGCCGGCGACGCGCCGCTGGGCGGCGGACTCCCGGTCGGCGTCGGCGGGTGCGGCGAGCGCGGACGACAGCTCCGCCGGGCGGCCGTCGACGGGGACCGCGGGGCGGCCGAGGAAGAGCCGCTCCGGCATCGGCCGGCCGAGCGCGGCGAGCGCGGTCGGCGCCAGGTCGACCAGTTGCAGGTAGCCCTCCCGGCCGGTGGTCGGCGAGGTGAGCCAGCCCCGCTCCCACCCGGGGCCCTCGGCGACGGCGACGTGCAGCCGGGACGGCTGGTCGGTGTCGGAGACCCCGGCGACCAGCACCAGGGAGCGGGGCGGGCGGGCGGCCAGCACCCGGGCCAGGTCGGCGTCGGCCCGCCGGGCCTGCCGGGAGCGGGTCGCCGGGTCCTCGCCGGCGACGGTGCCGAGGTCGACGATGCTCAGCACGCAGGAGCCGAGCAGCGGGGCCGGGTCGGCCGGCAGCCGCGCCGCGTACCGGTCGACCCGCCCGAACGGGCGGGCCGCGGCCACCGCCGCGCCGGGACCGATGGCGACCGAGCAGCGCACCGACTCCGACAGCGCCCCGGGCACCGCGCCCCAGGACTGGCGCTGCTGGTTGTGCAGCACGACGCTGCCCTGGTCGGGCAGGTTCGCGCCGATGCCGTCGGGCTGCTGCACGGTCACCGCGCCGACGGGCGGGCAGCCGCCCGCGCCCCGGCCACCGTTGTAGGCGGCGAAGTTGCCGGCGCCCAGGGTCAACCAGCCGTCGACCGGGCAGGTGGGCCGGTGCGCGGAGCGCACCGACAGCGAGCCGATCGAGCCCTCCTGCGCCATCCGCCACAGCGTCGGGGTCGTCTGCGGGTCCACGTCGTCCCAGCGCAGGCCCGGCACCCCGACGAGCACCACGAAGTCGGCGGTGCGGCGGGGCGCCTCGCCCGCCGGCCGGGCGGCCAGGGCGGCGACGCCCAGGACCACGACCAGCAGGGTCAACAGGGCCGGCGTGAGTCTGCGCAGCATCACCGGCGTCACGTCGACGAACCGTCGGGGGCGCGGGAGGCGGAGGCGTCGGAGCTGCCCGAGGCGGTAGAGCTGCCCGAGACGGCCGTGCTGTCAGAGACGGCGGTGCGGCCCGAGGCCGGCGGCGCGGCCGCGTCGGGGGCCAGCTCCGCGTAGAGCGCGGCCAGCTCGGCGACGGTGTCCGCCTCGGTGGGCCAGGTGGCCGCCCGCTGCGCGCCGAGGTCGCCCAGCGCGGCCCGGCGGACGTCGTCGTCGAGCAGCGCCCGCACGGCGGCGTCGACGGCGTCCACGTCGCCCGGGGGCACCAGCACGGCGGCGTCGCCGACCAGCTCCGGCAGGCCGCCGACGGCGGTCGCCACCAGCGGCACGCCGGCCCGCAGCGCCTCCTGGGCGAAGAGCTGGCGGGCCTCCCAGTCGCTGGTCACCACGGCCAGGTCCGCGCCGGCCAGCAGGTCGGCCACGTCGGTGCGGTGCCCGAGCAGGGTGACCGGGGCGCGGGCGGCGGAGATCCGGGCGGCCAGCGGGAGGTACGCCGGCCCGCTGCCGGCGATGACCACCACCGGTGGCGGGGTCCGGCCGCGCCACCGGGCGGCGGCGTCGATCAGCACGTCGTACCGCTTCTGCGGGTGCAGCCGGCCCACCGAGACGATCAGCGGCTGGGCGCCGGTCACCCCGAACTCGGCGCGCACGGCGCTGCGGCGGCGGCGCGGCGCCGGCAGGGCCGGCGCGGCGACCGGGGCGAGGCGGGCGTCGGCCGCGCCCAGCGCGGTGGCCCGCTCGACCAGGTCGGTGGAGGCGCCCAGCGCGACCCGGACGCCCCGGGCGACGACCCGCTCGGCGAGCCGGGACAGCCCGCCGCGCAGCCCACCGGCCAGCACCGCGTTGTGCCAGGTGACCACCAGCGGGGCGGCCGGTCGGGCCAACACGGCGACGAGCCCGGCGCGCAGGCCGTGGGCGTGCACCACGTCGACCGCCTCGGCGGCCAGCGCGCGGCGCAGGGCGAGGACCGCCCGGCCGTCGGCCGGGGTGGGGCTGGCCGGGATCTCCACCGGCCGGAAGCGGGCGCCCACCCCGGTGAAGTCGAACTGCTCCTCGGTGGCGGCGGGGCCGCAGACCAGCACCCGGGTGCCGTAGTCGGCGAGCCCCCGGGCCACGGAGCGCACGTGCTGGCCGACGCCGCCGGTGCTGGAGGCCAGCAGCAGCGCCACGGTGCCGGGCCAGCCGGGGGCCGGTGTCGCCCCGGTCATCTCGGGCACCTCCGGCCCGCCGTGGCCTGCGGTTCGCCGCCCGTCGTCGCGCTCACCCGGACACCGTCTCCTTCCCGTCGCCCCGCTCGGGGCCGACCACGTCCTGCGCAGGCCCGTCGGCCCGGCCCGCCCCGCGGCCCAGCCGGCGGCGCACGGCGGCGACCAGCGGCCGGACGTCGCGCCGGTCGGCCAGGTACGCGACGGCGAGGAACACGACGCCGACCACGACTGCGGACAGCATGCCCTGCGCGAGTGCCCCGAGTGTCGTCGGGGGGGCGTCGCCGCCGCCCGCCAGCCAGCGGGCGATCCCGACCCCGGCGAGGGCGCCGAGGGCCCCGCCGAGCGCCCCGGCCGCCCCGGCGCGGGGCACGCCGGCCAGCGCCACGGGGCCGGCCGCGCGGCGCACCGCGCCCAGCAGCAGCGCCCCGAGCAGCAGCATCCCGACCGAGTTGGCCACGGTCACCGCGAGCACCCGGTCGGCGCGGGGCAGCAGCGCGCCCAACGCGACGGCGGCCAGCGGCACGGCCAGCCAGCCGACGGTGATCGCCGTAGTGGCCGCCCGGGTGTCACCGCGGGCGTAGAGGGCGCGGGAGAGCACCGCGAAGAGCCCGTAGCCGAGCAGCCCGGGGGCGAAGCCGACGATCCCGGCGGCCACCGGGGCGGGGTCGTCCGGGCGGAAGAACGCGGCGACCGGCGCGGCGGTGCCGACCAGCGCCGCCACGCCGAGGCAACTGAACAGCAGCACCCCCCGGGTGGTCGAGGCGAGGGTGTCCCGGTAGCCGGCCTCGTCGCCGGACGCCGACGCGGCGGCGAGGGTCGGGTACGCGGCGACGGCCAGCGGCACCGCCAGCACCGCCCAGGGCAGCAGGTACATCGTCTGGGCCAGGTTGAACACCTGCAGGGTGCCGGTGGGGCCGCCGGAGGCGCTGCGGATCAGCACCGCGAGGGCGAGCTGCTGGGCGGCGACGGTCACCACACCGGCCACGGCCAGCCCGCCCACGCGGGCCCGCGCGCCGGCGTCGAAGGCGTACCCGGGGCGGGGCCGCAGGCCCAGCCGGCGCAGCGGGATCAGCAGCGACAGCGACAGCACCACCACCCCTGCGGTGGTGCCGCCGGAGAGGAGCAGTTCGCCGCCCCGGCTCACCCCGGCGACCGTGGCGCCCTGCCCCTCGGCCACGCCGAAGGCCAGGTACACCGCGATCACGGTGAGGCTGGACAGCAGCGGGGCGATGACCGGCCAGGCGAAGCGGCGGTGTGCCTGCAACACCCCGGTGAGCACGATGCCGATGCCGTAGAGCGGCAACTGGGGGGCGAAGACCCGCAGCATCCGGGCGCCGGCGGCGACCTCCGCCGGGCTGCGCCCGGAGCTGAACGCCTCCACGATCGGCCCGGCCAGCAGGGCGACCGCCACGGCCAGCGGCACCAGCAGGGTCACCGTCCAGGTCAGCAGCGCCCCGGTGGTGGCGGCCACCGCCCGCCGGTCCCCCGCCGCGGCCGGCCCGGCCAGCAGCGGTACGACCAGGCTCGCCAGCGCCCCACCCGCCACGATCTCGAAGATGATGTTGGGCACGGTGTTGGCGACGACGTACATGTCGCCGAGGTCGCGGAAGTCCAGCGTCCAGGTGAAGACCATGGTCCGGCCGAAGCCGGCGAGCCGGCTGAGCACGGTCAGCGCGGCGATGAGGGCGGCTGCTCCGGCGACGCGGCCGGCGCCGGCGAGGGGTGCCGGTGTCGTCACGTCAGTCGGTGCGCCGGCCCAGGGCGTCCAGCTCGCGCAGGCCCGGGGTGGCCTGGATGACCTGGGTGAAGCTGACCTTCTCGCTGACCGCGGTGAGCCCGGCGAGCACCGCGAACGCGCCGGCGCGCCCGAGCGGGCCGGTGCGGGCGGCCAGGGCCACCCCGAGCAGCGCGCCGAGGGCGTTGGCCCCGCCGTCGCCGACCATCACCTGCTCGTCGAGGTCGTCGCGGAGCAGGCCGGCGGCGGCCCCCACCGCGCCGGCGGCGATCCCGCCGTGCGGGCCGCGCGCCAGGGGCGCGCCGAGCAGCATGCCGGACTTCAGTGCCCGGCCGGGGCGCAGGTCGAGCAGGTTGAGCAGGTTGGCGGTGCCGGCGATCACCCCGGCGCCCAGCAGCACGTCGACGGTGCGGCCCACGGCGCCGTGGCGCTGCCGGCGGGGGTGGGCGGCCACGGTGGGGTCGGCGGCCAGCAGCGCCGCGGCGCCCAGCCCGGCGGCACCCACCCCGACGACCTTGACCAGGCCGGCGGTGATCCGCCCCTCGCGCAGCGCGGCGAGGTGCCCGGCGAAGCCCTTCGCGGCCCGTTGCTCGGGGCGGGCACCGACCACGTCGTCGTAGACGCCCACCGCTCCCCCGCCCAGGCCGGCCAGGAGCGTGGCGGCCCCGGCGGGGACGCTGGGCGCGCCGAGGGCCCCGGCCGCGGCGGCACCGGCGGCGAGCGCCGGCCCGGCGGCCAGGGTGACGGTGCGGCCCCGGAAGTTGGTGCGCGCAAGCGTCGGGGCGACGGGGGCGCTACGCACCTCGCGCAGCGCGTACCGGGCGGCGGCGGCACCGGCCCCGGCGATCAGCAGGCGGCCCAGCAGGCTCACGCGGTCACCCCGTTTCGCGCGGAGCGGGCGGGGCAGGAAAGTTCGGAAACGCTCATCCGGGCAGTTTAGGCAGCAGCGAGGTCGCGTTGTCGTCCACGCCGTAATGGCCGGCCTTCTTCTCGGCCAACTGCTGCGCCAGTGCCAGGCTGGTGACCAACTGCCCCTGGGTGGTGTTGGCGTCGTCGACGGTGGAGATGGTCTGCGCCAGCACCGGGTCGCCCCGGACCACCGCCACCAGGTTGCCGCCGGACGCGCCGGTGCCGGCGACCACCAGCGCGCCGGTCCGGTCGAACTGCTCGGCGACCTTGACCACCGACTCGTCCTTCTTCGCGGAGTCCTTGTCCACGTACGGCTGCCCGCTGACGAGCACCACCGCCTCCGCCGGGCCGGTCACCTTCTCGTCGGTGGTGAGGTATCCGGCGTTGCTGTACGCCGCCAGCACCGACCGGCGGTCGGCCTCGGTGGCCGGGGCCCCGCCGGGACGGTCCAGCAGGACGCTGGCCAGCATCGCGCTGGAGGTCTCCACCCCGTGCCCGTTGCCGGGCAGGCCGGACGCGGGGGCGCTGGGCCGGGCGGCGGTGACGGCCAACTCCATCAGGTTGCTGTTGTTGTCCGGGTTGATGAACTTGTCCTGGAGGTTGACCCGGCCGGTGACGGTGGCCCCGGCGGTCTGGAGCATCTTCAGCACGCCCTCGGTGTGCACCCGCCCGCTGGGCAGGTCCAGCACCAGCACCCGCCGGCCGGTGAGCTTGCCCGGCAGCACCACCTGCGCGATCTCGGCGGCGAACTGCTCCTCCAGCTCCAGTTCCTTCTGCATGTTGCTGACCTGCTGGCGCATCAGCTGGTTGTCCTTGCTCAGCCCGTTGACCCGTTCCTTGAGCGAGTCGGCCACCGGGCCGTTGAGGGCGGCCGTGCCGACCACCAGGCCGATGGCCAGGGCCAGGAAGACCGCGGTGAGGGACACCACGTGGTAACGGAAGTTGATCACGCTTGCAGCCTCTTGATCGGTCGGGGGCTAGAAGAGCTGGCCGAGCTGGAAGACGAAATTGTTCCACCATTCGCTGACCACGCCCAGGTACGCCTTGCCGACGGTGGAGACCGCCACGGCAGAGGCCATCGCCGCCACCGCCGACAGGACCAGCAACAGCAGGGAGGAGCCGGAGATGCTCTGCCGGTATAGCCGGCTGACCCCCTTGGCGTCCACCAATTTCCCGCCGACCTTGAGCCGGGTGAGGAACGTCGAGGCCATCCCGCCCCGGCCCTTGTCGAGGAACTCGACCAGGGTGGCGTGCGTGCCGACCGCCACCAGCAGGGAGGCGCCCTTCTCGTCGGCCAGCAGCATCGCCAGGTCCTCGCTGGTCGCCGCCGCCGGGAAGGTGATCGCCTCGACCCCCAGCCCGGTGACCCGGGGCAGGCCCGGGGCCCGGCCGTCCGGGTAGGCGTGCACGATCACCTCGGCGCCGCAGCGCAGCACGTCGTCGGTGACCGAGTCCATGTCACCGATGATCATGTCGGGGGTGTAGCCGGCCTCGACCAGCGCGTCCGCCCCACCGTCGACGCCGATCAGCACCGGCTTGAACTCCCGGATGTAGGGGCGCAGCACGTCCAGGTCGGCCTTGTAGTCGTAGCCGCGCACCACGATCAGGCAGTGCCGGCCCCGCATCTGGGTCTGGATCTCGGGCACGCCGACGCCGTCGAGGAGCAGCTCGCGCTCCTGGCGCAGGTAGTCCATCGTGTTGGCGGCGAACGCCTCCAACTGCACCGACAGCCCCTCACGGGCGTCGGCCATGGCCTTGGCCACCGTCTCGGCATCCTGGAGGGCACCGTGCGCGACCGGGTCGACGCCGACGAAGACGGTGTTGCCCTCGATCCGGACGGTGTCACCCTCGCGGACCCGCTCGAAGATGCCCTCACCGAGGTCGTCCAGCAGCGGGATGCCGGCGGCGACCAGCACCTCCGGGCCGAGGTTCGGGTAGCGGCCGGAGACCGAGGGCTTCGCGTTGAGGACCGCGGTGACACCGACGGCGACCAGCGAGTCCGCCGCCACCCGGTCCAGGTCGACGTGGTCGATGATCGCGATGTCGCCCGGACGTAGCCGCCCGGCCAGGCGCTTCGTGCGGCGGTCGAGGCGCGCGGTGCCGTGGACGGTGGCCGGTTCCGCGCTCCGGGTCCGGCGCAGCATGGGTATACGCATCGTGACCATCCTGGCATGTGAGGCAGGCTTTTCTGTCGCGACATGCCTGGGCAGGGTCGCCTACCCAGGGAAGCACACCGCAGCGCACATCGGTGTGCCTGCGCTCACTATCGACGTCAGCGGTCAGGGACGCCTTTCCCGAGCCGCGACGGCCAGCAGCTCCTCGGCGTGAGCGATACCCAGATCCGAGTCCGGCAAACCCGCCAGCATCCGGGCCAGCTCACGGGCCCGCTCGGTGTCCTCCACCACCCGCACCCCGCTGGTGGTCACCGCGCCCCCGGTGTCCTTGGCGACCACCAGGTGCCGGTCGGCGAACGCGGCCACCTGCGGCAGGTGGGTGACGACCAACACCTGGTGGCTGCGGGCCAGCCGGGCCAGCCGACGGCCGATCTCCACCGCCGCCTGCCCGCCGACGCCCGCGTCGACCTCGTCGAAGACCAGGGTGGGCGGGCCGCCGGAGCCGGCGAAGACCACCTCGATGGCCAGCATCACCCGGGACAGCTCACCGCCGGAGGCACCACGCTGCAACGGCAGCGACGGCGCACCCGGATGCGCCAGCAGCCGCAGCTCCACCTCGTCGCCACCGTCGGGGCCGACGCCGACGGTGACGTCGTTGACCGGCAGGCTCGGCTCGGACCTGCCGACCGGCCGGGGCAGCACCGCCACCTCGATCCGGGCGTGCGGCATGGCCAGCCCGGCCAGCTCGACGGTGACCTGCGCGGCGAACCGGGTGGCCGCCTCCTGCCGGGACGTCGACACCCGCCCCGCCAGGTCGGCCACCTCGCCGGCCAGCCGGGACGCCTCCCGGTCCAGCTCGTCGAGGAACTCGTCGGAGGTCTCCAGGTCGGCCAGGCGGGTGCGGGCCCGCTCGGCCCAGGCCACCACCCCGTCGACGTCGTCGGCGTACTTGCGGGTCAGCCCGCGCAGCGCCGCCCGCCGCTCGTAGATGGTCTGCAACCGGGCCGGGTCGGCGTCCAGCGCCGCCAGATATGCCGACAGCTCGGCGGAGACGTCGGCGACCAGCGTGGCCGCCTCCTCCAGCCGACCCGCCAGGTCGCCCAGGGAGGCGTCGGTGCCGGCCTGCGCCTCCAGCGTGCGCCGGGCCAGCCCGAGCAGCGCCGTGGCGTCCGGCGTCTCGTCGGTCGGCTCCGCGCCGCCCGCCACGCACTGGTGCGCCGTCTGCGCCGCCGCGCGCAGCCCCTCGGCGTGCTCCAGGCGCTGCGCCTCCGCCTTCAGCTCGGCGTCCTCGCCCGGCTGCGGATCGACCCGGGTGATCTCGTCGAGCCCCAGCCGGAGCAGGTCGGCCTCCTGGTTGCGGGCGCGGGCGTTGCGCCGCCGGTCGGCCAGGTCGTCGACCACGCCGCGCCACCGGGCGTACGTCTCGCGCAGCGCGTCGAGCAGCTTCTCGTGCTCGGGCCCGGCGAAGCGGTCCAGCGCGGCGCGCTGCTCGGCCGGGCGCAGCAGGCGCAGCTGGTCGGACTGCCCGTGCACCGCCACCACCTGCTCGCCGACCTCACCGAGCATCGCCACCGGCATGCTCCGCCCGCCCAGGTGCGCCCGGGAGCGCCCCTCGACGGTGACCGTGCGGCTCAGCAGCAGCGAACCGTCGTCGTCCGGCTCGCCACCGGCGTCGACGACCCGGGCGTGCACGGCGGCGGCGACCCGGCCGGTCAGCCGCAACCGCCCCTCCACCACCGCCCGGCCCGGCTGGGCGCGCACCCGCCCGGCGTCGGCCCGGCCGCCGAACAGCAGGCCGAGGCCGGTGACCACCATCGTCTTGCCGGCACCGGTCTCGCCGGTGATGACGTTCATCCCGCCCGCCAGGGGCAAAGTGGTGTCCTCGATGACGCCCAGTCCGGTGATGCGCAGCTCTTCCAGCACAGCAACCGACAGTAGACGCGAGCCCCGACAATTGACCAGCCGGCGACGTCGCGTGGCGGCCACCGGCGGGGCCTCGTACAGTTCTGCTGCGTGTTGGACGTCATCGGCCTGACCTCGGCGGACGAGGATCTCTACCGCTGCCTGGTCCGGCTGCGCGCCGCGCGGGTCGACGAGTTGGCGGCGCGGCTGCACCGCCCCCGCGACGAGGTCCTCGCCGGGCTCGACGCGCTGCGCGGCAAGGGGCTGGCGGTGCCCACCGGCCCGGAGCCCGACGCGCCGCTGCGCCCGCTGGCCCCGGACATCGCCCTCGGCGCGGCGCTGCTGCGCCGGCAGGAGGCCCTGGAGGCGGCCCGCACGGCGGTCACCCGGCTGACCGAGGAGTACCAGGCCGGGATGCGCCGCCACCACGCCGACCACCTGGTGGAGGTCGTCACGGGCGCGCAGGCGCTGCGCGAACGGCTGCGGGACCTGCAGAACGGCGCCCGCGTCGAGGTGGCCTGGTTCTGCCGGGCGAACCCGCTGACCATGCCGGGCCCGGAGAACGTGGAGGAGTTCGACGCGCTGGCCCGTGGGGTGCGCTACCGGGCCGTCTACGAACGCGACATGCTGCTCGAACCCGGCGCGCTGGCGGACGTCGAGCGGGGCGTCCAGGCCGGGGAACAGGCCCGGGTGCTGGACCGGCTGCCGGTGCGGCTGGCCATCGTCGACGCCACCACGGCGGTCTGCCCGCTGGTGCCGGACCGCGACAGCGGCGAGCTGAGCGCCGCGGTGATCGGCCGCAGCCAACTGCTCGACGCGCTGCTGG
Organism: Micromonospora sp. DT233; assembly: GCF_049841815.1. NCBI lineage: Bacteria > Bacillati > Actinomycetota > Actinomycetes > Micromonosporales > Micromonosporaceae > Micromonospora > Micromonospora sp. DT233. The sequence goes on along the minus strand of NZ_JBNCLB010000023.1, from coordinate 13,403 downwards.
CCCTCTTCGACAGCCACTGGCAGATGGCGACCCCGCTGCGCTCCGCCGGCCTGCCCGCCGCGCCCGACGGCGGCCACCACCGGCCCGACGGTGGCGACGACCATCCGCCGGGCGGCGGCCATCCGTCCGAGGGCGCCGGCCATCCGTCCGGCGGCGGCTACCGGCCCGCTGCCGGGGGCTACCGGCCCGACGGCGACGAGGTGCGGCTGCTGTCGCTCTTCGTGGCCGGGGTGCCCGACAAGTCGATCGCCTCCCAGCTGGGGGTGAGTCGACGCACGGTGCAACGCCGCCTCGCCGACCTGATGGCGGTCGCCGGCGTGGACACCCGCCCCGGGCTGGCCTTCCAGGTCGCCCGCCGGGGCTGGATCTGACGCAGCCGGGGTGGCTGCCGAGCCCGCCGCCCGCCGGGGGTGGCACCCATCCCGGCGGGCGGCGGGTGGGGCGGGACTCCTGTCCCGCCCCACCCGGCTCAGCGCAGCCCGTACGCGTCGATCACGGTCTGCTCGACGCTGTCGCCGGCCCGGTCGGCGGCCCGCACCCGCAGCGACACCGCGCCCCGACCCGCCGGCACCAGGGCGGTGAACCGGGTGCCGTGGCCCAGCACCGGCACCGTGCGCCAGGTGCGCCCCCCGTCGTGGGACACCTCGACCCGCACGCTGGTGCCGGTCGGCGCGGGCACCCCGGCCGGCTGGCGCAGGGTCAGCCCGAGCCGGTGCGGCCGGCCGCCGGGCACCGTGCCGCGCACATCGGCGGGTACCCGGTAGTCGACCTGCAGCAGCGGCAGCGGCACGGCGGCGGTCCCGGCCGGCCGGGCCGAGGTGAACTGCCAGGCCGTGTCGGTGCGGGTGGCCCAGCGCCACTGTTCGGAGGAGCGCCGGGTGCTGACGTCCAGCCGGTACCGCGCCGCAGCCGCCGTGGTCGGCACCGGCGTCCAGCCGTCGGAGAGGTCGGCGATCTGCTGCCCGTCCCGGCTGACCCGGGCCTCGACGGTGGCCGACTCCCCGCTCTCGCGGGCCCAGCCGTGGTGCCCGTCGGCGTCGACGAACTCGGGCACCCGCAGGTCGAGACGGTCACCGGTCCGGGTGGGCACCGGCGTGCCCGTGGCCGGCACCGCCGGCCGGACCACCGGGGCGTACCAGCTCTCGGTCTCCCGGTCGTCGGCGGCGTAGCGGCGGGGCTGCTCGGTGAGGCCGCCGACCAGTTTGCTCCAGAGGTCGAACCCGAGGGTGTGCAGCACCCGGTGCTGCCACCAGTTCCCCCCGGCGCTGACGAACTCCTGCCGGGTGGTGCCGGTACGCACCATCCGCCGGCCGTCGTTCCAGGAGTACTCCTGCCAGGGCCGCCAGCCGAAGCGCTGCTCGTTGGCCCACGGCGCACCGGTGTCGCCGTAGCCGACCCGCACCTCGGCGGTGTTGCCTGCGGTCACCCGGTGCACGACCCGCTGCGGCACCCGCCCCTTCGACACCTGCCACACGTCGTACAGGTAGGGGCTCTCCACGGTCAGGGTCAGCTCCAGCGTCGCCCGGCCCTTGCGGGCCGCGGCCAGCAGCCGCTGCCCGTCGTCGTACGCGACCACCAGCGCCGGGATCGGCAGCCGCTCGCCGGTCGGCCGCCAGACCGTCCACGCGCTGGAGTCCGCCGGGCGGACGATCAGCACGGCGGCGGCGGCGACCTGCTCCTCCTCTTGACATCCTCTCCGCCCTAAAGAAGGGCGGAGATTCCCTCCACGCTGCGCGTGGAACACGCAACGTCCGGGTGGGTTACCGCTTCACGGCGCGGTGCCGGCACGGATGCCGGTCTTACCTGCGCTCCACGGTCGTTGAGGTCCGCCCGTCCGGCGGCCCTGATGTTCTTGGCGGCGTTGACGTCCCGGTCGTGGTGGCTGCCGCACGGGCAGCTCCACGATCGGACGTCGAGGGTCATCTTGTCGTTGACCCGGCCGCAGTCGGAACACATCCGGGTGGACGGGAAGAACCGGTCCACCCGGGCGAAGGTGCGCCCGTACCTCGCGGCCTTGTACTCGAGCATGGCGGTGAAGCTGGTCCACCCGGCGTCGTGGACGCTCTTGGCGAGCCGGGTCCGACCGAGACCGGTCACGCACAGGTCCTCGACGTACACCGCTTGGTTGTCACGGATGATCGTCGTGGACAGTTTGTGCTGCCAGTCCCGCCGGGTGTCCGCCACCCGGGCATGTGCCCTGGCGACCTTCACGACGGCCTTCTTCCGGTTGTTCGACCCGCGCTGCTTGCGCGAGAGGTCCTGCTGCAACCGGCGCAGCTTGCGGGCCGCACGGCGCAGGAACGTCGGGGCGGTCACCTTGGTGCCGTCCGAGAGGACTGCGAAGTGCGTCAAGCCCAGGTCGATACCCACTTCGGAGTCGACCGGCGGTAGGGGTTCATCGGTGGTCTGCAGGACGAACGAGGCGAAGTACCGGCCCGCCGCATCCTTGATCACTGTCACGCTCGACGGGTCGGACGGCAGGGAGCGCGACCACCGGACCGGCACATCCCCGACCTTCGGCAGCCGCAACCGGCCGTTGTCGAGCACCGTGAACCGGGAGTTCTTCGTGAAGCGGATCGCCTGCCGGTTGTCCTTGCGAGAGCGGAAGCGGGGCGGGGCCATCTTGCGGCCCTTGCGCTTGCCGGACAGGGAGTTGAAGAAGTTGCGGTAGGCGGTGTTCAGGTCGGTGAGGGCCTGTTGCAGCACCACCGCCGACACCTCGCCGAGCCACGCCCGTTGCGGGGTCTGCTTGGCCTCGGTGATCAGGCGGCGGGACAACTCCCCGTCAGACAGGTACTTTTCGCCAGCCTCCCGGGCCTGCTGACGCAGGCGCAGCCCGTCGTTGAACACCACACGAGCGCACCCGAACGCCCTCGCCAACGCTTCACGCTGGCCGGAGTCCGGGTAGAGCCGGTACTGGTACCGGAGCTGCACCCCCACACAATACCATTGGTCTATGGCCGAAATTAAAGAAATCCGCACCGGCAGGCACTGCGTTTTCGCTCTGCACGCTCATTTGGTCTTCGTAACGAAATTTCGCCACCAGGTGTTCGGTGACCGGCACCTCGCCCGGATGGAGGAGATCATGCGGGCGGTGTGCGCCGACTTCGACACCGAGCTGGTCGAGTTCAACGGCGAGAACAACCATGTCCACCTGCTCGTCACCTTCCCGCCGAAAGTCGCCCCCGCCAAACTGGTCAACAGCCTCAAGGGCGTCTCCTCACGCCGCCTGCGGCAGGAATTCCCCGACCTCACGCGCCACTACTACCAGGCCAACAAACTGTGGTCAGGCTCGTACTTCGCCGGCTCCGTCGGCGGGGCACCGCTGAGCGCCGTGCGTCAGTACATCGAGCAGCAAAATCGCCCGGTCTAAAGCACTGCTCGGGCCTTGGCGGCCCGCACAGCACGGGCCTTCACCCCCGGCCTGAAGGCCGGAGCACTGGCCCGCATCCCGGTAGCGTTCCGGGTCGGCGGTGAGCAGCGCGGCGGCCCCGCGCACCCGGGTCAGCTCGGCGGGGGTGCCGGTGCCGGCGGAGACCAGCGGCAGCTTGCGCCGGCCGGTCGGGGCCGGCGAGGTGCCCAGCAGGTTGATGTCCAGCGGGCCGGCGACGCCACCGACCTTCGCGGTCACCATCGGCGCGACCAGCTGCCAGCGGGAGGCGAACTCGAACTCGCCCTCGCGGACCTGGCGGGTCGGCGTGACGTTGACCCGCTGGATGTTGCTGAAGGCCATCACCCCGTGGTCGATCTGGCGACCGTTGCCGAAGACCCGGTGGGTGTAGTAGCTGAGCATGGCGCGCTGCTCGGTGGGCCTGGGCGTCTCGATCCGCACCGGCGTGCCCTTGCGCGGGTCGAGCACCACGGTCAGGTCCCGGTCGACGACCAGTTCCGGCTCGACGATCTGGGTGTGCTGCTCGTCCAGCCGGCCGCCGTGCTCGACCAGCGCGGTCGCCAGGTACGGGCCCTCCTCGACCCGCAGGGTGACCTCGCCGTCGACCCAGCCCGAGTAGTCGGACTCGGCGTGCTCGCCCATGAAGGTCACCGCCGTGGAGAAGGTCGGCCGGCCCTGCATGTCCAGCACCCGCAGGGTGACCTGGTGGGACCGGCCGCTGAGGGTGAGCGCGACCGGGGTGCGCACGGCGACACCGTCCGCGCCGGTCGCCACGAGGTGCCCGCCGTGCGGCCCCCGGGCCAGCTTCGCCGGGTCGGCCCGCAGCGGCACGGCCGCGCTGCCGCCCGCCGGCACCGTCACCGTGTCGGCGCCGACGGCGATGCCGTCGGCCTCGGCCGCGCCGCTGTCCAGGTTGCGCAGTTCCAGGGCCAGCCGCAGGGTCTGCGGGGCCGAGGTGCCGTTGGTGTACGTCACCGCGCGCTCGGCCGCCGCCCCGCCGATGCTGAGGCGGCCGAAGTCGGCGGTGGCCGAGGCGTACAACCGCTGGTGCAGTGCCCGTGCCACGTCGACCCGGCCGCCGCCCTGCTCGAACACGGTCAGCGCCGCGTTCGCCCGCGCGGTGCTGACCAGCGCGTCCTTGAGTCTCCCGGCCGGCCAGTCGGGGTGTTCCTGGGCGAGGATCGCGGCCGCGCCGGCCACGTGCGGGGTGGCCATCGAGGTCCCCGACATGCTCGTGTACGACTCGTCGACCGGCGTACCCAGGGTGGTGCCGGCGGCGCGGGCGGCGACGATGCCCACGCCCGGCGCGGTGATCTCCGGCTTCAGGCCGGCGTCGCCGACGCGCGGCCCCCGGCTGGAGAAGTCGGCCAGGTTCTCGTCGCGGTCCACCGCGCCGACGGTGAGCGCCGCGGCGGCCGCGCCCGGCGTGCCGACGCTGCTCGGGGCGCCCTCGTTGCCGGCGGCGACCACGAAGAGCGCCCCGGTCCGGGCGGTCAGGTCGTTCACCGCCTGGCTCATCGGGTCGGTGCCGTCGGTCGGGGTGCCGCCGAGGCTCATGGTGACGACCTTCGCGCCGGAGTGGGCGGCCCACTCCATGCCGGCGATGATGCCCGAGTCGTAGCCGGATCCGCCGTCGTCGAGCACCTTGCCGACCAGCAGCCGCGCGCCGGGCGCGACGCCCTTGCGGGCGGTGCCGGAGGCGGCACCGCTGCCGGCGACGGTGGCCGCCACGTGGGTGCCGTGGCCGTGCCCGTCGCCGGCGCTGCCGCTGTCGGAGAAGTCCCGCGCCTCGATGATCCGGCCGGCCAGGTCCGGGTGGGCGGCGTCGACGCCGGTGTCCAGCACGGCCACCTTGACGCCGCTGCCGTCCCGGCCGGCGGCCCACGCCGCCGGTGCGCCGATCTGCGGCACGCTGTGCTCCAGCGCGGGGCGGACCCGCCCGTCGAGCCAGACGCGGGCGATGCCGCCGCCCAGCCGTGCCGTGCCGGCGGTCCGGGCCGCCGGGCCGCCGGCCAGGGTGCTCCACAGCCCGCCCAGGTCGGTCTTGCCGACCCGCAGCGCCGCGCCGTTGATGCTGGCCAGGGGGCGGGTGTCGGCGGCGACGGCCAGCGGCCGGACCCGACCGGCGGCCGGCTCCCGGTAGCGCACGATCAGCGGCAGGGCGTCGCCGGCGGCGTCGCCGTAGCCGTTGGTGGCCAGTTCCTGCACGTCGAAGAGGTTGGCGTCGAGCACCCCGGCGGAGACGTAGGGCACCACGTCGCTGGGCAGCACCCGCAGTCCGCCGTCGACCTGCACCGTCTGGAAGACGACCCGCTCGCGGCCGGCGCCGGGGTGGACGGTCGCGGCGACCCGGCCGGGCGCGGCCTGGACGAGCTCGACCTGGTCCCCGGTGATCAGGGTGATCCGCACCGGCGTGCCGCCGGGGGCGGTCGGGCCCGGCTGCGGGCCGGTGGTGGGCCGGGCGGGCGGCTCGGCGGACGCCGGTGCGGCGAGTCCGACGACCAACGCGCCGACCGCGCCGGCGACGAGCCAGCGTGGGGGCCTCTGCATGCGATGCGCTCCTCTGCTCCGAAGGCCGACCTCCCGGGGAGATCAACCGTTCGGAGTCTGCGTCGCCGCAGGCCACGGGGTCACTAGCTGCGCCCCGCCGCACCGGCGACATGTCGCCAGGTGGACAGCGGCGCGGCGTCGACAAGCGCGAGACCGGCGGCCCGAGGGCGACAAGCGCAGGGTCAGCGCGCGAGGTCGACAGGCGCGGGGGTCAGCGGCGTGAGCCCCGCCAGCCGTGCACCGGCAGCCCGAACTTCGCCACCAGCCGATCCGTGAACGGGCGGTCGCGCAGCCGCACCACCCGCACCGGCAGGGTGCCGCGCCGCACCGTCACCTGCGCGCCCGGCGGCAGGTCGTAGACCCGGCGACCGTCGCAGCAGAGCACGGCCAGGGTGGTGAACGGGTCCACCGTGATCGAGAACGTCGACGTCGGCGCGGTGACCAGCGGCCGGCTGAACAGCGCGTGCGCGCTGATCGGCACCAGCAGCAGCGCCTCCACCTCCGGCCAGACCACCGGCCCGCCGCCGGAGAACGCGTACGCGGTGGAGCCGGTCGGGGTCGCGCAGATCACCCCGTCGCAGCCGTACCGCGACAGCGGCCGGCCGTCGACGTCGACGAGGAGCTCCAGCATCTGGGCCCGCTCGCCCTTCTCCACGCTGATCTCGTTGAGCGCCCACGACTCGATGGTCGGGCCGCCCTCGAACTCGGCGGTGACGTCGAGGGTGAGCCGTTCGTCCACCGTGTAGTTGCGGCCGACCACGTCGGCCACCGCCACGTCGAGGTCGTCGATCTCCGCCTCGGCGAGGAAGCCGACCTTGCCGAGGTTGATGCCGAGCAGCGGGGCCTTCGCCGGGCGGGCCAACTCGGCCGCCCGCAGGAACGTGCCGTCCCCGCCGAGCGCGAAGACGATCTCCGCGCCGTCGGCGGCCCGGGGCCCGAGCACCGGCACCACACCCGGCAGGTCCAGGTCGTCGGCCTCCTCGGCCACCACCCGCACCTCGAACCCGGCGGCGATCAGGTCCGCCGCGACCGCGCGGGCGTGCTCGGTGCTGCGCCGCCGCCCGGTGTGCGTCACCAACAACGCGGTACGACTCACCGGCCCCGCCCTTCGTCCACGCCCGCACGGGCCCACCGCACCGCGCGCACCCGAGCCCGCCCCGCGACCGTGATCGTGGGGTGCGCCGGCTCACACCTCGCGTTCACCCTGCCTCCTCCTCCGGGGCCCCGGCCGGCTCGCCGCCGGACGGGGACGGGCCCTGCGGGCCGGCCGCGACGACGGCGCGTACCCGCTGCGGGTCGGCCGCCGGTGCGCCACGGCGTAACCATACGAAGAACTCGACGTTGCCGCTCGGTCCGGGCAGCGGGCTCGCGGTCACGCCGGCCAGGCCGAGGCCGAGCGTGGCCGCCGTCGCCGCCACGTCCAGCACCGCCTCGGCGCGCAGCGCCGGGTCGCGCACCACCCCACCGGCGCCGACCCGTTCCCGCCCGACCTCGAACTGCGGCTTCACCATCAGCGCCAGGTCGCCGTCGGTCACGGTGCAGCCGGCCAGCGCCGGCAGCACCAACCGCAGCGAGATGAACGACAGGTCGGCCACCGTCAGGTCGACCGGTCCGCCGATCGCCTCCGGGGTGAGGTTGCGCACATTGGTCCGCTCCAGCACCCGTACCCGGTCGTCGGTGCGCAACGGCCAGGCGAGCTGGCCGTACCCGACGTCCACCGCGACCACCTCGGCGGCGTCGGCGCGCAGCAGCACGTCGGTGAAGCCGCCCGTCGACGCGCCCGCGTCCAGGCAGCGGCGGCCCGCCACCTGCAGCCCGCCCGGGGCGAACGCGGCCAGCGCGCCGGCCAGCTTGTGCCCGCCCCGGGAGACGTACTCCAGGGCGGGGTCGGCGCCGGTGACCAGCAGCGGGTCGGCGGGGTCGACCAGCGCGGCGGCCTTGCGGGCCGGCACCCCGCGCAGCAGGACCCGACCGGCCTCCACGAGCGCGGCGGCCTGCTCGCGGGAGCGGGCCAGGCCGCGACGGACGAGTTCGGCGTCGAGACGGTTGCGGCGTGCCATGAGGGGGTGGGTCTCCGGTCGGGTCAGGCCTGATCGATGGTGGCGAGGGTCTCGCGCAGCGTCTGGTACGCCGCCTCGTACTGCGGGATCTGGTCGGCCGGGGAGAGCGCCGCGGCGTTCGCCATCGCCTGGACGGCCGCGTCCACCGCCGGGTGCCGGGCCTCCCCGGCGTCGTCGACGGTCGGGCCCGGCCGGGGGCCCGGCGGCGGCGCGGGCCGACCCCCGGGCGGCGGCCCCGGCCGGAACGGCGCGCTCACCGCGCGCTCCGACCCGGCACCGGTACGCTCACCCGGCACCGCCCGACTGCCGCTTGGGAGCCGCCTTCTTCGCCGGCGGAGCCGGCTGCCCGCCGTCGGTGTCGGTGTCGGTGCGGCTCACCGTGGCCGGCGGCTTGCGCGCCACGGCCTTCTTCGCCACGGCCCGCTTCGCGACCGCCTTGGTCACCTCGCCGCTCTCGTTCTCGGTCTCGTTCGTCGCGACGGCCTTCTTCGCCACGGCCTTCTTGGCGATCGCCTTCTTGGCCACCTTCGGCGTCGCCGCGCTAGCGGCGGGGCCGGTGGGCTCCGCCGAGCCGGGGGCCGCCGGGGTGCTGGCCGCCGCGGCGGTGGGGGTGTCCGTGGCCGTCGGCCGCGCCGCAGCGGGCCCGGCGGACGACGGCGCGGGTGCGCCTTGGTCTCCCGGGCCAGGGCGCGCGGGCCCGCCGAGGGCGCTCGCGGGGGTCGCCTTGGCCTCGCGGAGCTGATGCTCCAGCTCGTGCACCCGCCGGGTCAGCTCGGCCACCTCGTCGGCGGTGGCCAGCCCCACCGCGCCGAGCGCCCGGTCCACCTCGAAGCGCACCAGCTTGGTCAGCGCCTCCCGGTTGGCCACGCCCGTCGAGACCAGCTCCTCGGCGAGGGCCTGAAGCTGGGCGGTCGTCGCCTCGCCGGAGCCGACCAGCCGCCGCACCGCGTCCTGGGCCTTCTTCCGGGGCGTCTCCGTCAGGCCCATGGCCATTCCGAGGTAGGCGCGCCACGCGTCCTGCATGCCTGAGTCCTTCCACGGGGGTGACATTGCAGGTGTCACGCTACCGGGCGCCGCGCGCCGCCCGGTGCGGTACGGTGCCGGGAAACGGACGTGGCGGTGTGAGGAGACGATGTGGCCAGCGTGGACGAGTGCCGGCAGGCGTTGCAGGACCTGGCCGCCCGGCTGGACCACAACGCCGAGACCGTGCGGGAGCGCATCGACCTGGACCGGACCCTGGCCTGCCGGGTGACCGACCTGGGCACCGCCTTCCACGGCCGGCTCTCCGGCGGGCGGCTGCTCGACCTGACCGACGGCGACGACCCGAAGGCGAAGATCGCGCTGAGCACCACCGGCGACGACCTGCTCGCCCTCGTTCGCGGCGAACTCGACGTCACCCGGGCGCTGGCGGCCCGGCGGGTCTCGATCAAGGCGAACCCGTTCGACCTGATGAAGCTCCGCAAGCTGCTCTGAGCCGCGCGGCCACGGCGAGACGGGCCGAAGATCAGTCGCTCAGGCCGAGCGCGGTCAGCGCCTCGGTGGCCTCCGGTGAGCCCGCCCGGACCACCACGTCGCCGGCGGCTGTCGCCCAGGCGACCGCACAGAGCGCGGCCAGGGCGTCCAACGAACGCCCCGCCCCGGTCAGCTCCAGCCCGCCGCCGTCGGTCACCGTGACCGACCAGCCGCCGGCCTGGGCGGCACCGGGGACCCGGACCACCGCCGCCGGGTCGAAGAGCCCGGCCAGGTCGGCCGAGACGTAGGTCGGGCGGCGCTCCGGCGGGGCCGCCAGCAGCTCGGCGACGTCGCTGACGCCGGTGAGCACCAGCAGGCTCTCCAGCCCGGCGCGGCGTGCCCCCTCGATGTCGGTGTCCAACCGGTCACCCACCACCAGGGCACGCCCCTGACCGGCCCGGCGGGCGGCGGTGGCGAAGAGCGCCGCTTCGGGCTTGCCCACCACCACGTCCGGGTCGCGGTCCAGCGCGGTACGCAGCACCGCGACCAGCGACCCGTTGCCCGGCAGCGGGCCGCGCCCACTGGGCAGGGTCCGGTCGGTGTTCGTGGCGACCCAGGTGGCACCCGCCCGCACCGCCAGCGACGCCTCGGCGAGCTCCGCCCAGCCGACCTGCTTGCCGTACCCCTGCACCACCGCGGCCGGGGACTCGTCGGCGCTGTCCACCGGGCGCAGCCCGGCCGCGCGGACCTCGGCACGCAGCGCCTCGGCCCCCACGACCAGGACCGCCGAGCCGGCGGGCAGCCGCTGCGCCAACAGTTCCGCGGCGGCAGCGGCGGAGGTCAGCACCTCCTCCGGGGTGGCGGAGACGCCCATCCCGGTCAGCAGGTCGGCGACCTCACTGGAGCGGCGCGACGCGTTGTTCGTGGCGTAGGCGACGGCCCGGCCCTCGGCCCGCAGCCGGGCGACCGCCTCGACCGCGCCGGCGATCGGCCGGTCGATCAGGTAGATCACCCCGTCGAGGTCGAAGACGACCAGCGAGTACCCGTCGACCAGCCGATCACCGGCGTCCGTGCTCACCGCTGGTCCGCACCCGGCTCGCGGTCGTCGGTCGGCTCCGCGCCACGAACCGCCTCGGTACGCGCCGAAGCGGCACCCGACTCGCCGTCGGTCGACTCGCCGTCGGCACGCCGCTCGGTCCCGTGACCACGGTCGTCCTCGTCGTCCTCGTCCTCGTCGAGGTCGTCGTCCTCGTCGTCCTCGTCCTCGTCGAGGTCGTCGTCCTCGTCGTCCTCGTCGTCGAGGTCGTCGTCGTCCTCGTCGAGGACGTCGTCCTGAGTGTCGGAGGAGCGGTCGGCGCCGCCGGTGAGGTCGGCGTCCGGCTCGGCCGGCACCGCCCCCGGGCTCCCCGGGCCGGAGGCGATCTCCTCGGCCGGGTCGTCTTCCTCCTCGTCGCCCTCGATGAGCACCCCGTCGAGTTCGAGCAGCCGCTCGGCGGCGTCGGTCTCGCCGTCGGTGTCCAGCTCGGACGCCCGGGAGAACCACTCCCGAGCTTCCTCGCGCCGGCCCACGGCCAGCAGCGCGTCGGCGTACGCATAGCGCAGCCGGACGGCCCACGGCTCGGTCGCGTCGTTGCTCAGCTCGGGCACCTGGAGCATCGCCACGGCCGCGTCCTTCTGACCGAGGTCACCGCGCGCGCCGGCGGCCACGATCAGCAACTCGATCGCGACGGCCTTATCCAGCTTGTCCTGGTCCGCGCCCCGGAAGAGGTCGACCGCCCGTTCCGGACGCCCGAGCGCCCGCTCGCAGTCCGCGAGCACCGCCAGGTGACTCTGCAACCCGGTCATCCGGTGGTACGTGCGCAGCTCGGCGATCGCCGACTGCCACTCCCCCGCGTGGTACGCGGCCAGCCCGACCGCCTCACGGACCGCCGAGATCCGCGACGCGAGCCGCCGGGCGGCCATCGCGTGCGCCAGCGCCTCGGTCGGGTCCTCGTCGATCAGCTGCCCGGTCGCGACCAGGTGCCGAGCGACGGTCTCCGCGACCGGCTTGGCCAGCGAGAGCAACTCGGCGCGGACGGTGGAGTCGAGGTCGGTCGCGACGATCTCGTCGGGCAGCACCGGCGCGTTTCCGGCACGGTCGGCCCCCGCCGGACCTGAACGGTCCCGGTGGTCGTCCCGGCTGTCGCGGGGACCGCCGGTGTGGCCGCCCTCCCGTCGCCGGTCCTCGAAGCCACCTCGGTCGTCCCGACGCGGGCGCTCGCCCTGGCCACTGCGGTCGCTGCCACGGAAGCCGCCCTCACGGCGGTCACCGCCGCTGCTGAATCCACGGTCACGGGAATCCCCGTCCCGACGGAAACCACCCTCGCGGGGCGGACCGGAACGGTAGCCGCCCTCGCGGCGCTCGCCGCCACCCTGGTAGCCGCCCTCACGGCGATCGCCACCACGGAAACCACCGTCGCGCGACCCGCCCTCGCGGGGAGGACCGGAGCGGAAGCCGCCCTCGCGACGGTCGCCGCCACCCTGGTAACCGCCCTCACGACGATCGCCACCACGGAAACCACCCTCGCGCGAGCCACCCTCACGAGGACCGGAACGGAAACCACCCTCGCGGCGATCGCCGCCACCCTGGTAACCACCCTCACGCGGCGGGCCGGAACGGAAACCACCCTCGCGACGGTCACCGCCACCCTGGTAACCGCCCTCGCGGCGGTCGCCACCACGGAAGCCACCGTCACGCGAGCCACCCTCACGGGGAGGACCGGAACGGAAGCCGCCCTCGCGGCGGTCACCGCCACCCTGGTAACCACCCTCACGCGGGGAACCGGACCGGAAGCCGCCCTCGCGGCGGTCGCCGCCACCCTGGTAACCACCCTCACGCGGCGGACCCGAGCGGAAACCACCCTCGCGGCGCTCGCCACCACGGAAACCACCCTCGCGGGGGCCGCCTTCACGACGGTCGCCGCCACGGAAACCACCCTCGCGCGAACCACCCTCACGGGGACCGGAACGGAAGCCACCCTCGCGGCGGTCACCGCCACCCTGGTAACCACCCTCACGCGGCGGACCCGAGCGGAAACCGCCCTCGCGGCGATCGCCGCCGCCCTGGTAACCGCCCTCGCGGCGGTCGCCGCCACGGAAACCACCCTCGCGCGAGCCACCCTCACGGGGACCGGAACGGAAGCCACCCTCGCGGCGGTCACCGCCACCCTGGTAACCACCCTCACGCGGCGG
>NZ_JBNCLB010000023.1:0-619 GCF_049841815.1 Micromonospora sp. DT233 | reverse complement strand
ACCCGAGCGGAAACCACCCTCACGGCGCTCGCCACCACGGAAGCCACCCTCGCGGGCACCACCCGGACGGCCGTCGCCGTCACGGCGGAAACCACCCTCGCGCGGCGGCCCGGAGCGGAAACCGCCCTCGCGGCGGTCACCGCCACCCTGGTAACCACCCTCGCGGCGGTCACCACCACGGAAACCACCCTCGCGCGAACCACCCTCACGGGGACCCGAGCGGAAACCACCCTCCCGGCTGTCGCCGTCGCGGCGGTAGCCGCCGGGGCGCGAGTCCTCACGGGAGCCGCCGCCCTCGCGGCGCTCGCCGTCGCGGCCGGCGTTGCCGCCGCGCTGACCACTCGCGCGGTCGTCACGATCGCCACGGTACGGGGGACGGTCGTCCCGTCGGGGGGCCCCGCCACGTCGGTCGGAGCGGTCTTCGTAACGACGAGGACGGTCGCCGTCGTGGGGTCCTGAACTCACAGGTACATCCTTCCTGATTGCGCCGCAGTCGGCGCCACGCAGTCGAGGGCCGACCCGGATGGGGCGGCCCTCGACTGGAAAGAATGTCCGGCGGTGTCCTACTCTCCCACACCCTCACGAGTGCAGTACCATCGGCGCTGGAGGGCTTAGCTTC
>NZ_JBNCLB010000022.1:0-51062 GCF_049841815.1 Micromonospora sp. DT233 | reverse complement strand
CCGCCCCCACCACCACCGTGAACACCACCACCAGAAACGTCCCCGTCCCCGGACCGATCAACCCGTCATACGCCGCCCCCCCCCCCCCCCCCCCCCCCCCCCCCCCCCCCCCCCCCCCCCCCCCGTCCGCGTGACTGCGAAGGGCGCACCTCATGACCGCTCTCCTTCCTCCCCCGTCACCTGCCCCCGTCGGCACCGCACCCAGCTCCACCGTTCCCTCATCTCCGGCTGTCCGTGTGACCCTCCAGGCAGTGGATTGGGCCGCTGACCGGCCGTGGTTGCTCGGCGTCGCCACCGGCCTCTTCCTTGTCTGGATTGCCGCCCGCAACCTCGTCTCGCTCTGGCAGCACCGGTATCACGCCGCAGGTGCCCGGCTCGTCACCATCGCCCCACCACCCGAGGTCGACGAGCACAGCGCCGCCGCGCTGTGGGCGAACCTGGCCGGCATCCTCACCCCATCCCGTCGCCGGCGGCTGCTTTACGGCACACCGCACGTGGCGCTGCAGTACGTCTGGACCGGCCGGCAGCTGCTGATCTCCCTGTGGGTGCCCGGCACGGTGCCCAACGGGGCGGTCGAGGCTGCTGTCCGCGCGGCATGGCCCGGTGCTGCCACCACCAGCAGCCCTGCCGACGCCCCGATCCCCGCGGCAACGGCTGCCGCGGTGGGCGGACACCTGCTGCCCGTCGCCGCCGATTGGCTGCCGCTGAACGCCGACCACGACGCCGACCCGCTGCGCGCCCTGATGTCCGCCGGCTCACAACTTCACGAGGGCGAATACGCCTGTGTGCAGGTCCTCGCCCGACCCGCCGCGCCCCCACGGGCCGCGCGGGCGCGTCGCGCCGCAGGGCAGCTGCGCCAGGGCGCGACCGCTGTCCCGTTGGTCAGCCTCGCCGGGGTGCTGACCGACCTGGTCGGCATCTTCCTTCCCGGTTACTCCCGCAGGCCGACCAGCGGCGCGTCCGGCCGCCGCCCGGACCCGACCGTCGAGCGGGACGTGCGGGCGATCCTCGACAAGACCTCCCACCAGTTGTGGGAGACCGGGATCCGGTATGCGGTCGCCTCCCGCGCCCACCGTGACGGCACCCTGCCCTACCACCGGCTCCGTGGTGTCGCCGACGCGATCGCCTCGTCCTTCGCCGTCTACGCCAGCCGTAACCAACTCGCTCACCGGGCCCGGATGCGGCGCCCCATCGCGGTCCTGGCGGCGCGGCGGCTCGGTGCGGGTTTCCTGACCAGTTCCCCGGAGCTCGCGGCGATGGCGGGGCTTCCCCGCGATCTCGCGGTGCCTGGGCTGGACCGGGCCCGCGCGAAGTCCATGCCCGTCCCGGTCGCCGTGCCCTCCGGTGGGCGGGGCCGCAAGGTCCTCGGCGACGCCGAGGTCGGCGGCCACGCCGTCGCCCTGTCCGTGCCAGACGCCCGCTACCACACGCACATGGTCGGCCAGACCGGCTCCGGCAAGACCACACTGCTCGCGAACCTGATCATCGACGACATCAAGGCCGGCCGGGGCACCATCGTGCTCGACCCGCACGGCGACCTCGTCCTCGACGTGCTCGACCGGCTCCCCGCCACGGTCGCCGACAGGGTCGTGCTGTTCGACCCCGCGCAGCCGAACCCGCCCGCGATGAACCCCCTCGAAGGCGACGACCACGACCTGGTCGTCGACAACCTCGTGAGCATCTTCGGGTCTATCTTCTCCAAGGCCTGGGGGCCTCGGATGGACGACGTGATGCGGGTGTCCTGCCTGACCCTGCTCAGGCACGCCAACGTCACCCTGCAGCACATCCCACCGCTGCTCAACAGCGCGCAGTTCCGATCGGCGATGACCGTGGACCTCGACGACCCGGACGGGCTGCACGGCTTCTGGCAGTGGTACGACGACCTGTCCCCAGCGCTACGGTCGCAGATCATCGGCCCCGTGCTGGCCCGGCTCCGCGCGTTCCTGCTGCGCGACTTCGTCCGTAAGACGATGCGTTACCCCCGGTCGAGCTTCGACATGTCGAAGGTCCTCGACGGCGGGGTGCTGCTGGTCCGGATTCCCAAGGGGGAGCTGGGCGAGGACACCAGCCGCCTGCTCGGCTCGCTGATCCTGGCCCGGGTGTGGCAGGCCGCGACCGCCCGTGCCCGCGTTCCCGCCGACCGCCGCAAGGACTGCTCGATCTATCTCGATGAGTGCCAGAACTTCTTGACCCTCGCCTCAAGTCTGGACACCATGCTGGCGGAGGCCCGTAAGTACCGCCTCGCGATGACCCTCGCGCACCAGGACCTCGCCCAGTTCCCCCGGGAACTCCTCGCGGCCGTGTCAGCGAACGCCCGCAACAAGATCTACTTCAGTGTGGCGCCGGAGGACGCGCGCGTCCTGGCCCGGCACACCCTGCCGGAACTCGATGAGCACGACCTCGCCCACCTCGACGCCTACACCGCCGCCGCCCGCCTGGTCGCCGACGGCCGGCAGACACCCGCGTTCACCATGCGGACCCGCCCGCCGCTGCCGGTGGTGGGCGAGGCCACCGCGATCCGCCACCAGGTCGCCCAAGCGCTGCCCGTCCAGGATCCGTCGGTCCTCGACAGCCTGGTCAAGCAGCACAGCCAACGGTCGGACGACCGGCGCCGCAGAGCCGGCAAGCCGCGATCCTGACCGAACTGTCACCGCGTCAGACACCGGCTTCCGCAGCGGGATCCCCGAGGGGATCCGGCACCCCTTCCAACCCGCTCGCCCGCGCCGGCTGACAGATCACCGGTGGCGGGATCTTCCCGCCGCACTGTGGCCTGCCGACCCGCCGCCGCAGCTGCCGCTCACTCAGACACCCTCCGTATGGAGGGCTCTCTTCCCTCTGGAGCACCCGTCGTGTCCAGCCGCCTTCCGCCCCGTTCCGCCGCCTCCGACCCGTACCTGCACACCCGTCGTCTCACCTCCCGTGACCGGCTGCTGCTGTCCTGGCTCGCCGAGCACTACCTGCTGTCCACCCACCAGGTCACCAAGGCCCTGTTCCCCTCCGGCCGCAGCGCCCGCCTACGCCTGACCACGCTGCACCGCATCCAGGCCCTCGACCGGTTCGTCGACACCACCGCCGCCGCCTCCAACCAGTACCTGTACGCCCTCGGCCCGCTCGGTCTGCTGCTGCACCGCGACGCCTACCACGACCCCGACACCCCGGCGGCGAAGCCACCGCGCAGCAGCCGCGACCGCGCCAACCGCATCGTCGGCAGCCGCAAACTGCGCCACCTGCTCGGCGTCAACGAGTTCTTCACCGACCTGTACGCCCACACCCGCACCCACCCACACGCCCGGCTTGAGCGGTGGTGGTCCGAACAGCACGCCACCGCCGCCTACGGCGCCGCCGGCGTCCAGCCCGACGGCCACGGAGTCTGGACCGTCGGCGACACCACGGTCGGGTTCTTCCTCGAGTACGACAACGGCACCGAACCGCTCGGGCGGCTCCTGGCCAAGCTGCGCGCCTACGAGCGGGTAACCCACTTCGGCCCCCGCTACCCGATCCTGTTCCGGGTGCCCAGCCCAGGCCGCGAGCGCAACCTCCTCCACGCGCTCACCGACGCGCCCGCCACGCTGCCGATGGCCACCGCCGTGCACGGCACTGACCCCGCCGGACCCGTCTGGACCCTGGCCAGCGAGCCCGGCTGGCCCCGTCACCTGCACGAACTGCCCAGCGATCATGGCCCGTACACGGCGATGAACCCGAACCGGTTCGTCCGCCGCGACCCCGAGCCACCCACCGACCAGCCCCACCACACCACCCCGTAACGGGACACCCACCGCCGCTGTCGCAGCACGATCCCCCGCTGTCAGACCACGGAGATCTGTCAGTCAGCAGCGGTCCTGCCGCCCTGACCACCGTCCGCCTCTGACAGCGCAGGTCATAGGCCCTCTTCGCGATCTGCGGCACGTCCCGCGCTGACAGATCGGGCCGCTACGGTTCTCGGCACCACAGCACCTTCACATATCCCCACCCGGCAGGCCCCACCCTCGGCCTCTTCGCCGCACCCCGGCACCTGACGCCCACCCGCCTCACGGCCGGTCGGCCCAGCAGCCCGCGACGAACCCCGACGGTCGCACCCGCCACCTCGCACCAACCCACCCATCCCGCAGCCGGCACCCACGCACCCAGTGGACCGGCTACCTCCGCGTGCCCACCGCACGCCCAACCCCAAGGAGACCCACATGGCCAAGAAGACGGCCCCCGTGGCCACCCCGGCCCCCGTGGTCATTCCCGGGGCAGTCGTTCGCACCATGACCGTCTGCATCCCCGACCAGCTGTCCCCGGTGCTCGACAGCGCCCGGCACCTCGAACGTCACCTCGGCGTGGCGGGCACCAGCTGCCCCCGGTACTGGGCCTCCCCGGCCCTCTACCCCTGGCAGCGCCGTCAGCTCATCGACCTGCGCAAGGCCAAGACCGGCCCCCGGTACTGCGCCGGCGGACCGATCCACCTGCTCGACCTGGCCGGTATGCGCCACGGCGCTTACGTCGGGGCCAGCGTGCGCCACGCGCAGTGGGCCCACGTGGTCGCCGGCACGAAGGCCGCCGCCGCGTGGCCGGTGTTCCTTCAAAAGCACCTGTCCGACCCGTCGGCCTATCCGATGGACACCGCGATCGCCGAGTTCAACCGGCAGCCGAGGGTGCAGGCCATGCGCATGTACAACGCTGCGGCCTACGGGGCGGGGCACCTCGGCCTGGGCGACCTGGAGATGTTTCAGGCCGGTGCGAGCGCCTACGCCAACTACCACGCCCTCTGGGCGGTGTGCACCGACGCCTTCCTCACCGAGGCCGGCGACCGGCTGCGACCGGCCAGCGCGTACTTCGCTGACCGGATCACCTACCTCGAGCAGGCCGCCCGCTACCTGGACACGCTCGACGACGCCCAACGGCTCTTCGCCGTGAACCTGCACCACCAGTGACCGGAGACCGGTCGGGCCAGCACATGGACATCCCCTCGCACCCAAAGGGTCCCGTGTGCCGCCCGACCGGCTCCACCCCACACCCCAGCTCTGGAAAGGTTGGCCTCGGATGCCCCTGCGACTCTGGTTCGACCTGGCTACGGTGCTGCACCTGGCCGAAACCGCCGCCGCTGCCCACCAACGGGTCGACCTCGACGACCACGTCGCCACTGACACCCCACCCGCCCTGCACCTCATGCGCCACCACGGCGGCTACCTCGACGACCGCCTCTACATCGACGGGAACTCCGCACCACGCCTGCCGGCGGACGACGCCAGAGCGGAACCGTTCCGCAGCAGCTGTCGCGGTCGCCGCTACGACCACGGCATCACCTGGAACGAGTGGCTCGGTAGCCCACCCCGCCCCCGTCGACCGAGCCAGGCCCAGATCGGGCTCCTCGACGACACCCGACTGCTCGACCTGCTCCGCGCCGGCCACGCCGCCGGATTCGACATGTTCACCGTCGACGTCGACGCCGGTTTCCGACCGGCGGTCGCCCGACGCCGACCCCGCCCTCGACGATCCCGCCGGGCGCCCCGGGCCGGGGCTTCCTCACCCGCCCGGCCCGAGCAGCGGCCGCCCTGTACCTCTTCCTGACCGAAGAAGCTGACGGGCCAGGCCGACCCCACACCTCGCCGCTGCCCACACCCCCCTCGGCTCGACGCCGCCAGCCATGGCCGAAGCACCACCGACCGACCCCTGCCATCGCGCAGGAACCACCCGACCAACTCCTGCCCCGTCGCCACCTGGCGCGGGGCTTCTGCGTATCCCTCCTGGAAAGGACACACCCCAGATGGCCATCAGAACCCTGACCGTCGTCTACGACGACCTCGACGGCACCACCGACGGCGTCGACACCTACCGGTTCGCCTTCAACGGCGTCCGGTACGAGATCGACTTGTCCCGCCCCCACTTCGACCAGATGGCGGCCGCCTTCCAGCCCTTCATCGCCGCCGCCCGCCGACTGCCGACCGCGGCGACGCCCAAGCAGTCCAAGGGCAGCACCAACGCCGAGAAGCGGGAGGCCAACGCCCAGGTGCGCCACTGGTGGGCCACGCACTGGCAGGAGCAGAACCTGCCCGAGGCCAGGACCCGAGGAGCGATTCCTCCGGCCGTCCGCGACGCCTACCACGCCGCCCACTGAACCGGCCGCGCATCCGGACGCGCCCCTCGACACCGAGCGACACCCACCTCGTGGCCCGCAGATGTCGTCGGAGTTTCACCCAGCCGACTTGATCTCGCCGAGCTTCGAAGCGTCCATGAGTGCGCGCCTCACCCACATCCACGCCTAGCAACCCGAACTACTAGAAAGGAACGGCGCATGACCGACAGCAGCACGACCCTGTCGACCCTGCAGCGGGTACTGACCGCCCTCGCCGAGCACGGTCCCACCACCGCCGCGAAGCTCGGCGAGTCCATCGGAATCGCCTACCCGACGACCACCCCGAAGCTACGGGAACTGGAGAGCGCCGGCCACGCCGAGCGAGTCCGGACCGACCAGCGCACGACCCTGTGGCAGCTGACCGACACGGGCAAGGCCGCCGCCGCAGCGCTCACCCCCACCACCGGCGGCGTGGAAGCCTCCGCCGCGCCGACGACGGACACCAAGGGGCCCGCCCAGCCCGAGCCACACATTCACCCCAGCCCGGAGCCGGAGCCGGAGCCGCGCGGTGACGCCCCGCCGCAGGAACAGCCGCAGGGCACGCCAGCCGTGGACCCCAGCGGCGAGCCGCAGACCGACTCGGCGGCGGCGGAAACCCGCCTCGCCGCCCCCGCAGAGGCGGAAGCGGCCAGCCCCGCTGCGACGGACCACGTCGCCGTGCCGCGACCGGCGTCGAAGGCCGAGCCCGTCCTCGACCCGCAACCGGAAACCGGCAGCGAAGCCGCCCACAACCAGCCTGCCCCGCAGGCACCGGACGGCAGCCACACCGACGAGCCGCAGGCCGACCCGGCGGTCGACACGAAGGAACAGACCCCGCCGCAGGCCACGGAGCCCGAGGCCAGGGTGCGGGACAGCGACGGGCGGCGGAAGCCGGCGCAGCCCCGACGCCGCAAGGGAGAACTGCGCGACGAGGTGCTGGCGCTGCTGCGCCGCAACCCGGACACCGCCTACAAGGTCGGGGAGATCTGCAAGCTGCTCAACCAGGCCCACGACGGCGACGCGGTCAACAAGGCCAGCGCGGGTGCCGTGGCCAACGCCTTGGACAAGCTCGTCATCGCCGGCACCGTCACGCGACTCGACACCAAGGTCGCCACCTACCGGGCCGAGTAGCCGCCCGTCCACCTTTGGCAGCCCGGGGGCGGGCGTCGACGTTGGCGCGGCCACGCCCACCCCCGGTGCTCCTTCACAGACAAGGAGCGACACCAGTGTCTCAGACAGCGAACTCCCTTCTCACCGCTGCGGGCGGGCTCCTCGCGGGACTCGCCACCGCCGGCCTGTGGGCGCTGCGCCTGCGGACCCTACTGGCGCACGCCCGCGCCCGCCTGGGCCGGCAGGACCGGGTCATCCGCGACGCGCAGGCCCTCGTGGAAACGCTGCGGGCCGAACGCGACACCTACCACCGGCAGGCCATCGAGGACGACACGACGGGCCTGCCGAACCGTCGCGCGGCGATGCGCCAGCTGACGCGCGCGACCCACGCCCACGACCACGTCGGCGTCATCGTGCTCGACCTCGTCGGCTTCAAACTGATCAACGACCGGCTCGGGCATCGGGCCGGCAACACCCTGCTGTCCCAGGTCGCCGACCGCCTGCGGCGGTTGAGCCGCGCCGGCGTGTTCGCCGCCCGCCTCTCCGGCGACGAGTTCGCCCTGATCGTCGCCGACGCGGATATCGAAAGAACCGCGACGGTGGCCGAGCGGGCATGGAAGGACGTCAGCCACGTTCCGTTCGCCCTCGACGGACGGCAGATCAGCGTCGTCGCCAGCGTCGGCTACGCCACCACCGTGCAGGGCGACCACGGCCCTGAAGCGCTGCTGCACCGAGCCGACATCGCCATGTACTGGTCCAAGTCCTACGGCGGCGTGGTGTACGGCTACACCGAGCAGATGGGCGACATCCCCGCTGGTGGCCGTCCCCGCGACTGGCCGCCGCGCCGCGACCGCTGACCACCACCAGGCCAGGTCAGGTTGGCGCCTGCCAGCCACATTCCCGCCTTTCAGCTGTCCCCCGGCGGTGTTCGTCGACCAGCGGCGAGCCTCGCTCGGCGGATGCCACCAACCCCCAATTTCTGGAGCAATTCATGACTGACGTCACCGTCGTCCTGCGCCATCTCGCCCGCCTCGGCGGCGCGGCACTCGACGCCGAGCAGATCGCCGTCACCGCCGCGCAAAACACCGCCGCGCTCTCGGAATTCGTCACCGCCGGCTGCGCCCTCGCCGCCGCCAACGTCCAAGAGGCGTTGCTCATCGACGCCGCCGAGGTGCTCCTGAGCGTCTACGACGGCACCACCAGCCACGATCTCGTCACCGCCGCACAGCGTCTGCAGGTTGTCAGCCTCACGCTCGCCCACGTCCGAGAGCATCGCGAGGCCACACGCGTGCGCTTCCACGAGGCCTGCAAGGCTCTGCGGCACGACGGCGCGCTCATCAGCGGAAGCCTCGAAGCCGGCACCCCGCACAAGGCCCACTGACGGGATCCACCCGGCTCCACGTCCTTGTGCGGTCCACCGGCGCTGACGTCTGGCGCGGTTAACAACCCGCCACGGCCGGGAGCTCCGAGCGCACAGCCTTTCATCGATCCGGCGGCCAGAGCCGTCGCCGTTGCCGACACCACCCCTACCCGCACACACGGCGCTGCCGTATCAGCGCGCACTGGAGTCAGCCATGAATATTCGCACCGTGGTCTCGGCCGTCATTGCCGTTGTCACCGTGGTCGTGTTGTGCGCGGGTGGGCTGGGCGGTGCTCTCGCGGGCGGCACCGGCACCGGGCAGTGCCTGCCCGCCAACGTCTCACCAGCCAGCGCCTCTACCGCCACGCCACCCGGCACGCCCCGCACGTGGCCACCGACAGGCCCGTGGGACGGCGAGCAGGTCGCCAACGCGGCGGCGATCGTCACCACCGGCACCGAGCAGGGGATACCGGCCCGTGGGCGGGTCATCGCGGTCGCCACTGCCATGCAGGAAAGCACTCTGCGGAACCTGCCCGACGGCGACCGGGACTCCGTCGGGCTGTTCCAGCAACGTCCCAGCCAGGGCTGGGGCACCGCAGCCCAACTCCAGGAACCCGTCTACGCGGCGAGCACGTTCTACGCCAGACTGGTCACGGTCAGCGGCTGGGAGACCATGCCGCTGACCGAGGCGGCGCAGGCCGTGCAGAACAGCGCCTATCCCAACGCCTACGCCAAGTGGGAGCGCCCCGCTACCGACCTCGTCGCGGCCATCGCTGGGGCTGCCGGCCCACCGGCGGCTACCCCGCCCGGCTGCCGGGCCACCGGCCCCTGGACCCGGCCGCTCCCCGCCTCGGTCGGGTCCGGCTTCCGCAGCAGCGACCGTCCCCACCACGACGGCGTAGACCTCATCGCACCACGAGACACCATCATCCGCGCCGCCTCCGCCGGCACCGTCCGCACCGCCCGCTGCGACGCGGTGCACGCCGGCACGGGCGCGCGGTGGGGCTGCGACCGCGACGGGGACCCCCTGCTCACCCGCGGCTGCGGCTGGTACGTCGACATCGCCCACACCGGTGGGCTCCTGACGCGCTACTGCCACCTGGGGCAGCGACCGCAGGTGGCGGTCGGACAACACGTCACCGTCGGACAACCCATCGGCGTCGTCGGCTCCACCGGCCACTCCAGCGGCCCTCACCTGCACTTCGAAGCGCACCTCCACGGCGACCCAACCGACCCGGTGCCCTTCATGGCAGCACGAGGGGCATCCCTCGGCGAAAGAACACGGTAATCGACCAGCACTCCACTGAAAGCACCAATTTCAGAAGGCGACGGGCGTTCTCCGCGGAGCGTTCCGGAAAGCCACGCCACAACCAAGGAAATTTTGAAAGTGGGGAAAGAGATGAACCTCGCCAGTGACTGCAATTCCTCCTCCCAGCACCGCCCCGAGCATGACTGCCAAGCCGCCGGGACCCTCGAGTTCGTGGCGACCTACGGTGCGCCGGGGATTGGACAGGCCTGGACCTGCACCACATGCGGGAGGGACTGGTCCCGGGTCGGCGGCGAGTTCTGGCCGGCCGAGCTGGACGCGCACGTCCTGCGCCTCGAAGACGTCGAGTAAACCCGCCTTCGAAAGACATAACCACCTGCGCAACTCATTCATCCTCAGCAAAGGAGCGGCATGACACGGCAAACAACATCCCCACTGGCGACCCTGCCCATCGGCTTCAGCATCTGGTCCATCTACGAATACACCGAGCGGATCCGTCGCGGCGAGATGATCCTCGACGCGCCCTACCAGCGTGGCCGCCGCTGGACCGACGACCAGCGCATCGCTCTCATGCGGTCCTGGCTGCAGGGAGTCCCCATCCCCGCCGTCGTCCTCAACGACCGCACCGCAGCCGCCTGGCACGCCAGCGACCCCGACGCCCACACCACCTACGCGGTCATCGACGGCCGGCAGCGCCTCGAGACCGCCCTCGCCTGGCAGGACGGCGACCTGGCCATTCCCGCCTCCTGGTTGCCCGCCGACTGGATCCGCCTCGCCGAGGACAGCGACGACGGCCCCTACGTCCGCGTCACCGGCCTGCGCACGCCCCGCCGCATCACCCGGCTGATGGACCTGCCCTGCGTCCGGGCCCGGGTCGACACCGTCGCGGACGAAGCCACCATCTACCAGCTCATCAACGGCACCGGAACACCCCAGACCGACGCCGACCTCCACCGGGCCGCCCTCATCGCCAACCCCCCGCCGCCCCGGAGCACCAACCGGTAGCGCGCAGCCGCCCCGAAGCCCGGCACCAGCACCCGGCACCTCTCATCACCCCGCCGAGGAAGGAAGCAGACCGTGACCGCGAACCAACTCGTCCTGAAGTACTGCGGCGTCAAGATCGATGACCAGGCGCTCGACAACGTCCTCTACGCCGACACCAGCCGACCGACCGTAGCGTCGGAACTGCGTGGCGTGCTCGCCGCGCTCATCAGCACCGAAGCGCAGATCGCCGCGCTCCTGCCGACCATCAGCCAGTCGCTGCGCGACGTCGAGCGCGTCCTCACCGCCAGCCCTGGCGACCGCACCCCGCCCATCGACTCCACCGGCGTCGTTCAGGCGCGAGGACCGCGCCTGGACGCACTGCTCGGCAGGCGATCCGCGCAGATCGAACACCTGCGGGCCATGACCCGGCTCTGGGCGACGCACCACGCCACCCCGCCCACGACCAGCCCCGCGCGGCGGTAAGGCACCCCACCTCGGCGCGACCGGCCAAGGGCAGCACGGCCTTATCGCAAGTGCCCGGCTGCTGCCTCATCCGCATAGACATCGTCGGACACCGAAGCCCAGGCCAGTCGCCGGCCCGCACGCGAGGTCCCGGACTCCAGCGGCCTGTGGACAACCTGTGGACAGGCATGGCGGGGTGTGGACGACTTGATCCGATCGCAGAGTCGAGCGTCGATCAGTGCGGTCACCGCCGAACGGACCAGGACGGCGAACAGGGCCCCAGGCCCCGAGCCGACCCCGGCCGCAGGCGGTGACCGCACTGACCCCGACCCTCGAGAGGACCTCCCGGATGCTGCCCACCACCCGCTCCGACGTGCCCGAGGACGTCACCGACGTCCTGCTCTGGCGCATGGCCGCACGCGTCGCCGCCGCACACCAACCCGACCGGCACCACCCGGAGCGGTGCGCCAACCTGCGCTGCGCCCACGAGGCGTACCCCTGTCCGCCGCTGCGCGACGCGCAACGGGCACAGCACGCCGCCATCCGCCCGCGGCGATTCACGCCGGGCCGGGCCCGCGTATCCGCCGTCGCCGCTGCTGCCAAGAAGTTCGTCGGCTGGCTCCGCCCCATCCACACCACACCGGCGACGCCACCGCCACCGGCACCGATGCCGCTGCCCCGCCGGCAGCCCATGGCCGCACTCCGCCTCGCGGTCTGACAGCCCAGCAACCCCACACCCGAACCTGTCAGCGACGGCGTGCTGCTGACCTGTCGCCTCGAAAGGCCACTGGCGGCACCTCGTCAACGCCGACGGCCAGCCCTACAAGGTCTGGTTCCACCGACACATCAAAGGGCCAGAGGGCGCTTCGTTGCTCCTCGGCGACGCCGCGTCCATCCTCGCCCGCTAACCGACCATCCCCAAGGAGCACGACATGCCATCCCTCGACGAGTTCTTCCGGCAACAGCAAAAGCACATCGACGACATCGGCTGGTCGGTGACCGCCGTCCTCCCCGACCACGACGAGGCCCACGCCCCCTTCGCCTACACCATCGGCCTGACAGAGCGCGGTCTTCCCGAGCTGGTCATCGCCGGACTGGACCCCCTCACCGCGCAGACGCTACTCAACGACATGGCCCACCGCGTGTACCAGCGGGCCCAACCCCTCACCGCCGACCACCGGGTCGAGGACCTGCTCCTCGGCTACGACGCGGTGATCATCGAGGGGCAGGCCACCGAGGCGCTGCACCCCGGGGCCGCCTACGCCCGCTACGGCAAGGACCACGTGCGTCTGCAGCAGGTCGTATGGCCGGACAAGCAGGGCCGGTTCCCCTGGGACGACGGCTACGAGTACCCCGCCCACGTCCAGCCGCTACTCACCCGCCCACAGCCGCACTAGCGACGCCAGCGGACGCTTCCACGAACCGCCCTCCGGCCTCGCGAGGACCTACGAGCGCCGCCACCGACACCACGAACCCACCAGCCCCACGCGGCCCCGCCCGTGGGGCTTTGTCATGCCCGACAGACCCCCCAGGAGCGCGTCTCATGCCCAGCCACACATTTAGCAGGGACGACCTCGTCGTCATCGACCCGGCCTTCGCCCGACCAGGCGAGCAGGCTGTCGTCTACCGCGTGCGCGAGGTGCACCGGGTCAACCTCGTCGCCGAACCCGTGACCGGAGGGCGCCCCCTTCGCGCGCCCAAGGACATGTTCCAGCCAGCACCCGACGCCGGCCAGCCGGACCCCGTCCAGGCAGCCCACACCGCCCTGTGGCCGGGCAGCGTCGTCACCGTCGCCGGACCCGGCTGGACCGGGCCCGCCGCGCAACTGCACGTCGTGCTGCGCGTCACCGGCGACAAGGTCTCCCTCGTCGCGCTCGGCGGCAACAACGGCCGCTACTGGCGGGGAGTCCACCGTCGCTTCTGCACCGTCGTCGACCCGAGCCACATCGCCCACATCCCGACCGCCGAGTAACCACAGCCCGCCGGCCGTCATCCCCCTGACCGGTCACGCCACCCACCTCCGGCAACCGAGTCGCGACCGGCAACCGCGGCACCGCCCCGCCGCGACGCCCGCGTCAGACGAGCCCTCTTGATCACCAGGCGAGGCCCAAAGGCCGGCCCGGTCCGTCGCGATCCAGCGGCACCGGGCCGGCCTTCGCGCACGCCGCGACCTGTAATGGAGAAACCCATGCCTCCGTCGCGAAGCCCGCTGGTGCGCGTTGCCGCACAGTTCGGCTACGACCTCGACGAAGCCGCCCTCCTGGCCGATCCGCGCGTCATCACGACCGACACGCGGTCCGCCCGGCTGTGCGCGGTCCTCATCGAACACCTCAGCACCATCATGGACACCGACCTGCGCTTCACCATCAGCCGAGACCCTGACCGCCTCCATGGCGTCGTCGCCGACACCGTCACGGCGATCGAGCACGCCTACCGTGCCATCGCCGCGTTGCTGGCCGCAGCCGTCACCACCGGTGCCGTCCGGCAGCTCGTCCCCGGGGGAACACGCGCCGTCGACTTCTCACCTTGGCGTCCCGCGGTGGTCAGGGTCGCCGGGGCGCACGGCGGACCGTACCCCTGCCAGGTGCGGCCAGAGCACTGGAACGGCTGGGCCGCGCTCCGCTTCACCCGTGACGTGACCGCACGGCTGATGGCCGACCTGCACGAGGAGTGGCGCCGCGACGGCAGGCAGCTCGGCACCATACCTGGACAGCTACTCGCCAGCGGCGACGTGCTCCTCCTGCACGACGAGGGCGTCCGGGAACTCATCACACCGGACGACGACGACATGTTCGCCGTCGGCGCCGGCACCTGGACCTGGCAGGAGTGGCCGGACTAGCCACCCACCGGCCCACACCCATCAGCTTGCCGGCGGCCACCTGCGACAGCGCTCCAGAACACGCCAGGCAGCGCGATAGGGCATCAGCTCCGCCTGCCAAGAGCCGCCATCCCTAGCGCAGCGAGTCCCCACGATCGCGGCGATCGCCGCCAGCGCCCGCCCTCTCGTGGCAGCTCGGCGCGGCACCACCCCACTGCAACCAGGAGGTGGCCGCGCCAAGGGCGTGGCCACCTCCTGCCCATCGACAGGAGGAACACCGCATGCACCCTCACCTCACACCGGAAACCACCAGCCCTGACCGCGACTTGATCGCCGCAGCGGGCGACGGTAGTCCTGTCCCCGCATCAACCGACGGTGTCAGGGGACCGGCGATGACGACACCCACAGCGGGCACGCCCGCCACGACCAGCAGCGCAATCAACGCGGTCAGCGGACTGCCGAGGTTGCGCGCCGGTGAACTGCAAAACCAGGTCCTCGCCGTCCTGGCCCGCGCAGGCGCCGCCATGGACGTCGGCGACATCTCCGCGATCCTGGTCGGTCGGTCCTCCGGTGCCATCGGCCAGGCCTGCGAGCGGCTCGCCGACCGAGGCCACGCCGAGCTCCTGCCCGGCTCGCCCAGGCGCTACCGCATCACCGCCGCCGGCACGTCCGAGCACCACGCGAACCCCACGCCGGTGCCGCCCACACCCCAACCCGCCATCCGGCCCGCGACTGCCACCCGAGCGGCGGCCCCCGCTCCGCATTCAGCGGCATCCGCCAGCGGTTCCACCCGCCCCGCTGCCTCGACGCCGCGACCGGGCACTCCCACACAGCCCGATCCGAAGAAGCCCACGACCGGACCGGTACGGCGCCCGAACGGCCAGCTGTACTACCCGCGGTTGCTGGCCAAGCGCCCGGACGTCGACGTGTTGCGGGACCTGCGCACCGCCGACGTGCCCGTGCTGCTCTACGGGCCGCCCGGCACCGGCAAGACCTCGCTGATCGAGGCCGCCTTCGGCGCAGACCTGCACACCGTGCCCGGCGACGGCGACACCACCGTCGGCGACATCGTCGGGGACTACGTGCCCACCGACAGCGGTGGCTACGAGTTCGTCCCCGGCTCGCTGCCACGGGCAATGGAAGCCGGCGGTGTGCTGTTCATCGACGACGCCACCCTGATCCAGCCGAAGGTCCTCGCCGTGGTCTACCCGGCCATGGACGGTCGCCGGCAGATCATCCTCAAAGCCGCCGCCGGCAGGGTTGTCACCGCCGCGCCCGGCTTCTACGTCGTCGCCGGCCACAACCCGGGCGTCCACGGAGCCGTGCTGACCGAGGCCCTGGCATCCCGCTTCTCCACCCAGGTCAAGGTGTCCTCCGACTACGACCTGGCCGCCGCCCTCGGCGTCGACTCCCGCATGGTCCGCGCCGCCCGCAACCTCGCCACCCAGTACGACAGCGGGGAGATCGGCTGGGCGCCCCAGCTGCGGGAGCTGCTCGCCTTCCGGCGGATTACCACCGTCCTCGGCATCGACACCGCCATGTCCAACCTCATCGGCCTCGCCCCGGTCGAGGACCGCGAGGTCGTACACAAGGCCGTCTGCCAGGCCTTCGGCAGGCCCAAGATCCTGCCCCTCGCCCTCGGCAACCAGATCTGACCCGAGAAAGGAGGCACCACCATGTCGCTGTCGCAACACCTCAACCCGGACCCGGACGCCGCACCCTCCGCCCTACCGGCCGACCACGCGTGGCTGCGCATGTCCGCAGCCCTCAGCGCCCACATCCCCCCGATCGCCGGCCGCGAGGACCTGCTCGTCGTCATCGAACCCGGCGCAGGCGGCGGCGCGCCAGCCTGCTTCATCCGCGAACGCGCCACCATCGAGATCAACGGCGCATACCTCAGCGTCGACCCCCGCACCGTCGACCCGTACGACCCCGACGCGCGGGAGGAATACCCCGTGGCCTGGGGGCTGCTGGTCCACGAGGCCGCGCACTCCCGGCACAGCCGGTGGCAGTTCGGCACCGGCCCCGCCCGGGCGGCCGAGGCGGCCATGCTGCTGGAGGAGTCCCGCATCGAGGCCGCCCAACTACGCCGCAGGCCCGGCGACCGCCGGTGGCTCCGCGCCACCGTCACCACGATCCTGCTCGACGACATCCCCACGACCGATGACCCATGGGCCGCCGCCGCCAGCGCCGCGCTCGTACTCGGCCGCGTCGACGCAGGAGTCATCGACCCCGACGAGGCCGAACAACTCCGCAAGGCGGTCACCCGGATCCTGCGCCCACCCCTGCTCGACCACCTCACCCAGATCTGGTGCGACGCTCACCAGGTGCCCGACGACGACACCGACGCCATGCTCGACCTGGGCCGACGCTGGTGCCGCGCCCTGGGCGTCGACCCGGACGCCACACCACCCGCCCCCGGCCAGGCCGGGGATGGCAGCACGGGGCAGAGCGGCGCAGGCAGCGCTGCGGGTGGGGGTGCGCTGCGCCGCGCGGCGACCGGCGTCGTCGGCGCCGTGGCCAGCCACGACGCCGAAGCCGCTCGGGCCGCCGCGGCTGCCGCCGCCCGTAGCGCACAGCGCGCCCAGCAGCGCAAGGCCGAAGTCGACCAGCAGAAACGCTCCCAGGACGCGGCCGCCACGGTCTTCGGCGGAGGCAGCAGCGGTGGTGGTGGTGGTGGTGGGGCGAGCACCAGCGGCTCACCGCTGGTGCGCAAGCGACCGCCCACGCACCAGACCCGACCGCCGACCGACGACGAACGCGCCGCCGCCCGGCAACTCGCCCGAGCACTGCGACAAGCCGCCTACCGAGAACCGACCCCCACGGTCACCACCTCGGTGACCCCACCCGGGCGACTGGTCACCCGCGCCGCGCTGGCCGCCGACGCCCAACGCGCCGCCGGGCAGATCCCCACCTCCGAACCGTGGCGGCGTACCGAGCGCCGCCGCGCACCCCAGCCGCCCATCCACGTCGGTATCGTCGCCGACGTCTCCCCCTCGGTGAGTGCCTTCGCCAGACCCATCGCCTCGGCCGCCTGGATCACCGCGCAAGCTACCGCCTGGGCTGGCGGCACCAGCGCAACGGTCACCTTCGGCCGATACGTCACCGCGGTGACCCGTCCGGGTCAGCCGCCGGAGAAGGTCCGCCTGTTCGCCAAGGAAGAAGACACACAGGGCTTCCCCTTGGCGGTGGACTCGCTCGACGCTGCCCTCGACCTAGCCGACCCGCGCGGCGGCGCACGGCTGCTCGTCATCGTCAGCGACGGCGAGTTCACCGCCACCGAGATCGCCGAAGGGCGGGCCCGCCTGGACCGGCTCGTCCGCGCCGGCTGCGGAATGCTCTGGCTCGGCCCGCCGGACTCCCGCCCGCTGGGCGGCGCGGCGACCACAGTCCTCGGCAACCCCGCCGACGCCGGACGCCTAATCGCCCGTGCCGCCACCGCAGCCCTGCGCAACACCTGACCGACATCGGTATCGACGCACTGGCCGGCCCTCTGCTCCTGCTTGAACCCCGCAGAGGGCCGGCTGGTGATTGGTGGCGAGGGCAGCGGTGGTTGATCATGGTTTGGCTATGTGAACTGGCCCTGGCGGGGCGGTGGCTGCGGGATGCAGGGGAGACGTCCAACGGCGACGGGCGTCGTTCGAAGGCCGGGTGCTGACGGTCGGACAACGTTTTCGCGGGCCGGGGCTGAGAAGGAGGGGTGCGCGACTTCGTTCTGGGCCTGTTGGCGCGCCCTCATTCCAACTTGGGCGCTGTCGTCGGTTCGGTGGGTCGGCGGCTTGAAGGACGAGCCCCAGCCCTCCATAATTAGCCATGCGCCTGGACGACTTCGCCCCAATAGCGGAATATTACCGCGAAAGTGATTCCGGGTTCGGAGCCTTCCGGCAGCATCCCACAGTACTCAGACTTCGGTGGCCGGACGATGTGCTGGAGCAATGGCTGTACGAGCATTCAGATTACGGCCCGTTCCTCCATGACTACGTCAATGTTGACCTTTCGCGGATAAAATGGAACGTTGAGGTCATCTCCACGACTGAACTCATCGGGATGCCGACTGGCCTTTCCGACGGCGACTGCATCGATGAGTTCGCGAAAAACCCCAGCCACTGGATCAGTGTGCGTCAGCATGGAGTCCACATCGGCGTCTCCCTGTGCTGGGAGGCACATGGCACGTGGAAGCGTTGGCCGATCTTGATAGACCGATCACTCTTGAGTTCCTCAGCCACGGGACTGCAGGTCGTAGAAGGCCGAACCCGGGTCGGCATTCTCAAAGGCCGCTGTCGCGAAGGATCCCTGGTGGCCAAGAGTCACCTAGCGTGGGTCGGTCGGCCCATCGGACGATCCGAGTGATTTGATATTGCCGGAAATTGCATCCCGTCGGCGTCGGTCAGGCAATCGGGATCTCGATCGCGCGGGACCAGGGCACCGGCACCCTGACGTCGGCGGGCAGGTCGGGCATGAGGTTCGGATGCAGAAGACGCAACTGTTCGCGCACGTGGCTCCAAGAGCCGCGCGCCAACCGCTGCACCGGACACCCACAGTTGCTGTGATCGTCGCCTGGGGCGAGCAGGCCACGGACGCAAACGAAGGCATCATCGGGGTGGTCGGCGCGCAGCAGGCGCCACGAGCCTCGTCGCTCCTGCCATGGCGTCGCGGCGAACACCTCCGGGGTCTGCGGCAAATACAGCACATTTCCGTCCTGACGCAGCAGGTAAAGACGGTCGAGTGTGTCCACCTCGTCCGCCACTGGTCCCTTGCTAGAGAGCCAAGCGACCGCGTCGGTGGCCCGGCCGGGTCCCCACAGGTATTCGGCTGGCCAGCGGGTCGTGGCGAACCGGGAGTCGAATCGCCCGACGTCTCGGTCGTCCGGCACCGCCCGAAGCAGAACCCAGAGCCATGATGGGTCTTCATCTGGAGTGAGGCCCTCGGCCCTTCCGATCGCCCGGGTGCCAGTTGTCGGATTCCAGCCGACCGTCATGACCTCACGACGTACAGGCGCGGGGTAGCGCTTGCCGCCAGGAGTGGCGAAGCCCCACAACTGGTTGATGAACTCCGCGAGGTCCCGAAACCCCATGGTCGCGTCGACCGGCGTGTGGATGTGGTGCGGTCGGGAGTGGCTAAGCACATTACGCATCTTGATGATCAGGTCTTCGTGCCGGCGGGCCCGCTGACCGCGCAGAAGGTGCTGGTCGCGCGCCCATCGCAGCAAGTCGGTGAGCATCCCGTTGAAGCGCAATCGTCGGCCGGCACGTACGGGCAGGAACAGGGTTCGGTTGCGGAGACACTCGAAGATGTCTTCGTAGGTCTCGCTGATTAGTGACTGCGGGTTGCCTTCCTCGTCCGTGAAGGGAATCGGTCGGCCGTTATAGAATTCGGCGAACCGTGCGCGCAGGGCCGGTTCGTAGAGGCCGATGGCGTCGTCGGCGACCTCGGTGAACTGTTCGTAGTCGATCACGCCGAGGGCGTGCTTCTGGCGGAGTCGCTCGAAGCTGCTCCGCAGACTCGGCGGTACCGCATCGGTCAGTGCCACCTCGGCGATCAAAGAACGCTGAAACGCGAGGGCGTCGTCACGATCCATCACGCCGCCGAGCCCGAACGGACCGAAGTGCAACGCACGCTCGTCTGCCTGCGCCAAATCAGCGAACATGTTCACTTCGTCCATGCTTCTCCTAGCCTCGCTTGTCCTCCAGGGGCGTTGCGTAGTGAGGCAACTGCAGGTCATGGTGGTGATGAGGTCATGGGGGCGGTGGGTGGCTCTGGCGATGTTGGTCTCGCCGTTGCCGCAGTCAAACTAATCACGGTGTCGGGTTGCACAGCGGCCACAGTATCGAAGGAGTAGCTGCCCGAGTCGCGCAGCGATTCCTCGTGATGATCGCCTCGATCTGACAGAACCGAGCCACCGCCCAGCCTGATCGCCTACGACCACTGAGCCGACTTCGGCCTTGCTCGTCTAGGCCGACGGAAGCCTGAGGGGAGGTTGCGGCGAACGGTGCGCTCCGTCCGTCCGATCCTCTTCGCGATCTCGTCGTATCCCATCTGCGGATCGACGCCGAGCAGGTATGCGACGGCGGCGGCTGTCCCGTCCGGAATCTCCTGCTGCTCCTCGGGATCACCTGGCCCTGGCGCTTCACCAATGGTGTCGTCGCCCGTGCTGTCGAGCCGGGGAACCTCTGGCAGGGCGGTAGCGGTGGGTGCCCGGCCCTCAGGCCGCTGCACGCGCCGAGGCGCAGCGGGGCGCAGCAGCTCGGCGGCGGGTCCCTCTGGCCGCTCGACGGCTGGCTGGTCAGCGGTCCCAGGTTCGTCGTCACGAACGTCAGCGGGCTGTGAGGGTTCGGCGACGGTGGTATCGGCGGTCCTGTCATGGAGGGTGTCTTCGTGAGCTGTGAGGTGCTCCGTCGGGGTGCTGGGGCGTCCGGCCGAGGCACGCCTGCGGCCGAGGCGTCGCTGCTGTCGTCCGGCCCCGGCGGCGATGCGGGTGGGGGTGAGGTCCGCAGCGATGAGGGCGGTGAGGCCGTCGTAGTCGGCGGTGTCGGCCAGGCGAGCGGCGATCTCGTCGAGGTCGTAGACGTGTACGGCGATCGTGGCGGTGGCCGGATCGACCGCTGCTCGGATCTTGCGCCGTAGGACCTTCGAGATCGCCGCGTCGCGCTGTTGCCGGCGCAGCTGCGCGTGCGCGAGGTCGAGTGACCCGTAGAGGCCGAGCCTGGGATCGGCCTTGGCCATCGAACGGGCGCGGCGGGTGACCAGCGGGTGGCGCAGCCAGTGGCCGATGAGTTCGTACGCCGGTGTGGTCGCCGCGAGTGCGCTGATGGCCCTCAGTCGGTCTCGTCGCACGTTCTCGGTGTGCATCAGCCAGACGAGGTATCCCAGCGCGGACATACCGGCGAAGAAGCCGCCGAGCAGGTGGTTGTCGTGGGCCAGCCAGTTGAACGTGACCGCGCCGGCCGCGATGGCGGCCGACAGGATCCGGGAGGCGATCGCGCGCTCGCCCAGTCGGCGTCGTACGTCGGCGTTCGCCATCACCACCACGCCGCCCAACTCGAGGGCTCCGACGGCGGGAATCGCGACGAGGGCGGGGGTGCCGAGCTTCTGCGTCGCACCGGTCACCTGCCCGGTGAGTGCCACGAGGAGTACGACGACGTAGAAGGCCATTCGCATCTGCGTGGCGCGGCGGACTGCCTGCTCCAACCCTGTGTCGAGGTGTCCTTCTGCTCGTGGTGGGCTCTGACGGGGTGACGCGCTGCACGGAGCAGCTTCGTCCGAGGTCGGCGGGGGCCAGAGGGGTCCGTTGGCGCGACCTGGGCCTGCGTAGGCGTTGATCATGCCGCTGCCTTGCCTTTCCCACCGGTCGGCTGGCCGCGCTGCGCCCGGCCGATCAACGCGCCGGCCAGGGCGGTCGTCTCGTCGCTGACCTCGGTGTCGATCTCGTCGAGGGATCGGGCGAGCTGGCGGTGCAGGTCGCGGATCGCGGGGGCGTCGCCGAGCGCAGCGTGCGCCCGCATGGCCGCCTGGTACAGCGCCTCGGCGTGCGGGTGATGGCGGATGGCCGTGGTGAGGACGGCGAGCGCCGCGCCGGGTTGCTCATCTAGGGCGTCAGCCAACGCGAGGGCGGCATCGGAGGCTTGCCGCTGCACGGCCTCCCGGTACGGCTCCACCCACTCGTAGCCCTTGCCGCTGGCGAGAGGGCCCTGGTAGGCGTCGACGGCGCGGCGGAGAGCGGCGACGCGGGCTGCCGGGGTGGTGGCGCGGTTGGCCTCGTCGATGGCGTTGCTCATCCGCCACAGGTCCACGGCCACGGCTTCGCGGTGCAGGATGTACCGGCGACCTGGGTGGGACAGGTAGGTAGCGGGCCCACCGGTGCTTTTGAGGACCCGGCGCAGGTTGTAGACGTACGTGTGCAGGCGGTGCGGGGCTTTGCTGCTCGCGGCCTCCGGCAGGAGGTCTTCCAGGATCGCCTCCTGGCTCGCGGTCCCGCCGCGAGCCGCCAGGTAGACCAACAGTTCCAGGGACTTGCCGCGCAAGGGCTGCGTCGTGTCGACGTCGATGATGCGAGCGTCCCCGAGCACCTGCACGCCGACCCGCCCGGACGCACCGGGGGCGTCGTCGCCGTCTGGTCGTGCGGCCGTCTCATCCCCGGATCCCTCGCCGTCTTCGTGGCCGGGTGGCGCGGTTGCCGCTTGTTCCTCGGCGCGTCCATCCTTCGGTGAGGAGGTCGTGACGGCTGTTGGTTCGCGGCGGGGCCCGGCCGATTCGCGCACAAGGGTGGCCTTTTCGTCGTTGAGCACCAGCCCGCTGCTGTCGGCCAGCCCTGCTTGGTCGTGGGGGCGCGGCATAGGTGCGGGTTCGACGGGCGCCGAGGGTTGAGGGTCGCCGGTATGGGACTCGGCCAAGACCCGAAGCAGGTCGGCAGCCTCGACCGGGTCGATGACGGTCAGACGACCGACATCGGCGGGATGCCGGCCCTGACGGGCGACATCGCCGTCAGCGGGAGTCGTCGTTCCGTCTCCGGCGACGTCGACGGTGTCACCGTCGGGCCAGGCGCCGACCAGAACGCCGTGGATATCGAGGCGCCTGCCTTGAGTGAGTAGCGCGGCGATGCGGGCGCGCTCACCGGCGGCGGTGGTGTCGGCGATGAGCATCATCGGTGGCAGGAACTCGGCCATCGGATCGGCGTCACGCAGGCCGACGAGGGTGTCGACCTCGTAGTCGGCGCACACCCGGCTGCGGTGCAGGGCCTGCTCCTCCAACACGGTGACGGCGTCGGCGATCCCGTCGGTGATGGTCAGTCGGGGGGTGTCCGGCACGGCGGCTGCGGCATCCCCGAGCAGGTTGACGAGAGTGCCGGCGGGGATGACGACCCAGCTGCGCCTATCCGGCTGGTCCAAGCCGCCGGCGGCGAGGGCAGACACCAGAAAGCCTCGGGCCGCCGCCTCGGCGCCTGGTCCGGTCAACCCCAGTCCGGCGGAAGGCCACACCTCGATCACCGGGCTGGCCAGCGCGGGAGTGAACGGCTCCGGTACGTCCGCAGAGACGATGTCGGGCGCGTCATCTGGTGCGGCCGTGGCACGGTCGGCGGCACTGCGATGATTCCTGCGCGTACGAGGCGGCACGGGTTCATCAGGGTCGGAGAGACCGGTAGCGGGACGGCGCAGGCCTCGTCGGATATGACCCACCAGGCGGGGCATCGGGGCCAGCGTCGAGTCGTCGACGCGAGGCCGGGCCGACGGTGTACGCGGCACGTAGCGGCGGTGCCGGTGGGCCCAGACCAAGGCGACCGCTGCGGCGATCGCGCAGGCCAGGCCGAGTGCGACCCAGCTACCGCCGGGCAGCCGTATCCCACGCGAGGCCAGCTCGTCTGGACGGTCAGGGCCGGTCGTGCCCCCGCGTGCGGTCTCTCCCGCCGACGTGTCCGGCACGGCGGTGGTGGAGGGAGGAACGACGCGGGAGGAGGGATGCGCGGTAGCAGGATCCGGGCTGCTCGTCGGCGTCGGGCTCTTCGGCGCCGCGCGCTTCCCCTGCTCATCGTCGTCGGAGGGTGCGGTGTCGGTTGGCGGGCGCGGCTTGGCAGGCGGGGTGGCGGCGTCGGTGGGCAGGTCGAGGACCCAGCCGGGGAAGATGAGGTTCGGGTCGCGCAACGTGCCGCCGCGAGGGAAGTCGGTGCCCCGGTTCAGGGCGTAGATCTCGGGCCATCGGTCGGCGTCGCCGACGGTCCGCGCGGCAATACGGGACAAGCTGTCACCGCGACGCACGGTGTACGTGGGCGGCGCCTGCGCGATGGGTCCCGCCTCGGGGCCTACGCGGTCGGTGGTCACGGCGGTGGGGGTGGCGGTGACCGGTTCAGCGGCGAGCAGGTCGCCGCTGCTGCTGGCGGCGGGGACAGCCTGCGCGGCCCCGGTAGCCGCAGTGACGGCCGTCGCGCCGAGCAGCGCCGCGGTGAGGCTTTGAAGCGGGCCGGGAAGGCGAAGGGTGGCCGTCCAGCGAGCCCGACGCGCCAGCGCGGTGTAGACGTGGGTGAGGACGGCAGTGGCAAGCAGCAACCACAATCCCACCGTCGCAGCGCCGACG
The DNA here is from genome assembly GCF_049841815.1 of Micromonospora sp. DT233. Classification (NCBI taxonomy): domain Bacteria; kingdom Bacillati; phylum Actinomycetota; class Actinomycetes; order Micromonosporales; family Micromonosporaceae; genus Micromonospora; species Micromonospora sp. DT233. The sequence goes on along the minus strand of NZ_JBNCLB010000022.1, from coordinate 26,899 downwards.
AGGGCGGCGACGAAGCCGACGCCTACCGGCTGGGAGAGCCACTCGCGGGCGACGTCCGGCGTGGGCAGGGCAAGGTTCCACCTGCCGGTCGCGGCGAGGACGACGGGCACAGTGGCCGTGGACAGGACACTCGTGGCGAGTGCGAAAGTGCGTGCCGCTCGGGACGTCATAGGGCCTCCACTCATTCGCCTGCCCGCACCAGTGGGCGGCGGGCGGCGGTACCGCCGAGGGCAGGGATGGACGAGTGCCACGACGCTATGACCGTCGATGCATTAGTGGGACGAGATGCCTCCTCACAGCACCTCACACGGCCTTACACGACCTCACAGCCGCAGGTCAGCGCGGTAGGTGGTCGAGCCAACGTGTGTGGTTACGCCGACGTGCGGCGGTGACTGCGGGGTTCGAGACCGGCTTGGGCGAGGCGTCGGATATGCGCTTCGCGTAGTTCGTCGGCGGCAGTGTGCTCACCGACGGACGCGAGCGCGTCTACTGCGCGGCCATGGAGGTCTTCGTTGAAGGGGTCGACGCGGATCGCGGCTTGCAGCAGGGACACCACCCTGGCGGGGTCAGGGGTAGCGGTCGCGAGGGCGGCGTAGGCGTCGATGACCTGCCGGCGGATCGTTTCCCGTGGCACGTCGAGCCACTGCCAGGTGTGCCCGGCGGCGAGCTCACCGGTGTACAGGTCGATCACGTCCTGCCAAGCGGTGGTCTGGTCCGTGATGGCAGTCGCCGCATGCGCGACCGCGTCGTACAGGTGCCACAGGTCGACATCGACATGGCCGGAGTGGAGCCGATAGCGGTCGTCGGCGTGGGTGATCAGCGCCAGCCCGCCGGCAGAGCGCACGGTCGTACGGAGGCTACTGAAGGTGGTGTACAGCCGGCCGGTCACGGTGTGCGCGGGAAGCCCCGGCCACAGGGCTTCAACCAGGTCCCGGCTGCTGGCCCCCTCGGGGCGGACGGCGAGGAAGACCAAGGCCTGCAGCGCGGCATTGCGGCGGATGGTGATCGGTCTTCCGTCCACGCTCAGCGCTGGCTTACCAAGAACGCGCAGGCGACAAGCCGCCGAACCGTGGCCGATCTCGATCGGTGCAGAGGGCCTGGCTGGTCGGGGCGCCCGTGGTTGTACTGGCGTGCTTCGCCGAGTTGTGGGGGCAGCGGGACAGGCGTGAATGACCACCGCTAGCAGATCCGCAGCGGCGACTGAATCAAGCACGCACAACCGTGCGCGGGTTGCCTTCGACCCGCGCTGGTCGCGGGTGTGTCCTGTCTCATCGACGTGCCACGTCGAGCCGGGCGGCCAGGAACCAAGAACGGTGGTGGCACCGCCTGCGCCGGCGACCCGTATGGCAATGTCCTGGCCGCTTGGCGTCTCGGTGATCAGCACCGTCGGCAGTTGGCTGAGGGCGAGGGCTTCGGCGGTCACGGCCGCTTCCTCGACGGTCTCGGCGACGGCCAAACCCGCCGCCTCAAGACCGGTGGCCGTGACGGTGTAGGGCAGCAGCGTCCGAAGGGCGGTGCCGGTAGCCACCACTCGGACGCTATCCGGATTCACGGTGGCGGTCAGTAGGGCGGAGACGAGGAGCCCTCTGGCCGCGTCAGGTGCGCCTGGCCCTGCGAGGCCGACTCCCTCCGCCGGCAGACCCGCCAGCGGGGGCGGTAGGACCGGAGCGCCGCTGGTAACGGCATCGGGGGCGCTGGGTGGTGCTGTCCCGTCAGCCCGGTCGGACTCATCGGCCAGGGAGGCTCGCACCGCCGCCGCCGTGGCCGGCAACGCCGCCAAGTCCGCATCCTCGCGGCTGGCACCCGGGGATTGGGGTTGGTAGTGGCGACGACGGCGGAGCCAGACCAGCGCCGACACGGCGACGACCTGTTCGGCGGTCGTACGGGGCAGCCAGCCTCCTTCCACCGTCACCCCGTTGACGGCCTGGTCGCCGACGACACGGGCCAAGCCCGACCCATTCGTGCTGGCTGCGGATTGATGGTCGAGTGCTCCGGTGGTCGGGACCAAGCTCTGCTCCAGCACTGGGGTGGCGATCGAGTTGGTGGTCACGCCGAACACGGCGGCACCGGCCATGCCAGTGGCGGTGGCCTGCAAGGGAGTGGGCAGGGGCATGCGCCGCAGCCACCGCCCGCCCGCCCGTAGCTGAACAAGGACCCTGGTGGCGACGGTGTAGGCGACGAGCAGCCACACCATCCACGCGAGCAGCGTCAGCGCGCCCACGATGCTCTGTGTCGTCAACGGATCTTTGATCCACGACCGGAACTCGTCCGCGTCTGGCCAGCCGTTCACCGGCCACCCGATGACCTTGACGAGGATGACCGGCGGAACCGCCAGCAACAGCGCGAGGAACAGCAGATACCCGGTCGTACGCGCCCACCTCACCGCACCCACCCCGCAGCGGTACGCGAACCGGCATGTTGCCCTGTGCGTAGGAGCCTGCGGAGGCGGCTGTCAGCGCCCATGAGGTGCAGGCCCGTTGGCGCGAAGAACGCGGTTCCAGAGTCTGCCGATCCACCAGGCGGCCACGGCGATGGCGTAGGCGACACCCAGAATGCCGATGGCACGCCAATTCACGATCACCGCGCAGATGATCGCGACCGGTGCGCCCAAGATGAGACGCAGCACCATCGGGGAGACCACCGTGGTGACGATGCCGACGCCGATGAGGAAACCACCGATACGACCGGCGAGGTCGATCCACAACACCAGGTCCGGTGGGCGTTCGGCGGTGACGAAGTAAGCCATCAAGGCCATGCCCGCAGCGGCGGTGATCAGGGGACTGAGAGGGAAGGCGAGAAAGTCGGACCAGCCGCCGCGGGGTGTGCGCCACTGGCGCGCGGCGACCAACGCCATGACCGCAGCGACGATGACGGTAGGCGCGATGGGCAGCAGCGCCCACCGCAGGAACGGGCCCACCTCGAGGCGGTAGTACAGACTGGCGACGACCGCGTACATGCCGGCGATCGCCATTCCGAGAGACACCGCAGCGAGGATGCCGGTGCCGACCTGCGAGGCGGGAGTGCGCGGGCCGGCTGTGGGATCGTGGGCGGCCAGCAGCGACCCGAGGATCGTGCCGGCACTGAGGCTGGCGAGGACCGCGAACACCGCAGCCATCGTCAGCTCACCCCAGTTCAGCATCGCCCAGGCGGTCAGTTCGCTACCGTGCCAGATAGCGGAGAGCAGGAACTGCGCGATCATGGCCAGCGAGGCGAAGCCCGGCACCGCGATGGCCACTGCCCGCCGCACCGGCGGAACCGGCGGCCCCTCCTCAACACCGTCGACGGCAGAGCCCGGCGCGTGCCCTCCGACGTCGGCAGCGCCGCGCGCCGCAGCGAGTGCAGGATCAGGAAGCAAGGCCGACTGCCGTGACGTCTGCTCCACGACGTATGTGTGCGCCAAGGGAAGCTGGGCGCTGCCCCCTACCAGGTAGATACCGGAGAGATCATTGAGAGTGACCTCCGCCGCGGCAACGGCTTCCATGATCAGCTGGGCCGCTCGTCGCAGCGCCGGCTCAGCCGCCTGCTCCAGCATCGAGGCGTTGAGCACGACTGCGCCAGCGGGCAGAGGAACGGTGACAGCGGCGTGGCTGGCGAGGGATTCCTTCGCCACCCGGACGCTCGCAACCACCGCCCAACGCTGGCCGCCGTCACCGGCCTCACTTGGGAGTAGCCGCGTCAGGGCGCTGTCGATGGTGGTGCCGCCAGCGGCCGGATCGGCGAGGGTCGCGAGGACCTCGAACCCTCCCGGACCGCGGCGCATGACAGTCGTTTCACACTCGCCGCCGATGTCACAAACCGCGATGAGCGCGCCCACCGGCAGTTGCGTGCCGGTGGTGAGCAGGTGCTCGGCGACCGCGATGGGCGCTTCCACCAGCCGAGGCTGAGGTAGACCAGCCCGGTGCGCGACCTGCCTCATCCAGGTACGCCGCCGTGGCCCCCAACCAGCAGGCACCACCAACCGCACATCCTGGACCGGACCACCAGCAATCCGCTCCGCCTCACCTGCCACCCGACGCAGCGTGGCCGCCACCAGGTCCGCCACGCTGACCTCGACGCCAGCAACAGTCAACTGCTGCTCGGACGGCTGTCTCGGCGCGGGCACGAACCTATCCGGGTGTTCCACCGCGCCCTGCCAGGCCCGCTGACCTGTTACTACTGTGCCGTCGGGGGCGAGGAACACCGAGCTGGGCAGCTGCGGCTCACCGTCGAACCTCAACGGGGTCCATCTACCGTCCGGCCAGGCCAGCACCGCTACGGTGCTGACGCTGCCGCAATCGATCGATAGCCGCGCCTCCCCCGATTGCATACACATGAGTAAACATGACGATCACATTCACGTCACGCGCCAAAATGACCTCGACCACGGTCAGCAGCTACGCATCCTCAGCGCGAGTCGTAGCTTGATGCACCCTCACGGCTGTCAGGAGCCGCTCCGAGCAAGCACATCACCCGGTATCCGGCGTCGGCGAGGTCCATTACGAGGTTTCGGGCGGCCCCGGCTACCCAGGCGGTGGTCGGGCACGCGGTGGAGCCCAGGATCCGAACCCCGAGGGTGTCCTGTTCGATGACCACCAGTGTCAACGTCGACCCTGGCTCTGGCACACATTCTGTTAGTGATCTTGGGGGTGGCTCAGGGCAGGGCGAGGACGCGTTTGCGGAGGAGGTCGTCGAGGGTCGCGCGGCCGTACATCTGTCGTTTGATCGTCTTTGATGCGGTTGACATGGCCTTCGATCGGGCCTGAGCTCCAGGGCTGGGTGAGGCCGGCGAGGACGGCGTCGCAGTCGCTGGCCAGGCCGGCGGCGAAGCCGCGCAGTTCGGGGTAGCCGGCGTGGCGGGCGCGGTCGATTCAGGCTTCGAGGTGCCCAACGCACCCACACCTGGAAGGAGTCCCGCGACCCGGATACTCCAATGGGTGAAGGGGCGACCCAGACTCTTCGGTCGGGTCGTGGCCGTCGCGACGATGAACAGCTGGTCATCGTCGGTTATCAGGCGGAAACGGCCTCCCGCCCACTGAAGGTCCAACGCGCGTAGTCCGATCTCGTTGAACCGGTGGATCACGTCCCGGACGGTGTCCTCGTGCGTGGCGACCAAGCGGGCGATCGCCGGCACCGGGGTACCCGACGCCGACGCCATGATGATCAAGCTCGGCGGACCCGGATCGACTCGTGCTTGCCACGCCGCACGATCTGCTGCAGCCGGCGGCCTTCCTCATCGCTCAACCGCCGCGCCCTCACCGGCTCGGCCATCCCGAATTCTCACTCTCGACAGCGATCACGATCGCCATCGAGCCTGAGACCCACCTGATCCCACGCGGTGCACCCTACCCGGCGTGTCACCAACCCGGTGAAAGTTCTTGGTCAGCGCAGTAGATGTCCCTCAGGGCGGGGATGATCTTCTGCCGGTCCCTCCGGTTGGTGTAGCGCAGACTGGCCCGGACGGATGTTGGCCCGCCGACCGGTCGTCTCGCCGACACCGGCCTCGTCGAGGCGGGCGTCCAGTTCGGCGTCGAGGGCCGATTCGAGGATGGTGCGGGTGATCCCGGCGAGGAGCCCACCCCGGCCCGACCAACGACACCCCGCCGGCCTTGGCCCGCTCGACCAGCTGCTGCCCAAACTCCATTTCAGCCGCCGTCGGTTCAGGAAGCTGAACCGCCTTCTTCTTGTCTGCCATGAAGTGGTCCTTCCCAGACAGGAGCAACGTCCTGTCCAACGGACCACCCCCAGGCCAAACACGGAAACTAAGCAGTCCCGAATGCCCCGACCGACGATTGAGGCCGTGTGGGTATCACCTGAAACGCAGCATCGGCAATCTCGGTGTGACTGGCGTCGATCACCTTCCAGTGATCACCAAGAGCCGGCTCAAGAGCGTCCAGGACCGCATCGACCTATTCGACGGCTTCCTCGCTTACGGCAGACTGACCCTCGAACCCGAAACAACCTAACCGTTCAAGATGTGTGGCAACCCACCGACAGTTGACAAATCTATCGACCGGCTATCTCCGTAAGCCAATCTCTCAGCCCGGCGAGACGTCCTGACTCGATGTGCCCTAGCGCCCGGCCGATGCCCTTACCACGTGGAGGAACAGGGGCTCCATATGCAGCGTGCGGTCCAGCCGGGTTAACGTGAACGACGGCGGTGAACAGCGGGCTGTTCTGGCGGCGAACCTCGCAGGCCGCGGCAAGCCGAGCGGGGTCGAACTCGTTGGTGATGAGAACGTACTCGAAGTCTTCGCCAGCTTCCTCGAGCTCGGCGTAGTCCCGGAAGTCGCTGACGAACTGCTCTTCCCGGTCGCTTCTCACGCTCCACTTGCAGGAAACGAGTGTCCGCTTGCCGGTGGCTTTGTGGACGAGCGTAAGGTCCACCTGCCGGGGCTTGCTGTTGGCCCTAGGCTGCCGGAACCCGGGAACCTGGTGTAGCAGCGGCCGGACACGGATGATGTGGGTCTCGGCGATGGCCGGTATGCGGCCCAGGAGGGCGCTCACGGTGTCTTCGAAGCCTTCGCCTACCAAGTTCTTTCGCTTGTTCTCAAGGCCAATGTGAGCGTAGATCCTCTCCGCCAGCGCCCTGAGAGTGGCCGGCGACGGTCGCTGCGTGAGGAACGGATCAAGCACCTCGGCGATGATCGACTCCAGCTCAGGGTCCTCGCCCGGTTCGGGCAAGCCCATGCCCTCGTAGGGCTGACGCTGGCCGGACACGGTGTCCAGCAAGCGTGCGCGATTCCGGGCGGCGACAAGGGCAAGATCAGCGGTGGCATACCGGAAGAGGTAGTCGATGTGCCTGTCCATCTCACCTGGCGCGACTCCCAGAGCTTCTGCCGACCAGACGTGGAAGGCGAGGCTTCGCGCGTACCAGGGACGGCCGGGCTGGCACTTGTCGCTTTCGTAGCAGTGGGCGAGCCCAGTGGTGCGGTCGATCCAGAGCAGCAGGCGGTAGACATGTCGCCAGGCGTTCTCTGGGCTCACGGCCTCGGCGGTGAGGAAATACCGGTTCAACAGCCGGGCGCGGTTCTCCTCGCCGAAGGCGCGCGTACTAGCCTCACTTGTCGAGCCCTCGGGTGCATCACTCAACCCTGGTATGGCCACCTGGTCTCCAACCACTAGCCGAGAGTACTAGGCATGGCCATGCCTCGGTGTACCGCAGGTGGGCCGAGCCGTCCCAGCAGCTGTGAGCAGGCAACGCAAGTTGTGCCATAGTTGCTGCATCATCAAACTGCGGGGCAGGGCCTTGCCGCCCGCCCCTCGAGTTGAATGCAACATTTCCGACAGGACGTACGGAACTATGCCTGACCACCTGTCGAAGCCGGGGCGCTCGCGTGTGATGGCAGCGATCCGGTCCAAGAACACCAAGCCGGAGCTGATGCTCCGGCAGGCGTTGAGGACCATAGGCCTGACTGGCTACCGCATCCACCTCGCATCGCTGCCAGGGAAACCAGACATCGCTTATACGCGCTGGCGCCTGGCGGTATTTGTCGACGGCGTCTTCTGGCACGGCCATCCGGATCACTTCAACCCAGACCTGGCCAGTCCGTACTGGCGAGAGAAGATCGCGCGGAATCAGGAGAGGGATAGAAGGAACTATGCATCCCTGGTAGCCCTTGACTGGACCGTGCTGAGGATCTGGGACATGCAGCTCAAGGATGACCTTGATGGCGCCACGCGGACTGTGGCTGATGCACTTCGGGCGCTGGGACGGCCTGACCCGCCACGATGATGGCTAAGAGCCGGCTACAGCGGGAGAGGCTGGCGTCTTTCCGGAAGGTGTGGGAGCCAGCGCTCGTCCCTCCTCTTCGCGAAGAGTGTGAATGAGACCACGAACTCTACGTGCAATTTCCTCTGCTAGCAGCGGCGGCACGGCGTTGCCCACCTGCCGGTAGCGAGAGTGCGCCTGACCACCGTCGATGCGCCCGGGGAGGCTCCCACGCCTGGGATCAGTGGTGAACACGAAGTGGTCAGGGAAAGACTGCAGGCGCGCGAACTCCCTGACACTGAGGGCGCGTGGCATCCGATAGTGATAGGCCGAATCAGCTTTGGTGTTCAGCGTCCATGCCCAGATACCAGGATGTAGGCGACGATATGCGTAGAAGTGGGCTCGCCCGAGCTTGCCACTGTCGGTGCTCGGACCCCACTTCTCCCCACTGATGTAGCGGGCCGTCAAGGCCTCAGTGAGGTCGCGATGGTTGCCACCTGCTGGAATACCCTTCAGCCGTGTAACTGTGTCTGAATTAATTCTAGGGACACTGACATTCCACACCTTGTCCTCTAGATGCTTCCGCATCAGACGCTGGTATGCCGATTCAGCCTCCTTCATTTCTCCGATGGGCAACGCCTCTTCGCGCCGTCCTGCCTTGAGATTCCAAAGGTCTGAGATGGCCTGACTGGCCGTGACAACCGTAAGATTATCTGGATCATCCAAAGCATTAAGTAGTGCCGCGGCGCATGCTTCATCTCGCCGGGTCTCGACGGCATATCTACCCTTACCTTGGCGAACAAGGGCGAGATGGGGAGTCGCTTCGATTCCCTTGAACGGTGGCGGAACCGCGCCCAAGTCGCTTCGTAAGCCCACGAAGACTAGACGCTTGCGGGTCTGTGGAACACCGAAGTCGGCCGCGTCGAGCAGATTCGGCTGGACATTGTATGCACCACCAAGCTCGAGGTCTTCCTTAACTTGCTCAAGCACGCCCATCTGGGCCATGCCTGGCACGTTCTCCATGACGAACGCGAGCGGCCGGATTTCCCCAACTGTCTTGACGAATTCACGGTACAGCGAGTTACGCGGGTCGTCGATGATTCTTGAGTGATTCCGGACCTGTGAAAACGCTTGACATGGCGGGCCGCCGACTACCACGTCGACACCACGCCCAGCCTCGATGATGCGTTCATGCACCTCAGGCACGCGGATATCACCACAAATGGCTTGGGCGTCCGGAAAGTTCAGGGTGAATGTCGCGCAGGCATCCGGGTCGATGTCGCTGGCGCCGGCAATTTCGAACCCAGCCTGCTGAAATCCTTGGGAAAGGCCGCCAGCCCCGGCGAATAGGTCCAGTACGCGTGGCTGCCGCTCAGGCGGGAAGTCGTCTTGCGCGCATGACGCCATGTCGGCTTCGAACCTAGGCAATGGCAGTGCCAGTTGCGTGACCACGCAGCCCCCTTCGACCCGTCCCGTCACGCCGCCTACACGCGGTGTTACTGCAGGCCCAATTGTGCTCCTGACCGCACCCTGAGGAGCGACCGCCGCGCCGGTTGACGCGCCTGACATATTTGATCCTCTACTACACCCGTTCGACAAGTCGTCTGCTAGCCCAGCCATCCACCCGTGCCCGAGGTCACCTCGACAGCGTCGACACCCAGCCGGACCGGACGCGCCTGGTCAGCCGCGTCGACGAGCACCTGAAGTCAACGAGGCTAAGTGAACACGGCCTAGTACGGTAGCCGTGCCAGCGAACTCATGAGGTAGCCGGGCGCGCGGTCGAGCGCGTAGCTGTCGGCGGCGACGACAGCGTCGAGCGCGGTCACAGCGTCACGGACAGCCCCTGCCGCATCGACGAGCCGGCCGCTAGCGGACTCGGTGTCGTAGGCCTCCAGCGGGTGTTTGGCGATGATCGCGACCCGGCCGTGGGCGGGGTGGCTGAACACTGCAGTAGGCACCGGCATGCCGTCGACCATCATTGCGCCATACGTCGATGCCCAAGCAGTGACGGCACGGCGTTCTGTCTCATCGTCGAAAGTGAGCGGGCGAGCACGGAGCAGCCCAAAGAGGTCGCGTGCAAGGCGCCAGTCGAGCAGCGTGTGGTACGCCATGTTGGAGTAGTCCCGCAGGCATCGGTAGCAGGAACCGGTGCAAGCGGCCGCATGGCCAGGGCCCTCGAATTCTGCGATCCGGGCCTGGATGTGCCGCAGAAAACCGGGAAGCGTCCCTGGCGCGCCGAGGTGGGTGCTGAAGCCGGCGCCGTTCTCGAGCGTGTCGGCGAGGAAGGCGTACGTCGCGGGTTGCCCGTCGCCCCCAACACCGGTGTAGATGCCTGCGCTGAGCTCTTGTGGCTGGATGTCGAGATAGCTGGCGGCGGCGGCGCGTAGGAGGAAGGCTAGCGAGTACCAGGCGCCTCGTCGTCCGGCTGTTTCGTCGGGTGCGCCACTTGGCTGCTGTAGCCCTTGTTCGAGCGTGAGGCGCAGTCCGGGAAGCCGGGGGCCGGCGGCAAGGCCGGCGAAGAGGAAGTCGGTGGGCTGTACGGCGCCCAGGGCAACGTGAATTGGATCCCCGGCTGGATTCTCGTTGCGGATGAGGTTGTTGTTAACAGCGTCTGGCGAGAGGTATCCACGCCACGTGCCGTTGACCGGCGTGAGGGTGAACAAGCGCCCGCCGTTGTCGTTGACGGTGTAGCGGGTTCCAGGGCCGCTGTAGGCGGCGATGGCGCCATCCGCATGGTGCAGGAGGTCTGCAAGGGTGGCGTGGGCGCGGGCCGCCATCGTGCGGGGTGACCAGGTGAAGTTGCCGTCGAAGTTGCGGCGGTGTCCGGCGCGGAAGCCGAGCGGCTCCCGTAGTTCTGTCGGACGGTAAGCGGGGTGCTGGGCACCGCACTGCGGGCAGGTGTCCAGGCCGTTCGCGGGGTCAGGTAAACCCGCCAGTTGCTCTACGTGTGAGCAGGTCCTGCAGAGGCCGATGAATCGCGGGGTGGCGAGCGGTTCCGCGACGGCGCGGGGACGGGGCATGACAGGGTCGAACGCGCAGATGCCGACGGCGGGGTGGACCCAGCCGTCGCGGACAACCTCGCTCATCGGGGCGAACTGGGACACGGCAATGGCAACGTCGCGGTCGATAACGGCGGGCGGCGGCCACGGGTAGGAGCGGGTGGGCTTGTCCAGGTAGAGGTAGCGAACCCGGCTCGGGAATCCGAACATCGGTAGGACGCCGGCTTCGGCCAGTCGCTGGCTCAGGTCGGGGTGCCCGCTGTCCTGGGCGGCGACGTTGCTGATGCGTTCCAGCAATGTCAGCATCCAGGCGCGGGTATCGAACCCGGCGACGTCACCATGGCAGCAGGCGGCGAGGGCACGGGCTGCAGCGTCGACGCTGTCTCGGTTCTGCTCGATCCAGACTGTCACTTGCGGCCGGGCGCGCTGCCAGTCGGAGGCGGGCCCGAACTGGCCGTGGGAGTTGTTGGTGAGGCCAGACAGGACCCGGCTGGCGACCAAGGCCGCGCCTAGGTCGGCAAATGCCATGCGCAGTATCTCGGCGGCGAGGACCCTCCGGAAGATCTCAGTTCGGTCGAGGGCTAGGTACGGTGCCGGTGTGGGCTCGTTGGTGATCAGGTCTGGGCGGTCGAAGTAGTACTCGTCGTGGCTTCGCCCCCGGCAGACGGTGAGGGCAATAGCAACTGGTGCGCCGCGCCTGCCTGCACGGCCGACCCGTTGCTGGTAATTGAACCGAGTGGGCGGCATGTTCGCCATGACGACGGCCGACAGGTCGCCGATGTCGACGCCGGCTTCCATGGTAGTGGTCACCGACAGCAAGTCGATCCCGTACGGTAGCGGCGGTTCGCCGCTACCGCCGAGGAAGATGCCCTGGAAACGGGCTTGACGCGCCTGGGACTCCACCCTGCCGGTCTGGCCGGTCAACTCTGCGCACGCCAGGCGGAACATGCCCTGCCCGTGGGCCGCCTTCCAGGTGTAGTAGTCATCCTCGTGTGAAACCGGTTCGGGATCGGCAGGCAGCCGCCGGTGGCAGCCGGTGCAGATGCCGACGCCGCGAGCCAGGTGCTGCCGCCGGCACGACTGGCACCGCCACGAGCCCTTGTCTGGTAGCCGCAGGGTGACCCGCTCTGGCCGGATTACGTACTCGACAACCGCGTCACCCCACTGGGCCCGGACGAGTTGCTCGACGCCGGCAGGCGTGCTGTCGAGCTCTAGGGCTGCGGCTTCCCAGAACCTCCGCAGCCGCGCCGGGGGCTGGACTGCACCGTCCCGCAGCCCGGTGAACCGGCGCAGTTGGGCTAGCACGCGAAGGCTTGCCCGTGCGACGGCGCGGGCGGCGCCCGGGGAAAGGTCAATGCCGTCGGTGTCCTCCCGCAGCGCGAGCCAGCCCAGGCCGAGTGACTCGAAGTCGCGGCCAGCGCCGGAGAACAGCCCTTCGAGTATCTCCTCTCGCAGCTCCTGGTGGATGTCATCAAGGAGCGCCTGCTGGTTGGCGCTCAAGCCGCTGGCCTGGACTGGCACCCCGCCAGCCCATTGGAAGAGAGCGGTCCACGGTTGCTTGTCCCGGTCGGCTTGCAGCGACGCCTTGGGCCCTCCGGGATTGATTCCCATGGCCAGCAGCTCGCGAGCGAGGTCTCGCGTCAGGTCTTCGAGGCTGGGCTGGCTGGCGAGGTCGCTTCGCAGCGTGGGCTCTGACGACGGGTCTGCGTGAGGTGCCCTTTCCCAGATGTCGCACAAGGCTTGGAAGCTGGCGGCATTACGCGCGCGTAGCCGGGCGACGGCGGCCCAGGTGCCGTCGTCTCGAGGCCCCTCCTGGAAGTGCCTGCGGGCGAGATCGAGATCCCCGCCGCCGCCTGACGGCCGGGCGACGCGCTGGTAGAGCAGCAGCCGTAGCAGGTCCTGGTAGTGGCGTAGGCCAATACCCGCGGCCAGCTTCGCCGCGTCCTGGCGGCTGTCAGAGAAGACGATGCTCTTGCGTTCCTCGACCGGCAGCTGCCCGGCCATCTGGGTGACCAAGACCTGGTTGATCTTTTCGAAGCCAGTGCGCATGGCGCGGATCGGGGACCGCTGGCGACGCCGGTCGGACAGCGGCAGGGCACCGTTACGGTCACGGCGAATCTCCCAGTCGTCGCCGCACGCCGGGCATCGGGTTGGGAACGGCTGCAGCGCGTGGGCACCGATCGCCGCAGCGTTGCGCCCGGACCCAGCGGTCGTGACGTGGAAGCTCCATCCTGTGGCGTCGCGCTCGCCGTTGGCCAACCGACCGGTCGCCGGGTCCAGCCGGCTGGGCCGGTACTGGAAGGTGACCGCTCCGCTGTCGGCGGTCCACCTGCGGTCGGTTTCCAGGGAGCCGGTGCGGGGCCAGTACACGATGTAGTTGGCGGCAGTCGGGTTGAGGGCAACTTGGTCTGGCAGCTTCGAGAGGTCGGGCACGTCGGCAAGGAGGAACGTGTCGACGGAGGGCCCGGACAGCTCATTCTCGGGGGCGAAGCCACCCAGCAGGACATCGCCGCAGGTCTGGCAGTAAAGCAGTTCCAGCACCCGGCTACCGCACTGGCACCGTGTGGCCGGGTTGGCGTAGAGCCGGCCGATGGTCCTTCCGTCGCGGGCGTCGTTTTCGACGGCCGTGCAGCGCGCGTTGGTGCAGGCCCAGATGCCGGGCACATTGCGGAACATCAGGTGCGCCCGGATACGGGGCAACTTGCTGCCTGGCAGCGTTCCGGCATTGCGCAGCGCCACAAGAAGACCGCGTAGGGCCTCGCCCTGCACGCCAGAGTCACAGGCGGGGAACAGCCGGCGCGCAAGCAGCGTCGTTTCCTGGGCTACCGGGCTGGTGGCGGGCGCGCCGTCCGGGCTCGAGAGGCAGGCGGCGGCGAGAGCATCACCCGCGCCGGTTTCAACCAGCACGGCCGCGCACTCCTCCGGCGCCTCCTGTCGGGTTAGCCCCGCCAGCCGGGAAGCATGGGAGGACAAGTCGACGCGGTCGGAAGCCGGGCGCACGAGCTCGCCGGGCACAAAATCGAAGCTGTCCTGAGGAAGAGCGAAGAACTCCTCAAGGAAGCGCGCGTCCCGCGCAGGGTCCAGCGATGCGGAGGCGGCGAGCACACGGATCCGCTCGGGTGCATCGGACAGTCCTAGCCGGTGGCGCAGGTTCCGCAATAGGTAGGCGACCTCCGTGCCGGCAGTACCGCGGTAGGTGTGCAGCTCGTCAATCACCAGCGTGAACCGCGCCGAGGGATCACGCTGTAGCCATTGCCGGGTGCTGTCGAAGAACACCGCTTCACGCTCGCGGAGCAGCATGACATTGAGCATCGAATAGTTGGTGATCAGAATATCCGGCGGGGCGTCGAGCATGTCCCACCGGGACCGCATCTCTGCCCCGTCTAGCCGTGGCAGGAAGGCACGGTCCTCCTCGCGGCGGATGGCCGCACCGCGCCGGCCCGTCTGCAGTAGGTCCTCGCGAAGCTCTCCTAAGGCGGCATCATTGCCGGGTGCGCCGGTCACCGGCGTCTGGCCGGTGTAGCGGCCGAAGTAGAAGCGGTGCCCGTTGCGATGGCGGTCCAGCCAGGCACGGGCGGAGTCGCTGTCCAGGGTGCGGCGAAGCCGGACGAGCTGGTCGTCGACAAGGGCGTTCATCGGGTACATCACGAGCGCTCGTACTGCGGCGGGCCGTCCGGTCTCGCCCTGCCGCTGCGGCACGAACGGCGCTTGGGGCGTTTCCCACCAGGGCCGGTGTGGCGCCGGAGCGCCGGACCAGCCGCGCGATTCGCTGAGGAGACTGGCCAGGATCGGCAGCACAAATGCCTCCGTCTTGCCCGAGCCGGTCCCCGCCGTGATGACAGTGTTCCGGCCGGCTGACAGTCCGCTGCGAAGTGCCTGCTCTTGGTGCTGGTAGAGCGGCCGGCCAGGCGGGATTAGGCCGCACCCGGCGAACGTCGCGAGTTCCGGAACGGCGCCGGCAGCGGCTGCAGAGGCCGCCATGTCATGCGGGACAGTCGCGTAGTCGGGGCGTAGCTCGATGAGTGGTTGCCGCCAGGTGCCCCCATCGCGGTCGAGTAAAGCTCGGCGCTCGCGCACAAGGCGCTCGTCCCTGAGCCCGAACGGTGTGTCGTAGTAGCGAAACAACGCATCTTTCAACGCGTCAAAGGTCGACAGCGCGTCGAGGCCTGCGGGTCCCGTCATTGGTCCTCCAGCTGGTACCCCAGCGTGCCTGCCAGCCGCCGTGCCAGGGTGAGGGGCACATTGTCGAAGGCGACCGTTTCGGCGCGGTCGGTCAGGCGGGGCGGCAGGCCCGTACAGAGGACGGCTGCAGCGGCGTGCAATGGCGGCAGTGGCACCCCGTAGTCTACGAAAAAGGTTCCTACCTGTGCCCTGCGGGGCTCGGCACGCCATCGCAGGGGTCGTGCGCTGGACGCGGCAAGCACAAGGTGAATCCCCTCGGCGTACGTGGTCTGGTGCCAGGCACCACCGCGTCGCAGCAGATACGCCATCCGGCCGTCACGGCGCAGGCGGTACAGGCCCTCGCGCGCCTCGGCCAAACGCGGCGAAACCGGCTCCCACATGCGACCGGGCGGCATGTACCGCTCCACAGTGGCGTTGTGACTGGCCGGTGGTGCCGCGGCAGCCCCTGGCCGGACAGCGGTCAAACGGTCCTCGATCTGTAGTGCGGCGCAGGGAACGAAGCGGGCCCCGAGCCGGCGGGCCAGCCCAGGCAGCTGATTCGGCGAGTCGTAGGAGATCCACACGGCGGACGGCGACGGGAGCGGCTCGCCGGAGCCCTGCGGCGGCGCGAACGTTACTGCGACCTCTTCGCCGGCCAGCCGGTCGAGCACACTGGCTGGGCGGGCGCCGGCCAGCAGGGCAGTGCCATCTGAATGGGGCAACCGGGTGATCACCGTTGGCGCTGCGCGCCATGAGCCGGCGGCCCAGTCCACGCGTACCAGGCACATGGCCTCGACGTTCCTAAGCCACCGCCCGGCGCTGAGTCCCCTCGTGTCGCGGTGCCCATGCCGGCTTGTGGCTGCGATCCACCGGATCCGTGTACTCAAGTCATTGAGGTCCCCACGCTGGATCTCGCTCATCCAGCGGACCAGCAGGTCAGCGTCCAAGGAGACTCTCCACGGCTCGGGCGTACAGCCGCCAGCGGTCTAGCTCGCCTGTGACCTGCGTTGCCGAGCCGAGCAACCGCTCCCAGACAGTCCGGGCGGCAGAGTCGAGCCGGTGCACCGCGCAAGGAGCGGCGTGCACCGGCCGGACGCGCCACCCGAGACGTGACCGCTCAGCGATCCACGCAGCCCTGGCCGGAGGAAGGTACTCGAACCGGTAGGTTGGCCCCGGGCCCACATGGGCCTCCAGCCATACCGGAACTGTCGGCTCGTCGATGCCTTCAACAGAGCCGTCATCGAGCAGCGCATATGCCTCCGCGAGGCCGCGGCGAACCAAGACCGGCTGCCCGCCTGGGTCCCCCACTCCTACCCATGCGCCTTGTACGACATCACCCGCCGGATCGACCGGCACTGCCCCGGCACCGAGCGTGTCGAGAACGGTGAAGCCGAGGTCGGTCCGGTCAGCGACGAGATGATGCCTGCCCACAGAAAGCGGGCCCAGCATCCGCAGCGGTACCGGGAAGCCCCCCGCCCGGAACTGCTGCTCTGCCCCATCCAGCACGGCACTGACCATTCGCGGCTGCTCACCAGCAGGCAGCAGCATGTCCGGCTCACCACCGGCGAGGTAATGGCGACGACCCAGCCCGGACCCCACCGGAAGGCCGTGGCACAGCACTGGCAAAGCCCCTGCATCCTGGCGCATCGCCGAGGCCACGCCTTCTCGCAGGCCCGGGAGCATCCCCTCGACTGCCGCGGGGTTCACCATGCGCACGTTGAGGAAGGTCGACCACCCCGGCAGCAGGGATGACCTCGCCCTCTTCCAACCTGCGTCTGCGGCTGTCTCCAGGACCCTGCTGACCTCAGCCTCGGCGGCTGCGGCGACGAGCAACACCTGATCTGCAAAGGCAACTACACCGGGCTGCGCCGCCCAAGCGCCGATCGTGGGGTCCCTGCGCATCACCACAACCTCGGCGGCCGGAACGTGCAGCGCGAGCTGAGTGCCGAACGCGTGCAGGCCGTTCCGCAAGGTGTTGGGGAAGCTGGGCACGTACCCGTCCAGGTCATACAGCTCACCGTCGAGCCGAGCAGACAGCTTTAGCTCTCCGCCACCGGGCATCTGCACCACATCTTCGTCGATACCCGGGACGCGTTCGACCTCCCACCGCATCGTCCACAGGTCGATGTCGGCACACGCGCGCAGCCGAGCGCGACGCCGGCCCGCCCGCTCCCGCACCACTCCGTCCCAGTGCCCTGCCAGCGACGACAGTACGCCACCCAACAGCTCCGTGTCCGCGTCGTCATGCAGAGCTGTCACCAGCCTGGGGGACAGGCCGCGTGGCCGGCTGGCCCAAATGCGCAGGTGGTACAGCAGGCTTTCGACGTTCGAGGTGCCAATACGGTCAACACCGACTGCCGAGAAGAACTCAGTCAGCCGGTAGCGGTCCTCGGCGCGGATCAGCGCTTGCGACAGCGGGTAGCCGATGCGGTGGAAATGCCCGCCGGTCCGGATGGTGCTTACCCCGCGTTCACCTCGTGCTCCCTCCAGCCAGTCGTGCAGCACCCGCCACAATCCGACGACCGCGTCGAAGGCTTGTGACAGCCGGCCCCGCAAGCGAGCAAGCTCGTGCAGTGGGGCGCTTGGCTGCAACGCCTCCGCGAGACGAATGTAGTAGGCGTGCGGCGCGGCGCGGTCGTCGCGGTGCATCCGTGTCGCGGCCAGAACGGTAACGGCAAGCAACGGCAAGCACGGCGGCGGCTCCGCGCGGCCGCCCCTGCGCCACCGCGCCACCGCAGCCTCCACCGGCCAGAACATCATCGCCTCGTCGGCCAGCCGCAGTCGGCGCGCCACCGCATCGGTAAGCGAACCTGCCCCGCCCAACTCCGCGAGCTCGTCATCACCAGCCATCAGGAGTACCGGCCGGCCGGCCTGCGCCTCACCGAAGTACCGGCAAGCTAGGATTTCCTGCCACCAGGCATAAGCGTCCGCCTCACTCACGCAGCCAACGTATCGGCGAGGCACGACAACGCGTTACAGGCGAAGCTACCTAATTCGCCACCGACCGGCCCTCGCGCACCCGGCCACATGGCCCGACCCGGCCGCGCGGCGACACATGGTGGTGGTCATGCCGGGGGGCTGTAAGCCATGGTCGCTCGCGTCGCCGCAGCGGAACGTGTCAAGGGATTGAGGCCAGCGGGAGTTAGGCGGCCTGTGGTTTCGGTTCGGGTTTGTTGATCCAGACCTGGTGGGGCAGGTCGAGGATTTTGGGGTAGGGTCCGGGTGGCGCCGAACCGTTCTGGGTGCGCCGTGCGGGCTGCGGCGAGGGTGTCGGTGCGGTTGGCGCGGACGGTGTGGTGGCGGCCGTGGTGGACGTCGGCGGGGGTGTGTAGGCCGATCCCGGAGTGCCGGTGGGCGTGGTTGTACCAGGTCACGAAGTCGGTGATGAACGCTCGCGCGTGGGCGAGGGACGCGAACCGGTCCGGGAAGACCGGCGCGTACTTCAAGGTCTTGAACCAGGCCTCGCTGTACGGGTTGTCGTTGGAGGTTTTCGGCCGGGAGTGCGAGCGGGTCACTTGGAGGTCTTCGAGGAGGTCAGCGACCGATTTCGAGGTCATCGAGGTGCCCCGGTCGGCGTGCACGACGTGCGGGACGCCATGGGCGCCGAACACCTCGCGCATCATCGACTCGGCGAGGGGGCCGGACTCGCGGGCGTGCACCCGTGCGCCGACGATGTACCGGGAGTAGATGTCGATCATCACGTAGGCGTCGTAGTAGACGCCCTTGACCGGTCCGGCGAGTTTCGTGATGTCCCAGGTGTAGACCTGTCCCGGCCGGTCGGCGATCAGCTCGGGACGCTGCCTGACGGGGTGTCGGGCCTGCCGGCGACGCTCACGGACCTGCTCGTTGTCGCGTAGGAGTCGGTACATGGTGGCGATCGAGCCCACGTACACGCCCTAGTCGAGCAACGCCGCGTAGACCTGCGCCGGGGCGGCGTCGACGAACTGCGGGCTGTGCAACAACCGCAGCACCTGCCCACGCTCGGTCGGGCTGAGCGCGTTCGCCGGCGCCCGCCGCACCGGCCGCGCCGGTGTCGGCCGGCGGCGGGCACGGTCGGCGCTGGACCGGGCGATCCCGGTCATCGCCGCCGCCTGCCGGGTCGTGGCGCCGGTGCTGCTCAGCTCCCGGTAAGCGGCCATCAGCGTTTGCCGAGCCCGAACACGTCCGGACCGTCCGGCTCGCTCCTGGAGATGTCCTCCAAGAGCTCGCGCGCTTTTCCCATGATCGTCAACGCCGTCTCGGTCCGCGCCAGCTTTGCCTGCGCCAGCGCCAACTCCCGCCGCAGCCGGGCGATCTCGGCCTGCTCCGCCGACGGCCGCCCGACCGTCTCACCGGCCGGCTTGCCCTGCAACAACCCGGCGTCACGGGCCCGACGCCACTCCGACATCAACGACGAGTACAAACCCTCACGCCGCAGAAACGCCCCGCCCTCACCAGCCGCGACGGCCTGCTCATAGCCAGCCAGCAACTCCAACTTCTGCCCCGGGGTGAACGACCGGCGTACCCGCGGCCCGCCCGCACGCGGACCCATCTTGCGACTCATGACCCCATCCTGGGCCACGACCAACTCAACAGCAGTAGTCAACGAATCTCGATCCTGAACTCGCCCCGTCCAACGGACTTGCTATGAACCACCGGCCTCAACTCACCCTGACAGACAGGGCAGCGGGAAGTGTCGGGGGTGCCGGTTAGGCTGGCGGTTACCAGAAGACCCCGCAGCCACTGGCGCACGGGGGCGACGGGCTACGGGGCCGTTTCTTGATTCGCACCCAGGAACATACCCGGTTGAAGGTTACCGGCGGCAGATGATGTCGCCGCCGGGCGAACTTGCTCACCCCGGCGCCTCCCTCGTGCTGTGCCTGCGGGGTACCGCCACGGCCGGACTCTGGCCGAGAGGAGGACCCGATGTTGTTGGAGGACCATCTCGAGGAGGGCCGCAAGACCCTCGAGGTCACGCTGGACGAACTGCGTGAGGCCCGCAGGCGGCGAGGGCTGCTGGGTTCGGCGTTGCTCAACGCGTTCCCCGGTGCCCGCACCTACATCAACGGCTCCGTTGCGCACGGCGATGCGAACACGCCGCTGACCGACGTCGACCTCGGCGTCGTGGTCGACGTGGCCGGGTACGGGCCGGAGGCCGCAGGGCCGTTGCCGCTGATGGAGCAGGCCCGCGACGCGATCCGCGAGCACCTGAAGGACGAGTTCGACAACCTGACGGTCACCGTCGAGGGTCAGAAGCGGTCCGTGCTGGTGCGGTTCGGCGCCCCGGTCACCCCCGAGACGGACTTCACCGCCGACGTGATCGTGGCCTTGGACCACCCGGGGACGGGGTTGTGGATCCCGAACACCACGATCGCGGCCGGGTGGGACCGGGCGCACCCGGAGAAGCACACCGAGCTGGTCCTGCAGGCCAACGAGGACACCGGCAACGTCTTCGCCCGCACCGTGCGTCTGCTCAAGCACTGGCGTGCCCACCACGGCAAGCCGCTGTGCTCGTGGAACATCAAGGCCCTGGCCCTGGGGTGCATCGCGGATCAGAAGCGGCCCCTGCTGCAAGCGCTGCAGGAGTTCTTCACGTACGCCGCGGACGAGATGGCCGCCGGGCTCACCGAGGACCCGGCGGGTGTCGCGGGGAAGATCAAGCTGCCGTCCGGGATGACCCGCGAGCGTGCGGCCTGGCGGCTGGGGCTGGCGCGGGACAAGGTGACCGCGGCCATCGAACACGAGCAGGCCGGCCGGCACGCTCTCGCTCAGCACGCCTTGCACAGCGTGCTGCCGCACGTGGTCGCTGACAGCGACCAGGGCGCGCAGATGGCCGAGCAGGCGCTGCTGACCACCGGCGCGTCAGCCGCCAGCCTGCTTGTCCCGGGGCCGGACACCCCGGCGCGGGCGTGGTCGCCCCGATGACCGACTGGTACGGCCGGCGAGCGTCGTGGCGGGTCCCGCTGGAAGCCGCCGCCCGGCGCCGGCTGGGGCCCACCCTGTCCCACCAGTACGTCTTCGAGCCGGCCTGCTACGGCAGGGAGTGTGAAATCCTCGTCTACCGCGTCGAGGCGCTGGAGGTAGTCGGCGACCCGGAGCCGGTCGACGTGACGATCCGCTTCCACAAGCTGCCGCCGTACGACACGTACGGGCTGCCCCCGCAGGATTATCCCCAGGTCTTCGCCAAGCCGGGCGCGACCTCCAAGCACCGCATGCCCGACGGGGCGTTGTGCATGTGGATGCCCCTGGACCCGCCGCAGCGGCGGTGGACACACGACAAGGGGCTGCTCGAGCTCGTCGAGCTGACCCGCCAGCACCTGTTCCTCGAGAACTACTGGCGACAAAACGACGGCGCGTGGCTGCTCGAAGACGCACCCCACGGACTTCCTCGAACCCAGGGAGGTGACAGCACATGGTCTACGCCCAAGCCGCGCAGAGCGGCTGGACGGCCGCCCAGACGGCGGTCGTCATCGTTGCAGTGATCGCGATCCTGGGTGGCGTCGTCTCCGCCTCCGTCACCTACACGCTCAACCAGCGCGCGACCCGCCGGGAACGGCAGGCCAAGGCGTTCGCCGAAGCCCTCAACGCCCTCGAGGACTACGCCGAGATGCCGTACCGGATCCGCCGCCGCCGAGACACCCCCGAAGCCCGCTACGACCTCACCGACGAAGTCAGCAAGATCCAGTCCCGGCTGGCGTACCACCAGGCACTCCTGCAGATCGAGGCACCCGAGGTCGCCGCCAGCTACGCCGCGCTCGTCCGCGCCACCAAAATTCAAGCTGGAGGGCAGATGCGGCAAGCGTGGGAACAGCCTCTGCTCACCACGGACGCCGACATGAACCTGCAGGTCCGCTACCCCCGAGATCAGATCGATGCCGCCCGAGGCGCCTGCATCTCCACGATGCGCGAAGCCCTGCGACGACGCCGAACCCGCCGCGCGCCCACCCTCCCCACCGCCAACAGCGACCAACCCCAGATTCCTCGTGCGACCGTTGAAGGCAAAGAGCGATAGACGTGGCGCGGGCAGTATTCGGCTTGTCCGCCGGACCCGTACACCGCGACGATGGTCACTCCGTGGCGAGTTGACCTTCGGGCGGCACGTGAAAGTGCTTGACGACAAGGACCCGACCGCTGCTGAGCGGCTGAAGGAATGGGCCGACGGCCTGCGGAACTCCCGCCGGGCACACCGCCCACCTTCGAGTCCCAGCGGATGATCCACCCCGGGATGGTGCCTGCGGACGGGATATGAGCTGCTCACCGCAGGCGGGCAGGGTCTGCCGGAGGTTCCGGGTGAGCACATCCAGCCGGTGTCAGTCCTGCACTACATGCGCGCGACCGGCTTGGGTATGGCGGAGGCGGCCACCGACAACCGGCTCTTGGACAGCGCCATGACCACCGTCGTCGGGACGATAATTACCGGCACCGGCACCGGCACCGGCATCTCGCTCTTAGCCGACACTCGCCTTTTGAACAGTGCCATGATCATTGCTGTCGGGGTGGCGACCGTCGGCGGCGGCATTGCGAATCTGACCAACAGCCGCATCCTGGGCAGCGCGGGAGTCATCGGCATCGGGGGGGCGACGGCCGGCGGCGGCATCGCGGTGCTGATTCGTTCAACCGGTCTCACGACAAGGCTGTGGGAGTGGCGCGCGGCCCTGACGCAGGATCCGACGAGCAAGGAACCCGCAGCACAAACTTCGGGCCGGGAACAAGGAGCGTCCGATGCCCAGCCTCCTCGTGAAGGTGCCGTAGCTATACCGGCAGGGGCCAGTGTGCGAGTTTGTTCGTGGCTGCCGGTGGTGGCTACCGCTTGGGTCAGGGCGGTGAGGTCTGCGCCTATTGGTTCGGGTCGGTGATGGGCTCGCCGGTGACCTCGGTGCCACCCAGCCCGAGGTCGGCGCTGTGCCGCGCAGGCGTACGTCTCGGCACCGCCCGGTAACGGCGGATATCAAGACGTGGGCAGCAGTATGTGTGGCATGGGCACTCCTCAGCCGCCGCCGGTCGCCTCGAGGAAGGTCCGCAGCAAGCATGCCGGACTGTTCGCCACCCACATCGAGCGCGAGGTTGCGAAGGGGCACGCCCGGTGCTGTGGGCGCTCTGGTCCCACAACGCCATCATCGGCGGCCTCCCCACCCTGGCCGCCACCGCGATCAACCCCGCCACACCCCCTCAAACCAGACCCAGCCGCGATCGCAACCAGCAAATCCGCCACGACGGGCCGACAGCCCGACGAAACCCTGCGTCGATCGTGGAAGCGCAACTGCGGCCGGGACTGTTCACCGAGAGAGCCGCTGCCTCGATAGTTGCGGCAGGGGGTGACATCCTGTGGATCGTGAGGCCTAAATGCTCCCTGTATGTGGACGTCGGTTACCTGCTCAGCGCCGCAGCGGTCCGGGTGACGGGGACGTCGCTGCGGAACGGGATTCGGGTCGACTACGAGTCACTGATCGACGCGCTAATTCAGCAGGCCGAGGCGCTGTCGGAGCTGCCGATGTTGCGCGTGCACTGGTACGACTCTGCGAGAGAGGGTGTACCCGACGCCTCGCAGCAGTTCATCGGTGAACTGCCCAACGTCAAGCTGCGGCTCGGCCGGTTCGGCGTGGACGGCCAGCAGAAAGGTGTCGACCTGCGCATTGGGCTCGACCTGGTGATGCACGCACGCAACGCAGTTGCGGACGTCTTCGTCCTCGTTTCGGGAGACGATGATCTTACCGAGGCCGTGGAGGAGGCCCAGGTGCACGGGGTGCAGGTCGTCCTGCTTGCCGTCCCCAACGGGCAGAACCGGCCCCATGGCATCAGCCGGCATCTGATCCGCGCGGCCGACGGGCTCAAAATCATGTTTCCGGACGTCATCGACCATGCCGTGACGAAGGTGGAGACACCCTTGGTGGTGCCGTCACCGATGGCGGTGTCGCTGGGCGGGGACCCGCGTGCCATGGCCCCGTCGGCGGGCTTCACCGCTCAGGAAGGCTCACGAGCACCCCGCCTGTCGCCCGCGTCTAGCGGGGCCCTGGACAGCAGGACGAGCGCGACGAATCACGAGGATCCTTCTGACCTTGCCGAACAGATCGGCTCGGTCGTCACCAACGTCCTGACGACTTTCCGCAGTTCCGCCACGCCGGAGGCCTTGGCGGAACTCACTGCCGGGAAACCGTCGATTCCACGCGATATCGACAAAGCTTTACTGACCGACCTTTCTGAGCGCCTCGGTGAAGTCGATTTGAGTGAAGCCGTGCGACACCAGCTTCGGGCATCGTTTTGGGAGCAGTATGACCAGGCCTAGCTGGAAGGCGACGTTTCGCTGGTTGCTGCTCCCGAAGTCACGGTGGGGCTCGGAGCCTGAGCCGGCTGGTCGACAACTTCTCTCGGCGGCCAAGACAGCCGAGCACCCAAGGAGCATCCAGAGTCTACAATGGGCTACGATCGCTAGAGTTTTCCCAGCTACACGGCACCTTGGCCGCTAGCTATACGGCAATCCGGAGGATTAAAAGTCCTCAGCTCTGCCATTGAGCTAACGGCCCGCTGAGCCACAGGTTACCCGAATCTCGTTGGCCGCTCGGTGTCTGCCCGAGGCGCAGTTGGGTGAAGTCGCGAGGTGCCGCCGGGAAGGCTTCGCCGCCTGCCGCTGGTTCCTGCCCGGTGGTGCCGCAGCGGAGGCCAACAGGCGTCCGCAGTGCAGGGATCATGCTCTACGGGGTGGGTGGCTCTTCGTGGACCCAGGTCACGCTGGTGGGTCGTTGGCCTGAGGCGACGTACTCGATGACCGCATGGCGGGCGGTTGCGGTGTTCACGCGGGCCAGGTCGGCCGGGATGTCGCACAGGCCGGTGTCGGGTGACTCGTACACGGCGATCGAGGTGTCGGGGGCGAGCTCCGTGGCGTAGCTGCCGTCGGGTAGCCACCGCAGCGCGGCCCGGTCGGCGTCCACGTCGATGTCGATGCGCAGGACGGCCCGTTCGGCAGTGCCGATGGTGAGGGACTGCCCGCATTCGCCGTGGGGCATGATCGCCGTGATCTACTCGTCGAAGCGGCGTCCCGCCTCGTCCGGGTTTGTCAGGTCGTAAGGGTGTCCGTGGTAGTCGCGCAGCAGCGGGGTCATCGTCTGATCCTTTCTCCGGTGCCGGTGTAGACGCGGTGCCAACAGGTGAGCTCCCCCCGCCCCCATGCACGTAGTCAAAGATGAGCATGGGTTCAAGTCACCACTTGATCAGCGACAAAAACCAAGGGCGGCTTAGCTCAGCCGCCGATCCGCCTGACCTTGCATGGGGTAGACCCGCCGGCTATTACTGGCCTGCCCGTCACTGTCCCTGCACCAAACGGCGTGCGTTCTTCGCCCCGTGAAGCGGAGTCACCGTCGCACGACGACCAACCTCGGGCGCGCCACCAGGAGCACTGGACTTCATCGGCGGCATCCGAAGGATCCGTGCGAAGCGAGTCCGCGCGTCTTGGTCGGCGAGCTTGAGCAGGTCGTCGAGAGCTGCCTGCATCGCCAGACTCGGCGGTGCGGGCTGTCTGCGGTCCTCCCATGCGGCGACGATCGAGGGAGGGACGCGAAGCCGTTCGGCGAAAGCCCCGAGGCTGAGCCGCAGTGCCTCCCTCAACGCAAGGACCTCCTGCTCTCTCCATCGGGCGATCGTGATCGTGCATTCGCAGCCCGGAGGCTCGACCGCGAGGCTGTTGGGTGGACTCGACGGCATGGCTGCCTGGTGCCGAAGCAGTCGCTCGTGTTCGGCTGCCCGCGCTTTCTGCGTCCGGAGGGTGGTGATCAGTCCATGGAGCGAGTCGAACGCGTCCACCAACGTTCCTCCCGCGCGGAGTTCGCGGTCGGCGCGCTCCCAAAAGCCACGGGGGATCGTGCTCCGTCCGATCTCCACGTTCGCGACCGAACTGCGGGAGTAGGCCGTCCGCCTGGCAAGGGTGACCTGGGTCATGCCGGCCGCATTGCGGCGTTGGGCCAACTGCCGTCCCAGCGCTTTCTGCAGGTCGCGAATCTGTTCAGGAGTGACGGGTTCCGAGATGGCATCCATCACCATCATTCGCTTTGTTCGCCGCAAAGCACGTAGAAGCGCGACCGCCCGCCGCAGTTCTCGGGGGGCGCGGTGTCGGAGCCGACTGACCTGACAGGCAGGATCTCCATGTGCGCCCAGATCCACGCGGTGACCGCCTCGGCGACCTTCTGGCGCGACACCACTCGACCAGACCCCGCCGGCGAGCGCATGGTCAGCCGTGAAGGCCGCAACAAGTCGTTTGGACTGCGTGGAGCCCTCATCTGAGCGCCCGGTACGCCGTTCATACCAATACCCTCTCGGAACCAGACAGCCTCGAAGGATCAAGGTCCGCCGTTCTGACGTCAGCTCGGTGGTCATCAGGTTCTACCTGCCTCAACGGCGACGCCTCTGCGTGCTACGGGCACGTAACCCGTCCCGGTCGGCTCGCCGTCACTGCTGTCTGCGGCCGACGCGAACCACGAGGCCGGTGCAGTACCCTCCAGAGCTGGAGCGGCGCGCGTACCCCCGAGGCACCTGGTCGACGGTGCGGCAGAAGACCGTACTTCGTAAATGTGGAGCCAGCCCCTTGACGGCCCGAACACGGCTCGACCTCACCGCACGTCACGCACTCGCCGGTCGGCCGGACCGCCAGGTGGCGTTCAAGTTCCGCCTGGGCGCGGTCGACCTCTTCCAATGCCACGCTGCCCCGGTAGGTCGTGCTCACGACGACCTCGACGATGGCGTAGGGCGTAGGGCCCGGATCCGAAGGAGTGCCGGTCGGGGCCATGGGGCGAGTGGCGTAATGTCTGCCCGTAGCGCCAGATCTACCCCGTTCAGCGACCCATCGCCCTGCATTCGGGCATGGTCATCGACACGTAGATTCAGACCACTGTTCCCGTGCATATAGTCCTACTCGCCAACCTCGATTACGTCGCCTAGCTATTACGGATCCGGCCAAGTCGAGCGCGGACAAAATCGATCTACCCGCTGCTGCTGGCAGGTGGCCCTGGCCTAATACTCCAGCAGGAGATCCGTTCTGACCTGCTGTGGCGGTGTGGTTTTGTCCGTGGTCATGGAGCAGCCACCG
>NZ_JBNCLB010000021.1:0-62198 GCF_049841815.1 Micromonospora sp. DT233 | reverse complement strand
CGGCAGGGCCGCTGGCTGGAAGTCAGCCACGCGTTCCACTCGGCGCTGATGGACCCGATGCTGGCCGAGTTCACCCGGCTCGCCGGGACCGTGAAGCTGGGTAGGCCGAGCATCCCGATCGTCTCCACCCTCACCGGGCAGGTGGTGGAGGAGTTCACCGCCGAGTACTGGGCGCAGCAGGTGCGCGGCACCGTCACGTTCGGTGCGGCGGTGCAGAGGGCCGCCGAGCTGGGGGTGACCCGGTTCGTGGAGCTCGGCCCCGACGCGAGCCTGATCGGCGCGGTCGAGGAGACCCGCGACGGCGTGCTGGCCGTGCCGGTGCTGCACCGCAAGCGGGCCGAGCCGACCACCGCCGTGACGGCGCTGGCCCGGCTCTGGGCCGATGGCGGCACCGTCGACTGGGCGGCGTTCCTCGCCCCCACCGGCGCCCGGACCGTGGACCTGCCCACCTACGCCTTCCAACACCAGCGCTACTGGCCGAGGGCCCGGCTCGCCGCCGGCGCGCAGACGCTCGGTGCCACCCGGACCGGGCATCCGCTGCTGCACGCCATGATCACCGTCGCCGGCACCGGTGACGTCCTGCTCCTCGGCGGGCTGTCGGTGCAGGTCCAGCCGTGGCTGGCCGACCACCGGGTGGCCGACCGGATCGTCTTCCCCGGCACCGGCCACCTGGAACTCGTCCTGTCCGCCGGGGAGCGGGTCGGCTGCGAGCGGGTCGAGGAGCTGACCATCACCAGCCCGCTGGTGATCCCCCCGACCGGGATGGCGCACCTGCAGATCCTGATCGGCGCGCCCGACCACACCGGCTGCCGGCCGGTGCAGGTGTCGTCCCGGCTCGACGGCGGCCCGGACGCGGAGTGGACGGACCACGCCACCGGTCTGCTCGCCCCGGCCGAGCCCGAGGCCGCCTACGACCTGACCGAGTGGCCGCCGCCCGCCGCGCAGCCACTGGACGTGGCCGGCCTGTACGACACGCTGGCCGGGGCCGGCCTCGGCTACGGGCCGGTCTTCCGCAGCCTCCAGCGGGCCTGGCGCCGCGACGATGACATCTTCGTCGAGGTGGCGCTCCCCGACGACGCGACCGGACCGGACACGCTCGGCCTGCACCCGGCCGCGCTCGACTCGGTACTGCACTGCATGGCGCTCGCCGCCACCGGCGATGCCGCGCCGACGGGCGGGCCGGGGGCCGGCGAGCCGGGCCGGCTACCGTTCTCCTTCAGCGGGGTGACCCTGCACGCCGTGGGTGCCACCGCCCTGCGCGCCCGGCTGCGCCCCACCGGGCCGGAGACCGTCACCGTGCAGGCCGCCGACGTGGCCGGGCGTCCGGTGGCCGAGGTGGCGTCGCTGACGCTGCGCCCGATGGCCGCCGACGCCCCCGGGGACCCGTCCCGCCCCGACACCCCACGCGACGCCCTGTACCACCTGGACTGGACGCCGATTCCGGGGCCGGACACCGAGCCGACCGACCTCGCGTGCCTCGGCGGCGACGGGACCGGCGACACGCTGCCCGGCCGGCGGTACCCGGACCTCACCGCCCTGCGGGCGGCCCTGGACACCGGTGCCGCCGTACCGGAGGTGGTGCTGACCCGGGCGGCGTCGGCGGGCCCGGACGTCACCCGGTCCACCCACGACGCCGTCCTGCGGGCGGTGGAGCTGATCCGGCAGTGGCTGGCCGACGAGCGGTTCGAGACCAGCCGGCTGGTGTTCGTCGCCGACGGCGCGATCGCCGCCGCCGCCGGGAACGCCGTGACCGACCTGCCCGGCGCGGCGGTCTGGGGGCTCGTCCGGTCGGCGCAGTCCGAGCATCCGGGACGATTCCAGCTCGTCGACGCCCCGTCGACCGCCGCCCCGTCGGCCGCCGCCTCGTCCGTCGTCGCCTCGGCGCTTGGTGCCGACGAACCGCAGGTCGCGGTCCGCGACGGTCGGCTGCTCGGCTGCCGGCTCGCCCCCGCAGCCCCGGTCGCCGACCCGCCGGCCACGCTGTGGGACCCCACCGGCACGGTGCTGGTCACCGGTGCCACCGGCGAGCTCGGCGCGGTGTTCTGCCGGCACCTGGTCACCACCCACGGGGTACGCCACCTGCTGCTGGTCAGCCGGCGCGGACCGGCGGCACCCGGCGCGGCCGACCTCGTCGCGGAGCTGACCGCGCTCGGCGCGCAACCCGTGGTCGTCGCCTGCGACGTGGCCGACCGGGCGGCGCTCGCCGCCGCGCTGGACGCGCTGCCCGCCGACCGCCCGCTGACCGGCGTGGTGCACGCGGCCGGCGTGCTCGCCGACGCCACCGTCACCTCGCTCCGCCCCGACCAGGTGCGGCAGGTGCTCCGCGCCAAGGTGGACGCGGCGGTCAACCTGCACGAGCTGACCCGGGACGCCCCGCTGACCGCGTTCGTGCTCTTCTCCTCCGTCTCGGCCGCGTTCGGCGCCCCCGGCCAGGGCAACTACGCCGCCGCCAACGCGTTCCTGGACGCCTTCGCCGCGTACCGCCGGCACGCCGGCCGGCCCGCGCTCTCCCTCGGCTGGAGCCTCTGGGCGCAGGCCAGCGGCATGACCGGGCAACTCGACCAGGCCGACCTGCGGCGGATGGCCCGGGGTGGGGTCGTCCCGCTCTCCACCGCCGACGGGGTCGCCCTGTTCGACCTGGCCGCCGGGACCGGCCGGGCGGCGGTGCTGCCCATGCGGCTGGACCTGGCCGCCCTGCGGGACGCCGGTGAGCACCTGCCGCCGGTGTTCCGCACCCTGGTCCGCCGACCCCGGCGTCGCGCCGCCGAGGCCGGCTCCGTCGCGGCGGCCTCCCTGGCCGACCGGCTCGCCGGGCTGGACCCCGAACAGCGCCGGGCCGCGCTGCGCGACCTGGTCCGCGAGCAGGCGGCCACCGTGCTCGGCCACGACACCGCGCAGGACGTGCCGGTGGACCGGCCGTTCCGGGACCTGGGTGTCGACTCGCTCACCGCGGTCGAGCTGCGCAACCGGCTCAACGCGGCGACCGGGCTGCGGCTGCCCGCCACGCTGGTCTTCGACCACCCGACCGGCGCCGCCGTCGCCGAGCACCTGCTGGAACGGCTGCTCGGCGGCGACGCGCCCCGGCCCGCCGCCCGCCGGGCCACCCGACGCACCGACGACCCGGTCGTCATCGTCGGCATGGCCTGCCGGTTCCCCGGCGGGGTGCGCACCCCCGAGGACCTGTGGCAGCTGGTGGCCTCCGGCGCCGACGGGGTCACCCCGTTCCCCACCGACCGGGGCTGGGACCTGGACCGGCTCTACGACGCCGACCCGGACGCCGGCGGGGCCAGCTACGTGCGGCACGGCGGTTTCCTGCACGACGCCGCCGACTTCGACGCCGCGTTCTTCGGCATCTCGCCCCGCGAGGCCCTGGTCATGGACCCCCAGCAGCGGCTGCTCCTGGAGACGTCGTGGGAGGCGGTCGAGTCCGCCGGCATCGTCCCGGCGACGCTGCGCGGCCAGCGCACCGGCGTCTTCGCCGGGGTGATGTACCACGACTACCTGGCCCGGTTGCACAGCGTGCCGAAGGGCGCGGAGGGCTTCCTCGGCACCGGCTCCGCCGGCAGCGTCGCCACCGGCCGGGTCGCGTACCTGCTCGGGCTCGAGGGGCCGGCGGTCACCGTCGACACCGCCTGCTCGTCCTCGCTGGTGGCCCTGCACCTGGCGGCGCAGGCGCTGCGCGACGACGAGTGCGACCTGGCGTTGGCCGGTGGGGTGACGGTGATGGCCACCCCCGGCACGTTCGTCGACTTCAGCCGGCAGCGCGGCCTCGCCCCCGACGGCCGGTGCAAGTCGTACGCGTCGGCGGCGGACGGCACCGGCTGGGCCGAGGGCGTCGGCATGCTGCTGGTGGAGCGGCTGTCGGACGCCCGCCGCAACGGCCACCAGGTGCTCGCGGTGGTCCGGGGCAGCGCGGTGAACCAGGACGGCGCCTCCAACGGGCTCACCGCTCCGAACGGCCCCGCCCAGCAGCGGGTGATCCGGCAGGCCCTCGACCGTGCCGGGCTGCGCCCGGCGGAGGTGGACGCCGTGGAGGGCCACGGCACCGGCACGGTCCTCGGCGACCCGATCGAGGCGCAGGCGCTGCTGGCGACGTACGGGCAGGACCGGCCGGCGGACCAGCCGCTCTGGCTGGGGTCGATCAAGTCGAACATCGGTCACGCCCAGGCCGCCGCGGGGGTCGGCGGGATCATCAAGATGGTGCAGGCGATGCGGCACGGCGTGCTGCCCCCGACGCTGCACGTCGACGCGCCCAGCGAGCAGGTCGACTGGTCGGCCGGGCAGGTGCGGCTGCTCACCGAGGCGGTGCCCTGGCAGCCGGCCGGCCGGCCCCGCCGGGCCGGCGTCTCGTCCTTCGGCATCAGCGGCACCAACGCCCACGTCGTCCTGGAGGAGCCCACGGCGGCGCCGGCCCCGCCGGCCCGCCCCGCCGCGCGGCCGCCGCTGGTCCCGCTGCTGCTCTCGGGGCGTTCGGCGCAGGCCGTCCGCGCCCACGCCGACGTGCTCCGCGAACACCTGGCCCGCCGGCCCGAGGTCGACCCGCTGGACGTCGGTCTCTCGCTGGCCACCGCGCGGACCGTCTTCGACCACCGGGCGGTCGTGCTCGGCGTCGACCGCGACGAGCTGCTGGCCGGCCTGGCCGCCGTCGCCGCCGACGAGACCGCCCCGCAGCTGGCCCGGGGCCGCTCCGGGACCCGCCCGGTGGCGTACCTGTTCACCGGGCAGGGCAGCCAGCGCCCCGGCATGGGGCGGGAGCTGTACGCGACCGCGCCGGTCTTCGCCGAGGCGTTCGACGAGGTCCGCGTCCACCTCGACGCCGAACTCGACCGGCCGCTGCGCGACGTGCTGTGGGACGACTCCACGCCCGCCGAGGGCGACCGCCCGCTGGACGCCACCGGGTACGCCCAGCCCGCACTCTTCGCGCTCCAGGTGGCGCTGTACCGGCTGCTGGAGTCGTACGGGCTGCGCCCCGACCACCTGATCGGCCACTCGGTCGGCGAGCTCGCCGCCGCGTACGTCGCCGGGGTGCTCACCCTGCCCGACGCGTGCCGGCTGGTGGCCGCCCGGGGCCGGCTGATGCAGGCGCTGCCGCCCGGCGGCGCGATGGTGGCCGTCCGGGCGACCGAGGCGGAGGTGTCGCCGCTGCTGGTCGACGGGGTGGGCATCGCCGCGGTCAACGGCCCCGACGCGGTCGTGCTCTCCGGCGAGGAGGCCCCGGTGCTGGCGGTGGCCGGTCACTTCGCCGACCGGCCGACCCGACGGCTGCGGGTCAGCCACGCCTTCCACTCGGCCCGGATGGAGCCGATGCTGGCGGAGTTCCGGGCCGTCGCCGAGTCCGTCACGTACCACCCGGCGCGGATCCCGCTGGTCTCCACCGTGGCCGTCGGCGCCGACGTCGGCGCGCCGGAGTACTGGGTGCGGCAGGTCCGCGAGGCCGTCCGCTTCCACGACGCGGTCGCCCACCTGCACGCGGCCGGCGTCACCCGCTTCGTCGAGCTGGGCCCGGACCCGGTGCTGGCCACCGCCGTCGAGGAGGCGCTGCGCGGCGGGGAACCGGAGCTGACCTGCGGGGCCCTGCTGCGGCGGGGCCGGCCGGAGCTGACCACGCTCGGCGCGGTGCTGGGCGGCCTGCTGGCCGACGGCGACCGGGTGGACCGTTCGGCGTGCTGGGCCGGCACCGCCGCCCGCCGCGTCGACCTGCCCACGTACCCGTTCCAGCGGCAGCGGTTCTGGGCGGACGCCGGCTCGGCCCCCACCGACCTCGCCGCGGCCGGCCTGACCGGTGCCGGCCATCCGCTGCTCGGTGCCTGCGTGCCGCTGCCCGACGGCGGCTCCGTCTGCACCGGTCGGCTCGGCGTGACGGCTCCGTCGTGGCTGGCCGACCACCTGGTGGCCGGGACGCCGGTGGTGCCGGGCACCGCGCTGCTGGAGCTGGCGCTGCACGCCGGGGAGCACGCCGACGCCGCCCGGGTGGACGAACTCGTCCTCGCCACGCCGCTGCGCCTCGACGACGCCGTCGACCGGCAGGTCCGGGTGGTCACCGACCCCGCCGACGAGGCGGGCGGCCACCGGGTACGGATCTTCTCCCGGCCCGCCGCCGCCGACGGCGACGAGCCGTGGACGCTGCACGCGACCGCCGCACTGAGCGCGGCGGACGGGTCGCAGCCCGCACCGTTCGACGCGACGCCGTGGCCCCCGCCGGGGGCCGTGGAGGTGGACGTCGAGGGCGCCTACGACGCGCCGACCGACGACGGTGTCGGCTACGGGCCGGCCTTCCACGGCCTGCGCGCGGCCTGGCGGCGCGACGACGAGCTGTACGCCGAGGTCGTGCTGCCGGAGTCGGCCCGCGCCGACGCCGACCGGTACGGCCTGCACCCGGCGCTCGCCGACGCCGCCCTGCACGGGCTGGCGTACCTGCTGCCCGGCGCCGCCGGCCGGCTCGTGCCGTTCGCGTTCCGCGGCGTCGACCTGCACGCCGAGGGCGCCACCGCGCTGCGGGTCCGGCTGACCGCGACCGGTGCCGACGAGGTCGCGATCGCCGCCGTCGACCCGGCCGGACGGCCCGTGGCCTCGGTCGACGCGCTGACCCTGCGCCCCCTCGCGGCCGCGCCGACGCGCCGCTCCGAGCCCGCCGACGACTGGCTGTTCCGGGTGGACTGGGTGCCCGTGCCGGTCGACGACGCGGTCTCCGGGCGGTGCGTGCTGGTCGGCTCGGACGCGCTGGCGATCGCCGCTCCGCTCACCACGGCGGGTGTCCCGGTCGAGTCGTTCGCCGACCTGACGGCGTTGACCGCCGCCGTCTCCACCGGGATGACCCTGCCGGAGCTGGTCCTGGTCTGCGTCACCGGCCGGCCCGGCCCGGCGCACCCCGCGACCGACCCCGCCGGGGCGGTGCGGGACGTCACCGCCGCCGCCCTGGAGACCGTGCAGGCCTGGCTGGCCGACGACCGGTTCGCCGGCAGCCGGCTGGCCGTCGTCACCCGGGGCGCCCTCGGCACCGGCGACGACCGGCCCGACGACCTGGCCGCCGCGGCGGCGTGGGGCCTGGTGCGCACCGCCCAGTCGGAGCACCCGGGCCGCTTCGTCCTCGTCGACGTCGACGGGCAGCCGGAGAGCGTGCTGGCCCTGCCGGCGGCGCTGGGCTGCGGCGAGCCGCAGCTCGCGGTCCGCGCCGGGCGGGTGCTCGCCGGCCGGCTGGCCCGGGTGGCCGCGCCCGAGGGACCGGACACCGGGTGGGACCCGGACGGCACGGTCCTGGTGACCGGCGCGACGGGCGCCCTCGGCGGGCCGGTGCTGCGCCACCTGGTCACCGCCCGGGGCGTACGCCGGTTGCTGCTGGTCAGCCGGCGCGGACCCGCCGCCCCCGGGGCGGCGGCGCTGCGCGCGGAGCTGACCGCGCTCGGCGCGGACGTCACCGTGGTCGCCTGCGACGCGGCCGACCGGGACGCCCTGGCCGCCGTGCTGGCGACGGTGCCGGCGCGGCACCCGCTCACCGCCGTGCTGCACCTCGCCGGCGTCCTCGACGACGGGGTGCTCGGCTCGCTGACCCCCGCCCGCTTCGACGCGGTGTTCCGCGCCAAGGTGGACGCCGCGCTGCACCTGCACGAGCTGACTAGAAACGCGCCGCTGGCCGCGTTCGTGCTCTTCTCCTCCTCGGCGGCCACCTTCGGCACCCCCGGGCAGGCCAACTACGCCGCCGCGAACGCGGTCCTCGACGCCCTGGCCGACCAGCGGCGGGCCGACGGCCTGCCGGCGGTGTCGCTGGCCTGGGGGGCCTGGGAGCAGGGCATGGCCGGCCGGCTCGACCAGGTCGACCGGGACCGGATGCGGCGCGGCGGGGTGCTCGCCCTCACCGACGAGCAGGGGCTGGCCCTGCTGGAGGCGGCCCTGCGGGTCGACGCCGCCGCGCTCGTGCCGCTCCGGCTGGACGTCGCGGCGCTGGGCGCGGAGCCCGCCCCGCTGCTGCGCGGGCTGGCCCGTCCGGCGCGGCGGCGCGCCGCCGGGGGCAGCGGCCCGTCCCCGACCCGCCGCCTGCGTGAGCTGGACGGCCCGGCGCGGGGCGCGGCGCTGCTCGACGTGGTCCGCGCCGCCACCGCCGGGGTGCTGGGCCACCCCTCGCCCGAGGCGGTCGCCCCGGAGCAGCCCTTCCTCGAACTGGGCCTGGACTCGCTGACCGCGGTGGAGCTGCGCAACGCGCTGGCCGCCGCGACCGGGCTGGCCCTGCCGGTCACGCTGACCTTCGACTACGCCTCGCCGCGCGCCGTGGCCGAGTTCCTCGACACCGAACTGGGCGTCGCGCAACCGGTGGCGTCGGGTGTCGACGAGCCCGCCGCGCCCCGGCCGGCCCAGGACGTCGTCGGGGTCCTCTTCCGGCAGGCCTGTGAGCAGCGCCGCCTCCGGGAGGGCTTCGAGTTGTTGCAGAGCGTGGCCCGGCTGCGACCGACCTTCGCCGACGCGGCGGAGGTGGACGAACTGCCGACCGCCGTGCGGCTCGCGAAGGGCCCGGAACCGATCCGGCTGGTCTGCTTCAGCTCCCAGGTCGCCCTGGCCGGCGTGCACCAGTACGCGCGGTTCGCCTCGGCGTTCCGCGACGTGCGGGACGTCGTCGCGCTGGCGGTGCCCGGCTTCGCCGCGGGGGAGCCGCTGCCGGCCACCCCCGAGGCGCTGGTGGAGCTGCTGGCCCGGATGGTGCGCGAACAGGTCGGTGACCACCCGTTCGCCCTGCTCGGTTCCTCCTCCGGCGGGGTGCTGGCGCACGCCACGGCGGCCCGGCTGGACCGCGACGGCCCGAGCGCCGCCGGGGTGGCGCTGCTCGACACGTACGTGCCCGGTGACGACTCCCTCGGCCAGTTCGAGGACCAGCTCCTCGGCGGGATGTTCGACCGGGAGGCCAGCTTCGCCCGGATGGACGCGGCCCGGCTCTCCGCGATGAGCTGGTACTTCAACCTGCTGGGCGACTGGACCCCGCCGAAGCTGACCGCGCCGGTGCTGCTGGTGCGCGCAGGGGCGCCGATGCCGGGCGGCGAGGACCTGCCGGCGCGGCAGTGGCAGACCGGGTGGAGCGAGGCGGACGAGGTCGTCGACGTGCCCGGCAACCACTTCACGATGATGGAGGACCTGGCTGCCTCCACCGCCGGGGTGGTCGAGGAGTGGCTCCGCCGGATCTGAGGCAGACGACTGGCTCCGCCGGAGCTGGCGGAGGGGCCCCCGCCGCACCGCGGGGGCCCCTCCGTATCCGGCCCGAGGGTGGCCGGAGGTGGCAGCCGTGGCCGCCCCGGGGGGTGAGGGGCCACGGCCGCCCGGCCCGCGTGGGGCCGTCCAGGGGGCCGGCGGACGCCGGCCCGGTCTCACTCCGGCCGGGGGTCCCAGCGGAAGCGGCGGATGGCGACGACCGCGCCGAGCACGCCCCAGGCCAGCAGCACGGCGAAGCTTCGCCACGGCACCCCCGACTGCGCGGTGAACGCACCCAGCAGGGCCTCGTTGAACGGCTGCACCGGCAGCGCGCCGGTCACCATGGTCAGCACCTCGGAGTGGATCGGCATGTACGTGCCGGAGACGAAGACCAGCGGGAAGAGCACCAACTGCACCACCGACGGGGCGGCCTCGGCGTTGCGGATGAGCGACGCCACCGCGACCCCCAGGGCGCAGAAGCTGGCCGCGCCGAGCACCACGGTCACCGCGATCACCGGCCACTGGGCGGCGGCCGGGAAGCGGACCCCGTACAGCCTGCCGACGAAGATGATGAGCAGGACGTCCACCACGCTCACCACGATGCAGTGCGCGAGCAGGCCGAGGAAGTACATGTACGTCGGCAGCGGCGTCGCGCGGGCCCGCTTGAGCAGCCCGTTCTGCCGGCGGGTCGACAGCACGATCGCCAGCTGGCTGTAGCAGGCGCCCAGCACGGAGACCGCGGCGATGGTCGAGACGTAGTACTGCATCGCCGACCGGCCGTAGAAGTACTCACTGCTGCCCACGTCCCCGAAGAGCGCCCCGAAGATCGCGATCACCACGACCGGGAAGAGGAACGTGAAGAACGCGCTCTGCGGGTTGCGCCAGAAGCTGAGCTGCTCGTAGCGGATCTGGTGCCACAGCAGGGCCAGGTCGCGGCGGGGCGCCCGGGGCGCGGCGACGGTGCTCACTGGTTGCTCCCTTCGAGACTGCGGGCGGGCGTCGCCGGCTCGTCGTCGGTCAGGCGCAGGTAGACGTCCTCCAGGCTGGGCCGGTCGACGGTGAGCCCGGCCAGCACGGCGTCGCGCTCCAACGCCCACCCGGTCAACCGGTGCAGCGTCACGGTCGGCTCCAGCGTCTCGACACGGACCTGCCCGTCGGTGAGCGTGGCGGGCACCGGTAGGTCGGCCACCGCGCACCCGTCGGGCAGCGTGAACGCGATCCGGGTCAGCGCCG
The DNA here is from genome assembly GCF_049841815.1 of Micromonospora sp. DT233. Taxonomy (NCBI): domain Bacteria; kingdom Bacillati; phylum Actinomycetota; class Actinomycetes; order Micromonosporales; family Micromonosporaceae; genus Micromonospora; species Micromonospora sp. DT233. The sequence goes on along the minus strand of NZ_JBNCLB010000021.1, from coordinate 51,794 downwards.
CGTCCCGCCCGCCGAGGCTGGCCGTGGGACCCATGGCCACGATCGTGCCCGCCGACATCACCGCCACCCGGTCGGCCAGTTCCTGCGCCTCCTCCATGTAGTGCGTGGTGAGCACGATGGTCAGCCCGGCGTCGCGCAGGTCGCGGACGAGCTGCCACGCGCCCCGCCGGGCGTTCGGGTCGAACCCGGTGGTCGGCTCGTCGAGGAAGAGCAGGGTGGGGTTGCCGATGATCCCCAGCGCCAGGTCCAGGCGGCGCTTCTGCCCGCCGGAGAGGTCGCGGACCTTGCGCCGCGCCTGCCCGGCGAGGTCGACCAGCTCCACCACCTCGTCGACGTCGCGGGGGGTCGGGTAGTAGCCGGCGTCCCGGGCGATGGTCTCCCGGACCGTCAGGTACGGCTCCACCGCGATGTCCTGGAGCACCACGCCGATCGCCTCGCGCAGCCGCCGGGCGGTGGCCCGGTCCCCGGGATCGAGGCCGAGCACCTCCGCCCGCCCCCCGTCCCGGGCCCGGAAGCCCTCCAGGATCTCCAACGTGGTGCTCTTGCCGGCGCCGTTGCGCCCGAGCAGCGCGAAGATCTCCCCGTGCGCGACGGTGAAGCTCACGTCCCGCACCGCCTGCACCGCGCCGTAGCTGCGGTGCAGGCCCTCCACCACCACCGCGTCAGCCACGGCCCACCCCCTCGGTCGCGGCGGGCCTCAGCGGCGTACGCACGCGGCCTCCACCGTCAGGTCGAGGTACCTCCCGGTCATGCCCCGCGAGCCGGTCACGCCGAACTCGAGCCGGTCGATGCGGGTGGTGGCGACGACCCGGAACCCGTCGGTGGTGTTCGCCGACTCCTGCACGGCCAGGGTGACCGGCCCGGTGACCTCCCGCACCGTCAACTGCCCGGTGAGGTTGGTGCCGTCGATGCCCGCGGAGACGAAGGTGATCGTGGGGTGGTGGTCGGTGTCGAGGAACGTGGCCGAGCGGACCGTGCGGTCCCGCGCGGCGGTTCCGGTGTGGAAGCTGGCGGCGTCGATCTCCGCCCGCACGCTCGACGCGGCCAGCGGCTCGACGACCTCGACCGTCCCGGAGCGGACCGCGAAGGTGCCGGTCACCTTGCCCAGCCCGAACATGTGGGTGGTGCGGAACCGGACCGTCGACCGGGTCGGGTCGATGTCGTACCGCCCCAACGGAGGGGTCACGGTGGTGCTCTCTCGGCTGGTTTCCATGCCGTCCATTGCACCCCTTCGCGGCGCCCGGCGGCAGGGCGAGCCGGTGGATCCCGACCCGACGAAGGTAGCGGCGGCGGTGCGGGCGTACGACTTTCGTCGGTTGCGGCACCGCCGCCGGGATTCGGGTCGGTTCGCGTCGCCGGGCGATGCCTTACGGTCTAGGGCATGACGGAGGCACCGTGGCACTACCGGCACCGGGTCGCCCTCGACGTGGTCCTGGCCGTGCTCTTCGTGCTGCTGGACACCGGCAACACCCTGGCCGGCGGGAGCTGGTGGCCGGAGCGGCCGGGCACGCTGGCCTGGGTGCTGCTCGGCGCGCAGGCGTTGGCCTGTTCCTCGCTGGTGCTGCGCCGCCGGGCGCCGCTGACCGTGGTCGTCGTGCTCGGCCTGTTCACGCTGGCCGTCACGCTGCTGATCTCGCCGGTGCACGCGCTGACGCCGGCGTCGGCCGGCAACGTGTGGGCGCCGTTCGCGACCGTGGTCGCGGCATACGGGCCGCCGTTCCACAGCCGGGACCGGCGGGTCGCGTACGTCGCGTTGGGTCTGCTGACCTTCGTCGTGGCCCGCCCCTGGGAGCCGTCGGCCACGATCATCACGCTGGCGGTGCTGCGGACCGCCGTCGGGCCCCTGCTGGCGCTCTACCTCGACGCCCGCCGCCGCCTGGTCCTGGCCCTGACCGAGCGGGCCGAACGGGCCGAACGGGAACGGCACCTCCTCGCCGAGCAGGCCCGCGACGAGGAGCGGACCCGGTTGGCGGGGGAGATGCACGACGTGGTCACCCACCGGGTGAGCCTGATGGTGCTGCAGGCCGGCGCGCTGCGGATGACCGCGCCGGACGAGGCGACCCGGCAGGCCGCGGAGGAGCTGCGGGCGGCCGGCTGTCAGGCCCTCGACGAGCTGCGCGACCTGGTGGGCATCCTGCGCCGGGCACCGCAGGAGGACGGCACGCCGACGGTCGACGGGCTGACCGCGCTGGTCGCCGAGTCGGCCGCGGTCGGGGTGCCGGTCGACCTGGTCGAGTCCGGCGACCGGTCGCTGGCGTCGCCGGTGGTGGGGCGCACGGCGTACCGGATCGTGCGGGAGGCGCTGACCAACGCGCGCAAGCACGCGCCGGGCGCGGGGGTGACCGTGCGGGTCCGGTACGAGGAGTCCCGACTGCGGATCGAGGTGGAGAACAGCCCGCCCACCGCCCGGCCCAGCCGGGCCCTCGTCGGCAGCGGTTCCGGGCTGGGCATCGTCACCCTGCGCCAACGCATCGAGCTGGTGCACGGCACGCTGCGCGCCGGGCCCACCCCGGAGGGCGGGTTCCGCCTGGAGGCGGTCCTGCCCTCGTACGTGCCGACGGCGCAACCGGCGGTGGGCGGATGATCCGGGTGCTGGTCGTCGACGACGAGCCGATGGTCTGCGTCTTCCTCAGCCGGATCCTCGGCGCGGCCGGCGACATCGAGGTCGTCGACCAGGCGCACGACGGGGCGGCGGCGGTCGAGGCGGTGGCGCGCAGCCGGCCCGACCTGGTGCTGATGGACCTGCGGATGCCGGGCGTGGACGGGCTGACCGCGATCGAGCGGATCAACGCCCGCCCGGACGCGCCGCCGATCGTGGTGCTGACCACCTTCGACGCCGACCAGTACGTGCTGCGGGCGCTGCGCCTGGGGGCAACCGGGTTCCTGGTCAAGTCCACCCCGCCGGAGAGCCTGATCGGGCTGGTGCGGGTCGCCGCCGACGGGCACACGGTGCTGTCGCCGGCCGCCGCCCGCCGGCTGGTCACCGCCTCCACCGACAGCGGGTCGGCCCGGGACCGGGCGCGGCAGCAGATCGGCGCGTTGACCGAGCGCGAGGTGGAGGTGCTGGGCCACCTCGGCGCGGGCCTGTCCAACGCGCAGATCGGGGCCCGGCTGCACCTGTCGGAGGCGACGATCAAGGGGTACGTGTCGCGGGTGCTGGACAAGCTCGGCTGCACGAACCGCACCCAGGCCGGCCTCGTCGCGCACGAGGCGGGCCTCGGGCGGCGCTGAGGCGAGCCGGGCCCCGGCCGCCACCGGCGTCGGTGCGGCCGGGGTCAGTGCGGCCAGGGTGCCGTGCGGCGGTCGGCGGCCAGCTTCTCCAGCATCGGCACCACGTCGGACGGGGACGGGCGGGACACCGCCTCGTGGCGCAGCCGGCGCGCGTGCTCGGCGAAGGCCGGCTCGTCGAGCAGCCGCGCCGTGGCCCGCCGCACGTCGTCCGCGGTGGCGGTGCCGCTCTCCAGCAGCAGCCCGGCGCCCTGCTCGCGCAGCCCCGCGCCGCGGTAGAGCTGATCGGCCACCGGTGTGGTGACGGTCAGCTGCGGCACGCCGTACACCAACGCGTTGGCGTAGCTGCCGAAGCCGCCGTGGTGGATCAGCGCCGAACACGTGGGCAGCAGCGCGTGCAGCGGCACCGACTGCACCACCCGGACGTTGCCGGGCAGCGGGCCGACCTCGTTCACCTGGGCGGGCAGCAGCGCGGCGACGACCTCGGCGTCGAGCTCGGACAGGGCGGCCAGGATGTCGGCCTTGGAGACGTAGTCACCGCCGTACCGCTCGGTGTTGGAGGCGCCGAGGCTCAGGCACACCCGGGGCCGCGACGGCGGCGTGCGCAGCCAGTCCGGCACCACGGCGGGCCCGTTGTACGGCACGAAGCGGATCGGGGTGCTCGGTACGCCGGTGTCGATGGCGAGGCTCGCCGGCAGCGGGTCGAGGGTGAGCTGCCCGGTGGTGAGTTCCTCGCTGAACGTCCCGCCGTAGTCCGCCGCCCGCGCGGTCAGCCAGGAGGCCAGCGGGTCCGACCGCTGCTCGGGCGGCAGTTGCGCGCCGAGCTTGCCCAGCAGTTGGCGCTTCTTCACCCACACGTCGGCGAAGCAGAGCGACCGCACGTGCGCCGCGCCGACCGCTGCGGCGGCGATCGGCCCGGAGTAGGTCAGCGGGTCCCAGACCACCAGGTCCGGTTGCCAGGACCGGGCGAACGCCACCAGGTCGTCGAACATCGGCTCGTTGTACATCGCGCACCCGTACGCGCCGAGCTGCGCCCGGTCGACCTCCTGCTGGTGGTCGGGCCGGTCCGGGGAGACGTCGCTCCAGTTCACCGTGTCCCACTGCTGGGTCTCCCGGTTGCCGCTCATCGCCGTGCTGATCTCGTCGTTGCTGCCCACGGCCACCGCCGTCATCCCGGTGGCGGCGATGACGTCGACGAACTCGACGCAACTGGCCACCCGGACCTCGTGTCCGGCCGCCCGCATCGCCCACGCGACGGGCGTCAGGCAGAACAGGTGGGACTTCTCGGGAATGGTGGCGAACAGCACGCGCACGGTTGCACTCCTGACGGGCGGGCGATCCGGTCCGGATTCAGGGTGGTCGGCGGGGGCCTGGTTCAGCGACGGGCACCGCCGGAGTCAGGGAAAACACCCAGAGTTCCGTCGCCGGCGGTCCGCCCCCGATCGGGCGCCGTGGATAGTGGCGGCAGGTGTGGCCGCCGACCAGCGGCGCCCGCCCCGACGACCCCCGTCCCGGAAGCCGGAGGGCCCGATGCGCGCAGCAGGTCCCGGTGAGCTCGGGCCGCCGACCGCGGTGGTGCTCGGCGCGGCCGGCTTCATCGGCCGTGCCGTCTGCGCGGCGCTGCACGCCGCCGGCTGGCCGGTCACCGGTGTGGTGCGCCGCCGCACCGAGCCCACCCCGTGGCCGACCCGGCGCCTGGAGCTGGTCGGCGCCACCGGCGGCGAGCTCTTCGCCACGTTGGCCGAGCTGCGTCCCACGCTGGTGGTCAACGCGGCCGGCGCCCTCTGGGCCACCACCGACGACGAGCTGATCGTGGGCAACGTGACGCTGGTCGGGCGGGTCGTGGCGGCCGTCGCCGCGCTGCCCCGACCGGCCCGCCTGGTGCACCTCGGCTCCGCCTACGAGTACGGCGACCAGCCCGGCCTGGACCTCCTGTCCGAGCACCTGCCGGGCCGGCCGACCAGCCCGTACGGGCAGGCGAAGCTGGCCGGGACCCAGCTGGTCACCCGGGCCGTCGCCCAGGGCCGCGTCGACGCCGTCGTGCTGCGGCTCAGCCTCGCGCTGGGCCCCTTCGCGCCACGGCACGGGCTGATCGGCGGCCTCGCCCACCAACTCGCCGGCCACCCGGCCGAGCTGCGCCTGCCCCCGATCTCCGGGGTCCGGGACATCGTCGACGTCCGGGACGTGGCCGAGGCGGTGCTCCGCGCGGCGGTCCGGCCGAGCGTCGCGCCGGTCGTCAACGTCGGTGGCGGCGTGGGGGTGCGGCTCACCGACGCGGTGGACGAGTTGCTCCGCATCGCCGGGTCGACCGCCACGGTCGTCCGGGTCCCGCCGCCGCCGGGGCGTCGCCACGGTGCGGCCGGTGACCTGCCGCTGGACATCGGACTGGCCCGGCGGTGCCTGGGCTGGTCGCCCCGCCGGCGCCTGACCGAGACCCTGCGGGCCGTCTGGGACACCGTCGCGGCGCCGGTGGGTGTCGCGGGCGAGCCGCCGGCCCGCGACGGCGGGACCGGCACCGCCACCTCGACCTCGACCTCGACCCTCGTACTGGACGGAGAGACCCGTGGCTGACACGGACGTGCAATCGATTCTGGAGCAGGTGCGAAAGTTGCACCGGGACCAGGCGTCGACGGAACCGGAGTTCGTGCCGGGGGTGACGCCGATCCTGCCCTCCGGCGCGGTGCTCGACGAGGACGACCGGGTGGCGCTGGTGGAGCAGGCGCTGCGCCTGCGCATCGCGTCCGGGGCCGCGGCGCTGCGCTTCGAGCGGCTCTTCGCGCGGACGATGGGGGTGCGCAAGGCCCACCTGACCAACTCGGGTTCGTCGGCCAACCTGCTGGCGCTGGCGTCGCTGGGCGCACCGGAGCTGGGGGACCGCCGGCTGCGGCCGGGGGACGAGGTGATCACGGTGGCCGCCGGGTTCCCGACCACGGTGAACCCCATCGTGCAGTGCGGGCTGGTGCCGGTATTCGTCGACGTGGACCTGGTCACCTACAACACCACCGTGGAGCGGATCGAGGCGGCCCTGTCGCCGCGCACGCGGGCCATCATGATGGCGCACACCCTGGGCAACCCGTTCCCGGTGGCCGAGGTCGCGGAGCTGGCCAGCGCGCACGGGCTCTTCCTCATCGAGGACACCTGCGACGCGGTGCTCTCCACCTACCAGGGCCGCAACGCCGGCACGTTCGGCGACTTCTCGACGGTGAGCTTCTACCCGGCGCACCACCTGACCACCGGCGAGGGCGGCTGCGTGCTGACCAACAGCCTGGAGCTGGCCCGGGTCGTGGAGTCGATGCGGGACTGGGGGCGGGACTGCTGGTGCGAGCCGGGCGAGGACAACAAGTGCCTGAAGCGGTACTCGTACCAGCTCGGTGACCTGCCGCACGGCTACGACCACAAGTACATCTTCTCCCACGTCGGGTACAACCTGAAGGCCACCGACAGCCAGGCGGCGCTGGGGCTCACCCAGCTCACCAAGCTCGACGACTTCGTGGCCGCCCGCAAGCGCAACTGGCGGCGGCTGCGCGAGGGCCTCGACGGCGTGCCCGGTCTGCTGCTGCCCGAGCCGACGCCGGGCAGCGACCCGAGCTGGTTCGGGTTCGTCATCACGCTCACCGAGGACGCCGGTTTCAGCCGCGGCGAACTGCTGGAGTTCCTCGGCTCCCGCAAGATCGGCACCCGGTTGCTCTTCGCCGGCAACCTGGTGCGTCACCCCGCCTACGCCGACCAGAACTATCGGATCAGCGGCGACCTGACCAACAGCGACATCATCACCGACCGCAGCTTCTGGATCGGCGTGTACCCGGGCATCACCATCGAGATGGCCGACTACATGGTCGCCTCGATCCGCGAGTTCGTCGACCGGCGGCGCTGACGGCCGTGACGGTGAGCGAGACCACGGACGACGCCCGATCGAAGGATCTGCGCATGACCGAACCCTCGCCGATCGGCGTCGGTGTGCTCGGCACGGCCGACATCGCCTGGCGGCGAACCGTCCCGGCGATCATGGCCTGTGACCGGCTGCGGCTGGCGGCCGTGGCCAGCCGTACCCCGGAGAAGGCCGGCGCGTTCGCCGACCGGTTCGGCGGCGCGGCGGTGACCGGCTACCAGCGGCTGCTGGCGCGCGACGACGTCCAGGCGGTCTACGTCGCGCTGCCGAACTCCCTGCACGAGCAGTGGGCGGACGCGGCGCTGCGGGCCGGCAAGCACGTGCTGGTGGAGAAGTCCCTGACCGTGGACGCGGCCGCCGCCGTACGGCTGGCCGACACCGCGCGGGCCGCCGGCCTGGCGCTGGTGGAGAACTTCGCCTTCCTCGACCACCCCCAGCACGGCTGGGTGCGGGAGCGCATCGCCGAGGGCGCGATCGGTGACGTGCGGGTCGTCAGCGCCTCCTTCGGTGTGCCGCAGGCCGACCGGGGGCTCATCCGGTACAGCCGGGAACTCGCCGGTGGGGCCCTGCGGGAGACCGGCTGCTACCCCGTGCGGCTGGCTGCCTCGCTGCTCGGCCCGGACGTCGAGGTGGTCGGTGCCCGGCTGCGCGACGACCCCGACATCGGTGTGGACGTCTCCGGGTCCGCGTTGCTGGCCGACTCCGCCGGGGTCACCGCCCAGTGCGACTTCGGCCTCGCGCACGCCTACCGCAACACGTACGCGGTCTGGGGCAGCGCGGGCCGGATCGAGGTGGACTGGGCCTTCACCCCGCCGCCGGGGGCCCGCCCGGTGGTCCGCCTGCACCAGGCCGACACCGTCACCGAGCACCGACTGCCCGCCGCCGACCAGTTCCTGCTGATGGTCGGCGACTTCGCCGAGGCGTGTGTCGAGCCGACGCGCCGCGACGAACACCGCAGCGCCATCGTGGGGCAGGCGACGCTACTCGAGGCGGTCGTCCGGCTGAGCGATGCCACCCCTTCCACCACGAGCAGGGCCGGACGGCCCGGAGGACACCATGTCACTGTCGCTTGAACCCGATCGGAGTTCCTACCACGTGCTCTGGATCGCCTTCCCGGCGTTCAGCCACCTCAAGGCGACCCTGGGCATGGCGGAGGAGCTGCTCCGGCGCGGTCACCGGGTCACCTACCTGGTCGCCGACCGGCTCGCCGACGTGGTCGCCGAGACCGGCGCGCGGGTGGTGTCGTACCGCTCGGCGTTCCCCGAGTCGCTGTCGCCGCCGCCGAGCACGACCACGCTGATGATCGAGTTCGTCCGGGAGAGCTTCGCGCCGTTGGAGGCCGCGTTGGCCTGCGCCGAAGTGGACCCGCCCGACCTGATCGTGCACGACGCGCTCGTCTCGGACGTCGCCGTCGCGCTGGGCCGCCGGTACGGGGTGCCGACCGTGCGCACCTACGCCGGGATCGGCGACAACGCGGAGGTGCGGCGGGCCAACGCCAGCGCGCTTCCGGAGCCGGACGAAGCGGTCAACCACGCGGACCCGCGCTGGACCGAACTGGTCGCGGAGCTGACCGTCCGGTTCGCGGCAACCGGCACGGCCGAGCTCTTCGAAGGGGGCCTGACCCTCGGCGACGATGCGGCGCTGAACATCTCGTTCGTCACCTGGGAGTTCCAGGTGCAGCGGGAGACCTTCGGTGCCGACTACCTTTTCGCCGGCCCCTGCCTGCGGCCGGCGGACTTCGAGGGCCAGTGGACGCCGCCGGAGGGCGCCGGGCCGGTGCTGCTGGTGTCGCTGGGCACCACCGTCAACCGGCGGCCCGACTTCTTCCGCACCTGCGCCCGCACCTTCGCCGGGACGCCGTGGCACGTGGTGATGACCCTCGGCCGGTCGGCGGATCCGGCAGAGTTGGGGCCGTTGCCGCCCAACGTGGAGGCGCACCGGTGGGTGCCGCACCTGGCCGTGCTGCAGCACGCCTCGGTGTTCGTCTGTCAGGGCGGGACGGGCAGCCTGATGGAGGCGATGTACCAGGGCGTGCCGGCGGTGGTGGTGCCCCAGCAGGCCGACCAGTACCCGACCGCCCGGCAGGTGGTCGACCTGGGGGTAGGTCGCTCGATCAACCCGGAGGAGCTCGACGCCGACACGTTGCGGGCCGCCGTCGAGGCGATCGCCGCCGATCCCGACTTCCGGCGTCGGGCGCAAGAGCTGAGCCGGTCGGTGCACGAGGCCGGTGGTGCGGTCGCGGTCGCGGACCGGCTGGAGCAGATCCTGGCCGACCGCCGGCCGCTGGCGACCCTGCTGCCGGCCGGGTCTGCGCCCGGCAGTTCCCCGATCACGCCGGTCGGCTAGCCGGTCGACGCTCCACTACCACCACCGCCGACGGCGGGCAACGCCTACCGGAGAGAACCAGTAACTACCGCAGTCTCGCGAAGGGCATCGTCTGTTCGGCTACCCGGCGCTGATACGTTCGAATGAGGCAGCCGAGCGGCATTCCCATGAGCCTGTCGGCGGCCGGACCACCGACGGCCGACAGAGAAGTAGGAGAACACAATGGCGCGGAGCAAGGGGTCCTTCGTCCAGATGCTCGTCGGATTCGGGGTGGCCGCGGTGGCGATTCTCGCGCTGCTGCTCGCCGACCTGTCGGAAGGCGCGCACACGGTGGTCCTCATCGTCCTGGCTCTGGGTATCGGCGTGGGGAGCATCGGGTTCGGGCGCAGGCTCCGGAGCCGGTAGGGCCGATTCCCGGTGGGGGGGTCCCGGCCGGACGGCCGGACTGCTTTCCGCAGGCCGGTAACGGCGTCACCGACGCCGTTACCGGCCTGCGTCGGTGACGCAGTCGGTGCCGGCCCGGCGTCGCCGCCGCCACTGCCGCCCGGCGTCGCCGCCCGTAAGTCCCGCCCGGCGTCGCCGCCCGTCAGTCCGGCCCGGCGTCGCCCTCGTCAGTGCCCGCCCTCGCCCGCCGCCGGCGTCACCTGCTGCACGTCGACGATCCGCAGCCCGTCGGCCTGCGCCGCGTAGACGACCTGCGCGTCGGGATGGTCGTCGAAGACGCGGGCCAGCTCCGGCGACCGGCTCGGGTCGGCCAGGAACTCCACCCCGGCGCGCGTCGCGACGTCGCTGACGCCGGCCACGCCGACCACGCGCGCACCGGCGGCGAGGGGGTTCGGAACGCGTACGACGTACCCGAGTTCCCGGGTCGCGCCGACCACGGCCAGCCGGGTGCCGGTGCGCCGATTTCGCAGCGCGCGGGGCGGGGAACCGCCGTCACCACCCTCCAGGGCCCAGACCAGGGCGTCGGCCTGTTGGCACCGCCGCGCCACCGGATTCGTGTCCGGGCCGCCGACGGTGATGACGCTGCCGCCCCGGGCGGCGGCCAGCGCCTCGTCGGTGTCCGAGCAGCGCTCCCGCAGCGGGTAGGGCGACCACTGCTCGACGAACGCCTGCCGGAGCGCGTCCCGGGCGATGTCCTGGTGCCGGAACGCCGCCGGGGTGCGGCCGGCGGTGTGCGCCTCGTAGAGGAGCGTGACCCTGCCGTCGTGCACCGTCGGCAGCCAGAAGCGGTGGAAGGGGGAGTCGCTGAGCGCGATCGTCTTCCGCGCGACCTCCGTCGCCCCGTACTGGAGACCGACCTCGAAACCCTCCGCCCGGTCCAGCCTCGCGCGCCGGCCGAGCAGTTCCTCGTACGCGGCCAGGTCGTGCCGGCCGATCCTCGACGCCTGGGAGGTGTAGCACTTCAGCGCCCGGTCCTTGGCCAGCAGCCGGTCCGGGGTCACCTCGACGAAGACGGTCGGCCGGAAGTGGCTGATCTCGGCCGAGACGTGGGTGGAGTAGTGCAGGAAGACGCGGTCGCGGAACGCCGCGTGCGCGACGCGGTTGGCCGCGCCGTGGTCGTTGTGGCTGTCCGCCCCGGTGTGCGTGACCACCAGGTCCGGCTGGAGGTCGAGCCGCCCCATCAGCTCCCGGACCAGGCGGACCTCGTCGATGTCCCCCCGCAGGTAGCCCTGCTCGATCCCGGCGAAGAGGACCCGGTCCGGGCCGATGCCCAGCTCCGCCGCGCCGTTGCGGGCCTCGGCCCGCCGCGTCTCGCGGTTCGCCGGGTCGTCGGTGAGGACGAGGATGTGCACCTCGTGACCGTGGTCGCGCAGCTTGCCCAGCAGCGCCGCCGCGCCGATCTCGACGTCGTCGGGGTGCGCCCCGATGGCGAGCACCCGCAGGCCGGCTCGCCCGGCCGGTCGTGGCGAATCGAGGGGCACGACGCCTCCTGTCCGTGATGGTCCCACCAACGACCTTCCTGGTCTTTCCGTGGCCGACGCCCTGGACGCGGCCGCGCCCCGCGCCGGCTGTTCAGGCGGCGGGGACGGGATTGGCCGGCGTCGGCGGGGCGAGGGCGTCCGCCCGCACCGGCGGCACCAGACCGGCCGCCGCGGCCAGGTCGAGCATCGTCCGCACCGCGGCCAGGCCCCCCACGCCCAGGTCCTCGGTGTACGGGTTGACGTAGAGCCCGATGTGCCCCTCCAGCACGTCCGGCGCCATCTCCTGCGCGTGTTGCCGAACGTACGCCCGGGAGGCGTCCGGATCGGCCCAGGCGTGCCGGACCGAGGCGCGGATCGCGGCGGTGATCTGGGCCAGCCGCTCCGCGCCGAGGCTGCGCCGCCCGACGATCGCGCCCAGCGGGATCGGCAGCCCGGTGCGGCCCTCCCAGGCCTGCCCGAGGTCGACCAGGCAGTGCAGGCCGTACGTGTGGTAGGTGAACCGGGCCTCGTGGATGACCAGCCCGGCGTCGACCACACCGTCGCGGACCGCCGGCATGATCTCGTGGAACGGCAGCACCACCGTGCGCACCTGCGCCCCCGGCCACGCCTGCTGCGCCCAGAACCGGAACAGCAGGTAGGCGGTGGAGCGTTCGGTCGGGATGGCCACCACGCGGCCGGCCAGGTCGGCCGGCGCGCACGCCTGCCGGGTGAGCACCAGCGGCCCGCAGCCGTGCCCGAGCGCGCCCCCGGTGGGCAGCAGCGCGTACTTGTCCAGCACGTACGGCAGGGCCGCGTAGGAGATCTTCAGCACGTCGAGCTCGCCCCGCTCGGCCATGCCGTTGGTGACGTCGATGTCGGCCAGCGTGACCGTCGGCGGCGGACACCCCGGCAGCAGACCCGCCGTCCAGGCGTGGAAGACGAACGTGTCGTTCGGGCAGGGGGAGTGGGCGATGCGGAGCCGGTCGTTCATCGGACGGTCCCGCCCGACGGCACGGCGGAGAGGTCCCACAGGCACAGGTACTTGTTCGGGCAGTCCTCGGGGATCCGCTCCAGCGGCTCACCCAGGCCGAACGGCGCCAGCGTGAGGTCCAGCTTCGCGTGCCGCAGGCTCGGTGCCGCCATCCGCTCCAGGTTGGAGAAGCCGCCCCCGGGCAGGGTCGGGTCGCTGGTGTAGCTCGTGGTCAGCAGCAGCCGGCACGAGGCGCGGAACCGGGCCAGGGCGGCCAGCACCATGTCGTTGGGCAGGTGGATGAAGACGTCCCGACAGATCAGCAGGTCGGACGGGCGGACGTCCTCGGTGGTGATGTCGAGGACCTGAAGCTGGTAGCCGCGGCGGCGCAGCCCCGGCCAGGACTCCCGTTCGTGCACGTCGTGCCCGACGTAGTCGACGCCGCTCAGGTCGAGGGTGCTCATCCACGCGAGGTCGCCGCAGCCGGCGTCGGTCAGGGTGCGGACCCCGTACGTCTGGAGGATGTCGGTCAGGCCCTTGCGGACGAGTTGGGTGTGCGGCTCGCTGGATCCCCAGCCGCAGACCGTGTCGGGCGCCTGGTCAGGCCAGCCCAGGGAGAAGACCTCCAGACCGGGCGTCAGTGGTCTGTGGGACTCCTGCCCGACGCTGGGCCCTGCTGATTGACTCACGGCGTCTCGCTCTCCATCGGACCGAGCTGTCCGACCCAACTCAGCACGCCGGCGGGCGGGGATTCCAGCAAAACCAGGTGTTTCCCCTGACTGTCGCGGGCGGGGCAGGAAATCGCTGGGGACTTCCTCAGAGTTGTCGGCCGTCCCGCCCCGCGTCCGGTGGGCGGTGGGACGCTTCCGCACATGTCGACGTTCCACGTGGCGTTTCTGCCCTTGCCCGCGATCGGGCACATCAACGTGACGCTGCCCGTCGTCGCGGAGCTCGTGCGGCGGGGACACCGGGTGACGTACGCGACGAACAGCCGCATGGCGCCGCTGGTCACCGCCGTCGGGGCGACGCCGATGCCGTACGAGTCGCCCCTGGCGTCCCGCAAGCTGCTGCACCAGATCGACGCCGAGTACATGGCGCACGAGCCGGTCCGCTCCATCGACGAGGCGATCGCCACCGTGCCGCAGTACGAGGCCGGGTTCGGTGACGACGTGCCGGACGTGCTGCTCTACGACGTGAGCACCTTCGCCGCCGGGCGGGTGCTGGCCCGCAAGTGGAAGCGCCCGGCGATCGAGATGTTCGCGACGATCGCCTCCAACGAGCACTACTCGCTGACCCAGCAGATCGGCGCGATGTACGCCGGCGAGATCGACGGCACCCACCCGGCGATCATCGACTTCTTCGTCAAGATGGGTGTGCTGCTGCGCGAGCACGGCCTGGGCGACGTGACGCTGGAGGAGTTCACCGCGCCCGCCGACGACGCGAACCTGGTGTTCCTGCCCCGGCGGTTCCAGCCGGCGCACGAGACGTTCGACGACCGGTTCGCGTTCGTCGGCGTCGGCGTCGGCGACCGACCCGCCCAGCAGTGGGCCCCGCCCGCCCCGGAGCGGCCGGTGGCGCTGGTGTCGATGGGCAGCTTCCACTACGACAACCTCGAGGGCCTGCTGCGCACCTGCCTGGACGCGTTCGCCGGGACGCGGTGGCACGTGGTCGTGGCGGTGGGGGATGAGGTCGACCGGGCCGCGCTCGGTGAGGTGCCGGAGAACGTCGAGCTGATGCGCTGGGTGCCGCAGCTGGCCGTGCTGGAACGCGCCGACGTCTTCATCTCGCACGTCGGCATGAACAGCGTGATGGAGGCGCTGTACTTCGGCACCCCGGTGGTCGCGCTGCCGCACATGCCGGAGCAGCGGATCACCGCCGCCCGCCTGGCGGAGCTGGGACTCGGCGTGGACCTGTCCGGCCAGCAGGTCACGGCCGAGCGGCTGCGCGCCGTGGTGGACGCGCTGGTCGCCGACGACACGGTGCGCGGCAACCTCGACGCGCTCCGCGACGACCTGCGGGCGATCGACGGCCCGGCGCTGGCGGCGGACTACATCGAGGCGCGGGCCCGCCGCTGAGGCGGGCCCCGGGAGCGGGTCCGGGCCGGGTGCCCGCCGGGTGGACCGCTCACCCGGCGGGGCGGGTCGCCCATCCCAGCACGTCCTCCGTCGTCGCCGCTGCCGTCGCGCTCGACTCCGGCGTCGTGCACGGCGACGTGCGCGCCCCTGGCCGCCAACAGCCGAGCGTCGGACTCACCCAGGCCGCGTCCCGCGCCGGTGACGACGACCACCTGTCCGGAAAGATCGATCACAGCGACCAGCACGCCAGGCCCGTCACGCGGTGCCGAGCGCCCACGAGCCGCCGGCCGGCCACCCACCCGCTGCGCCCCCGGGCCGTCGCAGCGCGGCAGCCCGGTGACTTGCGCGCCAGGGGCCAACCGGTCGATGCTGCGGTGGAACTCGAACCCGAGCCGTTCGTGGGGGATGCGTCGATGGATCTGTCCATACTGGCGGCCGATCGGGCCGATCGGGCCGATCGTGCTCCGCAGGCGCTGCGCGACGGGGGCCGCCGCCCCCGGCCGACCGACGAGTGCGGCGTCGCGTCACGGCCGCCGACGACGCCGGAGACGTCCGGGGGCGCCGCGTGAGCGGCCCGCTGGCCGGGGTCCGGGTCCTGGAGCTCGCCGGGATCGGCCCCGCCCCGTTCGCGGCGATGCTGCTGGCCGACCTGGGAGCCGACGTCGTCCGGGTCGACCGACCGGAGCCGGGCGCGCTGTCGGCCGGCGACCCGGGGCGGGACCTGCTCAACCGGGGCAAGCGGTCGGTCGTGGTTGACCTGAAGCACCCCGACGGGCCCGAGGTGGTCCTCGGGCTGGCCGACCGGGCCGCCATCCTGATCGAGGGCTGGCGTCCCGGGGTCGCCGAACGGCTCGGCATCGGGCCGCAGGCCGCGCTGGCGCGCAACCCCGCCCTCGTCTACGGGCGGATGACCGGCTGGGGCCAGCAGGGGCCGCTGGCCGGGGCCGCCGGCCACGACATCGGCTACATCGCCGTCGCCGGGGCCCTGCACCCGATCGGCCGGGCCGGCGGGTCGCCGCAGATCCCGCTCAACCTCGTCGGCGACTTCGGCGGCGGGGCGCTCTACCTCGTCGTCGGCTGCCTGGCGGCGCTGCACGTGGCCCGGAGCACCGGCCAGGGGCAGGTCGTCGACGCCGCCATCGTCGACGGCACCGCCCACCTCACCACCATGTTCGCCGGGCTGCTGGCCGCCGGGGCCTGGCGTCCCGAGCGCGGCCGCAACCTCCTCGACGGCGGGGCCCCGTTCTACGACGTCTACCCGACCGCCGACGGCGAACACATGGCCGTCGGCGCGCTGGAACCCCAGTTCTACGCCGAGCTGCTGCGGCTGCTCGGGATCGCCGACGCCGACCTGCCGGCCCAGCACGACGTGGCCGGCTGGCCGGTGCTGCGCGCCCGGTTTTCGGAGGTGTTCGCCCAGCGCACCCGCGACGAGTGGACCGCGCTGTTCGAGGGCACCGACGCCTGCGTGGCGCCGGTGCTGTCGCTCACCGAGGCGCAGCACCACCGGCACCTGGTGGCGCGCGCGACGTACGAGGAGCACTCCGGCGTGCGGCAACCCGCGGTCGCGCCCCGCCTGTCGGCCACGCCGGGGCAGATCGGCGGCCCTCCGCCGCTGCCGGGCGCCGACACCGAGACCGTGCTCACCGAGTGGGGCCTCGGCGCGCACCTGCCGCGGTGGCTGGGCGACGGCGCGGTCCACCACAGACCAGGGTCCCACTGATGCGTATCGCGGCCCCGGAATCCGGCCACGAGCAAGGAGCCGACACATGGCGCAGCGCGCGATCTTCTCCGCCGACCACCTCGCGTTCGCCGAACTGGTGCGCGCCTTCATCGCCCGGGAGATCACCCCGCACCACGAACGCTGGGAGGCCGACGGCGTCGTCGACCGCAGCCTGTGGCGGGCCGCCGGCGCCGCCGGCCTGCTGGGCTTCTTCGTCGACGAACGGTACGGCGGCGGCGGGGTGACCGACCGGCGCTTCAACGCCGTGCTCACCGAGGAGCTGGCCCGGGCGGGGGCGAGCGGCCCGGGGTTCGGCCTGCACAACGACATCATCGGGCCGTACCTCACCGACCTGACCAACGACGAGCAGAAACAGCGGTGGCTGCCCGGCTTCTGCTCCGGCGAGACCATCACCGCGATCGCCATGAGCGAGCCCGGCGCCGGCAGCGACCTGCAGGGCATCACCACCACCGCGGTGCGCGACGGCGACGACTGGGTCCTCAACGGCCAGAAGACCTTCATCAGCAACGGCATCCTGGCCGACCTGGTGATCGTGGTGGCCCGCACCGACCCGGGCGCGGGGCACCGGGGGATCAGCCTGCTGGTGGTCGAGCGGGGGATGGCCGGCTTCGAGCGGGGCCGCAACCTCGACAAGATCGGGCAGAAGGCGCAGGACACCGCCGAGCTCTTCCTCGCCGACGTCCGGGTGCCCGCGGCCAACCTGCTCGGCGAGGAGGGCCAGGGCTTCGCGTACCTGATGCGCAACCTCCCCTTCGAACGGCTGTCGATCGCCGTGGCGGCACTCGCCGGGGCCGAGGCGGTCTTCGCGCAGACCCTCGACTACTGCAAGCAGCGCCAGGCCTTCGGCCGCCCCATCGGCACCTTCCAGCACAACCGCTTCGTGCTGGCCGAGCTCGCCACCGAACTGCGCCTCGGCCGCGTCTTCGTCGACCAGTGCCTGGTCGAGCCCACCCTCACCGCGGAGACGGCGGCGATGGCGAAGTGGTGGTGCACGGAGTTGCAGCAGCGCACCGTCGACCGCTGCCTGCAGTTGCACGGCGGCTACGGCTATATGCGCGAGTACCCGGTGGCGAAGGCGTACCTGGACGCCCGCGTGCAGACGATCTACGGCGGCACCACGGAGATCATGAAGGAGGTGATCGGCCGGTCCCTGGGCCTGTGAATTGTGCTTCAGCAGGGCGCGGGTTTCGAATCACGGCACCTACCACGGACCTGGCACCGTTGTCGCCGAGCCGGTCTCATTCCAGCGCGGTGGCCTCGACGGTCACGGACGAGCCGGTCGTCGTCTTGCGAACGTGCAGCCGGGAGGGTATGCGCCTGCGCAGTTCCGCGACGTGACTGACCAGCCCGACGGTACGACCGCCGGCGCGCAGACCGTCGAGCGCGTCGAGTACCTGGTCGAGGGCCTCCTGATCCAGGCTGCCGAAGCCCTCGTCGACGAAGAGACTGCCGAGCTGCGTACCGCCCGCCTCGGCTAGGACCACATCGCTGAGGCCAAGCGCCAGGCAGAGCGAGACCAGGAAGGTCTCCCCACCGGACAACGTGGCCGGGCGGCGGTCCTGGCCGGTCCAGGAGTCGATGACCGACAGGCCGAGCCCGCTCCGGCCGGTCCGGCGGCCCGTGTCGGACTCGGTGACGTGTCGCAACAGATAGCGATGGGAGGTGACCTGCCCGAGACGGGTGTTCGCGGCCGTCACGACGTGCCGGAACCGATGGGTCAGCACGTACGTGGAGAGGGTCATCCGGGTGTTGCTGTCGCTGCTCTTGCCCTCGACGAGCTGGGCGATCCGGTTGGCCGTCGCGTACTCCGCGTGGACGGGCCGCCATAGGGCAACGGCGTTGGCCAGGTCGGGGCCCAACTGCTTCAGCCGATCGTGCTGATCGACGGCAAGCCCGTGCTGGGCATGTAGTTCGGTGGCCCGTAGTCGCGCGGCCTGGTAGGCCTCTTCGCTGCCCTCGACGTCCGGCGCCGGTTCCTGAGCGGCGGCGAGCAGAGCGGGGTCCTGCGCCCGTCCCGCGATCTTGCTGTGCTCGCCGTCGAAGACCTCGATCCGCTCCTGCAGGGTGGCCACCTCAGGGTCGGTCAGGGCTGCGCCGCGCGCGGTGGCCGTGTCGGCGAACTCCGACAGGTGCAGGTGCCGGTCTGCCTCCCGGTGGGCGTCGGCGAGCTCGGTTGCCGCCTGTCGCCACAGCCCGAGGTTGCTCGCGGCGGTCCTGACCTCCGCGATCTCCTGGGACAGCCGGGTCATCCGCAACTGCAGGCTCTTGTCCTCGCCGCGAACGGCGTCGATGGTGGCGTCGAGATCGGTGATCTGGGCAGTAAGGGTGTCGTGTTGGTTGGTCGCGGCAGCCTCCTCTCGGCCGATGTCGGCGGCCTCGCGGTGGTGATCAGCCAACTGCACGTCGAGGGTTTCCAGTTGGACACGGAGCCCGTCCGCCAGCTTCGCCGCCTCCGCCGCGATCCGAACCGCCTTGCGGCTCTCGGTCGCCGTGGCCTTCGCCTGGGCCGTGGTCAGATCGCCGACTGCTTCGGCGATCTCCTGGAGCTGGGACGTGGTCCGCTCGACGACGATCTCGGCAGCGCGGCGCTCATTGAGCCGTTCGTTCGTCGCAGCCTTGGCGCGTTCCTCGTCGGCGGCGGAGACGGCGTCGGCGGCGGCCCGGGCGGGGGCGGGGTGAACCGGTGAACCGCAGACCCCGCAGGGTTCTCCGGACTGCAACTCCCCGGCGAGTTCCGCTGCCATCCCGGCCAGCCGCCGCTGCCGTACGTCGAGATGCCGGGCCTCTGCCGCCTGGTGGCGGTCGATGGCGGCGTGCCGTTGCGCTTCGGCGGTGGCGAGTTGGCCCGTGAGGTCGTCGCGCCGTTTGCACGCCTTGGCCTGCTTCTGCGCCTCGGCCAGGCGTAGTTCGGCGGCGGCCTGGTCAGCGGCGACCGTCCGCGCCTGCTCGTGCCGCGCCGCGACCTCGGCACGCTCGGCGGGTAGTTCGGCGAGTTGGGTGTCGACCTTCTCCCTCCGGCTGGCCAGATCCTCCAGCTTCTTGCTGACCGTCGTCCGCTGGCGGAGCAGGGTGGTCCGTCGCTTCTCGCTGCCGAGGGCGCTCTCGGCAGCGTGCAGTTGTGCGGTGCGGGATCGTTCCGCGTCGGTCAGCGCGTCGAGGTCGAGATCGGCAACGTCGAGGACTGCGGCCCTCTCGGGGGCGGTCGACGACGTCTGATCCGGCCGCACCGTCACGTCAGCGGGCAGGGAAGCGAGGTGTTCGATCGTCTGCCGGCGGAGCAGGTCGAGGTGGTCGCGTCTGCGGTCGACCTGGTCCAGGTACGGCTTCAGCGCCGCTGCCGCCCGAGCGAGGTCGAGCCGGCGTTTCCACTCGTCACGCTCCGGCATACGTTTGATCAGCTCATCGCGCTGGGCAACCGCGGCGCGGTGCTCGCGTTGGCGCCCGGCCAGCGTCGCGGCGGCCTGCCGGACCTGATCCAGGCGGTTCTCCTGCGCCGCAGCCACGGCCACGCCCTGAGCCAGGGTCTGCACCAGTTCGCCGACCCGTTCCCGGTGTGCAGCGGCCCAGGCGTCCAGTTCGGCCAACACGTCGGGGCTGTCGAGGTCCGTCGGCACCGCCACCTTGACCACCTCGGCGAAGCGCTGCGTCAGGTCGCGGATCGTGCCGAGGGCCGCACGTTCCTGTTGGCCGAGTTGCGTACGACGGTCGGCCAGCCAACGCTCGGCGCGAGTGAAGATGTCGATGTCGAAGAGGCTGCGGAGGAGTCCTTGCCGCTCGTCGGGAGATGCCTGCAGGAATCTGGCGAACCCGCCCTGGGGCAGCAGGACCACCTGGCAGAACTGATGGACGTCGAGACCGATCTCCGCCATGATCAAGTCGGCGGCTTCTCGATGGTCGCGGGTGACGAACGTCTGGGTGCGATCCGGTAGCTGCTCGATGATCTCGACGTGTGCCGTTTCGCGGGTGGTTCCGGTGCCGCGTTTCCGGGGACGGACCCATTCCGGGGTACGGGTGATCAACAGCCGCCGGTTGGTCAGGGTGACATCCAGGTCGACACGTGGGCCGAGGCCGGCGACGGCGTGCTGGGAGTGCAGAGACCTGGCGTCGTCCCGCGAGCCGGGCACGGCTCCGTACAGGGCGAAGCAGATCCCGTCCAGAACGGTTGTCTTGCCAGCGCCGGTGTCGCCGTGGATCAGGAACAGGCCATCGGCCGTGAGCTTCTCGAAATCGACAACGACCGTCTGGGGGAACGGCCCGAACGCGGTCAGGGTCAGCCGGTGAAGTCGCATCAGCGGGTCGCCTCCAGCCGGCGCAGCTCGTCGTAGGCGTGTTGCAGCAGCGCCGTCTCATCGCCGTCGGCGGGCCGGCCGCGTACCTGGGCGACGAAGTCGAGGGTCAATTCGACCGGGGAGAGTCGGTCGAGTTCGGCGACGTCGCGGCTGTCCAGGTCGGCGGCCAGGCTCGGCACGACGAGCTTCAGCAGGTGTGGGAACCGGCGCTTGAGCCGATCGTGCGGTGCCATGGGTCGGACGCTGTCGGTCAGCGTCGCCTCGACCCAACACTGCTCGTCGGCCCGGTAGGTCGGGCTGGTCAGCAACTCCTCGACGGTGCCGGCGAGCCGGGCCATCCGCCTCGGCACCGGGGCAGGGATCTCCTCGACACCGCGCAGCCCGTCGACACCGAGATCCACCAGGTAGGACGATTTGACGTGCGCGGCCTCGGAGAAGCTGAAGGGCAGCGGTGAACCGCTGTACCGCAACCCGTCGGCCAGCCGTTGCCGCCCGTGCAGGTGACCGAGCGCGACATAGTCGACGCCCTCGAACGTCGCGCCGGGCACATGCTGTACCCCACCCACGCTGATGTCCCGCTCGGTGTCGCAGGACTGCCCGCCGGAGACGAAGGCGTGCGCCATCACGACGGACCGATGGCCGCGACGGGTAACCAGATCCGACCGGACCCGTCCCATGGCGGCACGCAGGGCTGCGGCGTGGCTGCGATCCTCAACTCCCCAGGCGGTCACCGCCGAGGCCGGTTCGAGAAACGGTATCGGGTAACACGCGATCCTGGTGCTCTCGTCCTCGAAGATCACCGGCGTACCCACGGCACCCGTGCCCACCCGCACGTGGACACCGGCCCGCTCCAACAACCGGGAACCGACTCCCAGCCGGGCCGGCGAATCATGGTTGCCGGCAATGGCGATCACCTGCGTCTCCGCCTCCAGTGCGAGCCGGGTCTGTGCCTGATCCCACAGACCGACCGCATCGGGTGGAGGCACCGCTCGGTCGTAGAGATCGCCGGCGATGAGCACGGCATCAACCTGTTCGTCACGCGCCACGTCGACCAGATGATCGATGAACGCCTGATGCGCATCGTGCAGGCTGAGACCGTGCAGATGGCGACCGAGGTGCCAGTCCGAGGTGTGAAGGAAACGCACGAGTGCTGACGTTAGGACACGACTCGACTGCGGCACATCACCTCAGCCGATCACAGTACGAGCCGAAAACTTGGTGTGTCCCGGCGGTTCCGGCGCAAAGATTCTGGTATGGATCGAAAATCGTAGGAATTTGAGCCCGTCGATTCGTGGCGACTGCGACATACCTTCAGGCGTGCCCGTGTACGAGCGGCAGGAAGACCTCATCGACGATCTCGACCAGCACCTTGTCGGGCACGGCGCGGACGCCGCGACGCCCAGCGCCGCCCGGTGCGGCCAGCGGCAGTAGATGGCGTTCTTGTTGGTCCAGGCCCGGGCGGCGGCCCGATCCACGGTCATCCCCTGGTAGCCCGGCACCTGTCGAGCACCGACGACCCGAGCGCGACCTCGACCTGGCCGCGCACGGGATCGTCCGGGTGCTGCCGGACGGCTGGTGGACGCCGAAGGCGGCCTTCCACGCCCTCGCCGCGTACGGCGGCTCGCGCGCCCAACGCCGGCCGGTCGGGTAGGCGCGGGGCGCGCCCGGTATCGGACCGAGACGTCGCATTCAGCCGGTGACGAGGTGCGCCAGGCGGTAGTGGTTCCACCAGTCGGCGTGGTGGATGCGGACGATCCCGCCAGCACGGGTCAGTAGAAGGTGGTTGCCGTCCTGGATCAGGGCCGCGTCCTCGCCCTGACCGGCCAACACCCTGGCCACTGCCGTCGCCATGTTGGGGATTCCCTTGTCGGCCAGGTCGTCGGCGCGCATGGAGAAGGTGACGTTGACGTACGTCTCGGGTTCCCATTCCCAGCGGGAGTCGCCATCTGACTCGGCCTCGTAGTAGCCGTGCGTGCCGGCGCGGACGGTGACGGCGTAGCCGCGTTGGTCGTAGAGGCGAGCGGTGAACAGTCGCGGGTTCGCCGCCGGCTGCGGCTTCTCGCGGGGGTCGAGGGCGGTCAGGGCGGCGACCTCCTCGACCGCAGGATCACCGGCCAGGATCAGCCGGAACTCGACGCCCATGTCGGCCCCTTCTCAGTCTCGACGGATGATCTCTTGGATCGTACCGTCGGGTTTGACCGCGACCAGTTCCTTCAGCCCGTCGATCGGCCAGTCGTCGAACTGACGTCGCAACGCGCCCATCTCACCCTTCCAATCATTGAGATTGAGCACCACCCGCTGGCTCTGCTCGTCATCGATCTTTTCCCGGACCTGGCTCCAGAGATTGCGCACGGATGTGCGCGCCGCTGGCGAGTAGCAGTCGAAGACATGGCCTTCCACGAGGTAGTCCGGGTCCTTGTCCGGGTTGCCGCTGTCGCCGGTACGGGCACGGGCCTCGCCAACCTCCTGCGGGGTTGGGTTTTGGTGTACCAGGTACCCCTTGGCGGCCACGCTGTCGGCACATTCGTTCTCCAACTCCAGCGCCCGCCGGTTGCTGGCATCCACCTTCGGTCCGATCCTGGTACGAGGGCCGGTCGGTGTGCCTTTGGCGGCCCCGGTGGGCTGTCTGCTCCATGGCGGCAACTCGGCGGGGGATCTCTCCCCACGGCCGGACACGACAGGGGAGGGCTCGTCCACCGGGGCGGGGCTGACCGGTGGCTTCTGGTCAGCCCCGGTCGCTGCTCCCGATGATCCCAGCCGCCGGGCCTGGGTGGTCACCGCCTCGGCGGCGTGCTGGGCAGAACCGCTGCGTTGTACGAGCAGCACCAGCACCTGCTTGACGCCGTCGAGAGCCTGCAACAGCGGGCCTGGTTCTCCACCGCGCAGGACCTCGCTGACGAGTTGTCTGGCGTCGTCGACGTGGCTGATGGTCGCGGCGGCAGTGCTGCGAACGCTGGCGATGCGCTGCTGGACCGAGGTCAGCGCGGCGATGGTCTCCTGTGCTGTGGCCAGCTGCGGGAAGGCTTTGGCGACAGTGGTTGCTTCGCCGACCCCAGCGGCAAGGCCGCCCAGTCCGCCCTGGATGGTGGCGACAACCGCACATATCCGGGCGACTCCACCACCAACAGCGGTATATCCGGCGCTCGCGGCCCGGGTGGCTATCGCGTGGGCCTGCCTCTCGGCAACCGCCGTGTGGCCCAGCGCCCGCTCGACGCCCACCGTCAGGGCGCTTAGCTCCCTGATGACCTGTTCCATACGCGACACCCGTCAGCCACCCCGACCGAGAACGGATTCCGGAGCTTGCAACCTAGTACTTCGACGTCACCGCGGAACAGATGCCTCTGAGTCATCTCCCTCGGTGCGGCAGCCGTCGTGGCAACCAGCTGTCGATCCTGGATTGCCGGTCAGAAGTCGTCGTCGAAGGTGACGGTGCCGGTTATCCCGACCTGGTACGCGGAGACCCGCCGCTCGAAGAAGTTGGACAGCTCCTGGACGTCCTGGAGCTCCATGAACGCGAACGGGTTCGTCGAGCCGTAGAGCGGTGCGATGCCGAGTTGGGCGAGCCGGCGGTCGGCCACGTGTTGCAGGTACTCGCGCATGTCGGCGAGGGAGAGCCCGGACACCCCCTGTTCGAGGAGGTCCTCGGCGAACTGCACCTCGCACTCGACCGCCTCGGCCAGCATGTCCCGCACCTGGCGGACCAGGTCGTCGTCGAACAGGTCCGGCTCCTGGCGCCGGACGATGTCGACGACGTCGAAGGCGAAGGCCATGTGCATGGACTCGTCGCGGAACACCCAGTTGGTGCCGGAGGCGAGGCCGTTGAGCAGGCCCCGGGAGCGCAGGTAGTAGACGTAGGCGAAGGCCCCGTAGAAGAACAGCCCCTCGATGCAGGCGGCGAAGCAGATCAGGTTGAGCAGGAACGCTCTTCGGTCATCGGGGGTCCGCAGCTCGCGCAACTCGTGGATGGAGTCGATCCAGCGGAAGCAGAACTCCGCCTTGCGCCGGATCGACGGGATGTTCTCCACGGCGGCGAACGCCGCGAACCGCTCCTTCTCGTCGGGCACGTAGCTGTCCAGAAGATTGAGGTAGAACTGGACGTGCACGGCCTCCTCGAACAGTTGCCGGGACAGGTAGAGCCGCCCCTCCGGGGAGTTGACGTGCTGGTACAGGTTGAGCACCAGGTTGTTCGCGACGATGGTGTCGCCGGTGGCGAAGAACGCGACCAGCCGGGACACCAGGTGCTGCTCGGCGGGGGAGAGCCGGGCCAGGTCGGCGAGGTCGGAGTGCAGGTCGACCTCCTCCACAGTCCAGGTGTTCCGGATGGCGTCCTTGAACCGGTCGAAGAAGTGCGGGTAGCGCATCGGCCGCAGGGTCAGGTCCATGCCGGGGTCGAGCAGCAGGTGCCGCTCGCCGGTGGCGGTGGTGTGCGCGGTACGGGTCTCGTCGACGGTGCTCACTGGCAGGCCTCGCAGCTCTCGGGGTTTTCCAGGGAGCAGGCCGACGCCTCGGCGTCGCCGCCGACGGCGACGACCGGCTCGGCGGCCGGGGTGACGGCGACGGTGGCCTGCTGGATGCGCGTCGCGGGACGCGAGCGCAGGTAGTAGGTGGTCTTCAGCCCGGACTTCCAGGCGTACAGGTACATCGAGGAGAGCTTGCCGATGGTGGGCGCGCTCATGAACAGGTTCAGCGACTGCGACTGGTCGACGTACGGCGCCCGAGCGGCGGCGAGGTCGATCAGTGCCCGCTGCGGAAGTTCCCACGCGGTACGGAAGAGTTCCCGCACGTCGGCGGGGAGCTCGGTGATCTCCTGCACGGAGCCCTCGGCGCGGGTGATCCGCTCCCGGATCCGCGGCGTCCACAGCCCGCGCGCCTTCAACTCGCGGACCAGGTAGGTGTTGACCTGGAGGAACTCGCCGGACATGGTCTCGCGTTTGAACAGGTTGGACACCTGCGGCTCGATGCACTCGTAACAGCCGGCGATGGAGGCGATGGTCGCGGTCGGGGCGATCGCGACCAGCAGCGAGTTGCGCAGGCCGTGGGCGGCGATCGTCGCGCGCAGCGCGTCCCACCGCTCGCGCTGGGTGGGTTCGACGCCCCAGAGCTGCGGGTGCAGCTCACCGCGGGCGGCGCGGGTCTCGGCGTACGCCGGATGGGGGCCGTGGCGCGCGGCCAGGCCGGCGGAGGTCTCCAGGGCGGTCAGGAGGATCTCCTCCTGCACCCGGGTGGAGAGCTCCTTCGCCTCGGCCGAGTCGAACGGCAGGCGCAGGGTGAAGAACGCGTCCTGGAGGCCCATCAGGCCGAGCCCGACCGGCCGCCACCGCGGATTCGAGGCGGCGGCCTGCTCGGCCGGGTAGTAGTTGACGTCGATCACCCGGTCGAGGAAGACCACCGAGGTGCGGATGGTGGCCCGCAGCTTCTCCCAGTCGACCCCGTCGGCGCCCAGGTGGGCACCGAGGTTGATCGAGCCCAGGTTGCACACGGCGGTCTCGGTGTCGTCGTTGACCTCGAGGATCTCGGTGCAGAGGTTGGAGAGGTGGATGGTGTTGCCCGGCGTGCCGGTCTGGTTGGAGAGCCGGTTCGACGGGTCCTTGAACGTCATCCACCCGTTGCCGGTCTGCGCCAGGGTGCGCATCATCCGCCCGTACAGGTCGCGGGCCTTGACGGTGCGGACCGCCCGCTTCTCGGCGGCCCGGTACGCGGCGTCGAAGTCCGCGCCGTAGCGGTCGGGCAGCTCCGGAGCGGTGGTGGGGTCGATCAGCGACCAGTCGCCGTCGGCCTCGACCCGGCGCATGAACTCGTCGGGGATCCAGTTGGCCAGGTTCAGGTTGTGCGTACGCCGGGACTCCTCGCCGGTGTTGTCCCGCAGTTCCAGGAACTCCTCGATGTCCGGGTGCCACGGCTCCAGGTAGACGCAGGCGGCCCCCTTGCGCCGGCCGCCCTGGTTGACCGCCGCGACGCCGGCGTCGAGGGTCTTGAGGAACGGGACGATGCCGTTCGAGCGGCCGTTCGTGCCCCGGATCAGCGCGCCTCGGCCGCGCACCCGCGACCAGGAGATGCCGATGCCGCCGGAGAACTTCGACAGCCGCGCCACCTGGTGGTACCGCTCGTAGATCGAGTCCAGTTCGTCGCGGGGCGAGTCGACCAGGAAGCAGGACGACAGCTGCGGGTGCCGGGTGCCCGAGTTGAACAGGGTCGGCGAGCTGGGCAGGTACGCCAGCGACGACATCAGCCGGTAGAAGCCGATCGCCTCGGTGGGCGTCTCGGACAACCCGCAGGCCACCCGGAGCAGCCAGTGCTGCGGCGTCTCCACCACCAGCCGCGACTCGGGGTGGCGCAGCAGGTACCGGTCGGTGACGGTGCGCAGCCCGAAGTACTCGAACCGCAGGTCACCGCCCGGGTCCACGGCGTCGTCCAGCAGGCGCGCGTGCCGCGCCACGAACCCGGCGGTGTCGTCGGCGATCAGGCCCAGGCCGTGGGCGTACCGGATGGACTGGCTGAAGCTGGCCACGCCCTGACCGCGGACCTCCTTGTCCACGTACGCGGCCAGCAGCCGCGCCGCCAGCCGGGAGTACTGCGGCTCCTCGCCGATCAGCTCCGCCGCCGTCTGGATCGACAACCTGGCCAGCTCGGCGGTGGTGGCCCCGTCGTAGAGGCCGCTGATCGTCTTCGTGGCGACCCGCAACGGGTCCACCTCGTCCAGGTCGGCGACCCACCGCCGCACCGCCCGGACGATCTTGTCGAGGTTGACCGGCTCGGTGTCGCCGGTGCGCTTGCGGACCAGCATCGCCTGCCGGCGCTGCTCCGGTGCCGTCCGATCGGCCGCCACCTGCTCCTGCGTCGTCGTCATGTCCCCTCCCGAGGCGTGTCGACCCAGGTCGACGAACGCGCGGGAGCGACGCCACCGGACGCCCGCAGGGGCGCATCCGCCGGCACCGGCCGGCCGTTGGCGTCGGCCGTCCCGCGCGGCCTTCGACCGCCGCACGCGGCGCGTGCGGCGCGCTGGCAGGTCTTCGGACTCGCGGGCACCACCGGACGTGCCGGTCGCCTACTGGCCGTCGCTTCCCGGGCCGGGCGGCCCAGTGCTTCATGACGGCGGTCGTTCCCACTCACCGCTGCGGGGCAGTCCCGGATTTCCACCGGGTTCCCTGTTGCCTCGACCGCTCTTGGCAGAGCGGCCGAACCAGCTGCGGTGAACACCATATATGCCGCCTGCGGCAAGGTGGCAACACTAGATGTCGGGTCGGCGTGTCGGCTTCCTCTCAGCGGTCGGCGGCCTGGCGGGCCGGACGTCCCGGGTCGGGGCAGCCGTCGCTCGGCGCGGAGGCGCCCCCGCGACGCCGGGCGGCAACCGGTTCGCGACCGGGTGCCGGTTCCCGGCGGCCGGCAACGGGCGATCGGTGCCGGCCCGGTCGCCATGTGGCCGGGTCGGTCCCAATGCGAACGGCGGGGTCGCCGTGACCTCGTCCGCACCGAAGCTGCGCCGCGTCCTGGCGGCACTCGTACTGCCCGCACACCGCCGTGCTCTCCAGGGCGGCCGAGGGGCCTTCGAGCCAGGTGACCGCGCAGTACGGGGCGCTGCTGCCGGTGACGCGGTAGCCGCCCACCCCCGACCCCGCCGCGCCGCCCGGGCCGACCCCGGCGGCGCGGCGGGGTCGGGCGGCGGGAGACGATCGACATCGGTCTACATCTTCACGTGGCGGTCATGAGCGCGTAGCCTGCCTGAAACGATTCATCTCGTGGCGGTCCCCGGCCGCCGCCCCGCGCGCCACCCACCCGACGGAGATCGCCGCCCCCCAGGGATGAGGACCACCATGATGCGCACGACGCGGCTGCGTGCCGCACCCTCCGCGCTCCTCGTGCTGCTGCTCGGCCTGACGCCGATGGTGACACCGGGCCCGGCCGCCGCCGCGCCGGCCGCCGCCGCGCTGACCGTCACCGGGTTGACCACCGAGCGGGCCACCGACCCGATCGGGCTGGACGTGGCCCGCCCCCGCCTCGGCTGGCGGCTCGAGTCCACCACCCGGGGCACGCTCCAGCAGCACTACCAGGTGCGCGTCGCCACCAGCGTCGACCGGCTGCCCACCCCCGACGCCTGGGACAGCGGCCGGGTCGCCTCCCGGGCGAGCACCCTCGTGCCGTACGCCGGCGCGCAGCTGCGCCCCCGCACCCGGTACTTCTGGCAGGTCCGGGTCTGGGACACCACGGGCACCGAGTCCGGGTGGAGCACCCCGGCGAGCTGGGAGACCGGCGTGCGCGGCGGCGCGGGCTGGCAGGCCGACTGGATCGGCATGCCGCCGGCCACCGAGTCGTGGAGCGACTACACGGTACGCACGACCGTGCGGCTGGAACGCGACGCCGCCGGGATCTACCTGCGGGCGCGCGGCCCGGTCAACTCGTACATGTGGCAGTTCTCCATCACCGGCGGCAGCGCCAAGCTGCGCCCGCACGTGCGGGTCGACGGCGCCTGGACGGTGCTCAAGGAGGTGCCGCTCGGCGCGGTGGTGCCGGCCGACAAGCTGACCGCGCCGCACACCCTGCGCATCACCGCCGCCGGTGACACCTTCACCACCTGGGTCGACGACACTCAGGTCGACATCACCCGCCACGGCACCCACCGGGCCGGCTCGGTCGGCCTGCGCACCGCCGGGGAAGAGGCCGGGGTCTTCTCCGACTTCACCGTCACCCGGGGCGGCGACACCCTCTTCGCGGCCCCGCTCACCGACGGCGGCAACCCGTTCGGGGCGGGCACGCCCACCTCCGCCGGGCTGCGGGTGGCCGGCGACACCGAGGCCATGCTCGTCGCGCTGGACGCCAACCCGCTGCTGCGCCGGGACTTCCGGGTCGACGGCACCGTCGCCCGCGCCCGCATCTACGCCACCGCGCTCGGCGTCTACCAGCTCTCCCTCAACGGCCAGCGGGTCGGCAACCACGAGCTGGCGCCCGGCTGGACCGACTACACCAAGCGCGTGCAGTACCAGACCTACGACGTGACCGCCCAGCTCCGCTCGGGCGACAACGCCATCGGCGCGCTGCTCGGCGACGGCTGGTACGCCGGCAGCCTCTCCTCGCTGCCGCCCGACTACTACGGCTCCCGGCCGCACCTGAGCGCCCAACTGATGATCGACTACGCCGACGGGCGCAGCGCGACGGTCGGCACCGACGGCTCGTGGCAGGTCACGGCCGGGCCGTTCCTGCAGAGCGACCTGATCCACGGCGAGACCTACGACGCCCGCCGGCTGCCGGCCGGCTGGGACCAGGCCGGCTTCGACGACACCACCTGGTCGCCCGCCACGGTCGACGCCGTCGCCGCCACCGACAAGATCGTCGCCCAGGTCGACCCGCCGGTGCGGGTCACCCAGGAACTGCCGGCCAAGGCGCTGACCCAGCCCACCCCCGGCACCTGGATCTTCGACCTCGGGCAGAACATGGTGGGCAAGGTGCGGCTGAAGGTCACCGGCCCGGCCGGCACGCGGGTGCGCATCCGGCACGCCGAGGTGCTCAACCC
Source organism: Micromonospora sp. DT233 (assembly GCF_049841815.1). NCBI lineage: Bacteria > Bacillati > Actinomycetota > Actinomycetes > Micromonosporales > Micromonosporaceae > Micromonospora > Micromonospora sp. DT233. The sequence continues at coordinate 21,865 of NZ_JBNCLB010000021.1, read as the reverse complement.
CGACGGCACCGCCTACACCGCCAACCTGCGCTCCGCGCGGGCCACCGACTTCTACACGCTGCGCGGTGGCGCGGCCGAGACGTACCAGCCGACGTTCACCTTCCACGGCTTCCGCTACGTCGAGCTGACCGGCTTCCCGGGCACCCCGACCCTGGCCACCGTCACCGGCCTGGTCATGCACACCGACGGCGCGCTCACCGGCGACTTCACCACCTCCAACGCGATGGTGAACAAGCTGCACAGCAACATCACCTGGGGTCAGCGGGGCAACTTCCTCTCCATCCCGACCGACACCCCGGCGCGCGACGAGCGGCTCGGCTGGACCGGCGACATCAACGTCTTCGCCAACACCGCGACGTTCAACATGGAGAGCCTGACGTTCCTCACCAAGTGGTTGCAGGACCTGCGCGACGCGCAGTCGGCCAACGGCGCGTACCCCGACGTCGCGCCCCGGATCTGCTGCGGCGACGGCGCGACCGGGTGGGCCGACGCCGGGATCACCGTGCCGTACGCGCTCTGGCAGCGCTACGGCGACACCCGGGTCATCGAGGAGCACTACGCCTCGATGACGCGGTACGCGTCCTGGCTGGAGAGCACCAGCTCGGGCAACCTGCGCACCAACGGCGGGCCGTACCTCGACTGGCTCAACCTGCAGGACCCGACGCCGGGCGGCGTGCTCGCCACCGCCTACTACGCGTACACGATGCGGCTGCTGGGGCAGCTGGCCGGCGCGATCGGCAGGACCGCCGACGCGACCCGCTACACGGCGCTGGCCAAGACCGTCGCGCAGGCGTTCGTCACCGCGTACGTCTCGGCCGACGGCACCGTGCAGGGCGACAGCCAGACCGCGTACGTGGTGGCCATCGGCATGGGCCTGCTGCCGGACCCGCTGCGCGCCAAGGCCGCCGCCAAGCTGGTCGCCAACGTGCAGCGCCACGACTGGCACCTCTCCACCGGCTTCCTCGGCACCCCGGACCTGCTGCCGGCGCTGAGCGCCACCGGGCACCTGGACGTCGCCTACCGGCTGCTGCTCAACGACACCTTCCCCTCGTGGGGCTACGAGATCGCCAAGGGCGCGACCACCATCTGGGAACGCTGGGACTCGATCAAGCCGGACGGCAGCTTCGGCGACGTGTCGATGAACTCCTTCAACCACTACGCCTACGGCGCGGTGGGCGACTGGATGTACCGGACCCTGGGCGGCATCCAGACCGACGCCGCCAAGCCGGGACTGTCGAACATCGTCTTCGCCCCGCAGCCCGGCGGCGGCCTCACCTCGGCCAAGGCGACGCACCGCTCGGCGTACGGGTCGATCGTCAGCGACTGGGACCTCGACGCGCGCGGCGACATGCGGCTGCGGCTCACCGTGCCGGCGAACACCACGGCCACGGTGCGGATGCCGGCCCCGGGGCGCAACGCGGTCACCGAGGGCGGCAAGCCGGCGGAGCAGGCCACCGGGGTGCGCTTCGTCCGAATGGACGGCGCGGTCGCCGTCTACGAGATCGGTTCCGGCTCGTACGCCTTCGCCGTCGACCGCGCGCTCGGCGACCTGGGCGACGCCGGCGACACCGTACGGGAGCTGGGGGCGCTCACCGACGAGCTCGCCGACGCGGTGGGCCCGGCGACGGCCGACTACCTGCGGCAGCGGCTCGGCCTGCTCGGCACGGAGACGACGGCGGCGCGGACGGCGTACGTGGCGGGCAACGCCGGCTCCGCCGCCGCCGGCGCGCACCGGGCCCTGGCGATCGCCGCCGACACCGCCCGCTGGCTGCGCACCGAGGTCGCCGCGGGCCGCCTCACCCAGGCCCACGCCGACCGCTTCGCGGCCCTGTTCACCCGCGTCGACCAGCGGCTCTCGGCGGCGTCGTCGGCGCTGGTCGGGGCGGTGGTCAAGCTGGACCTGCCGGTGGGGGAGCGGCTGCCCGGCGAGGTCGTCGCCGCCACCGTGACGGTGAGCAACAGCGGGGCGGACCCGCTGGCCGACCTGACCACCGCGCTGCGGGCCCCCGCCGGCTGGACGGTCACCCCCGTCGGGCAGCGGGCCACCGCCGTCGCGCCGGGCGGCACCGTCAGCCACCGCTACGACCTGCGGGTCGGCGCCGGTCAGGCGGTGGGCAGCGGGGCCGTCGAGGGCTCGGCCGGCTACACCCGCCGCGGCGGCACCGCCACCCTGCCGGTCTCGGGGACGGTCACCGTCGCGCCGGCCGTGCAGGTCGTCTCGGTCACCCCGGGCCCGGCGGAGGTCGCGCCGGGCGCGACCACGACGGTCGCCACGGTGCTGCGCAACCGGGCCACCGTGCGGGCGACCGGGCAGCTCACCGTCGCCGCCCCGGCCGGCTGGCGGGTGGCGCCGCCCAGCACCGGCTACGACCTCGCCGCCGGCGCGCAGGCCACCGTCTCGACGGTGCTGACCGCGCCGGTCTCGGTGACCGAGTCGTCGGCGCAGATCACGGCCGCCACCGGCGGCACGGCGGCCGAGCGGCGGGCCGCCGCGATCGGCGTACGCCTCGCCAACCCGCCGGCCGGGGCGTCCGACCACGTCGACCTCGGCGTCGCGGCGTCCGAACAGGCGCACCGGCTGGCCGCGTCGACCCACTCGGCGACCAGCGTGGAGGCGGGGCTGACCCGCCGCTACACCAACCTGGACCACCCCGACGGCTGGTTCGAGTTCGACCTCGCCGTCCCGGCCGGCAAGCCGTTCGTGCTGCGGGCGATCGAGACCTACGACGGACCCCAACTGAAGACCTACGAGGTGGTGGTGGACGGGACGGTGGCGCAGACCCGGTCGTGGCGGCGCACCGCCACCGGCGGCGGCACGGTCAGCTACCAGTTCGTCGTCGACCTCCCCGCCGCCACCGCCGACGGGGTGGTGCGGGTGCGGTTCCGGGACACCGACGCCGACCACGACCCGTCCATCGCCGACGTCTGGGCCACGGCGGTCCCGGCGGCCTGACCCGCGCCGGTGTCGTCAGCGGCGCCGGTGGTCGCTGGAGCGGCGCACGACCAGCTCCGGCTGGAAGACCACGTGCCGGTGCCGGTGCACGGCACCGGCCTCGGCCTCCTCCAGCAGCAGTTGCGCCGCCGTGCGGCCGAGCTGGTCGCGGGGCTGGCGCACCGAGCTCAGCGGCACCGCCGCCGCCCCGGCGAACTCGATGTCGTCGTAGCCGACGACCGCCACGTCGTCGGGCACCCGCAAGCCCCGCGCGGTGAGCTCCTGCAGCACGCCGAGGGCGATCAGGTCGTTGGCGCAGAAGACGGCCGTGGGGCGGCGGCGGGCCGGGGATTCCAGCAGCTCCTGGGCGGCCCGCCGGCCGGCGGCGACGGTCAGGCTCCCGGTCACCGCCACCCGCAGCTCGGCGTCGCCGCCCCGGTCGGCCAGCGCGGCGGCGGCCCCGGCGTGCCGGTCGGCGACCTGGGCGAGGGCCGGCGGGCCGCCGACGTACGCGACGCGGTGGTGGCCCTGGTCCAGCAGGTGGTCCATGGCGAGCCGGCCGCCGAGGACGTCGTCGACCGCCACCGAGCACCGGTTGGTCTTGCCCGCGCCCCGGTCCACCAGCACCACCGGGATGCCCCGGTCGACGAGCTTGTCCAGGTTGGGCTGGGGGCCGTGGCCGACCGGGGTGATCAGGACCCCGCGTACCCGCTGCTCCTCCAGCAGCTCCAGGTGGCGGCGCTCGCGGGCGCCGTCCTCGCCGCTGTTGCAGACCACGAGCATGGCGTCGGCCGCCTCGATCACCTGCTCCGCGCCGCGCACCACGTCGGTGAAGAACGGGTTGGCCACGTCGAGCACGACGATGGCGACGGTGCGGCTGTGCCCGGCGCGCAGTTGCCGCGCCGAGTCGTTGCGGACGTAGCCGAGGGTGGTGATGGCGTCGAGCACCCGCTGCCGGGTGGCGGGGGCGACCGTGTCGGGGCGGTTGAGCACGTTGCTCACCGTGCCCAGGGAGACCCCGGCGTGCCGGGCGACCTCCTTGATGTTCGCCGCTGCCATGACTCCGTTACCTTTCAGTGCGCTCTAGCGAGCACACGCGCACGACGTCCGACCAGGTCGCCCCGGCAGTCTATAGCGGGTAAAACGTTTCATCCACGCGGCCGGCACCCGCCCCGGCGACCGACCGGGCGCGGCGCGCGGCGACGGCGCGGAAATCATCGAACCCCTTGACGCTCAAGAACGACTGCCCCTACGGTCCATGCACGAGGTATGAAACGATTCAGGAGGGGGTCGGATGACCGCCGACGCGCCCGGCCGGGACGGCGCCGCGCTGCTGGTGCTCGACGGCGTGACGAAGTCCTTTGGGGCCGTCGCCGCGCTGCGCGGGGTGCGCCTCGCGCTGCACCCCGGCGAGGCACACGCCCTGGTCGGTGAGAACGGGGCGGGCAAGTCCACCCTGGTCAAGATCCTGGCCGGCGCGCACCCGCCCGACTCCGGCACGATCACCATGGACGGTCGGCCGCTGCGGCTGCGCGACCCCGCCGACGCGCGGGCCGCCGGCATCGCGGTGATCCACCAGGAGCCGACGCTCTTCCCCGACCTCTCCGTGGCCGAGAACATCTTCATGGGCCGGCAACCGCTGCGCGGCCTGCGCCGCATCGACACCACAGCGATGCACCGCGACGCCGAGCGGCTCTTCGCCCGGCTGGGCGTGCGGATCGACCCGGCCCGCCCGGCCCGGGGGCTCTCCATCGCCGACCAGCAACTCGTCGAGATCGCCAAGGCGATCTCCTTCGACGCCCGGGTCCTGGTCATGGACGAGCCCACCGCCGCGCTCTCCGGGGTGGAGGTCGAACGGCTCTTCGCCGTCGCCCGGTCGCTCTGCGCGCGCGGCGCGGCGGTGCTGTTCATCTCGCACCGCTTCGACGAGGTCTTCGACCTGTGCCACCGGATCACCGTGCTGCGCGACGGCGCGTGGGTCTCCACCGACCCGGCCGCCGACGTGGGCGTCGAGGAGGTGGTGCGGCGGATGGTCGGCCGGGACGTCTCCGCGCTCTACCCCAAGCGGGCCGCCCGGCCGCGCGACACCCTGCTGGAGGTCCGTGGGCTGACCCGGGCGGGGGTCTTCACCGACGTGTCGTTCACAGTGCGGGGCGGGGAGATCGTCGCGCTCGCCGGGCTGGTCGGCGCCGGTCGCAGCGAGGTCGCCCGCGCCGTCTTCGGCGTCGACCGCTACGACGCCGGCGAGGTGCTGGTGGCCGGGCGGGCCGTCCCCGCCGGGCGGCCGGGCCGGGCCATCGCCGCCGGGATGGCGCTGGTCCCCGAGGACCGCCGGCAGCAAGGGCTGGTGATGGAGCTGTCGGTGCAGCGCAACGCCACCCTGGCCCGCCGCCGGGCGCTGAGCCGGCTGGGGCTGCTGCTCGGCGGCGCGGAACGCGCCGAGGCCCACACCTGGACCCGGCGGCTGCGGGTCAAGGCCGCCCGGCTGAGCGCGTCCGTGGCGACCCTGTCGGGCGGCAACCAGCAGAAGGTCGTGCTGGCCAAGTGGCTGGCCACCGAGCCCCGGGTGCTGATCGTCGACGAGCCGACCCGGGGCATCGACATCGGCACCAAGGCCGAGGTGCACCGGCTGCTGACGGAGCTGGCCGGCGAGGGGCTGGCCATCCTGATGATCAGCAGCGAGCTGCCCGAGGTGCTCGGCATGGCCGACCGGGTCCTGGTGATGCGCGAGGGGCGGCTGGTCCGCGAGCTGCCCCGCGCCGAGGCGGACGAGAACACCGTCATGCTCGCCGCCACCGGTCAGCGGGTGGGCGCATGAGCCGCACCGACACCGACGCGCCCGCGCCGCCCACCAAGGGCGCCCCGGCCGGCCCCGACCGGCAGCGCCGGAGGCTGGCCGAGCGGCTGCTGGCCGTACGCGAGCTGAGCCTGCTGCTCGCCCTCGGCGCGCTGGTCGCGGTGACCGTCGCGCGCAACGACCGCTTCCTCGGCGCGCAGAGCGTCAAGGACCTGCTGCTGGGCTGCGCGATCCTGGTGATCCTGGCGGTCGGCCAGACCCTCGTCATCGTCACCCGCAACGTCGACCTCTCGGTCGGCTCGATCCTGGGCCTGGTCGCCTTCGCCACCGGCTCGCTCTTCCTCGCCGCGCCCGGCACCCCGTGGCCGGTGGCGCTGGCCCTGGGCGTCGCGCTGGGCGCGCTCTGCGGGGCGGTCAACGGCGGCCTGATCGCGGTGGCCCGGGTGCCCGCCCTGGTCATCACCCTGGGCACCCTCTACGCCTTCCGCGGCATCGACTACCAGTGGGCGTCCGGCCGGCAGATCAACGCCGCCGACATGCCCGCGTCGTTCCTGCGGCTGGGCAACCAGACGGTGCTCGGCGTGCCCGTGCTCTTTCTCGTCGCGCTGGTCGTCGTCGCCGCCGTCGGGTTCTACCTGAGCTCCTACCGCAGCGGCCGGGAGCTCTACGCGATCGGCTCCGAGCCGGCCGCCGCCCGGCTCTCCGGCATCCCGGTGGGGCGGCGGGTCTTCGCCGTCTTCGTCGCCAACGGCGCCCTCGCCGGCCTCGCCGGGGTGCTCTACGCCGCCCGCTTCGGCACCCTCGACGCCGCCGCCGGCACCGGCCTGGAACTCCAGGTCGTCGCCGCCGCCGTGGTCGGCGGGGTGGCGATCTTCGGCGGGAGCGGCAGCGCCTGGGGCGCGGCCCTCGGCGCGGTGCTGTTGACCACGATCGGCAGCTCGCTGGCCGTGCTGCGCATCGACCCGTTCTGGCAGCAGGCCGTGGTCGGCGCGCTCATCCTCGCCGCCATCGGGCTGGACCGGCTGCTGGCCCTGCGGGTGGCGGCCCGCCTGCGATCAAGGAGCGCCCATGGCGCATGACAGCCTCTACGCCGCCCCGCCCACCGGCGACGCCGAGGCCGGGGTCGAGGCCGAGGCGGGCCCGCTGGCCACCCTGCGCGGGCTGCTGGCCTCCTGGGACGCGGTGATCATCGCCGCGCTCGCGGCGGCCGTGCTGGTCGCCGGCCTGACCGTGGAGAACTTCGCCACCGGCCGCAACGCGCAGTTCCTGCTGCTCGACCTGGTGCCGCTGGCGTTCCTCGCGCTGCCCATGACGCTCATCGTGATCACCGGCGAGATCGACCTCTCGGTGGCCAGCACGGTGGGGCTCTGCAGCACCCTGATGGGGCAGCTCTGGCTGACCAGCGGGCTGTCGCTGGAGCTGATCTGCGTCGTGGTGGTGCTGACCGGCGCGGCGCTCGGGGCGGTGAACGGCCTCTTCGTCACCGGCTTCGGGCTGCCGTCGCTGGCGGTCACCATCGGCACCCTGGCCCTCTACCGGGGGCTCTCCTTCGTGGTCCTCGGTGACCAGGCGGTGGCGGACTTCCCGGCCGACTGGACCGCCGCCGTGCTGCGCACCATCCCCGGCACCTCGGTCCCGGTGGTGCTGGTCGCGGTGCTGGCGCTCGCGGTCGCCTTCGGCGTCGTGCTGCACGCCACCGCCGCCGGTCGGGCGCTCTACGCCATGGGCAACAACGACCAGGCCGCCACCTTCACCGGCGTCTCGGTGGCCCGGACGAAGTTCTGGCTCTTCGTGGTCTCCGGCGCGGTCTGCGGACTGGTCGGCCTCTTCTGGACGCTGCGCTACGCCAGCGCCCGGGGCGACAACGCCACCGGGTTGGAGCTGACCGTGGTCACCGCCGTGCTGCTCGGCGGGGTCTCGATCTTCGGCGGTCGGGGCGCCCTGCCCGGCGTGCTGGCCGGCGTGCTGCTGCTCGGCGTGCTGCGCAACGCGCTGCAACTGGCCGACGTGGACGCCAACGCGCTGACCATCGTCACCGGCGGCCTGCTCATCGCCTCCGTGGTGCTACCCAACGCCGTCGCCGACGTCCGCGCCCGGCTGCATCGCCGCCGACAACGCCACCCCGTCGCCCCGTGACGCCCACCGCCCACCACCCACCTTCGAAAGGATGACGATGTCCTTGTACCGCAGAGGTCTCCGCGCCGGGGCCACCGGCCTCGCCCTCGCCGCACTGCTGTTCAGCGCCGCCTGCGGCGGCGGCACCACCCGCGACGACGCCGGCGGCAACGACACCGCCGGCGGCCAGGCCAGCGGCGCCGCGAACCCCGACGCCGCCCTGAAGGCGGGGCTGAAGATCGCCTTCCTGCCCAAGGCGCTGAACAACCCGTACTTCACCGTCTCCGACAACGGCGGCAAGGCGGCCATCGCCGAGTTCAAGGGCGAGTTCAAGGAGGTCGGCCCCTCCGAGGCCAGCGCCTCGTCCCAAGTCAGCTACATCAACACCCTCTCCCAGCAGGGCATGGACGTGATCGTCACGTCGGCCAACGACCCCAACGCCATCTGCGGGGCGCTCAACCAGGCGAAGGCGGCCGGCGCGAAGATCGTCACCTTCGACTCCGACACCAAGCCGGAGTGCCGGCAGATCTTCGTCAACCAGGTAACCGCCGAGGGCATCGCCGAGAACCAGGTCAAGCTCATCTCGCAGCAGATCGGCGGCGCGGGCGAGATCGCGATCCTCTCGGCCACCGCCAACGCGACCAACCAGAACGCCTGGATCGCGCTGATGAAGGAGGAGCTGAAGAAGCCCGAGTACAGCAAGATCAAGCTGGTCACCGTGGCGTACGGCAACGACGACGACCAGAAGTCCTTCCAGGAGACCCAGGGGCTGCTCCAGTCGTACCCGAACCTCAAGGGCATCGTCTCCCCGACCACCGTCGGCGTCGCGGCGGCCGGGCGCTACCTCAGCGGGTCGCAGTACAAGGGCAAGGTCAAGCTGACCGGCCTGGGCACCCCGAACCAGATGCGCCAGTACGTCAAGGACGGCACCGTCGACGCGTTCGCCCTCTGGAGCCCCGCCGACCTGGGCTACCTCGCGGCGTACGCCGGGGCGGCGCTGGCCTCCGGCCAGATCACCGGCGCCGAGGGCGACAAGTTCACCGCCGGCAAGCTCGGCGAGTACACCGTCGGCAAGGACGGGGTGGTCGTCCTCGGCCCGCCCACCGTCTTCGACAAGAACAACATCGACCAGTTCCAGTTCTGAGGCGCATCCCCGGCCGGTGCCGCGCGTCGGCGTGGCACCGACCGGGGGAACTGCCCACCGCAGAGACGGGAGAACCCCATGACGCAGCCCGACGCGCAGACCCTCCAGCGAGTCAGGTCGGCCCTGCGCGCCCAGCGCATCGAGACCCCGTCCTGGGCGTACGCCAACTCCGGCACCCGGTTCAAGGTCTTCCCGCAGCAGGGCGTGCCGCGCAACCCGTACGAGAAGATCGCCGACGCGGCGGTGGTGCACCGGCTCACCGGCGTCGCGCCGACGGTGGCCCTGCACATCCCGTGGGACCGGGTCGACGACTACACCGACCTGGCCGCGTACGCCACCGACCGGGGGGTCACGCTCGGCGCGATCAACGCCAACGTCTTCCAGGACGACGACTACAAGCTCGGCAGCGTCACCAACCCCGACCCGGGGGTGCGCCGCAAGGCCATCGACCACCTGCTCGACTGCGTGGACATCATGGACCGCACGGGCTCGCGCGACCTGAAGCTCTGGTTCTCCGACGGCATCAACTACCCAGGCCAGGACGACCTGCGCGCCCGGCAGGACCGGCTCACGGTGGCGCTGCGCGAGACGTACGACCGGCTCGGCGACGACCAGCGGCTGCTGCTGGAGTACAAGCTCTTCGAACCGGCCTTCTACGCCACCGACGTGCCGGACTGGGGCACCGCGTACGCGCACTGTCTGGAGTTGGGGCCGAAGGCGCAGGTCGTCATCGACACCGGGCACCACGCCCCGGGCACGAACATCGAGTTCATCGTGGCGTTCCTGCTGCGCGCCGGCAAGCTCGGCGCGTTCGACTTCAACTCCCGCTTCTACGCCGACGACGACCTGATGGTCGGCGCCGCCGACCCGTTCCAGCTCTTCCGGATCATGCACGAGATCGTGCGGGCCGACGCGCTGGACCCGGCCGCCGGGATCGCCTTCATGCTCGACCAGTGCCACAACATCGAGCCGAAGATCCCGGCGATCATCCGCTCGGTGCTCAACGTGCAGGAGGCCACGGCGAAGGCGCTGCTGGTCGACCCGGTGGCGCTCGCCGCCGCGCAGCGCGCCGGCGACGTGCTCGGCGCGAACGCGGTGCTGATGGACGCGTACCACACCGACGTGCGGCCGCTGCTCGCCGAGCACCGCGCCGAGGCGGGCCTGGACCCGGACCCGATGGCCGCGTACGCCCGCTCCGGCTACTTCGACCGGATCCGGGTCGAGCGCGCCGGCGGCCAGCAGGCCGGCTGGGGTGCCTGAGCGCCGCCGCCGGCACGGGGCCCCGGCCCCCGCCGCCGGGGCGCCCGACCACCACCGAAGAAACGCAGACGAAGGCGTGAGGACGATGCACTCCGAGGTTCAGGCGCTGATCGCGCGCAGTAACCGGCTCGGCGCCGACCCGAGCACGACGAACTACGCCGGGGGGAACACCTCCGCCAAGGGCGAGCAGACCGACCCGGTCACCGGCGGCCCCGTCGACCTGCTCTGGGTCAAGGGCTCCGGCGGCGACCTGGGCACCCTCACCGAGGCCGGCCTGGCGGCGCTGCGGCTGGACCGGCTGCGCGCCCTCGTCGACGTCTACCCCGGGGTGGAGCGCGAGGACGAGATGGTCGGCGCGTTCGACTACTGCCTGCACGGCCGGGGCGGGGCCGCGCCCTCCATCGACACCGCCATGCACGCCCTGGTCGACGCGCCGCACGTGGACCACCTGCACCCCGACGCCGGCATCGCGATCGCCGCCGCCGCCGACGGGCCCGCGCTGACCGAGGAGATCTTCGGCGACCGGGTGCTCTGGGTGCCGTGGCGTCGTCCCGGCTTCCAGCTCGGCCTGGACATCGCGGCGGTGGCGCGGGCCAACCCGCAGGCGATCGGCGTGATCCTCGGCGGGCACGGCATCACCGCCTGGGGCGCGACCAGCGAGGAGTGCGAACGGCACTCGTTGGAGATCATCCGGGGCGCGCAGGCGTACCTCGATTCGCGGGGGCGGGCCGAGCCGTTCGGCCCGGTCGTCGACGGCTACCGGCCGCTGCCCGCCGAGCAGCGGCGACGCCGGGCGGCGGCGCTCTTCCCGGTGCTGCGCGGGCTGGCCTCCACCGACCGGCCGCAGGTCGGCCACTTCACCGACGACGACGTGGTGCTGGACTTCCTGGCCCGGGAGAGGCACCCGGCGCTGGCCGCCCTCGGCACCTCCTGCCCCGACCACTTCCTGCGCACCAAGGTCCGCCCGCTGGTGCTGGACCTGCCGCCCACCGCCGGGCTCGACGACACGATCGCCCGCCTGAGCGAGCTGCACGCCGCCTACCGCGACGATTACCGCGCCTACTACGCCCGGCACGCCGGCCCGGCCAGCCCGCCGATGCGCGGCGCCGACCCGGCCGTGGTGCTGGTGCCGGGGGTGGGCATGTTCAGCTTCGGGGCCGACAAGCAGACCGCCCGCGTCGCCGGGGAGTTCTACGTCAACGCCGTCAACGTGATGCGCGGCGCGGAGTCGGTGTCGCGGTACGCGCCGATCGACGAGGCCGAGAAGTTCCGGATCGAGTACTGGGCCCTGGAGGAGGCGAAGCTGCGCCGCCGGCCGAAGCCGAAGGCCCTCGCCACCCGGATCGCCTTCGTCACCGGCGGCGGCTCCGGCATCGGCCGGGCCGTCGCCCACCGGCTCGCCGCCGAGGGGGCCTGCGTGGTGGTCGCCGACCGCGACGCCGAGGCCGCCGCCACGGTCGCGGCCGAGATCGGCGCCGCCGCCGGCGTCGCGCAGCCTGGCACCGCCGACGTGGCGGTCGCCGTCGCCGCCGACGTCAGCGACGGCGACGCCGTGGCCGCCGCCCTGCGCCAGGCGGTGCTGGCCTTCGGCGGGGTCGACCTGGTGGTCAACAACGCCGGGCTGTCGCTGTCGAGGTCGCTGCTGGAGACCACCGAGGCGGACTGGGACCTGCAGCACGACGTGATGGCCAAGGGTTCCTTCCTGGTCTCCCGGGAGGCCGCGCGGGTGCTGCTGGCGCAGGGGATGGGCGGGGACATCGTCTACATCTCCAGCAAGAACTCGATCTTCGCCGGCCCGAACAACGTGGCCTACGGCGCGGCAAAGGCCGACCAGGCCCACCAGGTGCGGCTGCTCGCCGCCGAGCTCGGCGGCCACGGCATCCGGGTCAACGGCGTCAACCCCGACGGGGTGGTGCGCGGCTCCGGCATCTTCGCCGGCGGGTGGGGCGCCCAGCGGGCCGCCGTCTACGGCGTGCCGGAGGCCGAGCTCGGCGAGTTCTACGCCCAGCGCACCCTGCTCAAACGCGAGGTGCTGCCGGAGCACGTGGCCAACGCGGTCTTCGTGCTCACCGGCGGGGAGCTGTCGCACACCACGGGCCTGCACGTCCCGGTGGACGCCGGTGTCGCCGCGGCCTTCCTGCGCTGAGCCGGGCCGAGGCGACGATGCGGGGGCAACGGTGACGAGGGGGCGACGGTGACGAGGGGGCGACGGTGAGCGGGGCGGCCCGCGTCGCCGCCGTGGACCTGGGCGCGTCCAGCGGCCGGGTGATGGTGGCGGAGGTCGCGCCGGGGCGGCTGGAACTGACCTCGGCGCACCGGTTCGGCAACGAGCCGGTGCGGGTGGCGGGCACCCTGCACTGGGACATCCTGGCCCTGTACCGGGGCGTCCTCGACGGCCTGCGCGCCGCCGGGGAGGTCGCCGGCATCGGCGTCGACACCTGGGCGGTGGACTACGGGCTGCTCGACGCCACGGGCGCGCTGCTGGGCAACCCGGTGCACTACCGCGACGGGCGCACCGACGGCGTCGGCGACCGGGTGGCCGGGCGGCTGGGCGCGCAGCGCCTCTACGCCACCACCGGGCTGCAACACCTGCCGTTCAACACCCTGTACCAGCTCGTCGCCGCCGCCGGCACGCCGCAACTGGAGTCGGCGCACCGCCTGCTGCTGATCCCGGACCTGATCGCGTACTGGCTCACCGGTGAGCTCGGCGCCGAGGTCACCAACGCCTCCACCACCCAGCTCTACGACCCGCGCCGCCGCGCCTGGGCGACCGACCTGATGGCCGACGCGGGCATCCGCGCCGAACTCTTCGCGCCGCTGCGCGAGCCGGGCACCCGCATCGGCCCGGTGCTGCCCTCGGTGGGGCTGCCCGGCGACCCGGCGGTGCTGGCGGTCGGCTCGCACGACACCGCGTCGGCGGTGGTGGGGGTGCCGGCGGCGGGCGAGCACTTCGCCTACATCTCCTGCGGCACCTGGTCCCTGGTCGGCGTCGAGCTGGCCGCCCCGGTGCTCGGCGAGGCCAGCCGGCGGGCCAACTTCACCAACGAGTCCGGCGTGGACGGCACGATCCGTTACCTGCGCAACGTGATGGGGCTGTGGCCGCTGCAGGAGTCGCTGCGCGCCTGGGGCGCCGTCGAGCTGACCGACCTGCTCCGGCGGGCCGCCGGGGAGCCGGCCCTGGGCGCGGTGGTGGATTTGGACGACCCCGCGTTCCTGCCCCCCGGCGACATGCCCGCGCGCCTCGCGGACGCCTGCCGTCGGGCCGGCGAGCCGGTGCCGGCCACCCCGGCGGCCACGGTCCGCTGCATCCTCGACAGCCTGGCGCTGGCCCATCACCGCGCCGTGGCGCAGGCGCAGCGGCTCACCGGCCGGCACGTCGACGCCGTGCACGTCGTCGGCGGCGGGGCCCGCAACGCGCTGCTGTGCCAGCTCACCGCCGACGCCTGCGCCCTGCCGGTGCTCGCCGGGCCGATCGAGGCCACCGCGCTGGGTAACGTGCTGGTGCAGGCCCGCGCCCTCGGTGTCGTCGGCGGCGACCTGCCGGCGCTGCGGGCCCTGCTGCGCCGGACCCAACAGGTCGTGCGGTACGAGCCGCGCGGCACCGCCCCGGCGTGGCGGGCCGCCGCCCGACGCCTCGGATGGGAGGACTGAGGATGCGCATAGCCCTCTTCGTCACCTGCCTGGCCGACACCCTCTTCCCCGAGGCGGCCAAGGCCACGGTGCGGCTGCTGGAACGGCTCGGTCATCAGGTCGTCTTCCCCGCCGAGCAGACCTGCTGCGGGCAGCTGCACGTCAACACCGGCTATCCGGACGAGGCGCTGCGGCTGGTGCGCCGGCACGTGCGGACCTTCGCGCCGTACGACGTGGTGGTGGCCCCGTCGGGCTCCTGCGTCGGCTCGGTGCGCCACCAGCACGCCACGGTGGCCCGCGCCGCCGGTGACGAGCGGCTGGCCAGCCGCGCCGAGGAGGTGGCCCGGCACACCTACGAGCTCTCGGAGCTGCTCGTCGACGTGCTCGGGGTGACCGACGTGGGCGCGTTCTACCCGCACCGGGTGACGTACCACCCGACCTGCCACTCGCTGCGGATGATCCGGGTGGGGGAGAAGCCGCTGCGGCTGCTGCGCGAGGTCCGGGGCCTGGACCTGGTGGAGCTGCCGCAGGCCGAGCAGTGCTGCGGCTTCGGCGGCACCTTCGCCCTGAAGAACGCCGACACCTCCACGGCGATGCTGGCCGACAAGATGCGCCACGTGCTGGCCACCGGGGCCGACGTCTGCACCGCCGGGGACGCCTCCTGCCTGCTGCACATCGGCGGCGGCCTGTCCCGGTTGCGGGCCGGGGTGCGCACCGTGCACCTGGCGGAGATCCTGGCCAGCACCGAGTCCGCCGCCGGCCCGGTCGGGCGGGCAGCCGGTGGGCCGGTCGGGCGGGCGGGGGTGACGGCGTGAGCGAGACCTTCCTCGGTATGCCGGCCACCGCGCCGCGCGGCGTCGGGCAGCTGCGCGGCGACGAGCCCTTCCCGGTGGCCGCCCGGCGCGGCCTGGCCGACGCCCAACTGCGCCGCAACCTCGGCCACGCCACGGCCACGATCCGGGCCAAGTCGGCGGCGGTGATCGACGAGGTCCCCGACTGGCAGGAGCTGCGCGCCGCCGGCTCGGCGATCAAGACCGACGTGCTGGCCCGCCTGCCCGAGCTGCTGGAGCAGCTGGAGACGGCGGTCACCGCCGCCGGGGGCACCGTGCACTGGGCCGCCGATGCCGTCGAGGCCAACCGGATCGTCACCGAGCTGGTCCGGGCCACCGGCGCGGAGCGGGTGATGAAGGTCAAGTCGATGGCCACCCAGGAGATCGGGCTCAACGAGGCGCTGGAGGCGGCCGGCGTCGAACCGGTGGAGACCGACCTCGCCGAGCTGATCGTGCAGCTCGGGCGGGACCGGCCCAGCCACATCCTGGTGCCCGCGATCCACCGCAACCGGGCGGAGATCCGGGAGATCTTCCTGCGCGAGATGCCCGGCGTCGACCCGGCGCTGACCGACGAGCCGGCGGCGCTGGCCGCCGCCGCCCGCCGGCACCTGCGCCGCACGTTCCTCAGCACCCGGGTCGCCGTCTCCGGGGCGAACTTCGCGGTGGCCGAGACCGGCACCCTCGCCGTGGTCGAGTCCGAGGGCAACGGCCGGATGTGCCTCACCCTCCCGCAGACCCTGATCACCGTCATGGGGATCGAGAAGGTGATCCCCACCTGGGCCGACCTCGAGGTGTTCCTGCAACTGCTGCCCCGGGCCTCCACCGGGGAGCGGATGAACCCGTACACCTCGATGTGGACCGGGGTCACCCCCGGCGACGGGCCGCAGGAGGTGCACCTGGTGCTGCTGGACAACGGCCGCAGCGCGGTGCTCGCCGACGAGGTGGGCCGCCAGGCGCTGCACTGCATCCGCTGCTCGGCCTGCCTGAACGTCTGCCCGGTCTACGAGCGCGTCGGCGGGCACGCGTACGGCTCGGTCTATCCCGGGCCGATCGGCGCGGTGCTCTCGCCGCAGTTGACCGGGGTGGGCGACAACGCGTCGCTGCCCTTCGCCTCCTCGCTCTGCGGGGCCTGCTTCGACGCCTGCCCGGTGATGATCGACATCCCGTCGATCCTGGTGCACCTGCGCGCCCGGCAGGTCGCCGCGTACCGCAGCGAGCACCGGCTGCCGAGCGCCGAGGCGGTCGCGATGGCCGCCGCCGCGTACACCATGGATCACCGCAGGCTGTACGAGGCCGCGCAGCGCGCCGCGCGGGGCGCCCGCCTCGCCGGCCGGAGCGGGCGGGGCCTGCCCCCGCCGCTGAGCGGCTGGACCATCGGGCGGGACCTGCCGCAGCCGCCGCCGCAGACCTTCCGGGAATGGTGGGCGCGACGATGAGCTCCCGTGCGCTGATCCTCGGCCGGCTGCGCGCCGCGCTCGGCCCCAACCCGGCCGCCCCCGCCGAGGTGGCGCGGGACTACCACCGGGGCGGCGGCGTCGTGGATCTCGAGGTCCTGGTGCACCGGCTCACCGACTACCGGGCCACCGTGCACCTCTGTTGCGACGGCGAGGTGGCGCAGGTCGTCGACGCGGTGCTCGGCGGCCGGCGGGTCGTGGTCCCGCCGGGGTTGCCCCGGCACTGGCTGCCCGAGACCGTCGAGGCGCTGGTCGACGACGGCCTGTCGGCCGAGCAGGTGGACGGGGCCGACGGGGTGGTCACGGCGGCGGCGGTGGCCGTCGCCGAGACCGGCACCGTCGTGCTCGACGCGGGCCCGGAGCAGGGGCGGCGGCTCATCACGCTCCTGCCCGACGTGCACGTCTGCGTGCTGCGCGCCGAGCAGGTCGTCGCCGGGGTGCCGGACGCCGTGGCGCGGCTCGACCCGCACCGCCCGCTCACCTGGATCAGCGGGCCCTCCGCCACCAGCGACATCGAGCTCAACCGGGTCGAGGGCGTGCACGGCCCCCGGAACCTGCACGTGGTGATCGTGATCTGCTGAGGCCGGTCGGCGCGCGGGGTCGGCCGGGGTCGGCCGGCCCCGCCACGTCGATGCGTCAGGGCGCCCAGGGGGTGGTGACGTTCCAGGTGCTGTCGGCGGCCCAGTAGGCGGGCGTGTTCCACGCCTGCCCGCCGGCGCCGTTGCTCAGCCAGACCTGGGCGTCGTAGTGGCGCAGGAACTTCCCCCGGAAGTTGTACGACTCCAGGGAGACGCCGCTGCCGGTGAGCCCGACCCGGGCGCACCAGGTGGCGTCGGCGCGCATCAGCGCCGTGCCGTCGTTGGGCGAGTTGCGGACCCGGGAGTCGGCGTGGCGCAGGTACTGGCCGGGGAAGTTGACCGACTCGAACGAGTAGCAGGCGGCGTCGGCCAGCCCCCGGCGGACGGTGTAGGTGGCGTCCTGCTTGAGCAGCGCCGGGCTGCCCGCGTCGACCACCTCGGTGTAGGCCAGGCTGTCCTGGTGGCGCAGGTAGCGGTTGGTGTAGCCGGGGGTGGTCACCTGGAACGACCGCCGGGTGTCCAGCGGCAGCGCGACGGGCGTCGCGCCGCCCGCCGTCCTCGAGGCGGCGATCAACGCGAGGTTGGCGGCGCGGACCCGCGCCTCGTCCATCTTGACCACCTGACGGTCGTAGGTCAGGAAGCCGTTGAGCTCGCCTTCGAGGTCGGTGATCTCGGTGTAGATCGAGACGCTGAGCCCCTTGCCGAGCATGAGGTTCTGCGCGCCCTGGACCAGGCCGACGTACCGGTCGGTGAGGGTGGTGCGGTTGGTCTGCCACTCGTAGGCGAAGAACTCGCCGCTGGGGCTCCACTCGTGGCCGGGGGTGTGCAGGCCCAGGCCGCCGAACTCACCGAGCACCGCCACCCGGGTCGCCGAGGGCGACGGCGAGTCGGGGCCCAGGTAGACGTGCCAGTCGTCGATGTCGCCGTTGCCGGGGTTGCCGAGCGACTGGCAGCAGTTGTAGCCGCTGTGCGGGTTGAGCAGCCGGGTGGGGTCCTGGTCCTTGATGTTCTGGGCGACCCGCCGGGTGTCGTCGAGGGCGCGCTCCCCCCAACCCTCGTTGTACGCCGTGTAGGCCACCACGGCGGGCGAGCTGCGGTGCTCGTCGACGATCTCGCGCGCCTCGGCCTCGAACTGCGCCTGCTGGGCGTTGGTCGGGTCGACGTTCTGGGCGGTCAGCGAGGGGATGTCCTGCCAGACCAGGAGGCCGAGCCGGTCGGCGTGGTAGAACCAGCGCTGCGGTTCGACCTTGATGTGCTTGCGCACCATGTTGAAGCCGAGGTCCTTGTGTTTCTGCAGGTCGAAGGCGAGGGCGGCGTCGGTCGGGGCGGTGTAGACCCCGTCCGGCCAGTAGCCCTGGTCCAGGGTGCCGACCTGGAAGACGAACTGACCGTTGAGCTTCGGGCGCAGCACGCCGTCGACCAGCCCGGTGCTGATCTCCCGCATCCCGAAGTAGTGCATGGTCCGGTCGACCTGCGCGCCCTGGCCGTTGCGCAGGGTGACCCGCAGGTTGTAGAGGAACGGGTCGTCGGGTGACCAGCGGCGGGCGTTGGGCACCGGGACGCTGAACTCGGTGAAGCCGCCGGTGGCGGAGCCGACCACGGTGGTGCCGTTGAGCGCCTCGGCCCGGACGCTGTGCCCGGTGACGGTGCCCCGGGTGGAGACCCGCACCCGCAGGGTGTTGGTGGCCAGGTTGGGGTAGACGTCGACGCTGCTGATCGAGGCGGTGGGGACCGGCTCCAGCCAGACGGTCTGCCAGATGCCGGAGCTGGGGGTGTAGAAGATGCCGCTGGGCTGCTTGGTCTGCTTGCCGATGGGCGGCAGGCTGCCGTTCTGCCGGGTGTCGGTGGGGTCCCAGACCTTGACCACGATCTCGTTGGCCCCGGCCCGCAGGTACGGGGTGACGTCGAAGCTGAAGGCGTCGTAGCCGCCCGTGTGCTGGCCGGCCCGGGTGCCGTTGACCCAGACGGTGCTCTGCCAGTCGACCGCGCCGAAGTGCAGCAGGGTGCGCCGCCCGGCCCAGTTCGTCGGCACGGTGACGGTGCGGCGGTAGAAGAGGTAGTTGCGGTTGTCGTTCGCGGCGCGGTGCACCCCGGAGAGCGCGCTCTCGACCGGGAAGGGCACGTTGACCCGCTCGGGCAGGTCGGTGCCGAACTGCGGGGCGTCGTCGGTGGCGGACTGCCGCAGTTGCCACTCGCCGTTGAGGTTGAGCCAGTCGGCGCGGGTCATCTGCGGGCGCGGGTACTCCGGCAGCGGCGTGCCGACCAGCGCCTGGCTGGTCCACGGGGTGGTCAGGGGCGGGGGCTTGGCGGGCGCGGCCTGGGCCGGGGCGCTCGGGCCGGTCGGTGCGGCGAGCACGCCGAGGACCAGGGCGAGGGTGAGCAGGAGGCTGCGATGGCGGCGGATGGTGGCCTGACGAGTCATGCCGTCTCCAGAGGGACGAGTCGCCGGGGAGGCGGGGGAACGGGCTCCCGGCGCTGGTGGTGGGCGTGGGCGGTCGCTCGACTTGGGACGGACGCCGGTGGTGGCTGCGTCGGACGACGACGGTGCCGCATTGACAGTCGACCGGCTCCCTATAACGTTATAGAGGTACGGCGGACGTCCCGTCAATCACTGTATGTCGATGTATTTTCCGAACCGCGCCGATCGGCGCCTCGGTGGGACCCGCCGCACGGCAGCGCCCGAACGACTCCGGAGGAAGCGGCGCATGGTCGTCAGCCTGAAGGACATCGCCGCCCGCGCCGGTGTCTCCCTGGCCACGGTCTCCAACGTGGTCAACGGGTACCGCCCGGTGGGCGAGCAGACCCGCCGGCGCGTCCAGCGGGCGATCGACGAGTTGGGCTACAGCCCCAACCTCAGCGCCCGGCACCTGCGCCGGGGCCGCACCGGGCTGATCGCCCTGGCCGTCCCGGAGCTGAACAACCCGTACTTCGCGGAGCTGGCCGAGGTGGCCATCCGGCAGGCCGCCGAGCTGGGCTACACGCTGCTGATGGAGAACACCGCCGCCGACCGGGCCACGGAGCTGGCGCTGCTGCGCGACGCGCAGCGCCACCCCATCGACGGCCTGATCCTCAGCCCGGTACGGGTCGGCCGGGCCGAGGTGCTGGCCCGCACCGCCGACACCCCGCTGGTGCTCATCGGCGAGGGCGTCTACGACGTGCCGCACGACCACATCGCCATCGACAACGTCGCCGCCAGCCGGACCGCCGTGGCACACCTGATCGCGCTCGGCCGGCGGCGGATCGCGTTCATCGGGGCGTCGCCCGGCGACGACCGGCACTCGGCGCAGTTGCGGCTGCGCGGTTACCGCGAGGCGCTCTCGGCGGCCGGCCTGCCGGCGTACCCGCAGCTCGTCGCGCCCACCGAGCGGTTCGGCCGGCGCGACGGCCGGCGGGCGATGGCCGGGCTGCTCGCCCTCGACGAGCCGCCGGACGCGGTGCTCGGCTACAACGACCTCGTCGCCATCGGCGCGCTGCGCGCGCTGACCGAGGCCGGCCGCCGCGCGCCCGACGACGTCGCCCTGATCGGCATCGACGACATCGAGGAGGGGCGCTTCAGCTCCCCGACGCTGAGCACCGTCGCGCCGGACAAGGACGAGATCGGCCGGCTGGCGGTGCGGCGCCTGGTGGCCCGGATCGAGGGCGGGGAAGTTCCCGATCCCTTCACCGTGCAGACGCCGTTCGTCCTCGTCCCGAGGGAGAGCACCGGGCCTGCCGGCGGCGGCTGACCCGCCACGTCCTCGCCCGCCAGGACGGCGTTCGCCCTACGGCCGGGGCCGCAACCGGTTGTGCGATGATGCGCCCGCCGGTGTCCAGCTATTACGGAGGGTAAACGTGCGGGTCGTTTTGGGTGAGGATTCGGCCCTGCTTCGTGACGGTCTCGTGCGCCTGCTGGAGGCCTCCGGATTCCAGGTCGTGGCCTGCGTGGACAACGGGCCGGACGTCAAGGCGGCGCTGATCGAGCATCGCCCCGAGGTCGCCGTAGTCGACGTCCGGATGCCGCCGAACCACACCGACGACGGGCTGCGGGCGGCCATCGAGGCCCGCGCCGTCGTGCCACGGCTGCCGGTGCTCGTGCTCTCGCAGTTCGTCGAGCCGCTCTACGCGCGTGAGCTCCTCTCCGACGGCGAGGGTGCCGTCGGCTACCTGCTCAAGGACCGGGTCCTCGACGTCGCGCAGTTCATCGAGGCCGTCCGGCGGGTGGCTGCCGGCGGCACCGCGATGGACCCGGAGGTGATCGCCGAGCTGCTGACCGGTCGGTCGCGGGAACGCTCCCTGGAGTCGTTGAGCCCGCGCGAGCGGGAGGTCCTCGGGCTGATGGCCGAGGGGCGATCCAACAGTGCCATCGCCGCCCGGATGTTCGTCTCCGAGAAGGCCGTGGCCAAGCACATCAACAACATCTTCATCAAGCTGGGCCTGCACCTCTCCGGCAGCGACAACCGGCGGGTGCTCGCCGTCCTCGCCTACCTCGGCAGCTGACACCGGCGGCGTGCGGCCGTGGCTCGGGGCCCGCGCCCTGGTCAGCCCTACCCGTCGGTAGGACCGTCGGGATGGCCGCGCGCGCTGGATCGCTGATCAACTATGGACGAACGGTTGATCTAGCCGATCGCCGTCGGCCCTGAGCTGCGCCAACGGCGGTCGAGTGGGGATTCGGGTGCCGGAAATCGTCGGTATTGAGGATTCCGGACCATGGCCGACGCTGGGGTTTTGACCAGGAAGGGTCGCGCGGTCTGGACCTTCCGGGCTACTGTCCGGGCTCAGGTGACCAGAATTACACGGGGGCGGGTCAGTGATCGTGATTGAGGCAGCTCGCTCTGCGGCGGAGCCTTCCAAGTAGGCGCAACCGTTCGAGCTCGGCGCACAAACATAGCTCCAAGCAAGTATGCAAATTGGGGTCCAGGTCGCTGGATCGGCTGTCGCGGCGGTAGTTGCCGCTCGCCGGTCGTGCCCTTGCCGGATCTGCGGTGCCGGGCGGTTCGAAAAGCATCCGGTCGATCGACACTTTTTCGTGGTCGCAACACGGTCCCGGCATGTCCATGCCGGGACCGGATTCTAACAACTCCTAACTCTTTGAGTGTTGGAGTCGGCGCCAGCAGATGATGGCGCAGGCGAGGGTGAGGAAGGCTTC
>NZ_JBNCLB010000020.1:0-67788 GCF_049841815.1 Micromonospora sp. DT233 | reverse complement strand
GGGTCTTGTTGCGGCCGAACGGCCACCACCCGCCCTCGGACTTGCCGCCGCTCGGCTTCTTCTTCCCGCCGTCGCCGGTCGGCTTCCCACCAGCGGGAGCCTTGCCCCCGGCCGGAGACTTTTCGCCGCCGGCCGGGGTCTTGCCGCTACCCGGGGTCTTGTTGCGGCCGAACGGCCACCACCCGCCCTCGGACTTGCCGCCGCTCGGCTTCTTCTTCCCGCCGTCGCCGCTCGGCTTCCCACCAGCGGAGGGCTTCCCGCCGCCGGCCGGGGTCTTGCCGCTGCCCGGGGTCTTGTTGCGGCCGAACGGCCACAGCCCACCCGACTTGCTCCCGGGCTTCTTTCCGCCGTCCGGAGACCTGCCGCCGCTGACGCCGCTGTGGGGACGGTCGCCCCGGCCGGAGCCGTCCCGGCCGGTCTTGCCGGTCTTGCCGGTCTTGGCCCGTCGGGTGTACTTGCGCCAGGCCAGCCACCCGGCACCGGCCAGCACCGCGACCACGATCAGCCCGGCCCCGAGCAGCAGCGCCATCAGCGGCGACACCATCCACATCGCCACCACCACGGCGGCGACGATCGAGATGACCACCAGCGCCACCACCAGGCCCACCGACGCGGGCGTCGTCTCCGCCAACTCCTCCGGCTTGGCGGACTTGTCGTCCTTGCCCTGCTCGGCCAGCGGCTGCTCGGCCGCCAGCACCGACAGGTCCGGGGCCGGCACCGCCGTGTCCACCTGCTCCGGCTCGGGCGTCGGGGCCAGGGCCGTCGTCTCGTTCTGCATCGTGTCCCTCCCTTCGTGTTTTGGCTGCTCACGCCCCAGAGTTATGAGCTGTTATGAGGCGGAGCCGCCCGTGGCGGCGACGGCGGTGAGCACCGTGCGGACGGTCCGCTCGGAGGTGCCGGCCTGCGCGGCGAGGTCCTTCTGGATGGCCTCGGGGTGGTCCTTGCGGGCCTGGAGCACCGCGCGGACGGTCTCCGGGCTGACCCGATCGACGTGCGGGACCGGCACGCCGTCGAACAGCACCGGCTCGGCCGGGGTGCTCGACGACCCGCCCGGGGTACGGCGGGGCCGGCGGCCGGCGTCGGCGGCGGCCTGGGCCAGGGCGGCCCGCAGGTCGGCGGCCTCCTGCTTGGCGGCATCGACCAGGGCCTCGGCACGCAGGCGGGTGCGCTGCTGCTCGTTCAGCTCCCGGCGGGCCTGGTCGAGGTCCGTCTCGGCCACCTGCAGGCGGCGCTGCCACTCGGTGCCGGCGGCGTCGAGCTGCCCCTGAGTACGGGCAGCGCGTCCGGTCTCCGCACGGGCCTCCGCGCGTGCCGCTTCCGCTTCCGCTTCCGCACGCTCCAGCGCAGTCCGTGCTTCCGCTTCCGCCCGCCGGGCGAGCGCGGCAGCATGTGCTTCCGCTTCCGCCCGGCGAATCGCGGTCGCTGCTTCCGCTTCCGCCCGCGCCCGACGGGTTGCTTCCGCTTCCGCCCGACCGGTCGCCGCGCGTGCTTCCGCTTCCGCCCGCTCGATCGCCGCGCGTGCTTCCGCTTCCGCTTCGGCCACCGCCGTCGCGGCGGTTGCTTCCGCTTCCGCCCGGCCGGCCGTTGCCGCTTCCGCCCGCGACTCGGCATCGGCAGCACGTGCTTCCGCTTGCGCCAGCGCCCGACGGGCGTCGACGGCATCGGCGCGGGCCGCGTCGACCGCGACCCGGTCCGGGGAGGGCAGCGCCAGCAGCGGCGCCGGGGTGCTGGTGGCCGCCAGCCGGGCCAGGGCCGCCAGAGCGGCGCCGGAGTCCTTGCCGGTGGCCTTACGCAGCGCCTTGCGGGCACCGGCGGCGACCTCGGCGGCCACCTCCTTCTGCCGCTCCCGCTCGGCCTCGACCGCCGCCTGGCGGCGCTGCTCGAACCGCCGGGCCTCCGCCCGGGCGATCAGGTCGGCCGCGCCGGGGGAGAGCCGGTCACGGACGTCGACCTTCCACGCCGCGTAGGTGTGCCTCGGGTAGGTCAACCAACGCCGCCACCCGAACCGCTCCGGCGGCTCCGGGATCATGCCCTTGTCGCGCAGCGTCGGCCGGTGCTTCGCCCCGGAGCGGACCTCGTAGACGATGATCCCCAGCGCCGACAGGGCGGACAGGACGATGGCCTTCACCGGGTCGGCGTGGTGACCGATCGCGTTGATCGCCACCGCCGCCGCCGTGCAGATCCAGATCAGCGACCGCGCCGCGACCGCCCGCTCGCCGTTGAGCCGCTGGTGCTGCGCGGTCAGCGCCATCGCCAGGCCGGTGCCCTCGATCGCCACGGCGGTCACCACCCCGATCGGGGTGGGCAGACCGTTGGCCCGGGCCGCGTCGACCTGTCCGTACACCGCGCCGGACACCGCCAGGCCGTAGATCAGCCCGGAGTACACCGCGGCGGCGTTGTCGCGCACGTAGGCGACCCGGCCGGACCACCAGCCCGCCATCTCCGCCCGCCGGGCCTGCTTGCGGGCCTTCCGGTCCGCGCGCTCGGCGTCGCGCTGCCGGCGGCGACGCTCGGCGCGGGCGTCACGGTCGGCGTCCTTCTGCGCCGCCAGACGCTGCTGGCCCTCCTGCATCCGCAGCCGCCGCGCGGTGGCGGCGTCCTCGGACACGATCCGCGCCTGCGCGGCCTGTCGCTCCCGCTCGGCCGTGGCCAGGTTCAGGGCCACCTTGTGGTCGGTCGCGGCGAGCTGGGTCAGGTCCGGCCCGTCCTGCAGCGTCGTCACCGCGCCACCTCCCGGTTCTGCGTCGGGGTGGGAACCCGCTCGTCGGCGATCAACGGCTGCCCGGCGCCGAGCAGCTCCCGGGCGATCTCGTCCTCCGCGCACGATTGGTGGCACGCCGCGCCCTTGGCGTCGCGCATCCGCGTCACGGTGGCGCAGACCCGGCACGGCAGCGACCGGTCACGGTCGTAGTGACCCGGGGCGGTCCAGTCCAGGTGCACCCGTACCACCAGCAGCCCGGCCATCAGCACACCTCCCCGCGCGCCTGCCGGGCCGCCCGCACCTTCGCGAGCAACTCCCGGCCGTACGGCTCGAGGTCGGCCTCGTCGACGTCCACCGCCAAGGGGTGCCGGTGGTCGTCGACCCAGCGGGCCAGCCGGCCCCCGCAGACCACCGCCGCGACCAAGCCGACCGCGACGGCCGGCGAGTACAGCAGCACCTGCGGCACCCGGTCGGCGTACTCGGCCAGGGCCTGCCCCGTCAGTGCCGCCGGGGCGGCACCGGCCGCCACCGCGCCAGCGGCGACCCGCAACGTCCGCGACCGCGCCAACATGACCGGCCGGTCCGCCAGGCGGCGGCACTCACGCTCGGCCTCGACCATCTGGCGCAGCTCGCCGGCGAACCAGCCCGGCAGCGCCGCGACCGCAGCGGCCCGGTGCTCCAGCTCGACGTCCGACAGCTTCGGCAGGCCCGCGCGGTACTGCGCCAGCACGACCGCCAGGTCAAGAGCCTTCGTGGAGGTCGTCATGCCGCACCCCCCAGCACGAGGGCCGTCCCGCTCATCTCCCGCAGCCGCACCACCGGTCGCGTCTCCACCACCGGCAGATCCGCCGCCCGGTCGTACTCCGCGACCTGGTCACCACCACGGGCCTTCGCCCGGTAGAGCGCCAGGTCCGCCGCGCGCAGCACCCGCGACGGGTCGTCACCAGCCATCGCCGACACCGCGCCGACGCTGGCCCGCACCGGCAGCTCCCGCCCATCGGGCCGGACCACCGGCACGGCCAGGACCTGCACCACCTCGGCGCCGAGAATCCCCGCGATCGGCGCCGGCGACGGGCAGACCAGCACGAACTCGTCACCACCGAGCCGGGCCACCACCGCGCCGTCGACCTCGTCGAGCACGGCGGCCAGCCGGGCCGCGACCTCGACCAGCACCGCGTCACCCGCGTCGTGGCCAAAGGTGTCGTTGACCTGCTTGAACCCGTCCAGGTCGCACATCACCAGGTCGTAGGACTCACCGGCCAGGTCGGCCAGCGCCGCCGACAGACCGGCCCGGTTCGCCAGCCCCGTCAACGGGTCGATGGCCGCCTGCCGGCGGGACTCCGCCAACCGGACCCGGTCCGCGCGGACCGTCCGCACCGCCCACACGTGCCCCGCCAGCGACAGCGCGCTGACGGCCGGCAGCAGCACCTTCAGCGCCTTCACCGGGTCACCTCCGACCCGATCGCCGCCGCCCACGCCTGCACGACATTCCGCGGAATCCGGCCGCGCTCCCGCACGGCGTAGCCGTTGGCCTGCGCCCACTGGCGGATCGCGGCACGGCGCGCGGCGGCCTCCGGCCCGGTGCCCAACCTCTGCCGCAGCTCGGCGAGCTCGGCGGTGAGCTTGGCCTCCTTCTCCGCCAACTCCCGGCGACGGGCCTCGGCGGCCTGCTCGGCCTCCAACCGGCCGGTCAGCTCCGCCACCAGGGCACCAATCCGCTCGGCGAGCTGACGGGTACGGCCGGCCTCGCTGCCCTGGGCCAAGGCCAGCAACTGCTCCAGCGTCTTGCCCGCCAGAACGTCCTCGATGCCGCCGGCCGGGGCCGTCGAGCCGGCCGGCGCGGTGATGACCCGGATGCCCATCGGCGTACCCAGGTCGGGAGCGGTCGGCGTGCCCTTCGCGGCCCGCACCAGGGCGGCCTGAGTAACGCCGTTGACCGGCGTGATCGTCGGGGTGCTCATGCCGGCATCACCGCCGTCGCCGGCAGCAGCGCCCGCAGGGCCCGCAGCGCCTTGTGCTGGACCCCCTTGATTGCCGCCGGGGTCTTGCCCAGCGCCTGCGCGGTCTCCTCGATCGACAGCTCCCGCAGGTACCGCAGCGTGATGCACTGCCGCTGCACCGGGTTGAGCTGGGCGATCCCGGCGAGCAGGGCCTCACGGGTCAGCGTGGCCACCACGGCGGTCTCCGTGCTCGGCACCAGGTCGACCGGCGCCGCGTCCCGCAGCTCCGCCACCGGCCGCTCACGCCGCTGGTGCGACCGCTGCCAGTTGATGACCAGATTCCGGGCGATCGTGGTCACCCAAGCACCGAAGTCGCCGCCCGGCCGGCGAAAGCTGGCCAAGTTGCGCAGGGCCCGCAGGAACGTCTCCGAGGTCAGGTCCTCTGCCGTGCTCCGGTCGAGCACCCGGCGGTAGACGAACCGGAAGACCTGGTCGACGTACCGGTCGTAGACCAGACCGAACGCCTCCGCGTCACCGGCCTGCGCCCTCACCAACAGCGCCGAAACTTCATCGAGCATTGATCCGGGATGGGGCTCCATCCCATGATTTCGGGCAGCACGTACCCTCGTTGCAGGCATCTGTTGCTCCTTCAGGTAGAGATGCCGACGCCCTGGGGCGAAATCCGCAGGGCATTGACCGCGCGGCGGGTGCGATCCGCCGCGCGGTCTCTCCTAGGGCTCCAATGGGTGCGATCCACTGGAGCCCGCCGACTTATCTTGGGACAATGTTGACGCCAGAGCGGCCTCAAGTCAACGATTGTCCCAAGACTTTTAGGGAGGGGATGCGGTGGCTGTGCACTCGCGCTACCTAGACATTGCAGCCAAGATCCGAGCTCGGATCGAAGCCAACGAGTGGAAGCCTGGTGCCAAGCTGCCGCGTCTGGACGACTTCGCCTCCGAGTACGGGGCAAATCGAGACACCGTCGGCAGAGCCATCGGGGTCCTGGAGGCGGAGGGCTACGTCTGGGCGGTTCAGGGTCGAGGGATAACCGTGCGATACGGAACGATCCGCCCGCGTCGTCCCCGAGGAAACCTGGTCAAAAGGAACGCCACCGCTCCCGGATACTCGTTCCCTTCAGCTACCAGCCAAGAGGTGTGGAAGCATCACATCCCGCCCACGGTGTCTGCTGAGCCCTTGAACGACCCGCGTATCGCCAAGCTGCTCAAGGTTGAGACCGGCACGCAGGTGATGCGGCGTTTCCGGGTCACCGGCCCCGAGTCAGAGCCGCCATTCCAGATCAACATCTCCTGGATCCATCCTCGCGTGGCGGACGTGCCTGGGGTGGCCTCGCAGGCGCCAGGGCCTGGTGACTGGCTACACCGGCTGGAGATGGCTGGCCACTGGCCGATCAGCTGGATGGAGATCCACCGGGCACGCATGCCCAGCAAGCAAGAGGCCACCCTGTTGGAGATTCCGACCAACCTTCCAGTGCTGGAGATCGTCCGGGTAGGCACCTCTGGTGGTGACGGCCAGCCAGTCGAAGTAACCGAGTACATCGTCGCCAGCGACCGCGTCGAAACGATCCACGTCCTGCACCGTGATGAGTCGGCACAGGACCCTTGGCCTGATGAGACCAACGAGGGGTGACGAACGTGGCACCGACTTTTAGCGTTGAGGTGTCAGGGGGCTCTCACGTGGGGCTTGTCCGGAAACGCAACGAAGACGCTGCCTACTTGGGAGGCTTCCTATTCGCGGTTGCCGATGGGCTAGGTGGTCACGTCGCTGGTGATGTCGCCAGTTCCACGGCCATCGAAGCAGTACGGCAGTACGACCAGGCGGTCGACCCAGTGGCGCTACCCGTCGTGCTCGGACAGGCGGTCAACGCCGCCAACCATGCGCTGAGACGGCGAGTCGAAGCCGAGCCGGACCTCGCCGGCATGGGCACCACGCTGGTCGCCATGCTCAGGGCTGGAGCGACCGTCGCCCTGGCCAATGTCGGCGATTCCCGGGCCTATCTCCTGCACGGCGGTCAACAGCACGGTCAGACCACACAGATCACCGAAGACCACCTCTACAAGCACCTGGTCGCTGAGGCAGCCGACGTGCCTCACCTCCCCGACAGGCTGGCACGGTTCTTGGACGGCCGGCAGGATGGCCGGGCACCCGACATCACCTTGTTGACCTTGGAACCCGGCGACCGGATCCTGCTGTGCTCCGACGGCCTCAGCTCCTACGTGCCACATGATCTCCTACACTCCGCGCTGGCGACCTCGGCAACTGCGGAGGAAGCCGTTGACCGTTTGATCGCGTCGGCCCTCAACCTAGGTGGCCCCGACAACGTGACGGTGGTCGTCATCTTCGTCAGCCCGCATATTGACGTAAGTGGATCGAGCTCTAGCTGACCAAAGCGGGGGCCGTCGCCCGCCCCGACGAGAGGCTGGGTCGGCGTAGGCCCCGGGCGGGGTTTGCGGGCTTGCCCGCGCGGAAGCCCAGGGTGGGGTGGGATCTCCTCGTGTCGGCCGATCTCCGATCGACCGGGCCGGCTCCGGGACGGCCAGGCTCGGCGTAGCCGACCGCGTAGCGGCTTGGCCTGGTCGTCCCGGAGCCGGTCTGGTAGCCCTTTGGGCGGCCGGCGCGGGGAGATCTCACCCCCGGGTGGCCACTCACCCACCTGGCGCTTGCGGTCCCCCGCCCGATCTCCGAGAGAGGCCCCGCCGGAGGCATCAATTTTGGAGAAGCGACTCACAACGGCCGGGTGCGGGCTTGCGTTTCCTGCGCGGCTTGCTGCCCGGTCGGCGATTCCACCGCATCGCTGGATCTCTCTCGACGTTGCGTGCCGGTGCTGACTACCGTGGTCGGGAGTCGATCAATACGGGGGCACGATGACCGACAAAGCTGCGCAGCCTGCACCGCCGCGAACTATGGACAGCACGATCGCGGGCTTGCAGGACCAGATTGACCAGCTCACGTCCACGCTGGAGCACCATCAAAGGCTGTTCGAGCGGTTGCGCGCGCAGGGGTTGTTGACTGCGGGTGAGCCCGACGACGAGCACGCTTCATGACGAGGCCGGACCGCAGCGACGACCAGGTGGCGGCTGGGGTCGTCGAGCGGGTCGACGCGGCCCGTGACCGGGCTGCGGCATTGGCGCTGCGCGCGGCGTCCCTGGACGCCCAGGTCACACCCCGACCTCCGGCACGGTCCCGGGTGACCTCCGCGGAGCAGGACCGGCTACTGGCCGCGCAGGACCTGGCAGCCCGCTTCTACCGGGCGCAGCTCGACGGGCCGGGCGGCGCGGGGCCGCGCAGGTGGCTGGCTGGGCAGGGCGTGCCGGTCGACGGCCGGTGGATGCTCGGGTACGCGCCGGGCCGCCCGACGGCTCTGGTGAACGAGCTGCGCCGGGCCGGCTTCACCGACATCGAGATCCTGGCCTCCGGGCTGGCCTCGACCGGCCGGGGTGGCCTGCTGGTCGACCGCTTCCAGGACCGGGTCGTGGTCGGCGTGCGCGATCCCCGGACGCACGCCGTGGTGAGCTTCGTCGGGTACGCCCCGCCCGGCGCCGATGAGTCGGTACCGCCGGCGCTGCACGGCCCGGCCACCGCGATCCACCGGCCGGCTGACGCGCTGGTCGGGCTCGCCGAGCAACCGGAGCGGACCGGCCGGTCGGTGGTCGTGGCCGTCACGGCGCTGGAGGCGATCGCGCGGTCCGCGACGGCCAGCGAGGACGCCCCCGTGGTGGTCGCACCGTGCGGGCCGGCGCTGACACCCGGACAGGTCGCGGTGCTTACCGAGCAGACCGACGTCGCTGCAGGCGTGACCGTGGCCATCGGTGCCGGCGAGGCCGGCCGGCGCGCGGCGGAGCGCGCCTACCACTTGCTTGCTCCTGCCGTGCAGGGCCACCCCACGACGCCGGGGGTGCTGCGGGCGGTCGGCCCCCGACCGCAGGACGGCGCGCGGCCATTGCTGGAGGCCGTAGTCACCGCCCGGGTCGAGTGGGCGGCACGCACCTACCGGACGCCTGCGGGCCGCGCTGGCGTCGCCCGCTCGGCGCGGTCGCTGCTGCGCTATCAGGTCGGCGCGAGCGGGGTGAACATCGCCACCTTGGAGGCGTACGTCGCCCGGCACCTGGACCCGGCGCCTGCCCACGACGTGCAGCCAGCCACGCCCGTGGTCGACGTGCCGGCTCCCGCTCCGGCCGTTCTGGACGGTGCGGCCACGGCGCACGCGCCGCCGGTGGTTGACGCGGGCGAGGAGGCGACCGCCGACCCGCCCGCCGACGGTGACCAGGACGGCCCGGCCGACGCGGAGGAGACGGATGAACCACTACGGGGCGCAGGCCCAGAAGCACTGGCGGACGTACCTGCCGCAGCGGTACGCGACCATCGAGGACCCGAGCAGCTTTTTCTCGACTTTGGGGGAGCAGGCAGCGGAGCAGATCGAGCAGCGGACGCGGGAGCTGGCCGGTCCGGATCAGCCGGGCGAGGGGTACCTCAGCAAGCTCGGCCGGCTGAACGCGGCGAAGCAGATGGCGGAGGAGGAGATCCTCCCCGAGCTGGTCCTGATCGACCCGAACGCCGAGCAGGCGGCGGACGAGACACCGACCGAGTCGACGACGCCAGCAGCCAGCTCGACGTGGACACCGCTGGTGGAGGACCCGAACGACCCGTGGTGGCAGCGGGTCGCGGAGGAGGAGGAGGAGGAGGACGAGGACGACGAGGACGAGCCGCAGACCCCAGCCCGGTAGCCCGCCCGGACGAAGAGGCCAGCGACACCGCTCCGGACCAGACCGCTGCGGCGGATGCCGACGCCGTCGCGGGTGAGGCCGCAGAATCGTTCCGCCCCGGCGGGCAGCAGGACTTGGCGCCCGCCGGCGAGATGGCCAAGCTCCGCGCGAACCTGGCCGCCCTGCGGACCCTGCGGGAGGTGCAAGCCGCCGGCCGCCCGGCCACGAGGCAGGAACAGGCCGCGCTCGCGCGGTGGGCGAGCTGGGGCGCGGTGCCCGGGGTGTTCGAGTCCCGCACCAACCACCCCGACTACGCCCGGTTCGCGCAGCAGCGCGCCGAGCTGCGGGAGCTGCTGTCGCCGCAGGAGTATGCCGCGGCAGAGCTGACCACCCTCAACGCCCACTACACCGACGCGGCGTACGTGCGTGCGATCTGGGACGCCGTGCGGGAGCTAGGCTTCGACGGCGGGGCGGTCCTCGAACCGGGCTGCGGGTCGGGCAACTTCATCGGCCTGGCCCCGCCACAGGCGCGGATGGTCGGCGTGGAGCTGGACCCGGTGACGGCCGGCATCGCCGCCGCCCTGTACCCGCACGCAGAGATCCGCACCGAGAGCTTCGCCGACACCCGGGCCCCGTCCGGCGCGTTCGACCTGGCCGTGGGCAACGTGCCGTACGCCGACGTGCGGCTGACCGACCGGCGGCACAACCCCGGCCGGCACAGCATCCACAACCACTTCTTGATCAAGAGCCTGCACCTGACCCGGCCCGGAGGCCTGGTCGCGGTGCTCACCTCCCGCTACACCCTGGACTCGGCGAACCCCGCCGCCCGGCGGGAGATGGCGGCGCTGGCCGACCTGGTCGCCGCAGTGCGCCTGCCCTCCGGAGCGCACCAGACCACCGCCGGCACCCAGGCCATCACCGACCTGCTGATCCTGCGGCGCCGCGAGCCGGACCGCGAGCCCGGGCCGATCGCCTGGGAGCAGACCCGCCCCTTGGACCTGGACACCGCCGCCGAGCAGGCCGACCAGGTCAACGAATACTTCGCCGACCGGCCGGAGCGGGTGCTCGGCGAGATGACGCTCGGGCGGGGCATGAACCGCGACGGCGAGCTAATCGTCCGCGCGGGCGACAACACCGGTGAGGCCCTGACCCGGGTGCTGCGCGACGTCGTCGACGAGGCCCGCCGGGAGGGCCTGACCATGACGCCGCGCATCGACGGCGACCGGCCGGCCGAACCGCTGGCGGTGCTCGCGCCCACCGACCGCGCCGAGGGCCACATCGAAGCCCAGGACGACGGCACCTTCACCACCGTCGCCGACGGCCAAGTAGTGCCGCACGAGGTGCCCGCCACCCAGGCCGACGAGCTGCGGGCGCTGCTCGGGCTGCGCGACACCGTGACCGCGCTGCTGTCGGCGGAGGCCGCCACCGTCGACGACGGCGACGAGCACGGCGGCCCGCCCGCGCAGGGGTCACCGGCGGCGCTGCGCGCCGAGCTGAACGACCGGTACGACGCCTACGTGACCGTCCACGGGCCGCTCAACCGGTACACCCTGCGCCGCACCGGCCGGACCGACCCAGAGACGGGCGAGCCGAAAATGGCCCGAATCAACCCGCCGATGGGCCGCTTCCGGCAGACCGACCCGCACGCGGCCACCGTGTTCGCCCTCGAGCACTTCGACGACACCGCCCAGACCGCGACCAAGGCCGACATCTTCGCCCGTCGAGTGATCCTGCCCCGGGCGCCGCAGCTCGGCGCGGACACCCCCGCCGATGCCCTGGCCATCTGCGTCGACACGCACGGCGACGTACGGCTGCCCGAGGTCGCCCGGCTGCTCGGCGTCAGCGAGCCGGAGGGCCGCGCCGCGCTCGGCGACCTGGTCTACGACGACCCGGGCACGGGCCGGCTCGTGGAGGCCCCGGAGTACCTGTCGGGCAACGTGCGCGTGAAGCTGCGCACCGCCCAGGCCGCCGCCGAGACGGACCCGCGCTTCGAGACCAACGTGCGCGCCCTGCAGCGGGTGATCCCCCGCGACCTCGGGCCGGGGGAGATCGACGCGGCGTTCGGCGCCCCGTTCCTACCCGCCCCCCTCATCCAGCAGTTCCTCCAAGAGACGCTGCGCGACCCGGGGCTGCGGGTGGAGCACGTCGGGGGGTCCGACTGGCGGGTCCGCGGCTCCCGCGCCGGTGTCCTGGCCCGCTCGACCTGGGGCACCCCCGGGATGGCCGCGCCAGACCTCGCGCAGCGGCTGCTGACCAAGACCCCGATCCGGGTGTTCGTGGAGGTGGAGGAGGGCAAACGCGCCCTCGACGTGGATGCCACCGCCGTCGCGCAGGCCAAGGCGATCGAGCTGGAGGAGCGCTTCGGCGCGTGGGTGTGGGAGGACCCGGACCGCGCCGAGCAGGTCGCCACCACCTACAACGAGATGTTCAACGCCACCGTGCCGCGCAGCTACGTCGGGGTGACCCGATCGCTGCCCGGCATCGCGGTCGGCTTCACGCCGCGCCCGCACCAGGTGGAGGCGGTCGCCCGCATCGTCGCCGAGCCGGCGGTCGGGCTGTTCCACGCCGTCGGGGCCGGCAAGACCGCGGTGATGGCCATCTCCGCGATGGAGCAGCGCCGCCTCGGCCTGGTCAACAAGCCGGCCATCGTGGTGCCCAACCACATGCTGGAGCAGTTCACCCGCGAGTTCCTGCAGATCTACCCCCGGGCCCGGCTACTGGCCGCCGGCCGCGACGACATGAGCACCGACCGGCGGCGTCGGTTCGTCGCCCGCTGCGCCACCGGCGACTGGGACGCGATCATCATGGCCGCCTCGTTCTTCGAGCGGCTGTCGCTATCCCCTGACGAGCAGCGCCGCTTCCTCGATGAGGAGCTGCAGGAGCTGCGCGACAAGATCGTCCGCGCCGGTGAGCAGGCCATCGCCAACGGCGAGGACGCCAAGCGCTCCAGCAGCGTCAAGCGCCTGCAGAAGGCGCTGCTGCGCAAGGAGGAGCGGGTCAAGGAGAAGCTCGACAAGGCCCGCGACCCGGGCGTCACGTTCGAGCAGACCGGCATCGACTACGTCTATCGCGACGAGCTGCACGAGCTGAAGAACGACACCATCACCAGCTCCATCCCCGACGCCGGCAACGACGGCAGCGACCGCGCAGTGGACTTCCGGATGAAGCTGTCCTACCTGCGCCGCCAGCGCGGCCAGCGAGTGGTGTGCGGGGCCACCGCCACCCCCATCGCCAACAGCGTCCGGGAGCTGTACGTCGTGACCCGCCAGCTCCGACCCGACCTCCTGCAAGCCACCGCAACCACCGACTTCGACACCTGGGCGGCCACCTTCGCCAAGGTCGTCACCGCCATCGAGGTGTCCCCAACCGGGCAGGGCTTCCAGATGCGCGCCCGGCTGGCCAAGTACGCCAACGTGCCCGAGCTGTCGCTGATGATGCGCACCTACGGCGACGTCCGCACGCCCGAGGACCTGGCCCTGCCCACCCCGCAGTTGACCCAGCGGGAGGACGGCGAACGCGCCCCGCACATCGTCACCCTCGACCCGGCCCCGGAGCTGGAGGAGTTCATCTCCGGCCTGGACGAGCGCGTCGAGCGGATCCGCAACCGCCAGGTCGAGCCCAGCGAAGACAACATGCTCAAGGTGAGCGGCGAGGCCCGCGCCGCCTCCCTGGACCTGCGGCTCATCGGCGAGCAGCAGACCGCACCCGGCAAGATCGACGCCGCGGCGGAGCGGATCGCGGCGATCTGGCGCGACACCCGCGACACCGTCTACCTGGTCAACCCCGACGCGGCCGACCCCGTCCAGCACCCCACCCCGGGTGCGCTGCAGATCGTCTTCTGCGACCAGTCCACCCCGAACCCCGAGCGCTGGAACGCCTACGACGCCCTGGCCGACCTGCTCGTCGAGCGCGGGATGCCCCGGGAGAAGGTCCGCTACATCCACGAGGCCGACACCGACGCCAAGAAGGCCAGCCTGTTCAACGCCTGCCGCTCCGGCGACGTCGCCGTGCTCATCGGCTCGACCGCCAAGATGGGCGTCGGCACTAACGTCCAGGCCCGCGCGATCGCCCTGCACCACCTCGACTGCCCGTGGCGCCCGGCCGACGTCACCCAGCGCGAGGGACGCATCCTGCGCCAGGGCAACCAAAACCCCGAGATCAGCATCTACCGCTACGTCGTCGCCGGATCCTTCGACGCTTTCTCCTGGCAGACCGTGGCCCGCAAGGGCACCTTCATCGACCAGATCATGCGCGGCACCTCCGCCCGGGAGATCGAGGACGTCAGCGACGAGACCCTGCAAGCGCACCAGATCAAGGCCATCGCCACTGGCAACCCGCTGCTGATGGACCGTGAGCAGGTCGCCCAGGACCTCACCCGGCTCGAACGCGCCGACCGGACCCACCACAACACTCAGGCGGCGCTGCGCCGGCAGGTCGGCGAGCTGAAGGCGTGGATCACCAAGGACACCCGCCGCGTCGAGGTGCTCGACGACGTCATCGCCCGCCGCCAGGACACCCGCGGCGACAAGTTCGCCATGACCGTCGCCGGGCACCGGTTCACCAAACGCGCGGAGGCCGGCCGAGCCCTGCAACACGCCCTGACCGCCACCGCGCAGGGCGTCGCCTCCACCGACCGGCGCGAAGCCGCCGCCGTCGCCCAGCTCGGCGGCTTCCCGGTCGACGCCGTGTTCTGGTCCGGCCGTGACGGCATGCTCGTCGCCCTGCGATTCGACGGAATCCCCGACTCCTCCACCACCATCGGCCTCACCTCCGCCGTGGAGGGCGACCCCACCGGCCTCGTCCGCCGCCTGGAAAACCAGCTCACCGACCTGGACAGCACCCGGGCCACCATGCAGGCCCGCATCGCCGGCCAGCACGAAGAGATCGCCCGTGCCACCGAGCAGCTCGACCAGCCGTTCCCCCGCCGAGACGAGCTGCTCGACACCCGCCGCCGGCTCCGCGCGATCAACGCGGTCATCGACCTGATGGCCGACACCACGCCACCACCGTCGGCTGCCCCGCCCGCCGTACCCGTCACGGTCGACAACTGGATGCCCACGGATCTGCGCGACAGCCTGACCTCCGACGAACAGGCATGGCTGGACCGGCGCGTGCAGCACGTCGCCGGCGGCGGCGCCGTCCAAGACGCGGCCCGCACCACCGACGTGACCGCCTTCACCGCCCCGTTCGACAAGGCGCTCACCCACGCCCTCGCCGACCCCGGCAACACGGAGATGGCCGTTGCGGTGATGCTCAAGTGCGACGACCTGGCATGGCGCCAGGCCCTCTACAGCGCCGCCGGGCAAGCCGTGCACCAGGCAGTCCGCGACACACCGCCTTCACCGGCACCGGCACCGAACGCGCAGCCCACCGCTTTGACCGAGCAGCCCCAGGCGGCCGACCCACTGACGCCTGCCGAGATCGTCGTCGCCACCACCCCCGAGGACCGGGCGTTGCTGGACGCCTGCAGCAAGCGAGCCTTCGGCGTCGACGACGTCCAAGCCACCATCCAAGCCCGGGACCAGGTCGCGTTCTCCGCCGCGTACGCCACCGCAATGACCACTGCGATCAGTGAGCTCGACAACCCGGACGCCGTGGTGCGGCTTGCCGAACTACACGGCGATGAGGCGTTCCGCACCGGCCTGACCAACCTGGCCTGGGACAAGCTCGCGCCGCTCCTGCGAGCCGAGCACCAGAGCGCGAGCGGCTCGGCGGTCGACTCGGCCTCGGTCGCCGCTATGGCGTTCCTCCCTGCTTCCCGAGCAGCGTCGGCAAGCGTCTCGACCACCGCGCCAGTATCGCCAGCTTCGGCCGCCGCCCACCGGGCTGCCGACCACGACCACGCCCGGTGACGTGCCGCGCACCGCGCCGCCGGCGCCCTGCCTACCGAAGGCCCCCGCGCCGTGCTGCGCACCTACCGCCGCGACCGGCACCGGCGCGCGTACGCAAGGCCGCCCCGGTCACCGTCACCGTGCTACGCGCCATGGTCGCCGTCCTCGACCGCGACACCCCCGTCGGCGTCCACGGCACTGCGCTGCTCGTGCTCGGCTTCACCCCCGACGGCCTGGAAGTCACCGTCCGCACCGACAAGACCGACCGCGACTTCATCGCCGCACCGCCGCCCTGCCCTGGGGCACCCACCCCCACACCTGCCCGGTACGCACCGCGCAGGCCTGGCTCACCACCCTCGCCGACCACCACCGCACCACCGGGCCACTACTGGTACGCATCGATCGCCACGGCCAACTCAGCCGCGTCCCCACCGGCTGCGGCAGCACCGACGGCCGACTCACCGGCCAAGCCATCGCCCTCATCGTCGTTCGCACCGCCACCGCCGCCGGCCTCGACCCTCACGCCGCCTAGTCTGACCACAGCCTGCGCCGCGCGGCTTCGCCATCGAGACCTACCGCGCCGACCCCTACGCATCGCCCGCGCCGGCGGCTGGAAAGACGGCTCCACCACCCTCTACGGGCTACATCGACGACGTTGACCGCTGGCACGCCAACCCCTGACCGGGGGCCCTGTAGGCAGGGCCCGGCCCTGCGATCTGGTCCCTGGCGCCAAGTCCACCGCGCCGAGTGACCTCTCCTCGTCCGAAACAAACGACTCTCCGGCCAAAGCGGATCGTTCATTTAAGGGTTCCGATCGTTCAGCTGTTCACCCTTCTTCACGGTTCTTGCGCAACCTTAACGACTTTTACCCATGACCCCGGGCGCTGAGCTGCTATGACTCGGATAACGCTTGCAGAGCGTTGCAGGTATCCCTTTAAACACTGTTACTTAGAGCGGCTGCCATCGAGACTAGCTGTCATGGCAGTTCAGACCGGACCATCCGTCTGACCTGCTCAGGGCCACTTTAGGCCCTTCCGACCTCCTTCTAGAAGCGCTGGACCGAGATCGGAACGACCATCTGATCGGCTGTTGTGGTGATGGCCATCAGGGACCACCCAAAAAGGGGCACGCCTGCGGCGTGCCCCTTTTCCTGCACCCTCCCTTGTGGCACACGCTCTTCTCCGGCATGATTTTGTGACGCGGGTGAGCCCTCTCACCACCCCCACGGCTGACGCCGTGGGGTGAGGGCCCACACGCAATCTCGGTCCAGCGCTCTCTAGAATGGAGATCAGGAGTGAGTGACTTCTTAGGGTGCTTGACGCCCGAAGCCCGACGCCATGATCGGCGCATACGGTGGCGTGTCATCGTGCTGGTGATCCTGGTAGTGGCCTGCGGCTGGCTGCTCACGGTTCAGCGGCTGAGCGTCCTAGAGGCTGGCGGCGCGCTCGTCTTCCTCGGGCTCGCCGCCGCCGTGGTCATCGACCGGGTGGTCGATGGCCGCCGTCCGGCAGCCGGTGAGCTGACCGCCGCGATCGAGGCGATCGCCTCAGCGCCGGGCGGCAACACGCAGACCAGTGGGCGGTCGTGATGGGCGTCATGGAAAGGCCTGCCTCCCCGCAAACGCTCGCTCAGTTGGCGCAGATGGTGGCCGCTGAGATCAACCGAGGGGGCGGCGGCCAGGTACACATCAGCGGTACCGGTAACTTCATCCAGCTTGGCGATGCCGGCCTCGACGCGCCCAGTTCCGCGGTCGCCCGCCGCAAGCTCGTCGAGACAGTAAACGCCGCCCGGATGGCGGCGGGCAAACCCACCCTGGCCGAGCTCGCCGCCAAGGTCGATTGCAGCCCCGCCCTGCTGTCGCGGCTTTTCAACGGCCACCACGTACCCAACAAGAACGTCCTGCTCCGTCTGGCCGAGGCGCTCGCGGTGGATCCTTCCATCGTCATGGGCAAGTGGGTGCCGCTGTGGGAAGTGGCCGGGCGTAAGGAGCCCCGCCGGACCGGCAAATCCACGCCGGCCACCGACATCACCGGGCAGGGGTCCTACACACCCGCCGGCTTCGAGTGCCCGGAGTGCGGGGCGTGGGTGGTAAACCCCGCGCGCCACATCACCTGGCACGTACAAGAGGCGACGGACGACACCACCACCCGCCGGGAACGCACCAACGACGGTGAGCGCGGGAGCGCTCAGGTCGTTCCACTGCGCAAAGTCACCTGATACATGTGGCAGGGCGACGTCGAGGGCATGGTCACCGCAATCGGGCCGCCATTGCCCTCGGCGTCGCGCACGTGGTAGACGACCTACGGGGGTGCCCGGCCAAGACCCTGTGGTTGACGCCCGCGAGACCATCCGCACCAGCCCTAATCGCTTACGCATCAAATTGACCTTATGGTGCGCCGTGAAAGCCGCGACCCGGACGCATCTCCGGTTCGATGGCCGCGCCGGCGGGCGGGCGCGGTCGTGCTCGATCGCTCACGTCATGCTGACCGGGTGACCACCAACGGCGAGCCCGACGGGCAGCGTGCCCGATTGGACTGGCACGGGCGGGTGTCCGGGGTGTTCTCGGCGCTGCCAGCGGCATGGGCATCAACGTCCTGAGCAACGACGTCGGCTACCGGGGCGTGGCCGCCGCCACCGCCGCCGGCGCGGTCCTGTCCGCCGTCGCCTCACTGCAGGGGCGGGGGACCTGGCCAGGGCGGCCGCCGTCTACGAGGAACTCCATCCTGCTCATCCTCACCGCCATGCGGTTCACCGCTGGCGAGCCCCAGTGACCGGGCGTGCGGGATAGGGGAGGCAACGCGAAAGGGCCCCGCGGACGTCCACGGGGCCCTTCGACGGAAGCGAGACGCCTACCCTGCGCCGCGGTCGCGGAGGCCCGAACGACTGGTGATCGCTTGGTAGCGGGTCCGCAGTTGCTTCCGTTGACCTCCGCCGGATCCTCCTGACAACCGCGCCCACCTACCTTGTGGAAACGATGCAGGCCGTCCCCCGGCTTCGATCTGGACAGACAGTACCATCGACCCTGCCGCTTATCCAACCCGCACCGACCCTCGTTCAGGCCTCTCACCCTACCGCTTTCCCCCCGCTCATACGCTTACAGCGGAATTAGTCTCTCTAGCAGTATGCCGGGTGTACCCTTACGTTTAGACCAGAGAGGACTATATTCCTTAACAAGGTAGAGAGCGTCGGTGGTGAAAACTTGAACCTGAACGAGCTGAAGTTCCGGCGAGACTCCCTTCAGCTGGAGACCGCGCACGAGGCGGCCCGCCACGCTGGCGCCGCCGGGGCCGCCGTGCGGTGGCGGTTCATCGCTCGGGCCGATGCTGCGGAGCAGCCCCCGCCGATGGCGCGCATCCTGCGCGGTGGCGGCGGCCGGGGGGGAGCCACCCGGTTGAAACTCTTCCTGTCGTTGCTCTGGTTAGCCCGCGGCCGCCCCGATCCGGTGTTCGGCTACCCCGCGCAGCAGTTGGCATCGCTACTCGGACTGCCGAGCCCGTCCGGTGCCGGCGCTCGACGCATCCACGAGGCGCTTAAGTGGCTGCATGGCCAAGGCTTCGTCGCGTTAGAGCACCGGCCGGGTGAGGCCGCCCGGATCCACATGCTCGATGACGCGGGATCGGGCGCGGCGTACCAGGCACCGGGGCCGCTCGTGGCCAGGAAACGCAAGCACTCGACAGAGCGGGAAAAGCACTTCTACGTACAGCTCAAGCGCGAGCTCTGGACCGAAGGCTGGATCAGCCACCTCTCCGGCGCGGCGGTCGCCATGTACCTCGCCGCCCTACACGAGGAACGCGGCAGGACGGGCGACGCCGTTTGGATCTCCCCCCGCATCGGGCGGGAACGCTACGACCTGAGCGACGAAACCCGCGGCAAGGGCCTCGCGGAGCTGGTCAACCTCGGCCTGCTCAACCTAGAAAAACGCCCCGTGCCCCAGGCCTCATTCGACGAGCGGTACCGAGCCCGCAACGTGTACCGGGTCGTCCCCAACGGCCTCGCCAAGGTCCACGGCGAGAGCAGGGACGACCTGACCTCCCGAGACTCGCTGGATCCCTTCGCGATGGAAGAGGACTTCAGCTCCTACTTCGCTGACCATGCATGATGTACACGACGTGGCCATCACCCACCGATCGGCGGCAACGAGCTGCCATATGGCTGCCACCTGAGCGACCCGGACGGGGCGGTGCGCGACGGATGCAGGGCAGTGGAGGGTGAGACATGCCGGGTGCCCGGCCGGCCGCAGCACAGCCGGCCGGGACCTCGGTGACCGTTCAGGCCGCTCGGTGGCGCCGGTAGAGGAAGGCGAGGCTGGCGGCCTCGGATTCCAGCCAGCTGGCGTATCCCGAGGAGGGCCGCACCCGGGTGTACTCCCGGCGACGGCGGACGTCCAGGACCATCGGCCGGGCCCTGGGGTGGGTCTGGTCGAGGGTCTGGCTCATGAGCCACAGCGTGATCTCGGCGGCCTGCGTGGTGAGCGGGTCGCTGTAGAGGTGCAGCTTCAGCGCGTCGGTGGTCCCGTCCGGGTGTATGAGGACGAGGTCCGGTGTGACGCGGACGGTCAGGTCGGTGGTGTGCCATCGGGCGGTGCCCGGGGAGACGAGAGCGGTGTCCGCGCGCGGCTCGATAAACGACAGCCACCCGCGGGCGATGTCGATGTAGTGGCCCCGGACCTGTGGCCGGCAGTTCTGGACGGCGCTGTTCATCGCCGCCTCGTCCTTGCCGGTGCGTCGGCCGGCCTGGACCGCCAACCGAATCTTGCGGTAGGGGTCCTTCGCCGGCGAGTACGAGTCGTCGAAGCTACGGACGAGCGCGAAGCGCTGCGTCCCCGGGCTCAGGACGTACTTGACGAACCGAGCCATGGCGATGTCGAAATTCGACGTCGGGTGGGTCAACCTGGCGATCTCCTCTGGCCCTGATCGGAACGCAGAACCCGACGCTGCGGTTACCGCTGACTGGAACTTCACAACCTGAAACGGTCGCCAAGCCCACTACTAGCGGTTAGGGTCGATAACTGCGACGTGATCGAGCCCCAACGTCTGGTCTGCCTCCCGCGCGGTACCTCCACGTTGGGGCCGACAATCCAGACTATGGATCCGGTCTCCGGTATTCCCGGCATCGAACGGCATGGTCGTCTATAAGACCAGCTCAGCCGCATGCAGACGCCCCAGTCAAGCGTCACGTCTGCGGATCTTGAGGTCGTCGGGGACGCACCTTAAGCAGCGGATTGGACAGGCGGGACCGCCACGCGCGGGTTCGGCACCGCTTGGAGCAGTACGTCTTCTCCGGCCGACACTCGTCGAAGTCCCAATTCGTCCCGCAGACCCCACACGTGATCAGAAACGGCTCCCGCGCCCTTGCTGCCGGGTCGGGCCGCTTGGC
The DNA here is from genome assembly GCF_049841815.1 of Micromonospora sp. DT233. Classification (NCBI taxonomy): domain Bacteria; kingdom Bacillati; phylum Actinomycetota; class Actinomycetes; order Micromonosporales; family Micromonosporaceae; genus Micromonospora; species Micromonospora sp. DT233. Next base: position 47,219 of record NZ_JBNCLB010000020.1, on the reverse strand, counting down.
CTCGCGAGCCGCCGCGCTCCGGCACGCACGGGAGCAGAACTGGGCATCGCTCCTCTTGAGCAGCGGCATGCGGCCAAAGCATCGCTTGCACAACGCAACCGGCACATCGCCGACCGTAGTTGGTTTGGTTGGCCGTTGCGACCCCCAATCAGGGGATGCCATTTGAGGAAATGAGGTGTTGTCGAGTGACGCTCGCCCGTGGATGATTCGTCGCCTAGCGACGCGCGGTAGGGAGTTTGCCGGGCGAGCGCGGTCGACGTGGTTCATCCCTGTGGCACGTGCCGCGGCCGCTAGCGGCGCGGTGGCGTCACTGACATCGGCCCGGCTCTGCGCGGACGTCTGTCGCCGACACCGTGCTGTCGCCCGTGGTGGTACGGGCCCGATCTTCGTCGCGCTGAACCTCACTCCGGCGGCGCGGTGCGCTTGTTGACTAGCGGGTGCCCCGGATGATCGCGACTCCTCCTCGTTCCGTTCTTCCTCAGCCCCGGAGTCGTCGGCGCCTTGGGCAAGCCGGGCGTTGTCGGCGAGGTCGGTGTGCAGCTGCTCGTCGATTGCCGCCAGCTGGGGCCGGGCCGCCGTCGGCCAAGGGGTGCTCCAGTCGATGTAGCAGGCGTTGACAGGCATCGTGGTGGCTGGCGAGCTCCTGTGACCAGGGGTCTGTGGTCAGGGTTGTAGTGCAGCTGCTCGCAGCTGCCGCAGCTGGGTGCCGGTGAGGTTCAGAATCACGGCGTTGACGCGGCCGCCGAACTCAATCGGCTGCCCCGGCAGGAACCACTCCGAGCAACGTATGCTTTTGTATACTTTCCCCATGTCGGTAGACCCGTACCGGTTTTCGTACACCAGCTATGAGGCGCTCGACCGCGTCGGCGTCGGCTGGCAGGCGGCCCTACACGTGCTCACCGCCGCCCGGCCCCGGATCGTGCGCCACATCGGCGCGGTGATGCACGTCGTCGGCGCGGTGCAGGACGGGCGGTTGCTGGCGGTGGCGCTCATCGAGGAGACCGACGACGAGTACGTGGTGGTCGGGGCGCGGTGGCTCGACGAGGACGAGGCGCAGCCGCTGCGCAAGTTGATGGAGAGGGGCGGGCGATGAGCCGAGCAGATGACCTCAGGGCGGCGCAGGAGTCACTGGAAAGCCGGGACTGGTCCGACGCGGTGGTCGACGACACGCCGCCGACGACGAAGGTGAGCATGTCCGCCCGGTACCCGAGCGACATCGCCCGCCGGGTGATGGAGGACGCGGAGGATCGCGGCGTGAAGCCGGGGGCGATCCTGCGGGAGATCGTGGAGGCGCACTACGCCACGCTCGACGCCGCCGGCGACGAGCCGATCACCGTGCGGCCCGCCGACGTCGTCCGCGCGCTGGCCCAGGTTGCCCGCCGGGAGCGTCCCGCCGCCGCGTAGGGCGATGTCAGACGCCGACCTCAACGGTAACGCTGGTCAACTGGTCGTCGGTACGAGCGGCCCCGCCACCCTGCGGGACCAGCTCTGACCAGCGTTGCCGTTGGTTTTTCGCCGGCCGCTACTGGGAGGCCTACTCGCGTCGTTGCAGGATGCGGGCAAGCCAGGGCAGCTCGGGTAGGTAAACGGTGACGCGTTGCTGGGTCCAGGGGCGGCGGAGCGCGAAGAGGCTGAGTGCGATCCACCAGAGGACGGCGATGCCGGCGGTGGTGGTGCGGGCGGGGCCGGTGGTGGTGGCCCAGACCATCGCGGCGGTGGCGGCGCCGAACAGGACCCAGCCGAGGCGGGCGGCCACGGCCCGCCAGAAGGTGGCGAGCAGGAACAGGGAGACGCCGGCGGCGCACCAGGTCCACCACAGCGTCTCGGCGTCAACGGGCAGGCCGGCCGAGTGGGCGGTGAGGTAGTCCCGGACCGGGTCGAGGACGATCCGGGTGAGGTTCCAATCCCGCAGCCAGTCGACGCCGCCGTCGACCGTGTCGACGAGGAGACGGCCGGCCCAGCGCAGCAGCGGGAGGACGAGCCCGAACAGCAGGAGTGCGACGAGTAGCACCCCTGCGACGCCAACGGCCGGGATGAGCCAGCCGGGTGGCCAGTCGTCGCTGTTGCGGCTGCGGTGGAGACGGCGCCACAGGTCACCGGCCCATTCGTTGAGCATCGCTGGCCAGCTGGCGTCGGTGTCCTCGATCGGCGCCGGCCGCGCCGGCGTGGTGGTGTCGGTGCTCATTCGTCGTCCCCGTCTTCGTCCTGGTCGACGTCGTCGACGGCGATGATGACCGGCTCTCCGCGGCGGGCGGCTTCCAGCTGAGCGCGGGTGAGCACGGTGCGGTCGGGCAGTTTGCGGGACAGCAGGGCCTCCAGGCCCTCGGGTGCGCCGTTGATGTCGGCGGGGGCTTGGGCGTTGATGTCGTCGAGCAGCGCGTCGACGAGCAGCGCCAGCGAGCCGGGGCCGGATCCGCCGTAGCCCCAGTTGATGCCGTAGTAGGAGTCGCGGGGCGCGGGGTAGACCTTCCCGTCGGCGGTGCGGATCCAGACCGGTCCGTCGAGGATCAGCTCGGCCAGCGGGGCGGTCGCGGGCAGGCGTTGGGGCATGGCGGCGGTGTAGTCGCCGCCGTTGCGCCAGACCGGGGCGTCGGTGTCGGGGTCGACCAAAGCGTCACCCGGTTCCCCGGCCGGGGCGAGTAGCTCGAACGCGGCAGTGCGTTGGGTGGGGATCAGCCGCTGCGTCCAGTTGTACGCCCAGGTGCTCTCGATTTCCTCGATGTGATGTGGGCTGCTGTAGGGCAAATCGGCGCCGGCGTCCCAGCGGGTGACCTCGCGGACGCAGCGGCGGGCGAGGTCGTCGGCGCGGGCGAGCAGGTCGAGCCAGCCGGCGCGGCGCTGGGTGGGTTTGATGTCGTCAGCGTCGGGCATCGGCAGGGGCCGGGCCGCGATGTGCAACACCCCGTCGGGCAGGTGGGCCTTCTTCACTATCTCGATGTCCTGCTCGGCGGAGCCGGCGGCTTGGGCGTGTGCGAGACGTGCGAGGTTGACCAGCACCCGGGCTGCCGGGTGGGTTTCCGGGTAGGTCGAGGCCATCATGAGCAGCGCGCCGGTGTCCAGCGCGGGAACGGCCATCGCGGTGACGGCGTCCGTCGACGGCTTCCAGTCCAGCAGCAGCTGCTTGTCCCGCAGGTTGAACGGCCACCACGGCACCGGCTGGCCCAGCACCCCGGACAGGTCGAGCCAGGTCGGTTGGTAGGTGCGTTCCGGCAGGCCAGGCAGCAGGCCCTTGAGTTCCGGGCCGTGCCGCAGGGAGAACCCGCCGGACACCACGATGACCGCGCCGTCACCGCGCGGGGCGAGCTGCTCGGCCCACTCCCGGTGCGGTTGTCGCCGGCCGGTGGCCAGCGGCCACACCAGGTGGACCGGACCCTGCCGGGTCTGCCAGCGCAACGCGACCGCTCCAGGCAGCTCCACGGTGGTGTCGAAGGTTGTGTTGTACGACGTCGGCGGCCAGGCCGTGACCGGCACCCGCCCGGACCACCGGGTGCCGCGCTGGCTCAGCGCCCACTCGTAGGCGTCGTCCTCGGACCACCACAGGCGGCCATCGTCGACACCAGTCGCGGTCAGCTTCCCAGTCTTGACCCACCACCACACGGTCAGCCGGGGCACGCCCAGCAGCTGCCCCACCGCGCCCATCCCGAGCCGCCGCTGGCGGCCTTCCGGTTCTTCCACGTCCGCGATCCTCCGCCACGACGAGATTGCCCTGTGTAACCGTGGCGCCTAGCGTGCCAGACCGGCCCGACACCCGGGTAGGCCTACCGGCTTGGCGAGTCGAGCCCCGCTTCCACGGCTTTCACTGCAGAGGCATTCCCGGCTGCGTCGCTCCCGGGCCGCGAAGCAGCCACAGCATCTCGGGTCGAGACGGGAAACGCCCGAGCGGCGATCGTTGCTTGATCAACTCGGGCCAGGATTCCCGCCCGGTCCGCTGGCTGCTCCCCACCGAACACCCGCATGGTGTCCTTCGGGTCGCGGTAGGCCGCAAGCTGGTTGCCGGCAAGCGTGACCTGCTTGATTGTCTCCAGCGAAGTGCCCTCGCCGTCGATCCGCTCCGCAGCCACCTTTCGCTCAGTCCAGTAGGCGACCGCCGCCGCGCGGAGATGCTCGCCCTTGACACCGCCCGCGTGCCGAATCCCCGCCTGCTCGGTGGCTGCCAAAACCACAGGGCCGGGCGTCTCCGGGCGAGCCTGTTCCTGAGCGTTGCCCTGGCTGCGATCCATCCGCACCGTGCCGAGGTCGACTCGCCCGTCGAGCTGGTCCTGCACCACCCGGCACGCGAACGCCCCTGGGGTTCGGGCCCGGTCCACGAAGCCGGGCACACCGCGCAGCAACTGCTGCACATCGTGACCAGCTTGCTGCGCCTGATCCAGCGTGTACGCCAGAGCACCCCACGCCTCGCACCCGAGCACCCTGTTGGCCCGCTGTCCAGCCGGCCATGCCTTGCGGATCTCGGCGGCCATCCGCTCATGTCTGTCGCGCACCGCCTCGGCGGACATCGCCGGCCGGCTCGACCGGTCCGTAGCCTCGCGCACCGCCCGATCAACGGCGTCGGAAAGCACCTCGATACCGTCCGGCTCCCGCGCCGGCTCCCGCTTCTCGGACGGCTCGCCAGACCTCTTGGCGAGCTGGTCGACCACCACCTGCCGAGCCTGCTGCGCCCGGGGGTCAACGTGCTGCCACGCCGACGCGGCACGCCACACCCGGGCGATGTCCTCCGTCCCCGCAGTGCGCCACCACCCCGGCCGCGTCGCCGGCCGCCACACCGCCGCGTCGGCCTGCTGTGCCGCGCGAGCCTGCGCGCGGATCTGCCGGGCCTGTTCCTCGCTGGCCCGCGCGGCGCGTTGCAGCTGCGCGATCCGGGCGTCGATAAGAACCTGGGCCAGTTGGCCGGCGGCCTGGATCGCGGCGGTCATCGCCGCGGTCGCCCGCTGGTGGATCTCGGCCATCTCGTTGTCGGCCACTACCGTCCCCCGTCTGTCATCGCTGCGTCTGCTGATCCACCGCTGGGTCGACGCGGGCCCGTGCCCGCATCGCATCCGGCTCCTCGCGCCCGACGCGCGGGGCTGGAACGTCTCGGTCGACGTGCACCGCGCCCTGCGCGAGCAGCGGCATCAGGTGCGCCGCTGCCCTGGCCGCCGCGCCTGCCGCGTGTGCCTGCTGCTCGGCCGCACGCAGCTCGGCCAACGCCACCACCAGCCGGGCCGCCTGCACCACCACGGCGACCAGTACCGCCGCCTCACCGCCGTCACGGGCGGGCCCGGTGACCATCAGCGCGTTGGCGACCCGGCCCAGCTCGGCAGCGATCGTCGACGCCACCGGTGCCGGCGCGCGACGCGGTGGCGCCGCCGCGCGGGCCAGTGCGTCAGCCGCCCGCGTCACCGGGCCCCGCCCCGACGGCTCGGTCACGGCCGCGACCCGCGCCAGCAACTCGGCGCTGGCCCGAGCTGCCGCCGGCCACTGTGGCGAGCCCGGCGCGACACCGGCCAGCCGCCCGCTGATCGCCTCCAGGGCGGCGGCCGACGACCGCCACACCGCCATCCGGTCCACACCGAGCAGGGTGGTCGATTCTGCGGAATCCGCCGCCTTCCACTGCGCTGCCAGCGGTGGCGGCGCGTCGGGCCACCGCTTCCGGATCTGGGGCAGGCTCAGGTCACCGTCCAGGCTGCGACCGGCATACCAGCGCGGCTCACTGGCACCGGCTGGCCGTAGCGCCACGGCGTACCCGACCACCTGGTCCCGGTCCGTCGCCGCGGTGCGCGCAGCGACCAGCAGACCCGCGCCCCGCATCCGCGCGACCCACTCGGCCTCGCTGGTGGCACCGGCGAGCGCGGCCCGGACCTGACGGCGCAGCAGCTCCCGGTCCGGCGCCTGGTCGACGCGCCGGGCCCGCTCCACCTCGGGCCGAGTCAGCTCCGGACGCCGGGTCGCCCCCGCCCGACCGGGTGTCCACTTGCCCAGCCCGAACTCGTCCTCGATGAGGTCGGCGACCTGCTGACTGCGCCGCTTGTCCTGCCGCAGCCACACCGGAGCCCCGTCCTCGGTGGCGAGGGTGACGACCAGGTGCACGTGGTCGTTGCCGCGCGCTGACAGTCCGTGCCGCACTGCGATCCACCTACACCCGGCCCGATCAGGGCTGCCGGTGAAGCCCATCTCGGCCACGAACCGGCCCGCGATGCGGCCCCACGTCGCGTCGTCGAGCTGCCCCTCCTGGGCCGGGAGGCTTAACGAGCACTGCCACACGTATTGCTTCACCCCGCGCTCGCCGGCGGCGATCTGCGGCGCGTCCAACCGCGCCGCCAACTCGTCCAGGGACCACCGCTCGCCGTCACGGTCGTGCCGGCCGGGAGTCAGCAGCGACGCGTCGTCGTACCCGGCGACCAGGTGCGGGTTGATGTGTTCCTCGGCCTTTCCCGGGCCCCACAGATACTCCAGCAAGCCCCGGACCCGGGTGCCGTAGGTGACCTTCGGGATCATCAGCGTCGACCGGTCTGGGCGGCGGCGATCGCCGTTACGAGCTCGTCGACGTGGGCCGCGACCCGCGCCAGGTACGCCGTCGCTGCGGCCAGGTCCCCGGCCGGCTCCCCGGTCGAATGCAGCCGCGCCACCGCCTGGTTGAGGTTGGTCGCCGCGCCCCGCACCTGCCGGTGCACACCCATCAACTCGACCAGCAACGGGCCTACCTCCCCGCCCTCACCCGGCCCGGCCGGGGCGGGCACGAGCGGCGCCGAACCGGCCTCAGCCAGATACGCCGAGGTGGCCATCCGGGCCGCCGCCGCATTCGCCTCGACCGCCGCCAGCTCCGTCTCGGACAGCCGCACAGTCACCCGGTGCACGCGCGGATCATCGTCAGTGTGGGCACGCCTGCGGCGCTGACTGGCACCGAAACGGACCACACCGACCTGCGGCGAATCAGCCACGTCGACCACCCTCCCGGCGCGCCGACGCCGCCCTAATCTGCCCGGCCGCCACGCGGCCCGTCTGACCAAAAGTCTGACTTTTACTCCAACTTGCTCCGACGGCGCCCGGGGTTGGTGCCGGCGGCGCGGACCCGGCAGCGCGGCCTTCTAGCCGGACCACCACGGACCCAACCTTTTGCGGCGGGTGGCGGTCCGGGGGTCCGGGGGCTGGCCCCCGGAACCACCTGGCTCCGGCGACACAAGGGCCGCCCAACGTCAAGGGCGGAGAAGCGGTACCGCATGTATCGATCTTGACCGCTAAGCTCGGCGTCCACAGCCACCACTGAGTCATCCGGGGGAGGACATCATGGCCGAACAGAGTGCCAAGGCCGTTCGCAGCGAGACCGAAAGGGCGGCGCTGCAACTGCTGCGCGAGCGCGCCAACCTGGTCGGTGAGGCAGCCACAGCGCGGCATGAGCGTGACCAACTCGCCGGGGCTCTGCACGAGGCCAGCACCCGGTACGCCGAGCGGTATGCGGCGGCTGTGCAGGGCGGCTGGACTGAGGACGAGCTGGCCAGGCTCGGCCTGGACGCACCAGAGCCCGGCCCGGGCCGACGTCGTCGCGCGCCGCGACCCGCGACGCCCTCCACGCCCGGTGAGCAGGTAGCGGCACACGACGAGGCCGGCCAGCCGTAGCCAGGGCATCGGTGCTGGCACGACGGCCTCCCGCGCTGCGGTGGGGAAGGCCGCCGTGTGTGTCCGGCTCACGTGCCCGGCCCCAACGGGGCGCCCTGAGCGCGCATGAACGGCACCGGGTCGACGGCGTTGTCGCGGTTGGCGTGGAACGGTCCGGCCGGAACGTCACGGTGCACCTCGAAGTGCAGGTGCGGTCCGGAGCTGCCGCCGCTGGTGCCGACGAAGCCGATGACCGTGCCGGCAGCGACCTGCTGACCGATGGACACCTCGGGTCGCTGGATCAGGTGGCAGTAGCGGGTGACGATGTTGCCCGGATGCCGGATGTCGACGTACCAGCCGCATCCGCGCTGACTGGTGTTGCCGTCGTGGTCGCACGTGGTGTACCAGTCGCACTTGACCTGCTCCACCACGCCGACCGCAGCCGCGCGGATCGCATCGCCCCGCACGTCGGCCTTCGACATGTCCACGCCCGCGTGGAAGCTCCCGCCCCGAGGACCGAAGGCGCTGCCGACGGGCGCCCGGATCGGCTGCACCCAACCGCCCGGACCGACGGGCACCGGGCCGAGATCATCGGCACCGCACGGAGCCGTCGGCGCGCCCCCGCCGATGTCGTCGATGTTCGGCAGGCCGAGCACGAGCGCGGCGAGCCGCTCAGCGTCGTCCTCCCACTTCTGGTAGGCCTCCGGCAGACCGGAACGCTGCACCGCCTGCGCCGCGTCGGTCAGCCGCATCCGCTGCCAGCCGTCGACCCGCAGCAACGCCTCGTAGAACTTCCCCGCCGCGTAGCTGGGCGTCATCCGCTCACGCACGCTGCCCCATCCGGGCCGCTGCTGGAACAACCCCACCGAGTCGTGGTCCCGGCCCACGCCCTCGTGCGGCAGGGTCAGCGACTCGGGCACGTTGGCGTTGGCCAGGTTCCGCAACGTGGACTCCTGCATCGCGGTCGCCAGCGCAACGACGTAACCCCGCGGTGGCACATGACGCTGCCGCCCGACGGCGACGATCGCGGCGGCGTTCGTCGTCTCGGCACTGCCCCACGAGCCGACCCCGGGCACCGGTGAGCCAGGCACCGACGGAAGTTCACATGCTTCCGCCTCGGCGCGAGCCAGCCCGAACATCATCAACGGCAACCCGACCATGCCGCCGCACAACAACACGACGACCGCCAGCACCATCACGCCGGCTGTGAGCGCACGACGATTCACTGATTGACCGTCCGACGGAAGTCGTTGTCGGTGACCACCCATCGGCCGTCCACCCCGGCGAGCCAGACCGTCAGCGTGCCGGTGTCGGTGGGCACCTCAAACACCGCCTTGCCGCCCCGGGGCACCTGCTTGGCCACCGGGCGTCCCGTCACCCGAGTGGCCGGAACCCGCGATGGATCCACGGTACGCAGCGACCGCGTGAACCCCTCGTCGCTCGTCGCCGCCACCCCCCGCAACCACGCCGACGCCGGCAGGTCGGGGCGCGCCCAAGCCGTCGCAAACGCCGCCGCCACCCGGACCGCCTGAGCCGGCGGGGGCGGCGCGACGGCCTTCGCACCGTGATCGTGATCGTCTCGACCCGGCGGCTCCGCGCTCGGCGTGGTGAATGCGTCACCTACGACCGCCGGCGGGTACACCGGGCTGGCGTCCTGCCCGACCGGCGTATCCCGATCTGCCGTGGGCGCACACCCCGCCAGCACCGTCGCGGCAACGACCACGCCAAGCCCAACACGATCCCACCCCCCGACACAGAGAGATAGACAGGCTCTGCGTGCCATTCGACGCCCCCCCGTGGTGCCTTCCGCGTCCTATTGCGGCAGAGCAATCACCATAGATCCATTTGGAAACGCGGTGCTACTGTCTGGTCCTCGTCGGTGACCTTGAAACATGGGGGAGGCATCGGATGACGAGTAGTAGCGACGCGTGCAGGTGCAAGCGTCAATGAGGTCAGCCGCTGCGGCTAGGACGCGGACACGTCCAGGGCCCGCTCCCGAGCTGCCCTTCGCCGCGATTCCATCGGATCTCCCGGCCTGGCCCCCCGTCTGGTGGGTCGGCTGTCACGGCGGCGCCGGCACCAGCACCCTGGCGCAACTCGTCGGCTTTGGACTGGACTTCGACAGCCGCAAATGGCCAGCGGTGTCGCCGGCGATGCCGCCGACCCACGTCGTCCTGGTATGCCGCGCGTCTGCTTCCGGCACCTGGGCCGCGACCGGCGCGGTCGAGCAGTGGCGCCGCCGCTCGGGCATGTCCGCCCGGACCCGGGTGCTCGGAGTGGTCGCCGTCGCCGCGTCCCCGCGCCGCCCCCCACGCATCGCCACCGAACGGCTGCACCTGCTGCGCGGATGGGTGCCGGCGATCTGGCGTGTCGGCTGGATCGACGCGCTGCTCGCCGCCGACGACCCGCGTGACATCGGCGCCTCACCCGACATCGAAACGCTACGCACCGCGATCTGGCAAAAGCTGCACACACCCGGAGAAGGCACATGATGACCCTGATCGACTACCTGAATCAGCTCCAGGCCGCAGCTCCCACTCCGGTGCCGAACCCGGGCAGCGGGGAAGCCCCACCCGGCGTTGGTGTCAAGATCCTCACGGTCCTCAGATGGGTGGCCTACCTGGCTACCACCGCCTGCGTGGGCGGTGTGCTCTACACGGCGGCGAAGATGGCCATTTCGCACCGCCGCGGCGACGACACGAACGTCTCCCAGCTCGGCTGGGTCTTCGCCGCCTGCGTGCTCATCGGCAGCGCGTCCTCGCTGGTTTCCGCGCTGATCTAGGAGAACCCCATGTCGCGCTCATCCGCGCCCCAGGACTTCGCCGACCGACCGCCATGGACTCGGCCAGGCTTCATCGCCGCTGCGGCGCTGATGCTGATCGTCGTCATCACGGGAATCATCGTCGCGGTATCTCCGCCCGGCAGCGACGACGACACCGACACCACCGGTGCGCCGCCGGCCGGCACGACGCCGGCGGAGCGCAGCCCGGAGCAGTCACTGCCCACGGCGGTGCCGACCACCGCACCAACCGGGGTGCGGTGGGAACTGGTCGGATCGCTCCCTGTACCAGTCAGCAGCACCGCAGGCCCGAAGCAGGTCACCGGCGGGACGGCCGCCGGTTATGCACACACTCCCGAAGGTGCGCTGATCGCGGCCGCACAGCTGAGCACCCGCGCTGGGTTTTCCTCCGGCCGCGAGTCATGGGAGCCGACGATCTCGCAGCAGTTCGAGCCCGGCCCGGACCGCGACCGGCTCCTGGATGTGCTGCGAAATGCAGGCTACACGCAGGCAGAACCCGGATCGCTCAGCCAGATCGCCGGCTTCAGCTACCAGTCCTACACACCGGACACTGCCGTCATCGGGCTGACCTTCCGCGCACCGTCCGTCGGCACCCCGCGTTACCACGTGCTGTCACTGACATTGCATTGGCGTGACGGGGACTGGCGGATGGTCGCCCCGCCCGGCGGGATGTGGACCTCACTGAACCGCATAACCACCGACCTGGTTGGTGTCGTTGAGTGGGGCCCGCGCTAGTGCCCCAGTGCATCCCGATCGCTGACCCGACGTGCATTCCCGGTCAGATCGCGGAGGGGACTGCCAGCCGGTTTCTTGAGGAGCTCGCCGAGCAGTCGTCCGAGGCGGCGGCAGAGGTAATCAGGGCCCTGGTCACCGGGTGGCTGACCGTCCCCACCCCTGGGGTGTCCGAGGAGTCGGGGGTGGTGCAGCATCTTCGTGCGTACACCTGGTGGGCGGTCCTCGCGGTCGCCGTCGGCTCAGTGCTGGTCGCGGCGATCAAACTGGCGCTGGAACGCAACGGCCGCGAGGCGGGCACGCTCGGCAAGAACCTGCTGCTGCTGATGCTGCTCGCCGGCGCCGGGGTGCCAGCCGTGAGTTCGCTGCTGTATATCGGCGACCATTACGCCGACTGGATCCTCACCGGCTCCGCGAACGGCAACCTCGGCAAGCGGTTCATGCAGTTCGCGCCAGCCGCCCAAATCAACGCCCTGACCGCACTGATGACCATCGGCATCGCCCTCATGATCGTCCTAGCGGCGTTGACGCAGCTCCTCATACTGCTGGCCAGCAATGTCGGGCTGCTAGCGCTGTCCGGGTTGCTACCACTAGCCGGCGCGGTAGGCGGACAGTGGCGCAACCGCTACCTCGCCTGGCTGCTCGCGCTGGTGCTGTACAAGCCAGCGGCGGCCACGATCTACGCCACGGTGTTCTGGCTCATCGGCGAAGGCAAGAGCCTCACCGACGTCCTGACCGGTCTGGTCGGGTTCTGCATGGCCATCGTCGCGCTGCCCGCCCTGATGCGGCTCATCGCCCCCGCGGTGGCGACGCTGTCCAGCGGCGGTGCGGGGGGAGTGGCGATGGCTACTGGGTCCGCCCTCGGACAGGTCGCCTCCGGTGCGGTGCGACTGGCCGGCTCGGGTGGCGGCAGCGGAGGCGGAAACGGTAAGCAATCCGGTGGTGGTCAGGGGCGCCCGGTCGGGGCAAACCCCAGCGATCCTCCGTACCCGCGGCCGTCCGGCGGCGGAGCAGGTTCCGGGTCGGCCGCCTCCGGCAGCACCGGCGGCGCCGGGTCGCAAGCAGCGGGAGCGGGTGCCGGAACGGCGGGAGCGGGCGCCGCCGGAGGCGGGGCTGGCGCCGGCGCGGGGGCGGCGGGAGCAGGCGCTGCTGCTGCCGGGCCCATCGGCATCGCCGCCGTGGCCGCAGAGAAGGTGGCCAAGGCCGGGCCTGCGGCGGTGCGCAAGGTCGGCGGGACAGCGTCCGGAGCGGTCGAAGGTGAGAGCGGATGAGCACCGGGGTGCGGGAGCAGACGGTGGAACAGCAGCGCACCTACGGCAACTGGCGGTTGGGGCGAGGAGCCGGGCTGTTCGGGCTCGGACCGGTCGGCACGATCGCGGCGTTCCTGGTGATGGTGTCAGCCGCCGCGCTGCTGCCGGTATCCACGGCGGCGGCACTGGTCACCGCCGTGACCGGTCTGCTGGTCCTCGCGCCGCTGGCGATCCGCGTCAACGGGCGTACCGGATTCCAGGTCATCACCGCCCGGGTGGCGTGGTGGCTGGCTCGCTCGCGTCGTCACCACGTCTACGTCTCCGGGGTCGCGTCCCGGGTCGCCGCCGCCCACCAACTGCCCGGGGTGCTGGCCCGCTCCGAGGTGTACGAGGTGGAGACCGGCCGTTCCGGGGTCGTCGCGGTCGTCGTGGTGCCGCAGAGCCGGCACTACACCGTCACCTTGCGGTGCGCCCCCGAGGGAATGGACCTGGTTGACCAGGCTGTCATCGATGCCCGCGTCGGGCACCTGGCGTCGTGGCTGTCGGCGCTGTCCCGCGAGCCGCATCTGGTCCAGGCTCAGGTCACCGTCGAAACGACCCCGGACCCGGGTACCCGACTGGCCGCCGAGGTGGCCAGCACCGCCCGGCCCGACGCGCCCGCGCTGGCCCTGCAGGTGCTCGACGACGTCGTCCAGTCCTACCCGGCCGGGTCGGCGACCGTGGATACCCGGGTGTCGCTGACCTACACCGCGCCACCCGGCCGGTCGATGTCCCACGAGGATGTGTGCCGTGAGGTCGCCGCCCGGCTGCCGCACCTGCATGCCGGGCTGACCGGCGCGACCGGCGCGGGCATCGTGCCGATGTCCGCCCGCAGCCTTGCCGGGGTGGTCCGCGCCGCGTACGACCCCGCCGCCGCCCTGGACCTGGCCCGAGGCCCGCACCTCACCCCCGACTGGCCGCAAGCCGGGCCCGTGGCCACCCGGGAGAGCTGGGATTCCTACCGGCACGATTCCGGAATCTCCCGCACCTGGTGCATGGCCGAGGCCCCGCGCGGCGTGGTGTACTCCCGGCTGTTCTCCCGGCTGACCGACCCGGACCCGCAGTTGCTGCGTAAGCGCGTCACCATGCTCTACCGGCCGTACTCCCCGGGCGAGGCGGCTCGGCTGGTCGAGGCCGACAAGCGCGACGCCCGGTTCCTGGCCAGCAAGAAGCACCGGCCCAGCGCCCGCGACCTCACCGACCTGGCCGCCGCCGACCAAGCCGCCGAGGAGGAAGCCACCGGCGCCGGGGTCACGCGCTTCACCGTGCTGGTCACCGCCACCGTCGCCGACGACACCCAGCTCGACGAGGCCAGCGGCATCATCCGGGCCCGCGCCGGCGAGGCTCGCCTGGTGCTACGCCCGATGTACGGCTGCCAAGCCGCCGGGTTCGCCGCCGGCCTGCCCGCCGGCGTGGTCCTGCCCACTCACGCCACCATCCCCTTCTGAGGACGCCGGCATGACCGTCAGTACCCGCGACAGCCCCTCTCCCCCACCGCGTCGACCAGCCGGCCGCCGGCCCGGCCGGCTCGGCTACACCGGGCCCGGCGGCGGCGCCTGGTCCTACATCGAGCCGCCCACGGAGTACCGGGGCACCACCGTGCAGGTGTGCGGCCTGTTCCCCTTCGGCACCGGCGCGTCCACTCCGATGATCGGCGTGCCGGTCGGCCGGCACCTCTACACCGGCTCGGCCGTGTGCTTCGACCCCATCTCCTGGTACACCCGAGCCCGACTCATCAACAACCCATCGGTGTGGATCGAGGGCGAGCCCGGCATGGGCAAGTCCACTGCCGTACGGCGGATGGTCCTCGGCCTGACCGCCCAGGGTGTCACCCCGCTGATCCTCGGCGACCTCAAACCCGACTACGCCGAGCTCGTCCGCGCCCTCGGCGGTCAGGTCCTGCGCGTCGGGCCCGGTCTGGACCGGATCAACCCCCTCGACGCCGGCCCATGGCGGCAGGTCCTCCACCGCGTCGACGAGCGCACCGGCGCCGTCGTGCGCTCCGCAGTCACCGACCGGCGGCTGAACATGCTGGTCGCCCTGGCCACCCTCGTACGCCGCGGGCCCGTCAGCTCCGACGAGACCACCGTCCTGTCCGCCGCGCTGCGCTACCTCGCCGACCGCGAGACCGACACCCAGCCCGTGCTCTCCGACGTCCTGCGCGTCATCCACGACGCCCCACCGGAGGTCCGCGCGGTCACCCTCTGGCAGGAGCAGCAGGATCTGCCCCGCTTCCGCGAGGAAACCAACGGGCTGCGCCGGACCCTGCTGGCCCTGCTGCACGGTCCCCTCGGAGACACCTTCGAAGGGCAGACCACCACCGCGATCCGGCTCGACACCCCCGCCGTCTGCGTGGACATCTCCAGCATCGACGACACCGACGAACTGCGCACCGCCGCGACCCTGCTGTCCACCTGGTCCTACGGCTTCGCCCAGGTGGAAGCCGCGCACCTGATGGCCGACCTCGGTCTGGCCCCACCCCGGACGTTCTTCACCGTCCTCGACGAGCTGTGGCGGGCGCTGCGCGTCGGCCACGGCCTGGTCGACCGCGCCGACGGCCTGACCCGGCTCAACCGGCAGAAGGGCACCGGCACCGCCTTCATCACCCACTCCCTGGCCGACTTGGAAGCGCTGCCCACCGCCCACGACCGGGCCAAGGCCCGGGGCTTCGCCGAACGCTCGGCGGTGCTGATGATCGGTCCCTGCTCCGAGCAGGAGCTGGACTCCGTCTCCCGGGTCCGGCCGCTGTCGCAGGCCGAGCGACGGGAGGTGCTGTCCTGGTCGGCGCCGCCGTCATGGACGGCCACCGAGGGCAGCGAGACCGTCGGCCGGGGCAACTTCCTCATCAAGGTTGGTTCCCGACCGGGCATCCCGGTGCACCTGGAACCCACCGAAACCGAAAAGAAGCTCGGCAACACCGACTTCCGCTGGACGATGTCGTGAGCCGCCCCGCCGGCCCGCGCGGCGGCCACGACGACGCCGGCCTGCTCGCCGGCGGACTCGCCGCGCTGGCCCTGACCGTGGCCAGCGCCACGTGGCTGCCGGTCATAATCACCCACCCACCCGGCTACACCGGCGGCGGACCGATCCGGGTCGCCGCCGCGGTGCTGCACGGCGACATCACCTGGACCACCGCCTGCACCGTCGTCGCCCTCGTCGAGGTGACCGGCGTGGCGGCGCTGGCCGCCGCCGCTGCGGCGACATGGCGGTGGAACCGCCGGCGGCGTACCCGCGTCGACCCCGCCGCCCGCAAGATGGCCACCCGTGCCGACCTCGCGCATCTCGGGCCGGCAGGCATCGCCGACAGCGGCCGACGGCTGCGGCCCAGCCTCGCCAACGTCGACCGGCCCGACCCCGACCAACTCGGCGTCCTGATCGCCACCACCGTCGCCGGCGGGATGCCACTGCGCCAATCCTGGGAGGACATGGCCGTCGACATCTGGGGTCCCCGCACCGGCAAGACCACCTGCCGGGCCATCCCCGCCATCGTCGCCGCCCCCGGCCCGACCCTCGTCACCAGCGTCAAGGGCGACATCGTCGACGCCACCCGCGACCTGCGTGCCGCCCGGGGCCAGGTGTGGGCGTTCGACCCGCAGCACATCCTCGGCACCGAGCAGGGCATGTGGTGGAACCCGCTGCGCACCGTGGCCACCATCACCGACGCCCGCCGCCTCGCCGAGCACTTCGCCTCCGCCGAGCGGGAGCCCGGCGTCAGCCGCGACGCCTTCTTCGACCCCTCCAGCGAGGAACTGGTGGCGAACCTGCTGCTGGCCGCCGCCTGCTCCGCACGGGACATCCTCGCCGCGTACCGGTGGGCGGTCAGCCCGCGCGACGACGAACCGGCGATGCTGCTGCGCGAGCACGGCTTCGCCCTGCCCGCCGACGCGGTCTCCGGGGTGGTCAACATGCCCGACAAGACCCGCGGCGGCATCTACGCCGGTGCCCAGAAGATGCTCATGTGCCTCACCGAGCCCGCCGTCACCGCCTGGGTCACCCCACCCGCCCGCGGTGGGGTGCTCGAGTTCGACCCGGCCGCGTTCGTGACGTCCACCGACGTGCTCTACCTGCTCTCCCAGGGCGGCCCCGGCTCCCCCGCCCCGCTGGTCGCAGCCCTCACCGACGCGGTGCTGCGCGCCGGCGAGCTGCGTGCCCGGGCCTCGGCCGGCCGGCGCCTGGACCCGCCGCTACTGAGCATCCTCGACGAGGCCGCCAACATCTGCCGCCTGCGCCAACTCCCCAGCCTCTACTCCTACTACGGCTCGCACGGCCTACCGATCATCACGATCCTGCAGTCCTATCCCCAAGGCGTCGACGTGTGGGGCCGCGAGGGCATGCGCAAACTCTGGTCGGCGGCGAACGTGCGCACCTACGGCGGCGGCGTCGCCGACCCCGACTGGCTCGAAGAACTTTCCAAGCTGATTGGCGAGCACGACGTCACCACCCGCTCGACCAGCAGCAGCGGGTCCGGGTGGGGCCAGCGGTCGGTCTCGCACGCCACCCGCCGCCAGCGCATCCTCGACGTCTCCGACCTGCACGCCCTCCCACGCGGCCGGATGGTCGTCTACGCCTCCGGGGCCCCGCCGGCCCTCGCCCGCACCGCTCCCTGGCAGGACGGGCCGTACGCCACCGCGATCCGCGCCTCGATCGCCCGCTGGGACCCCCATGGCCGCAGCGACTGGACCCTCACCCCCGACTACGCCCCGCCGGAGCCAACCCCATGACCCTGCCCCAGCCCGGACCGGCCGGTGACCCAGTAGCCGACCTCAGCGCCCTGCTCGGCCAACTCGCCGGCGACCCGGACGTGACGCCGCCGGCCGCCACACCGCCAGCCGGCGACGACGCCGCACCGGAGCCGGCCTACCGCAACGTCGAGGCGTTCGTCGGGAACTACCTCGCCCACGTCGTCGAGCGGCGCCTCGCCACTGGGCCGACCTCAGGGGTGAACTGGTGCCCCCGGTGGTGGGCGCACCCGGAAGCGATCTCCCGCCTGTACGCCCTCTGGCGGGCCTGGGAAACGCTACGGATCAGCGACCCGCAGACCGGCATGAGTATCTGGTGGCGCGACCACCTCGATCCCCACCTCGCCGCGCTCGCCGCCGAGTACGGGCCTTTCAGCCGGTGTCGCCCGGACAAGCACACCGAGCCCCGTCCGCTGCCCGTCGAGCCGGCACCACCGGAGGTGATCGCGCAGCTCCCCGACGCCGATAGCCTCTAATTCCGCGGCATCACCCGCACCCGCTACACCTTGATCATCTCCGAGATTCTGACCCTGAGTGACTAGGAGGTACGAGCCGTGCCCGAACAGTCCGCGCTGGCCAACCTGCGCCAGTTCGAGTGGGACCCGACTGAGTCCGTCTCCTACGAGGTCGCCATCGAGGCGATCAGCCAGGCGGCCGCCGCCATCACCCCGCTGATCGCCGCCGCCCGGCAGCAGGACAACGACGCCGCGGTAGCAGAGCTGATCAACCTGCGGAAGCAGTGCATCGCCGCACGTAACGAGCTGCGACCGACCGACCATCAAGCGGTCGCCGCCACCACGCAGCACTACCGCGCCCTGGCCGAGCAACTCCGTTGGCGCGCTGCCTGATGCCGATCGACCCGAGACGCTACCTGCTCACCGAGGAGCAGTCGCAGCGCATCTTCCGCGAGGAGATCGCGCCGGAGGAACTCGCCCACGGGGTCTCCCAAGACCAGCCGGTGGTGGTCTTCGTCGCCGGGCAGCCCGGCGCGGGCAAGACCATGACCACCGAGTCGGTCAAGCGTGAACTCGATCAGCGTGGTGGCGCGATCGTGGTCAACTCCGACTTCTACAAGCCCTACCACCCGGAGTACAGCAGACTGCTGCGCGAAGACGACCGAAATGCCGCGCCGTACACCAGCATGGACGGACGCCGGTGGATGGCAGCCGCCGAGCAGTACCTCATCGACCGGCAAGTCGACACGATCATCGAAACGACGATGCGGGACCCCGGAGACTTCTTGGAACCTGCGGCGATGTTCCGCGCGGCCGGCTACCGGGTGGAGGCCGCGATCATGGCGGTACCCGAGCCGCTCAGCCGACTCGGCATCGTCCACCGCTATCACGACCAGGTCCAGAAGCTCGGCCACGGCAGGTTGACCGCTCGGGACAACCACGACGCCTCCTACCAGGGTGTTCGCCAGGCCGCCGAGGCGATCGACCAGGATCGGGTGGTCGACGTCGCCGCCGTCTACCGCCGCGGCAACCACCAGCTGCACATCAACTACCTCGACGCCGCCGGCTCGTGGCGCTGGCCCGCGGGCACCGCCGCGGCCATCGACTTTGAGCGCCAGCGGCCGTGGACCCCAGAGGCGACCAAGGCGTTCGCGGCAACGGTCAAGCAGCTCACCGACAAGATGGGCTCCGAGTGGCACGGAGAGCTCCGGGACATCGTCCGGCTCGCGGCACCCCTCGCCGACGCGCAGACCCCGCTACCTCAGATTACCGACGTCTCTCCCGGAATCACGGTGGCCGCGCGGGCCTTCCCGACCAACACCCGTCAGTCCCTACCTCGGCAGCCGGCAGAGCACGACGCCGAGCCCACGCCCCCGAGGGCGAGCCGCGAGGCCTCCAGAGGCGAGGAACCCGGGCGCTGACTCAGAGATTCCGCAGGACCGATGGAGTGGTATGTCGTCGACGAGCACCAGCGGCAGATCCAGCTGTGGTGGTCGCGGTGTGCGTTCGGCGGCGGGCACGGGACGGCCACCACCCGGACGAACACCTCCCCTCGCGCCCTCGGCCAAGCCCTCACCGGGGTCCACGCCGCGAAGCACCTGCCCCGGAGCCCGACCCCCTCCCGGAGTGGGCGCCCGCAGCCTGCACCTCCTGACCCACCAGCACCAGCGGCCCCGGATCACCTGTTGGTCCGGGGCCACCCGCGTCGTGGGTGACTGCTGGTCACGTCCGGGGGGTATCCTGCGTTCATGGCCAGCCAGAGCCCGGAGACCGACACCCGCAGCGACGACGTACTCGCCGCAGCCGGCATCGTCGTAACCCCAGAGGGCAAGGCCCGCGCCCGGGCGCGGCTCCGCGCGGCCGACCAGCGGTGGACCCCCGAGCTACGCGACGAACTGCGCGCCCAGATCGGCCTTCCCGCCCGCGCCGCGTGAACGACCGGCCGGTCCGGATCGTCCTCGACACCTCCGCAATCCTCGCGTTCTGCCACGAGTCGATCCACGTCGGCGAGGTGATCGCCGAAGTCGCAGACGAGGAGTGCCTCGTCGGCCTGCCGGTGCTGTGCCTCGCCGAGGCATACCGCGCCGCCGACCAGGACCGGCTCGAACTGCTGGAGAACCATCCGGCCGTCGTGGTCCTGACCATCGACCCGTTCAGCTGGCGGGCCCTCGCCGTCACCTGCGAAACGGTGGGCCGTGCCGACGCCGCGAGCGCGCTGCTCGCGGCCGTGGACGCTGGCGGGTACGTGCTGACCGCGCAGCCCGGCCTATATGCCGGTCTCGCCGGCGGCGGGCCGATCATCCCGATTTGACCCGCGCACGAGGGTGCGCCGGCCGGTCACACTGGACTGCGACTCGGCAGCCTGGAGGTGCTCATGCCGTCGCATACGAACCGCCCGCAGGATCGGAGGCGGCGCAGACGCACCGGGGTATCCCTCTTCGCTGCCACCACGGCCCCCTACTTCCGTGACCACGCCCACAGCTTGTCCCAGATCAGCACAATTGTGTCGGTTGCGTCAGCCGGTATCACCATCGGCGCGACGGTGGTCGCCGTTGCGACCGTCAACGGCCCGCAGCCCGGCCCAAACCCCGAGGTGTCGAACCAGTTCACCTACCAGGCGGACCTGGCGAACGACCGACGCAGTCTCTTCGACGGAGACCTCTACGCCCGGACCGACCGGGTGGAGAGGGTCGCCACGTGGTTTCCCGTCACCGTCGTCATCTGTGGGCAGGCAAACAGCGACCCGGTGTGCGCCACCCCTACCGAAGACCAGGGCCCCGGCGCCTCGCCCGCCACGATGCCGGCCCTGCCGGCCAAGACGGTGAAGCTCGGCGGCCGGGTCGGCGTCACGCTGGCCGCAGCCGATGACGCGGTGACGATCAAAGACCTCTCGAACGCGGAGGACGAGACCCAACCGTTGGTCAGCCCCACTGACTATGCCAGCTGGACTTGGTACGTGCGCGCCGCCAAGCCCGGCCGGTACTTCCTCAGCGCCACGGTGAGCTTGAAGGTGGCCGGCAGCGACGCTGATCTGGTGACACGCCAGTCGGTGACCATCGGCCTCACGGTCGAGCAGACTGCGGCCAACGCCGCCAAGCAGGTCGGCTCGGGCACCTGGAAGGTCGTCAGCTGGCTGCTAGGGGTCATCGTCGCGCTGGCTGGAGTAGGGCTGCTGACCCGTGCCGGCATCCGCCGGTGGTTCAGCCGGCGCGGCAGTCGTGGCGCCGAGCAGGAGTCGCAGGCCGTCGCCTCATCCTCAGCTGATCCCTGATCAGCACCCCCCGTGTAGAACATGCGTTCCCGGTTCCCGAAGCAAGCAGGATCGCCACCTGACAGGCGCGCTCCGGTGACGGGTCACCGGGGCCCGGTCAACGATCACCCTCTGATGGGCGACGGGGAACATCAGAAGAATGAATACGGTGGGTGCATGATCTGGATCGCTGGCCGCGAGTACGGCACTGCCGCCGAGATCGCTGAGCATCTTGGCCCCGACGTCACCGCTGATCGGGTACGGGACTGGGCGCGTCGGGCTGCCAACCCCGCAGATCCCCTCCACGGCCTCTTGCCCCGCCACCATGTGCCCGGCCGGGGTCGAGGCACTACCTGGTATTGCTTCGACCAGGTCGCGCACGTGGAAGCCATCACCCGTCGTACGAAGGGCGGACCGGCGCGCACCGGCAGGTGGGGACGGCCGAGCCCGCCGAGTTGACACCCTCGTGTGCCGAGCGCAAAATCGCATCACACATCCAGCTCTTAGGTGGAGTGTGCCCGCAGCCCGGAGATGCGTCAGCACCCGGGCTGTAGTCGTATCAGCACGGGAAGCCGCAGGGCCCGCGCCCGGTGGCTACCGGCCCTATCACCAGCGGATGAAGTATTCGCTGGTGAAGGAGTACTGGTCGGCACCGGGTTTGGTGGCCGTGTATCTGGCGTACCGGTCGTGAGCCCGTCCGAAGACCTGGTAGCGGTCGATGAACGGGAAGGCGTCGTCGCCGACGGGGACCCGAAAGGTGTGATCCTTTGCGGGGCCGTCGATGAGGGTGACGGTGCGGTAGCCGGCCGGTGCCCGGTACTGCCACGACCGGGGTGGCCAGCGCTCGTCGCGTTCCTCCTGCACGAGCCGCTGGTGTTCCCGGTCCTCCCACTCGTCGTCGTCCAGTGCGCTGCGGCGGGCCGTTCGATAGGCGGCCTGTTGGGCCTGGAAGCGCTGCTCGTGCCGGACTGCTGCTTGCCGGGCGGCTTGGCGGCTGACACCGCGGGCGGCACCGATCTCGGCGTAGCTCGCCTGTGCCCGGTGGGCTTGCCGCGCCGCGTCCTCGGATAGTCGCTCGAGCTGTGCGGTCAGCTCACGGCAGGTCTGCAGGACGGCCAGGGCGTGGGCCCGGCGCTCGTCCTGCGGACTGTCGAACAACGGATTGGAGCTGGCGGTCCGGGCGACGCCGTGTGAGGCGAGCAGCTCGGCGGCACGGCGCATGGTCAGCTCGAACAGCTTTTGGCGGGTCTGGTCCACAGACGACAACACTAGTTGTCGCTATCCGGCTTTTCGGTCGGTGTGATGCGGCTTGGCGGAACTCACCATGTTGGCTTTGAGCTGCGCAAACACGAGTATCGCCAGAAGGCGCTGGACGAGTATGCGTTTCCGTGTCACACTTCCTGCCAGTAGGTGCATCGCGCCCAAAATTTCAGACGGAGCCCAAGTCGAGGCGGAGCCGATGAACGGTGCCGCCTTTTTTGCTGCCCACCCACGTCTCTGCTCGTGTTGACGGGTGGCTTCGGCAAGACCTTCGAGCTACGTCGCCATCTCACTGCGGTCGAGGTGGCCGCGGTGCCTCCGTGCACCTCCAGGCGGCCATCGCACCGCACTCGCTTTCCGCCACGCCAGGTACGTCACCAGCGTGAGCGGACGATTCCCCGACGAAAGAAGGTGATGCCTGCGACGCGCGTCTAAATCCATAAACGACCCCGAGTAGACGCTCGGGGTTTTTTCATGCCCAGAAATCGATCTTGAAGGGATTTTGGTGGTCAATATGGTGCGTCCGGGTGGGACCGGACTCTCCCCAGCATGGGGTGTGGTCGCGCTCGCCAGCGGTGGTGGCGCGGTGGCGTCGGCGGTCGGTGGTGCTGCGGTCGGGCATCCGGTGGCCGGCCTGGTGGTGGCCGGCTGTGTGCTGGTCGCGCCGTGGCTGCTGGCCGGGGTGCTGGTGACGGCCGCCTTCGTGGTAGCGGTCCGTGGACGCCATGAGCGTCGGAGCACAGTCGCGGGCGAGGGGACTGTCGAGGTGATCGACGCGCTGCGGCGGCTGGTCGACAGCGTCCTCGGCCGCTGACGCGGTAGCCGCAGGAGAGAGTCATGTCCGACGACTGTTTTAGGGGTGCTCACCGCGGCGCGGAGCTCGCTGCCCGCTCATTCCCGATAATGTTCCTTCCCGTGATTGAGAGCCGACCGCCGCAACCCGTCGGTCAAGCAGCCCTGAGCACCTCGCCCGGGAGCCCCGACATCACCGCGGTGGTCCCCGCCAGCCGGCAGCCGCTGACCCTGTCGGCCGGTACCCGCGACCGGCTGCGCCGCGCCATGCCCGAGAGCACCCGCCGCGCCTACACCGGCGACCTACGCCGCTTCCTCACCTGGTGTGCCGACCAGCAGTTGCCGGTGGCGGCCCCCGGCGCCAGCAACGACGTCGATGCGCTTGCCGCCGCGCTGCACACCCTGCTGACCGATGGCCCCGACATCCACCTGGTCGTCACCGAGTACGTCAATACCCTCGCCGACGCCGGTCGCGCCCCTGCCACCATTGAGCGGGCCCTCGCGGCGATCGCCGCCGCGCACCGCGCCGCCGGCGCCGGCGCCCTGCCCACCGAGGGCCCCCGCGCCGTGCTGCGCGCCTACCGCCGCGACCGGGCCACCACCGGCGTCGGCGTGCGGGTGCGCAAGGCCGCCCCGGTCACCGTCACCGCGCTGCGCGCCATGGTCTCCGTCCTCGACCGCGGCACCCCCGCTGGCGTCCGAGACACGGCGCTGCTCGTGCTCGGCTTCGCCATGGGCGCCCGGCGCAGCGAGCTGGCGGCCTTGAACATTGCCGACCTGGTCTTCACCTCAGATGGTCTAGAGGTCACCGTGCGCACCGCCAAGACCGACCGGGACTCCGTCGGCCGCACCGCCGCATTGCCCTGGGGGACCCATCCGCACACCTGCCCTGTGCGCACCGTGAAGGCCTGGCTCGCCACGCTGGCCGACCACGGGCGCACCACCGGGCCGTTGCTGGTGCGCATCGACCGCCACGGCCGCCTCGGCCGTGTGCCCACCGGTCGCGGCAGCACCGATGGTCGGCTCACCGGCCAGGCCGTCGCGCTCATCGTCTCCCGCACCGCGGCCATCGCCGGCCTCGACCCGCATGCCGCCTGGTCCGGCCACAGTCTGCGCCGCGGCTTCGCCACCGAGACCTACCGCGCCGGCGCCGATCCCCTGCGCATCGCCCGCGCCGGCGGCTGGAAGGACGGCTCCAGCACCCTGTACGGCTATATCGAAGACATCAACCGCTGGCAAGCCAACCCACTGACCGGCGTTGGCCTCTGAGCCGGTTCATCGTCACCGTCGGCTTGCTCGCCGGGCCGGCGACCTCAACCCGCCCACCGCCGGCGAGCCTCAGTGACCGGCCGCGCCTGGGGTGAAGGTGTGTCGGCCGGACCTGTGGCGGACCAACTCGGTGGCGCGGGTAGGGGAAAGTGATCAGGTGCAGCCTACCGTCCTCTCATGGGTCACCGCGCTTGGTCTTCTGTTGGCGCCGGTGGTAACCGGCGTGTCCACTCTGGTCGCCGTGCGGATGACCGAGTGGGCCAACCATCGGCGACACGCAGAGCAGGAGCGGGCGGCGGTGGACGAAAAGATCGAGGCAGTAACGACAGAGCTGACCCGCGCCACGTTCACATTGCTGGCGGCGCTGGCAACACAGCAGCCGCGATGGAACTCATGGAAGCCGCGCCTGCTGACTC
This sequence comes from Micromonospora sp. DT233, assembly GCF_049841815.1. Taxonomy (NCBI): domain Bacteria; kingdom Bacillati; phylum Actinomycetota; class Actinomycetes; order Micromonosporales; family Micromonosporaceae; genus Micromonospora; species Micromonospora sp. DT233. The sequence continues at coordinate 22,645 of NZ_JBNCLB010000020.1, read as the reverse complement.
TCGGCCAGGCATACCTCGAGCTTCAGGCCGGACGGAGCACCCTGGGCCTGGCCTACGGCATGACGCGGGCCAGCCAGGTCGTCCTCGATTGGCATGAGCGATCGATGGCCGCCGCCGAGGATCTCGTCGGCACGCCGTACCGTCAGTTTACCGACGCGGTCAGCCAGGCCGTGCTGCTCCCTGACGAGGACCTCGTGGCCGCCGTTCTCGGCCTGGCCGAAGCGGCCGCCGCAGCGGCGGCAGCGTACGGGGCGGACAGCCTGTACCAGGCCAAGATGGCCGCCGCTGGTCGGCGGGCCGCCGATGCCACCCTGCATGAAGCGCTCGCCGCCGTCACCCGAGTGGCGCGGGAGCGTCTGCGTCCGCCTGCGCCCACGCCGCAGCGGCGGTGGCGGCGGCGTACGCGTCGATGACCCGCCCGCCGGACGTCGCCCTGGTCGCCGCCCGGACGCACGTCGACGGCCCGCTGAGGCTGACCGGCGCGGCGCCTCGCTGCAGGTCAGTCGCGCGGCCGCCGGGCAGAAGCTCGCTACCATGCAGCAGCTTGCGGCCAACCACCGAACCACCCACTTGGGCATGCCGGACTACCGTCCCCTTGCGGGCCGGACCAGCACGTCGCTCCCGATCAGGAAGAGCAAGGGGATACGCACCGATGACTGACCGGCCTGACGACGGTGAGACGCCCGACCCGCAGAAAGAGCCGGCCCCTCGCCGGGCCGACGACGATCCAGCGGATTCCCCTACCCGCCAGGGATGGGAGCGGGGCCGTCCTCCAGGCCCGGAGGACCTGACCCCGGAGTTCATCGAAGTCATGGCCAAGGCCGTCGCGAAGTGGACCGACTACAGCAAGCTTGTTTCCCCTGGACTCCTCAACGCCGCAACTCAGGTGTCAGCTCAAGTGGCGGCCGTCAGCAAGGCCGTGGAGCCCATGCTCATCAACCTCCAGAAGAGCCTCGCCAACCTTCCGAAGATCACCCTGCCTGACATGACAGGCGTCGGGGCAGTCATCGACAGGCTCATCGCCAAGCTGCCGCCGAACTGGCCGATGGGCGACCCGAATCTCATCGAGAAGGTGTTCTCCATCGTCCAGGACGAGGGGATCCCTCTGGTCTGGGTGCCACGAAAGGAGATCGTCCGACAGGTCCTCCAGGCGGCAAACCGAGATGAGCGAATCAAGGTCCTGCTGGCACACCGCGACGACATCATCCAGGACTGCCGGGACGTTCTTGCCAAGATCAGCGACGGCGATTTGGTGAGCCAACTTCCGCTCGCCACCAACGTCATCAATGCGTTCGCGGATGGGCACGACGAGGCAGCCCAATCGCTCGCCGTGGTGATCACCGAAACGGTCGTGTCTCGAACGATCGACCGGGACTACAAGAAGGTCAAGAACGCCGTGAAGATCGACGACTGGGGCGATTTGTCGGTGGCTGAGCTCCGGCTCAGGACCGCGCTGGCCGCTATCGGGCCGTTCTACGCCGCGTGGTTCCCCAGCTGGGGCACGCCAGCGCCCCCAGCGCTCAGCCGCCACGTCACCGTCCACCAGGCCGATGTCGGCCATTACACGGCAGGCAACAGCCTCGTTGCGGTCATGCTGATGACCTCCATCCTCCGCGCCATTCAGGAGCTGCACGAGCAGCCCTGATCCAGTGACTCGTCTGCGACGACGATCAGAGAAGGTTACAAAATGGGCCTATAGAGATCACTTTCAAAAACAACGCCAAGGAGAGTTCCCTGGTCGACCGGGGCGCGGCGCTTGCACTGGGACCTTGGAGCAGTCACGTCAGATGCGAGATCTTCGCGTCTGACGCTACTGGCAACCCCCAAAGGAAGCCCTGTCCAGGAAACCTGCGTCGGCGTTGTTGGACACTCCAGCTTGTTGGACACGTTTTCTGGACGGCGTTGACCGGCCCGAAGCCCGGTTCCTGCGCTTGTCCGGGAAACGATCGTTTCCCGAACAAGACGGTCGACTGCCGACCCAACCTCTCGCGTCGCTACTAGGAGTTGGAACCCCTCGATGACAGCTTGCAGGTTTCGGTAGACGACCTGTGGGTGGTTGGTCATTGCCGAGAGCCCGCCGGCAGTCGGTGAGGAGCTGCTCGAACAGCGGAATCGCCGACCCAGGTCCCCAGCTGACTTGTAGGCGTACACGAGGTTGCCCCACCGAGACGAACGCGCCGCCGCCGGCGAACGCAAGTCCTCGCTCGCCCAGGAGTTCGGCATCAGCTGCGAAACGGTGTACGCCTCTCTACGGTTGGCGACAGTCCCAGCTGACGCACCGGCCAACTCGCCGCCCGGCCGGGCCATCGGCCAGGTTCCGGCAAGGACCACGTTGAGCCGCAGACAGGCGGAGTCGGCGCATGCTGAAATCTATAGCACATTCGTTCGACTGTGAGTTTGGGAAGATGAGGGTTAGCTATGGGTGACCGCAGTGCCATCGAGTGGACCGAGGCGACGTGGAATCCCACCACGGGCTGCGACCGCGTGAGTCGAGGGTGCGACAACTGCTACGCGATGACTTTGGCCAAGCGGCTCAAGGCGATGGGCCAGCCGCGGTACCAGCGCGATGGAGATCCCCGGACGAGTGGTCCAGGTTTTGGGTTGACGGTCCACCCGGACGGTCTCGGGTTGCCGCTGACCTGGAAGCGGCCCCGGGTCGTGTTCGTCAACTCGATGAGCGATCTGTTCCATGCGCAGGTGCCGGTCGGGTTCGTCCGCCAGGTCTTCGAGGTCATGGCGGCGACCCCGCAGCACACGTATCAGGTGCTGACCAAGCGGGCCCGCCGCCTACGGCGGTTGGCGCCCGCGCTGACGTGGCCGTCAAATCTGTGGATGGGGGTCTCCGTGGAAGACGGTGATGTGGTGAATCGCATCGATGACCTGCGGGCTGTCCCCGCAGCGGTGCGGTTCCTGTCATGCGAGCCCTTGCTGGGACCGCTGCCCGACCTGATGCTGGACGGCATCGGTTGGGTCATCGCCGGTGGCGAGAGCGGCGCCAATGCGCGGCCAATGGATCCGGCCTGGGTGGAGAGCCTGCGCGATCAGTGCACCAGCGCTGGTGTGCCGTTCTTCTTCAAGCAGTGGGGCGGACGCACGCCGAAGGCCGGCGGACGCGAGTTGGACGGCCGGACCTGGGACGACATGCCCGTCGCGGTGACCACCTTCTAGCTGCGCTCATCCCACGTACACAGCGGACCGCCCCCTCCCGCGCCCTCGTGATCGTGTCGCATTCAACCGCTAAGGACGTTATTCCCGTTACGCCTATCGTCTGCCTGGCCTACCTGGCCTCAGACCGCGTACGGAGGTATTCACCAATCAAGGTTGCAGTGAGACACTTTGGCATAACAATTCGTGGCCGAGGGGGGGCTGATGGCGGCCGATGGACCGGTGCCGTGGCCGTGCGCAGAGCACACCGGCGTCAAGCACGACATCTACCGCCGCTACCTTGAGCGATGGTTCCCCATTCTCCTGAAGGGTCCCAAGCGCTACTCGTCGGTCACCTATGCCGAGGGCTTCTCCGGCCCAGGGATCTACAGCGGCGGGGAGGACGGCTCGCCGGTGGTCGCCATCCGGGCCCTCAGCGACAAGGTGCCGCCTACTACGGGCGTCGCCCGGTTCGTCTTCCTCGACAACGACGAGCGCTGCGTCAACATGCTCTGGGACAGCCTTCGCAACGCCTTCCCCGAACGGCCGCGGTCACAGGAGGCGATGCCCGTCGTGGTGCGTGAAGGCACCTGTGCCGAGCACCTCGAAGGTGTGCTAGACGAGGTTCGGGCCTGGGGAAAGCCGATCTTCGCGAACCTGGACTCCTGGGGCAACGCGCCCGTGCCCTTCCGATTGTTACAGCGCCTGGCCAAGAACGTTTCCAGCGAGGTCATGGTCACCCTGTCCCCGCAGCATTTCGTCCGCTTCGTCAGCAAGATGGGCGAGGACGCAGACGACGTGTTCGGCGGCGACCCGCACTGGCGCACCGTCACGAACCTGGCGCCGGAGGCCAAGAGTCGACACATCCTCACGTGCTACCGCCAAGGGTTACGTGCGGCCGGCTTTCCCTATTTGTTGGACTTCGAGCTCGTCCCCCGACACGGACAGCCCCTGTACCTCGTCTTCGGCACCGGGCATCCCTTCGGCGTGGAGAAGATGAAAGAGAGCCTGTGGGAGGTCGACCGCACCCAGGGCGTCGGCTTCCGCGATCCCCGCGACGAACAAGCCGAGACGCTCTTCGTTCTCGACGAACCGCAGCTGGGCCCACTGACCCGCCTGCTCCATCAGAAACTCCGCGACGGCGGGCCAGCCCGGGTGGAAGACCTGCGCCGGTTCGCCTTGCTCGAGACGGTGTACCGACCTCAGCACGTCCTACGAGCGCTGGAACCGCTCATGGACCGAGGCGCCATCGAGGTCGAAGGTGGGGGCAGGTTGCGCATCGCATCTGTCGTCTCGTCCCCACCAGCGTCTACCCGGTAGTCGACTCCGCCCGCTCACAACCGTGGCAGGCGCAGCAGCTGTGCAAGAGGCCCCTCGGGGCGGCGCCCATAAAAATCTTTGAGAAATTCCTGCCCCCCTCAGCCGCAACCTCTCACACCAACTAGATGCTTATCTGATAAGCCGCTGCATCTAGTTGGGCTGAGGGGGACAGCCCTCTTCAAGATCGCGACGGGACAGTAGCTCCCAGCGTCGGCACTATGGACTCGACCGCGTCACCCGGACGCGGATCAACACGAAGGCCCGCCCGCTGGAGGCCCTGAGAAAGCGCCAGCGGACAAGCCCCCATGCCGATTCCTTGAGGTGAGCCTTACACATGAAGGACCTGTTCGCCCAGACCGGGTGGGCGACCATTCTGGTGGTGGTCGTTCCCACGGCCCTGGTCACGATCTGCGTGGTGGTGGTCGCCCTGGCTGCGCTGGCCGCCCGTCGGCCGGCCACGCGCCGCCACTGCCTGGCGGTCATCACCCACCTGACCCGGTACGCCGGTGTCCTGCGGGGCCGGCGATGAGCATCTCGACCGACTCCGCTTCCGCAACGATCGCCCGTCGGCGGCGCCTGCACGCACTCGACGCGCTCGAGCAGGCCGTCGACGGGCGCGACGCCCGGCCTCTACACGAGGTCGTCACCGACAACCTGCGGGAGGTCTGGAAGAACGGCGGCAGGAAGCGCGACGACAAGCCGGGGCTGCAGCCGGCCACCATTTTAATCCGTGACGCGTTCGTGGCCACCACGGCCGAGGACGCGCACGGGCCCGCCCTGCCCCGGCTGGTCCAGTCGAAAGGCCTGCAGCTACGGCTCTACCTGCTCATGCTCTTCGACGCCCAATGCCGGCATGCGGCCGACGACCGGGGGGTCCGCAATGTACGAACCGTGTCGCCCAGCAACGGACCGTACCGGTCCTGGGGCGAACTCATGCTGTCCGCTCCGGACCACCAGCAGAAGCAGCTGCCCGTCGCCTGGCAGGTCGTCCGCCGCCGCCGCGAGCGGCAGATCAAGGAGGCGATGCTGGCGCTGGAGACCACGCCGCGGCTGCTGGACATCGCCCTGACCAGCAATGGCCGAAAGCGCCGGGACTACGACAAGCCGACGCTGCTGGCCGAGGACAGCACCCCAGACGCTCAAGCCCGGTACGGCATCCCCGCCGATCAGCGCTTCGGCGTACCGCGTGAGTTCTTCACCAACCTGTGGGTGTTCGCGCTGACCGATACCGAGATCGCCTGCTACTTGGCGCTGCGTTGGGCCTTCGAGCAGGCGCCTATGGCTGACCGCAAGAAGTTCTTCATAGTCAGCCAAGAGCGCGAGTCGAGGCTGCGCTTGACCCGGACCACCTGGGACAGCATCGAACGGTTGCAGGCGTACGGGCTGATCCAGCGTAACGACTTCTCCGGCCGCGACCCGGCCACCGGCCAAATCGAAAGCTTCCGAGACAAGTGGCAAGCCGGCGAGGTCACCTCCCCCAGGTACGCCTTCTACCGGAACGGCGTGAAGCGTCCGGCACTCCAGGCGATGCGTCACGCGCTGCTTCATCCCATCGTGCCAGCGCCGCCCGACTCGCTGGACGTCGTCCTCGCGGCCCCTGCCGCGCAGGCCGCCCCCTGACCACCGGTCGTCGGACAGCCCTTCCCTGGGGCGCCGCCGTGTGGGACGCGAGGGCATGCGCAAACTCTGGGTCCGCGGCGAACATCCGCACCTACAGCGGCGGCGTCGCCGACCCCCGACTGGCTGGAGGAGCAGCCCGCACCTCATCAACGCCTAGGTCAGCGGGTTCGGTTGGCTAGGTAGAACAGGTAGGCGCTTGGGGACCAACGTTCGGGAGAGTCACGCTAAGGATGATCTTGATTGGGGGCCGCCGCTACGTGGTCGTGTCCTCTGGCAAACGTTGCTGGACGTGCCGGTGAATCTGCGTGCGATCGACCCGATCGGTACTAGCCAGGTCTGGGCGACCCTCACCCTCACGCAGGCGTAACCCCTACCTTGGAGGTGACAGCAGCCGGCCCTCAGTCCAGGGGTGCCGTACCGTCCGAGGGTGACCGTGGACTGGGGGCGACTGACACCGACGTTGCGGGTGGGGGGTGGACCTGCCTCTCGCATAGGCGCATCCGCCTGATCACCGGCGGCGTCGTGCCCGCCTGCGGGTGAGTCCGCCCGGTCAGCGTGATGCTGGCCGGGCGGAGCACGGTGACGGGGCTGGCAGCGTCGACGCGGATGGATCAGGAACCGCGCCGGGCGCGCATCCAGGCTCGGGTACGCCGCCACAGAGGCGGGGTGATCAGAATGAAGCGGATCAGCGCGGCTAAGAACGCCAGCACCGCAGGGCGATTCCAATGAATCCGGCCCCGGCCGGTCCGAGTGGGCGGGGCCTCGTACCGACTACGCCCGGCCGGAGCCGGATCGCTGCTGATCACCCAGGTTCAGGCCGGTCCCTACTCGTCGACATCGTCGGTCGGCCAGGCCACCGGTTGGGTGTGCAGCAGCAGCGCCGCGTCCCGTTCGATCGGCCACAGCGGCCAACTCGTCGGGATCGTCAACCGGATCGGCAGCGCGCCGTGGCCATACCAACCGTCGAACGAGTTCGAGTCGACCCTCAGGCCGTGCATGTCGGCGTAGACCCGCAGCGACTCCGGGACCTCGTCCACGTACGGGTGGGTCAGCAGGAACGCGCTGCGGCCGTCGTGCTGCACCCAGATCTGGGTGTGGTCCATTCCCACCGACGTGCAGGCCGAAAAGGTGCAGCTGTCCATGCGGTACAGCCCGTGCACGCACGCCTGCGCCGGGCCGCGGTACAGCAGGACCTGATGCCGGAACGCCCACTCCCGCGCCCGACCGACCGTGTCCGCTCCGCCGTAGACCTCGAAGTCGTCGCTGCCCGGAGGAACGAGCGACCAGTTGCCGGTTCCGAGCATGGCGCCATCTGCGGTGTGCTGCTTCACCAGAGACCTCCCTCGTCGGCTTCGCCGGCGGAGCCTACTGCATCCCCGGCCAGCGGCCTCTCCCATTCACTCACCGCTTCCGCCGGCCAGGTCGCGGGCCAGCTTGGCGACCCTGCGCAGCCCGCCCGCCGTGGTGGTAAACGGGTCGGTGGCCGATCCGACGCTCCAGTCCTCCTCGGCGTCGGCCGGCCGACGGTCGAGGCGGTAGCTCACGCCGCCGTCTTCCTCCTGAAGGGCCTCGACCACCAGGGCGCCGCCGTTGCGGGCGGGAATCTCCGCCGATGCGCTCGCCCAGCCAGCCATCTCGTCGTAGTGGGAACTGACCGCCTCCAGTTCGGCGGTGACCCTGGCCAACTCGGCGGCGGTCGCCTCATCGAGGGTGTGGGCGGCGGCGTCCATCGCGGCCTGCGCGGCTTGGGCGTCGGCCAGCTTCCCCTTGGACGCGTGGTGCGCCTGGAGCATGGACAGGTACTCGCCGCGCAGCTTGTACGTGGCCCGTGGGGTTGCGCCGGTCGCCCCGCCTGGTGAGCCGTCCAGTTCGTCGAGCCGCGCCTGCTCGGCGTGCGTGCGCACTCGCCGGCCCTGGTTGTAGTGCTCGACCTGGCTGCGCTTCGGAATTCGTTCCAGGGCCTCCATCTCGCGGTACTCGTTCAGGCTCAGGCCGCACACGAGCGCGGCCTGGGCGGCCAGCAGCGGCGGCAGTCCTGGGGCGAGGCCTGTCCCGCCGCCATGCTTGAGCTGATCCAGTCGCGCCGACTGGGCGGTGGTCCGCTGCTGGAACGGAATCCGGTCCAGGTCGCGCATCTCTCGGTACTCGTCGACGGTCAGGCCGCACACCTCGGCGGCCTCGACGCCCCCGTCGGGCCTCCAGGCATCCCTGCCGGCGGCGTCGATCCGCCGCTGCCGGCTGTCGTAGACCGCTCGGTCCGCCGGGTTCAGCCGCTCCACGGCCCGCGCGACGTGTTGCCGACGCTGCGCCTGAATCCGTTCCTCCTGCCGCACCCGCTCCTCCAGCCTGATCGCCTCCTGTGCCTGGCCCGGGTGCCGGTGGCCCTCCAGCCGAATCCGCTCGGCGTACAACCGCTCGTAGTCCCTGCCGACCTGCCGGAACCGCTTGTCTGCCTCGGTCGCGCGGGCAATGACGTCCTCGACCACCTCCCGCAGGCGGGCCGCGTCAGCGGCGTCCAGGACGACGGTGGCGTCGGCCCCCGTGTCGACCGCGTACTCCTCGCCGTCCTCGTCGACAACGCTCTCCTCCGCCGGCGCGTGGCCGCCACGCCACGCCGCCTTGTCCTCCGGATAGATCGACACGGCGAGGTGAACCTGCCGGCCGCCCGGGGTGTCCACGGCGGCACCGAGCACCAACTCCCCGGCCGAGCCGGCTGCGGAGCCGCTGCCGGCGAACCGTTCGCCGTCGCGCAGCAGAATCCGGCCGCCGACGCGCAGCCGGTCCTTGACGGTGGGCTTCGCGCCCGGTTCGGCCGGTGGTGTCACGACCATGGCCTTCTCCTTCGTCTGGTCAGCCGGCGGCCCGGTGGTTGCGGTCTGCCTCTCGTACTGCTCGGCCTGCATCTCGTAGTAGCGGGCCGCGAGAATCTCCCGCGCTGCCTCGGCCTCGGCCCCATGTGCCGCCCGGACATGCTCCGTGGCGACGTCGGGGTTCCGGATCACGCGAGCGGCCTGGTGGTGGTTCTCGGCCGACTCCTGGTTGGCTCGGGCGTCACGCCGGTAGCGGTCGGCCGCGTCCCGGCAGGCGCTGGCTCTGCCTTGCAGCGTCTCGGCTTTGGCAACCAGCCCGGCGTAGCGGTTCGCCACCCGCATCGCCTCCTGGGCGGTGGAGGCCACCGGTCAGCACTCTCCGGTCAGGTCGGCGACGTACTCCACTCCGCCGCCGTGGTCGGCGCGGGCGGTCCAGCCGTGGCAGGTGACTCCTTCGTCGGTCAGCACCGTGCTGGCCCACTGGCACGCCTGGTCGACCTCGGCGGCGCCCAGGCCGTCGTGGTCGGCGTGCGGCTTGTCGTCGGCGAGCAGCAGCCAAATGCCGGCGACGGTGTCGTGCAGCAGCCGGCACTCCCCCACCACGGCCCCCTGGTCACGCTCGCTTATTGATGGTCAGTCCAGGCGCCTCATGACACGGTCGAGCGCGGCCTGGGTGTGCGTCAGCGCAGCGCGCAGCTCCCCGAGTGCCTGCTTGAGGCTGGCCGGGTCTCCAGGGCCGGGCAGCGCGGTGACGAAGGTGCCTCGACCCTGGACTGGGTTGAGCAGCCCGTCGTCGATCAGGACGCGCTGCGCCTGACGGATGGTGTTCAGCCCCGCAACGGCGTACTCCTCCTGCAGTTCGCTGATGCCGGGCAGCGTGGTGCCGACGGGCCATTCGCCGTCAGCGAGCCGCCGACGCAGGTCGGCGGCGATCTCCTGGTAACGCGGACCACTTGCCATGCAACCACCCTAAGACCTCACAGACCTCTTAGGCAATACGAGCAATGACGAGTCGAGCAGCTTTCCGCCACGCCCGCACTCAAGAGCGATTAACCGCGGTTAACCACAACACTCTGGAGCGCCCAAACTCCTGAGCAGGCGCCTGCGGCCCTAGCATGGCGAGCATCCGAAGTACCGCGGCCACGATGGGCCCGGGAAGCAGACGGAACGGAGCTCCACATGACTCAGGTCCACGTCGTCGCCAACCAGAAGGGCGGCGTAGGCAAGACCACCCTTGCCGTCAACCTGGGGGCGGTGACCTACGACGTTCTGGTCAACCCGGAGCCGATTCTCAGGTCGACCGCTGAGGCCATCGGAGACCCGGCGAGTCCGGTCATGGTCGCGTCCACGGACCCTCAAGCCTCGTCGGTGTGGTGGTCGAAGCGCGTCGAGCAGCAAGGGGGAGGACTGCCGTTCGACTTTGCCCAGATCGACGATCCCCGCGATCTCCGCAAGCTACGAAAACTGCACTACGAGCACATCTTCGTCGACACGCCGGGCTCGCTTGAGGACGAGCGCATCCTGCAGGCCGCGCTGGATGAGTGCGATGACGTCCTGGTGCCGATGGTGCCGGAGCCGCTCTGCTACGACCCGACGACCCGCACCATCGAGGCTGTCATCGCGCCGCGCGGAATTCCGTACCGGGTGGTTGTCAACAGTTGGGACCCGCGCGACGGGCTACCCGACCTTCAGCAGACCGCCCAGTTCATCCAGCGCAAGGGCTGGCCGATGTGCAACACGGTCATCCGGCGGTACAAGCTGCACTCCCGAGCCTCCGCCGAAGGCTTGGTGGTCACGCAGTATCCCCGGAACAGGGTGGCCATGGAGGCGCGCGAGGACTTCTTCCGACTGGCGCTGGAGATGGGCTACGGCGGGGGAGCGACAGTGCCCTCGCAGGCCGGCTCGACGAACCTTCAGGAGGTTTGACGTGGCTGGGAAGCGAGTGAATCTATCTGACCTCGCCACCGAGCCAGCGCTGCCTGAGGCGCGGGTGCCGGTCTTCGCCGAGTCGGCACCACGGACTGCCCGGGTACATCAGGTAGCGGCCAACCCTCTCAATACCCGAGACCTCGACGCCGACCACGCGAAGATCGAGAGCATCGCCGATTCGATGCGGACGCACGGGCAACTCCAGCCGTGTGCCGTGGTGGCCCGGGAAGCCTTCCTGCGCATCTACCCCGAGCACGAGGCTGCGATCGGGAAGGCCGCATGGGTACAGGTCACCGGTGGCAGACGGCGCGCGGCGGCGCTGCTGGCGGAGCAACCAACTCTGGACATCGTCGTCAAGAACAGCTTGGCCGACAGCAGAGAGGCATGGGTCAGCGCCACCGCCGCCGAGAACCTCGACCGCGAGAACCTGGACCCGATCGAGGAGGCCCGGGCGATCCAGCTATTGGTGCAGGAGTGCGGGACAGGAAAGGCCGCAGCCGAGAGGATGTCCCGCACTCCGGCCTGGGTGACGCAGCGACTCAACCTGCTCAAGTTGGCACCGGAGGTACAGGCACTGCTGAGGTCCAGAGAGCTTCCCCTCCGAGACGTCCGCGATCTCCACCAGCTCCCCCCTGATGGGCAGCTCGCCGAGCTACGCCAGCGTAAGCAGCCAACTGAGGTACCGGGATTAACCGCGGTTAACCGAGAGCCCAGCCGCCCTGGAGAGTCATCACCCAGCGGACCAAAACCGCAGCGGTCAGCAGCAGCGTCGGCCATCAGACGCCTCGGCGGCACGCCCGACAAGATTGCGGATGCGCTGCGAACAGAGATGACAACCGAGGACCTACGAGCGCTCGGGGACCTCCTACTACGCCTGTCGGCAGCCACCGATGGCCGAGAACCCGAATTTCACAGCACCGTCGATTAGCTCGACCATGACGGCTCCCCAGGGCGCGGCACCCCCTGGGGAGCCGTCATGGGGCGACTCCTCGCCTCACTACGGCACAAACCACTGGTCCGTTTCGCAAGTCCGGCCCCCGCGCTGACGCCCGGCCGGCTCACCGCGCGCCAGCGTGTCTTGATCCCATAGAGGCCAATTCGCAACGTTATTCGGCAACGGACTCCGGCCCGGCGTACCTCGTCCCGGCGAGGGTGGCCCCGTCAAAGCTCGCGTCACCGTTGAATCTTGCCCCGTCGAACTCAGCGGTGCTGCCGAACGTCACCTCATCGAACCAGGCGTCGCCGCTAAACGTCGCCCCGCCGAACCCGGCGTCGTCATCGAACCTCGCCCTACCGAACCCAGCGTCGCCGCTGAATGTCGCCTCGCCGAACCCAGCGCTACCGCTGAATCTCGTCTCGCCGAACCCGGCGTCGCCGCTGAACGTCGCCTCGCCGAACTCGGCGTCGCCGCTGAACACAGCCTTGCCGAACCCGGCGCCGCCGCCGAACGTCGCCCCGCCGAACCAGGCGTCGCCGCCGAACGCCGCCTCGCCGAACCAAGCGATGCCCCTGAACGCCGCCTCGCCGAACCAAGCGATGCCCCTGAACGCCGCACTGCCGAACCAGGCTCCGCCGCTGAACGTCGCCTCGCCGAACCAGGCGCCGCCGCCGAACGTCGCCCCGTCGAACCCGGCGATGCCGCTGAACGTCACCCCGCCGAACTCGGCGCGGCCGCTGAACGTCGCTTTACTGAACAGGGCGTCGCCGTTGAACGCCGCCTCGCGGAACCTGGCGCCGCCGTTGAACGTCGCCTCGCCGAACCAGGCGCCGCCGCTGAACGTCGCCTCGCCGAACCAGGCGCCGCCGCTGAACGTCGCCCCGTCGAACCCGGCGTCGCCGCCGAACGTCACCCCGCCGAACCTGGCGTCGCCATTGAAGTGGGTTTTGGTGAAGGTGGCGTTGTGAAGGTGGCAGGCGGTGAGGTCGAGGTCGATGAGGACGGCTTCGGTAAGGTCGAGCACCACCTTCGTACCCCAGTACAAGGGGTGGGGTTCTCTGTCTGGGGTCGTCGGTCGCAGGTGGCGGGCGAGGATGCGTTGGGCGGCGAGGCGGACCTGTCGTTCTTCCCGCGGGTCCACGGCGGGTTTGTCGCTGTCAGCAGGGGCGGCCGTCGGCACGGTGGCTGGAGCGGCGCCGTCCGCAGGTGGTGGGGCAGTGGGCGTAAGGGCGGGTTGGTCGATGGGCGGGGTGTAGGGCATGCGTAGGTAGGCGCAGATCACCTCGACGATGCTCTGCCGGTGCGCGGGGTTGTCCTGGGCGAGGCGTTCCAGGGCGTACAGGCCGGCGAGGCGAACTGGGGCCTTGTCCGAGCCGAGCTGGTCGGCAGCCTTGACGTACAGCTCGGTGACGCGCTTCTCCCCGGCGTCGTACTCGGTGGCCTGTTGGGTTCGCTCCGCCAACTGCTGCCGACGAAACGCCAACAGCAATGCAAAGGCGGCGGTCACCGCCGCGCCGATGGTCAGACCAGTGCGGATGGACTCCACCCGCAGCTGCGCCCGCTGCACCCCGTCACCCACCACCGGCACCGAACCCTGCAGCCAGGAGACCGCGACCCAGGTGACCGTCCCAACCACGGCCGCTCCGGCCGGGATCACCCAGGACCGCAGGGTCCGCACCTGCCGATCCGGCGGCGTCGGCGCGGCAGACACCTCATGCTTCACACTGTTCCGCTGCCACAGCAGCACCCCCGCGACCAGCGCCGCCAAGGCTCCCGCCACCGGCACCAGCACCGGCCACGCGGTAGCCGGGACACCCCACCACGACCGGGGAACCAACGCGAGCGCGACCGACAGCAGAACCAACCCGCCGACCGCCATCAAAGCGACACTCAACTGTCTCATCACACTGCGGCCGACCGCCATCAAAGCGACACTCAACTGTCTCATCACACTGCGGAATCGTGCCCGTACAGAGCAAATCCGCAACGTGCCCGCTGACGGTCACCGGCCGCGGGCAGGCGTATTCGGCCTGCCGCTGCTCGGCACACGCCTGCCTGCAGTTGCGCCCGCCCGGATGCCGCCGCCTGTCGTCCGGACAGAGCTCGGGGCCGGCCCCGGCCGGTGTAGGCCAAGGGCGGCTGGTCGTACTGCAGGTCGGCTGGGGCACTCGGTCAAGGGCGCAGGGCCTGGGGAAGGCCGCAGCCGGGCTGCGCCACGTCGGGCCACTCGCACTCACCGCCGGCCCCGGCAACATCGAGCAGGGCGGCACGGCCGGCGCGGCGCAGGTGCCCCGGGGTACGGGCACGGATTGCGGCGAGCGCGGCCTCGGCCGCCGGGCTGCGCTGGCCCGGCCCGACGGCGGCCTTGTCCCGCTTGTCCTCGGTGGCGCGTACCTGGTCGCGCCGTTCGCGCTGCGCGGCGGCTTGCATCGCGGCCAGGACCCGCTGGTGCCGGGTGTGCCGGGCCGCCGGGTGCGGTGGGGCGTCCGGCCCGGTCAGCGCGTCCTCCAGCAAGGCGCGCAGGTAGGCCAAGGGCTCGCGGGGCTCGACCAGCAGCGGCCGGGACCGGGCCCGGCGTACCCAGGCGTCCAGTGCCTCGACCGTCCACTCCGGTCCGAGCGCCGCGCCCACGGTCGCGGCGACCCTGGGCAGGGGAACTGGACGCAGCCACGTCCACCAACCCTGAACGGCCCGCGCGAAGTCGTACGCCCACCCAGCCCACTGCGGACGGGGACGGCGGGCCCGTGGGCCGTCAGACTCGGTCTGAACCGACCTAGGACGCCGTACACGCGGTGACCCGGCACACCTCGGTCGAACCGCGTGCCCCTCGTTAGTTGATGAGCGCGAAGCGCGCTTGTCCCGCCGGCTTTGCCGGTCCTCAGATGTGGCGGGAGCGATCGGCGGAGAGAAGACCAAACCCCGGTACGAACAGGAACTTAAATACTTACCTTGAGACACCATGTGGGGGGGGAACAAATTGCCGCTGTCGATGGCCTCCCGGATCAGGCCACGGACCTGCTCCACGCTGACAGCCGACGCCGCCCGCATCTCGTCACGACGGGCCGCCTCCGAGCGCTCCACCCAGCCGCCAGCACGGGCGCGCAGCCCGTCGAGGTGCTCCTGCGCGGCGGCCAGCAGGGCGGCGGCGTGCTCGACCAGGTCCGCCAACACAGCGAGCGCGGCTGGCACGTAACGAGCCCGGCCGGTGCCGTCACCCCGGTGCAGCGGCACCAGGTCGTAGCAGGCCCGGTCCTGGGCCCGGCCCGTCTCGACCCGCTCCGCCAGGGACAACCGGCGGCCGGCCTCGGTCCGCACCGCCCACCGCAGGGCGGTCGCCCGCGACCACGCCGCGGTGACCGCCCGCTCCGTGCAACCGGCTAGCTCCGCGCTGCGCGCCCGACCCGGCATCGCCCGCCGCCCGGAACGCCAGTCCGCGTCGACCGCCAGCACCCCCGCCACCCGCGCCAGCGCACCCGGACGGCCTCGCGTCGTCGACCGGGCCGCTGCGTCACGGGCCAGCAGGTCCGCCAGCAGCTCCACCGCGCGGGACCGGCCCGACCCGGCCGGGTAGCCGTCGACGGCCGCGCGCAACCGGCCCACCCACGCGGCCAGCTCGTCGACGCGCCCTTCGGCCTCGGTGACCTCCGCGAGCAGGGCGAACCGCTCCGCCTCCCCGGCGGCCTCGGCGGCGTCGGCGGCCTCCTGGGCGGCACGTGCGGCGGCCAGGTGCGACCACCCGCACAGCCAGCACTCCGGCACCGGATGAGCCGATCCGCACGCCCCGCACCCCTCGGGCACGTCGACGTCCAGGCGCTCGCGCAGCTCGGCCACCAGGCGGCGCCGCTCGCCGGCCGCCGCCCGGTCTTGCCGTCCTCGCCAACACGGCCAGCACAGCGGGTCCGACGCGGCCCCTTCACGGGAGACACCCAGCCGGTCCACGCCGGCTGCCGCGCACCGCACACACGGCGTCTGCTGCCCGGTCGGGTATACCGGCCGCCTGCGGTCCCGGGCCGGCACACCGATACGCAACTGCCCCGACCGGTCGGCCTCGAGAAGTGGTCGCTCGTCGACCAAGTGCGCCCGGCAACCGGACCGGCCCGCCACTACCGGCACCGGACGACCACCCGCGTAGCACGACGGGCACCAGCCCAACTCCACCAGGCGCGCGGGATCCAGAACAGCCGTCATCGGCCCACCACCAGCACGGCTGCAGACGGGGTGGCGATGCGGGCCTGCCCATGGCTGATCGTCTCGGCCGACTGCGCCGGCCTGCGGCGGTTAGTTGCCGTAATCATCGGCATCAACCGGGGCGGCACCGTCGCAGACCGGCCAGGCTTACGTCCTGACGCGGGCTGACCTGGGCGAAGGTGAGATGAGGCTGGGCGCGGGCAAGCGTCACCGCGACACGCGGACACCGTGTCTGGAGACAAGAATGCACCCAGCCCGGAGGTGGGTGCTATGGTGTCCTCCGAGCTTGTTGGAGCCTCAGACCCTTTCGCGGCCAAACGATTGGGGGTCTGGGGCTCTCTTGCTGTCTGCAGTTAGGGGTTGAGCGAGGGCGCTCCCTCACGATCGAAGTTGGGGTGTGACCCCGAGTCAGGGCCGTGTTGTAACCCGTGGATCTTACGGTGACTCTGCCACCGGCAAAGGCACCGCCACGCCCCGGCACCGGCGATCCTGGCCAGTCCTGTTTGGAGCTCACCGTGAAATAGGCACATACCGGGATAAGCCAGACGACCTTACGCACCAAGGGAATCCGAAAGTGAGCAATCAGGTGGGCGGCCCGGTCAATCGGGCCGCCCATTCGTGCGCATTGAATGGTCACGCCGGCAGGTGAATGGTGTCGCAGTGGACGGCGTTGCCGTCTCCGTCGTGGGCATACAGCTCGCCGTAGCGGTCGTCGGGGCCGTCGACGGCGGCGAGCAGCCGTACGGCCTGGTAGCTGGCCGCGTCGACGTCGGCGGCGGTGAAGTAGGTGACCGCCTGAGGGCTGTCGACGTCGGGGTCGGTGACGACGTCTAGGCGGTACTCGTCGGTCGTGGCGGCGACGACGCTGGCGAACGGGCGGTGGGTCATGTGGTCACCAAGCGCCGATCGCCAGGGCGGCGGTCAGGGCCGCACCGGTGTATCCGGCCAGCAGCAGCGGCACCGCACGGCTGATCGCCCGGTACTTGGCGCGGGTGGAGCGGCTGAGCCACCACAGTTCCCTGGCCTTGGCGAGGGGGGTCAGTTGCGGGACCTGCTCGGCGTCGCCGGCGACGATTCGGGCGAGCACGCCTTGGGCGTCGTCGGCGTCGGCGTAGGCGACGAACCCGAAGTCCCCGCCCAAGCGAGGGCGGGAGGCGAGCAGGAGCAGCACCACGGCGGTCAGCACCACCACGGCGGTGGCCGCGCCGGCCGTGAGCGCGGCGGTGGGGAGGTGGCCGCCGGCTCCGGCGCCGCCGAGGACTGCCAGGCCGGCGCCGAGCAGCACCCCGGCCATCTGGAGGTAGCCGGACGCCTTGGGGTCGATGCGGGCCAGTTCGGCGCGGACGATCGTGATCTCGGCGTCCAGGCAGGCCGGCACGGTGCCCCGGCCGCACGCCGAGGCGTGCGCCCCGGCACGGGCCAGGATCTCCAGCTCGCTGAAGTCGCGGTCTTCCACGCCGCAGCCGGTGCACCGGGAGGTGCTGTCGGCGAGGCCGGGGGAAATCTCCACCAACACCGCGTACGCACCGGCGGTCGGGATGGTGAAGTGGCGGCGGGGTCCGCCTTTGGCGCGCGGCTCGTAGGCGCTGGCGTAGGCCGCGCCGAGGTAGGTCGGGTCGCTTGATTCGGGCACCATGACGGGAGCTCCTGTCATCTGTTTCGGATGGGGGAGTTGGCGGGCGGCCCCGAGCTTGGGAAGGCAGGGGGGCCGCCCGCGCGGCGTTAGCGGCTGGCGTAGGTGGGAGAGTCCGGACGCGGGTACGCCTCGGCCCGGCAGAAGGCGTCGTAGCCGCACCAGTCCCAGACGGCGACGCCCGGGCGCAGCGGGGCGGTGCGCTCGTCGGCGAGGATCTGCTCGGCGTCGTCGGTCCAGTCGATGCCGGTAGCGAT
Source organism: Micromonospora sp. DT233 (assembly GCF_049841815.1). Lineage (NCBI taxonomy): Bacteria > Bacillati > Actinomycetota > Actinomycetes > Micromonosporales > Micromonosporaceae > Micromonospora > Micromonospora sp. DT233. Next base: position 4,807 of record NZ_JBNCLB010000020.1, on the reverse strand, counting down.
CGCGGCGACGGCGGCCTGGTCGACGTGGCGGGCGCACAGCCGCTGGGCGATGGCCTGGCCGCTGGGCAGGTGGGTCAGGCTGTAGCGGCCGTCGAGACGCAGGCCGTCGTCGTCGACGGTGACGTTGATGGCCAGGCCGGGCACGAGCGGCCAGCCGGTGACGACCAGTTCCCGGACGCGGGGCTCCTCGGCGTCGGTGTCGCTCAGGTACAGCCGCACCGGGATCGTCGGCGCGGCGGTGCTCATGATCGTGGTCATGGTTCCTCCTGTTCAGCGGCGGTTGGCGAGGAAGGCGATCGCCCACGTACCGGCGATGCCGGCGGTCGCGGTCAGCGCCTGGGTCCACCCGCCGGGGGCGGCGATCGACATGAGGACGGCGGTCACCGCGGCGGCGTGCAGGACGTACATGGCGGTGCGGGAGCGGCGGCGGGCGAGCACGCCCTGCTGCAGGGCGGCGAGGGAACCGGCGGCCCAGCCGGCCCACAGCGCCCAGCCCCACGGGCCGTGGGCGCCCGCCCAGGCGGTGGTAGCGGGCAGTAGCATCGCGTGGGCGGTGACGACGGCGACCAAGGCCAGCAGCAGCCAGGCGGTGTAGGTGGCGGCGGCCATCAGGCGGCGGCGGTCGGCGAGGACGGTGCCGACGGTCGTGACGCGGTTGGCGGGCGGCCAGCGATCGCAGCAGCCGCGGGGCCAGAGCCCGGTGTCGTGCTGATGGCGGTGGACCGGCTCGTTGCCGGGGGCTGCGGGCTGCTGCTGCATGGCGTCTCCTGACTGTGGATGGCGAGCGGGCGAACCGGGGTGATGGCGCGGGCGTGGCCCGCCACGACGGCGGCGTACTGGTGCTGGGCGGTGTGCATGTCCGCCTCGGCCGCGACGGCCTCGCGGGCGTCGCGGGTGCGGTCAACGGCGGTCAGCGCCAGCGCGGCTGCGGCGACGGTCAGCAGCGCGCCGCCGATCAGCGGCGGGCCGCCCGCGTCGGCGGCGAGGTGCCCGGCGGTGGCCACGCTGCCGAACAGGCCGCTCGCGCCGGCCACCGCCGGCCAGCGGTTGCGGCCGATGTGGGCGCGGCGGTGCCGGCGGCCGGCGGCGCGGATGGCGTCCTCGGCGGCGCGCATCCGGGCACCGTCGAGCTGCCAGGCGATCAGTTCGACCGACAGGGCGTCGATTCGCTGCTGGTGGGTCAGCGCGTAGACGGTGTCGGCCGGTTGGGCGTCGCGCTGACGGGTCAGGCGGCGGATCTCGGACTCAATTTCAGCGACCCTGGCAGACATGGCGGGCGGGTTCTCCTCTACGGACGGTGACCTAACAGGCGGGTCTCATAACAGCGGTGGGGGAGGGGGTCGACGCCTGCATAGGGGCCCCCTCACGGGGGAGGGCACACCCGGGTTATGAGGCGTTATGCGTTACTGGCAGTGACCGTGCTGGTGGCGACCTCGGGCGGCAGGTACTGCCCGGTCGCCGCCCGCCCGTCTGGGTTTTGCGGGCGCACGACGCGGCCCTGCTGGCCAAGCTGGGTCAGCGCGTTGGACACCAGCTGGGAGGTGGCGGTGGTGTCGCCGCCCTCGTGGAGCGCGGCGAGGATGTCGCGCGGTCCGGCCGGGGCGCTGCTGGTGCGCCAGATCTGGCGGACGGCCGCCTCGACCCGGTCGGCGCGGGTGCGGTACCCGGCCAGCGGCGTCGGCTCGACCGGGCCCACGGCGGCCGGTGCCTCGCCAGCGGCCGGCGCGGGCGGTGCGGTGGCCGGCTTGCCGCCGAGCCGGCTGAAAATGCTGGCGACGGCGGAGGCCATCGCCTGGTCGGCGTCGCGCTCCGGCGTGCTGGCCTGCGTCTTCGCGCCGCTGCGGGTCCGGGCGCCGCGCAGGTCCGCCAGGTAGTCGTCGGTGACGAGCTGGTGCCGGCCGGCGTAGGTCTTCCCGGCCGCCTGCGCCGATCCGGCGTCGAGGTCGCGCTGGTGGTAGCGGCGATTCCACGAAATCTCGTCGACGCGCGGCCCGTCGTGCAGCACCGGCTTGGACGGGTCCGAGGTCTGGACGTACTCGATCTTCGCCCGGACCGGTTCGCTATCGCCGAGGCGGGCATAGCACTCGCCGCGGTGGCGCAGCGGGGGCAGCTTGTAGTTGCCGGTGACCCGGCCAGCCTCCTGCTCGTCACCGGACATGAGCACGATCTCCCGGCCGATGTTGGCGCTGGCGTCGCCGCCCTTGTCGCCGAAGGCGTGGTGCACGCCGCGCTGGGTGGCGGCGATCAGGTAGATCCCGGCGGAGGCGACGGCCTGGGTGCACTCGGCGTACATGTCGCCTGCGGTGACTTCGACCCCGTCGTAGTACGCCTTGACCTTGGTGTTCAGCGCGAACGACGCCTCGTCGATGTAGAAGAGGATCTTCTTGAAGCCGTGGCGGGCGGAGAACGGCTGGTCCTGACGCCAGCGGGCGATCTCCATCGCGGCGATGAGCATGTGCAGCACGCCCACGGCGTCGGCGCGGACCCAGTCCAGCGGCGGCCGGACGTCCTGGCCGAGGTAGGGCTCCAGCCACGGGCCGACCAGGTCGTAGAGCTTGCGGGTGCCGGCGACCCAGATCAGGGCGTCCTCGCAGCGGGTCACGTCGGCCCACTCGCGGTGGATGTAGGCGGACTTGCCGCCGGTGGTCGCGCCGAGGATCCAGGCGTGCCGGGCGACGTCGACGCCGATCGGCATCCCGTCCATGCCCCACAGCGCGTACGAGGGCTCGGCGACCCGCCGCCACTTCGGCCGGCCGGCGGCGTCGACCAGGTCATCGACGCGCTCCTTGTAGGGACGGATCCGCTTCATCACGTCCTCGGTGTTGGCCTGGATCGTGTAGACGCCGACCCGGTTCGGGTCCTCGCTGATCTGCACCCAGTCCGGGGCGATGTCGCGGCGGGTGATGTCGCGCAGCGCCAGCGCGATGCGCCGCACGTCGTGGTCGTCCAGGCGGGGGGCCTGCTCGACGCGCAGCTTGCCGTTGACGACGCGGCGCAGCTCGATCGGTGCCCACGCCTCGACCCGCGCGCCGAACGGTCGATCGGCCGGGCCGACCATCTGCGGGTTGGAGATCCGCAGCCACTCCAGGCCGGCGCGGCGCACCGCCAGGCGCAGCAGCCACGCCAGGTGCGGCTCCCCGTCACGCGGGCCGGTCAGGTCCTCAGCGGCCAGGGCGAGCTGGGCGTGCCCGCCGGTGGTCAACGCGACCTCCGCCGCCGGGCGCGTCGCCGGGGGCGCGTACCGCAGCAGGTACTCGTGCGCTCGCGCCATCACCCAGGTGCTACCGCCCAGCGCCGGCAGGACCAGCGCCCACACCGGCCACAGGTCCGGCACCGACACCGCAAGCGTCGACCAGGCGGCGTAGACCGTCACCGCCGCGACCAGCCAGCCCAGCACCCGGGACTTCGCCGCCGAGCTGAGGCGGGCAAACATGGGGGAGATCCGGACCAGCAGCCGGGCGCCGAACGCAGCCATCGCCGCCAGCAGCGCCGTGGCCAGCCCGGCGATCCACACCGGCGAGCCGGTGACCAGCCACACCGCCACCCACACCGCGCTGATGAACGGCGCGACCACAGCCCAGAACGTTTTCCACTGAATGCCCACCGCTGCTCGCCGCTTCGTCACGACGTCCTCCTTGTTCTGCCTGGTCCTGCGCGGTTCGTGGGGTGCGGGGGCCGCACCGGGTGCGGCCCCCGCGCGGTGGATCGGTCAGAAACCGATGGAGCGTGCCTGCGCCTCGTACTCCTCGGCCTGCTCCTCGTAGTAGCGGGCCGCGAGGATCTCCCGCGCCGCCTCGGCCTCGGCCTCACGCGCCTGCCGCGCGTGCTCCGCCGCGACGTTGACGTCCCGGATCGTGCGGGCGGCCATCTTGTGGTTCTCGGCCGACTCCTGGTTGGCCCGGGCGTCACGCCGGTACTGGGCCGCCGCATCCCGGCAGGCGCCCGCACGGCCCTGCAACGTCTGTGCCTTCTCGATCAGCCCGGCGTAGCGGTTCGCCACCCGCATCGCGTCCTGGTCGACACTGCTGGTCGTGGTGCTCATTGCTGGTCCTCCAAGGTGGTTGGGAACAGGGATCTGGTGCTCGGTGGTGCGCAGCGGCGTCGGTGCGTTCCGGTCCCACCACTCGCTGCCAGCGGTGGTCCCGGGGTCAAAGAGCGGCTCAGTACGCGGAGCCGACTGCGGCGTCGGACCGGCCGACCCGCTGGCCGGCGTCGCGCCCGGCCGACCAGGCGGGTTGAAAATGTCGTCCACTTCGACGTCGATCACCGTTTCCGGCCGGTGCCCGCCGGGAGACGGCCGCGTCATCGCCTTCACCGGCTCCTCCGCGCCGGCCGGCTTGTCCGCCGCCTTGCCGGTCTTGGCCTTCTTCGCGGCACGGGCCAGCCCCACCAGCGCCAGCAGCGCCGTCCCGCCCGCCGTCTTGGCCTTACGACCAGCGGTCGGCTTCCCGCCGCCGTCGCCGGTCGGCTTCCCGCCGCCAGCGGGGGTCTTGCCGCTGGCGGCGGGCTTCCCGCCGCCGGCCGGGGTCTTGCCGCTGGCCGAGGGCTTCCCGCCGCCGGCCGGGGTCTTGCCGCTGCCCGGGGTCTTGTTGCGGCCGAACGGCCACCACCCGCCCTCGGACTTGCCGCCGCTCGGCTTCTTCTTCCCGCCGTCGCCGGTCGGCTTCCCACCAGCGGGAGCCTTGCCCCCGGCCGGAGACTTTTCGCCGCCGGCCGGGGTCTTGCCGCTACCCGGGGTCTTGTTGCGGCCGAACGGCCACCACCCGCCCTCGGACTTGCCGCCGCTCGGCTTCTTCTTCCCGCCGTC
>NZ_JBNCLB010000019.1:0-91454 GCF_049841815.1 Micromonospora sp. DT233 | reverse complement strand
TGGGAGAGTAGGACACCGCCGGACATTCTTTCGGTCAGGGCCACCCCTTCAGGGGGTGGCCCTGACGCGTTTCCGGAGAAGAAACTCGGCGGGCGGGAAGAACCGGAAACGGGGCCGGGCGCGAAACGGGGCCGGACACTCAGCCTCGGGTCTGGACGTCCTCGCGGATGCGCCGCATCAGGTCGCCGGCGGCGTCCAGCGGGCGGCCCGGAAACATCGCCATCACGACGCTGCCGTGGTCGGCCCAGCCGCAGACGGCGAAGTCGCCCCCCTCACCGCTGGTGGTGCCGCACTTCATCACCCCGCCGAACCGGCCCGCCGACACCTCGCGCAGCCCGGTGACCTTGCCGGTCTCGTCGGCCAACAGGCCGAAGAGGGTGTCCAGCTCGCGTTCGGGCTGCCAGAGCAGGGTGGTGCCGCCGAAGAGGAGCACCGACCGCTTGTCGTCGGCCGGGTCGCGGTAGACGGTGCCGAAGCTGCGGTCCAGCTCGATGTCGGCGGAGAGGCCGTCGCGCAGGTAGTCGGCGGTGCTGCGGGCGCGCTCGCTGTCGTCGCGGCGCAGCTCAGCGGCGACTTCCGGGGTGGCCAGCCGGGTGTCCTTCTGCTGCGCGACCCGCCAGCCGGCGGCACCCAGCGCCCCCGCCCCGGCGAGGCCGGCGGCCAGCAGCACCGACAGGACGATGCGCCGACGCCGCGACCAGGGGGCGGACCGGGGGGCCTCCTCCGGGTCCCGGTGGCTGAGCTGGATCGGTTCCTCGGTGAGGTTGATCGGCTCCGGCTCGTCGGAGTACGAGCGCTCGGTGAGATGTGCGTCGGACATAGCCGACACCGTACGCGAACGGCAGGTGGTGCACGTCGGGTCCGCGGAAGCGCTCCGTAGACTTGTCGGGGTGACCGAGAGACTGGATGCCCGACGCCCCGACGCCCCGAATCTGCCCGCCCAGTACCAGCCGGGCGAGGTCGAGCAGCGGCGGTACGAGCAGTGGGTAGCCGGCGGCCACTTCCGGGCCTCCGCCCAGAGCGAGAAGCCGCCGTTCACGATCGTCATTCCGCCGCCGAACGTCACCGGGTCGCTGCACATGGGCCACGCGTTCGAGCACACGCTGATGGACACGCTGATCCGCCGCAAGCGGATGCAGGGCTTCGAGGCGCTCTGGCTGCCAGGCATGGACCACGCCGGCATCGCCACCCAGAACCTCGTCGAGCGGCAGCTCGCCGGGGAGGGCCTGTCCCGCCACGACCTGGGCCGGGAGGAGTTCGTCGAGCGGGTCTGGCAGTGGAAGGCCGAGTCCGGCGGCAAGATCCTGGGCCAGATGCGCCGCCTCGGCGACGCGGTCGACTGGGACCGGGAGCGCTTCACCATGGACGCCGGCCTCTCCCGCGCCGTGCAGACCATGTTCAAGAAGCTCTTCGACGACGGGCTGATCTACCGGGCGAACCGGATCATCAACTGGTGCCCGCGCTGCCTGACCGCGCTGTCGGACATCGAGGTGGAGCACACCGACGACGACGGTGAGCTGATCTCGATCCGGTACAGCGACGAGGTGGTCGTGGCGACCACCCGGGCCGAGACGATGCTCGGCGACACGGCCGTGGCGGTGCACCCGGACGACGAGCGGTACCGGCACCTGATCGGCACGGAGGTGGCCCTGCCGCTGACCGGCCGGCGCATCCCGATCGTGGCCGACGAGCACGTGGACCCGAGCTTCGGCACCGGCATGGTGAAGGTGACCCCGGCGCACGACCCCAACGACTTCGAGATCGGCCAGCGGCACGACCTGCCCGCCCTGACGATCATGGACGAGCGGGGCGTCATCACCGCCCCGGGCCCGTTCGAGGGCCTGGACCGGTACGAGGCCCGCCCGGCGATCGTCGCGGCGCTGCGCGAGCAGGGCCTGATCGTCGCCGAGAAGCGGCCGTACGTCCACGCGGTGGGGCACTGCTCCCGCTGCAAGACCACGGTCGAGCCGCGGCTGTCGTTGCAGTGGTTCGTCAACACCGGCCCGCTGGCGAAGGCGGCCGGTGACGCGGTGCGCGACGGCCGGGTGAAGATCGAGCCGGCGGAGCTGGCCAAGCGCTACTTCGCCTGGGTCGACAACATGCACGACTGGTGCATCTCCCGGCAGCTCTGGTGGGGCCACCGCATCCCCGTCTGGTACGGGCCGGCGGGCGAGGTCGTCTGCGTCGGTCCCGACGAGGCGCCGCCGGCCGGGGAGGGCTGGCACCAGGACGACGACGTGCTGGACACCTGGTTCTCCAGCGGCCTGTGGCCGTTCTCCACCCTCGGCTGGCCGGAGCAGACCCCGGACCTGGCGAAGTTCTACCCGACCAGCGTCCTGGTCACCGGGTACGACATCCTCTTCTTCTGGGTCGCCCGGATGATGATGTTCGGCCTGTACGCGATGGACGGCCGGCAGCCGTTCGACGTCGTCGCCCTGCACGGCATGGTCCGCGACGAGCGCGGCAAGAAGATGTCGAAGTCGTTCGGCAACGTGGTGGACCCGCTGGACTGGATCGACCGCTTCGGCGCGGACGCCACCCGGTTCACCCTGGCCCGGGGCGCCAACCCCGGTCAGGACGTGCCGGTCAGCGAGGAGTGGTGCCAGGGCTCCCGCAACTTCTGCAACAAGCTCTGGAACGCCACCCGCTTCGCGCTGATGAACGGGGCGCACACCGCCGGCCCGCTGCCGGCGGCCGAGCAGCTCTCCACCGTCGACCGGTGGATCCTGTCCCGGCTGGCGCACGTCACCGCCGAGGCGGACGAGCAGTTCGAGGCGTACGAGTTCGCGAAGGTCTGCGACCTGCTGTACCACTTCGCGTGGGACGACGTCTGCGACTGGTACGTGGAGCTGGCCAAGCCGGTGCTCGGCGAGGGCGGCGCGGCGGCCGACGTCACCCGGCGGGTGCTCGGGCACGTGCTGGACCAGCTGCTGCGGTTGCTGCACCCGGTGATCCCGTTCGTCACCGAGGAGCTGTGGATCGCCCTCACCGGCGGGGAGACGGTCATGACGGCCGCGTGGCCGGTCGCCGACCGTACCCACGTCGACGACGCCGCGGAGCGCGAGGTCGGCACCGTCGCGCGGGTGGTGACCGAGATTCGGCGGTTCCGGTCCGACCAGGGGCTGCGCCCGACCCAGCGGGTGGTGGCCCGCCTCGACGGCCTGACCGGCGCGGGCATCTCCGCCCACGAGCCGCTGATCCGCTCGCTGGCCCGGCTCGACCCGGCGGGGGAGGACTTCCAGGCCGGCGCGACCCTGGCCATGCCGGGCGAGGTGAGCGTGGCGTTGGACACCCGGGGGACGATCGACCTGGTCGCCGAGCGGGCCCGGTTGGCGAAGGACCGGGCGGCCGCCGAGAAGGAGGTCGCCCAGGCTCGGGCGAAGCTGGACAATCCTGCGTTCGTGGGCAAGGCCCCGGAGCCGGTGGTCGCCAAGATCCGCGCCCGACTGGCCACCGCCGAGGCCGACCTCGTCCGCATCGACGCCGCTCTGGAGGCGCTGCCCTCGTGACCGACCCCACCGAACGCACCGGACGCACCGACCCGGTCGAACCCACCGACGGCGGCGAGCGCACCGATCCGGGCGAGCTCGCCGATCGCATCGAACGTGCCGCGCGGGCCGAACTGATCGGCCGCGCCGCTCGTACCGACCGGGCCGGTCGTGGCGACGGCCGCGATCCGCAGTTCGCCGCCGTCGATGCCGAGCTGGCCGCGCGCGGCTTCACCCGGGTGCACTTCGAGCTGGACCGCATCGAGGGCCTGCTCGACCTGCTCGGCAGCCCGCAGCGGGCGTACCCGTCGATCCATCTCACCGGGACCAACGGGAAGACCTCCACCGCCCGGATGATCGACTCGCTGCTGCGGGCGTTCGGGTTGCACACCGGCCGCTACACCAGCCCGCACCTGGAGACCGTCCGGGAGCGGATCGCCCTGGACGGGGAGCCGGTCAGCGAGGAACGCTTCGTCGCCACGTACCGCGAGGTGGCGCCGTTGGCCGCGCTGGTCGACCAGCGCTCCGCGGAGCCGCTGACCTACTTCGACATGACCACCGCGCTGGCGTTCGCCGCCTTCGCGGATGCCCCGGTCGACGTCGCGGTGGTCGAGGTCGGCCTGGGCGGGGCGGAGGACGCCACCAACGTGCTCCAGGCCGGGGTGGCGGTGCTCACCCCGATCGGGCTGGACCACACCGAGTGGCTGGGCGACACCATCGAGGACATCGCCCTGCACAAGGCCGGCATCATCCACCAGGGGGCCACGGTCGTCTGCGCCGCGCAGGAGGAGGAGGCCGCCCGGCCCATCCTGGAACGCTGCGCCGAGGTCGGCGCGACCGTCGCCCGCGAGGGTACGGAGTTCGGCGTGCTGCGCCGGTCGGTCGCGGTCGGCGGCCAGGTGCTGAACATCCAGGGCCTGGGCGGGGTGTACGAGGAGATCTTCGTCCCGCTGCACGGGGCGCACCAGGCGCAGAACGCCGCGGTGGCGCTCGCCGCCGTGGAGGCGTTCCTCGGGGCCGGCACGAAGCGGCAGCTCGACGTGGAGACCGTTCGGGAGGGCTTCGCCGAGGCCAGTTCGCCGGGCCGGCTGGAGAAGGTCCGCACCTCGCCGACCATCCTGCTCGACGGGGCGCACAACCCGCACGGGATGGCGGCCACCGTCGCCGCCCTGCAGGAGGAGTTCGCGTTCAGCAAGCTGGTCGGGGTGCTGGCCGTGCTCGGCGACAAGGACGCGGCGGGGCTGCTGGAGCTGCTGGAACCGGTCCTCGACCGCCTGGTGGTGACCCGCAACACTTCCCCCCGGGCGATGCCGATCGAGGAGCTGGCCGAGCTGGCCGGGGAGATCTTCGGCCCGGAGCGGGTGGAGGTCGCCGACGACATGCCCGACGCGATCGAGATTGCGGTGGCCCAGGCCGAGTCCGACGTCCCGGGGGAGCTGGCCGGGGTGGGCGTGCTGATCACGGGTTCGGTGGTGACGGTGGCCGACGCCCGACGGTTGCTGAAGCGATGACCAGGGAGAACGCCGAAGCGATGACCAGGGAGAACCCCGAGCCGCTGGGCGGGGAGAACCCCGAGCCGAGCCCCGGCGACGAGCAGGCGGGCGGGGACGCCGGGGAGCCGGGTCCGCGGCGCTCCGGGCTGCGCAACCCCGAGGGGGCCGTACGCGGCCTGGGCGCCGGGACGCTGGGCCTGGAGGCGCTGGTGCTGCTGCTGGCGATCCAGCCGATCCGGGTGGTCGGCGGCGAGCTCAGCGGCGCGGCCGTCGCGGCGATCGTGGCGCTGGCGGTGGCGGCGGTGGTGCTCGCCGGGATGATGCGCCGCCGCTGGGCCTGGACGGCCGGCACGGTGTTGCAGGGGGCGCTGATGCTCGCCGGCCTGCTGCACTGGTCGCTGCTCGCGCTGGGAATCATCTTCGCCCTGGTCTGGGGCTACGCCCTGCACGTGCGCCAGGTGATCCTCGGCCGTTGAGCCTGGTTGCCGCCGACGGTGCGGCCGGGGGGAAGCGGCCTCGGGGTCGGACGGCGGGACACCGACCTCGCCGAGGCGGCGCCCAACCGCCCCTCCGGCGGGGGCAGCCTGTCGCGCCGGTCCGGCGGGGCAGCCGTCGACGCGAGGCCCCCTGCCCGCGCGCGGCGTGCACAGGGGGCCGGCGTGCGGGTCAGGCGTCGGCGCGGGTGCGCCACTCGGTGAGGGCGATGCCGTGGCCGTCCGGGTCGCGGAACGCCGCCGCCCAGACGTCCAGCTTGGTGCCCCGGTTGACCACCCGGGGGGCGTACGTGAAGCGCAAGCCGGACTCGCGCAGCCGGTCGTACGCGCCCTGGATGTCGTCGACCTCCAGGTTGACGTGCACCAGGCGGCGACTCATCGGGGCCGCGCCGCTGACCTCGCGCAGCACCAGCCGGGTTGCCCCGGAGGCGAGCACGGCGTTGCCGAAGCCCCGGTCGACCTCCTCGAAACCGAGGGTGTCGCGGTAGAACTCCAGCGACCGCCCCAGGTCGGTGACCAGCAGGGTGATGCCGACGCCGTTGATCGGGCCGGCGGCGTCGGCGGGCTCGACCTCCGGGTCGTACCCGAAGATCGCCTCGTCCAGGTCGTGCTGGTCGAGGGTGGGCTCGGGGTCCGGGGCCGTCGGGCCGTCCAGGGGCACGTCGACCGGGTCGACCGGGCTGAGGGGCTCGAACGGGGCGGCCGGGGGGCCCGCGTCGATCGTCTCGACGGGGACGGTCGGGTCGAAGCGTTCGTCGGCCGGGGGCCGGGGGGCGGGAGTGGCCCGCCGGGGCAGCGGGCCGGCGAAGGGCTCCACGAGGGTCCCCTCCAGCACGACCGGGCCCCCCGGACGCTGGTGCATCACGACCGGTTCCCGGCTCTCCGACAGCGGGTCGGGGTCGGGGTCGAGGCGCGGGGCCGGGCCGGGCGGCTCCCGCAGCTCGTCGTGGAAGTCGTCGTCCGGGGCGCGGTCGGCCCACGGCGGGGCCTCCTGGTGGATGAGCAGGTCGTCGAGCGGCTCGGTGCCCGCGTACTCGGGTGGCAGGTCGGTCGCCATGGCGGCGGCGTTCTCCGCGTGGGTGGGCACCTCGTCCCAGAGCACGCGGACGTGCCGCTGGTCGTCCAGGGCCACCCGCAGCGGCAGGGACTGCCCGACCGAGGGCCACTTCGACACCGGCACCCGAGGCTCGATGATCTTCTTGGAGCGCGGTGGCAGGCCGGGCGCGTCGATGACCAGCTGCAGCTCGCAGCGGCCGAACGCGTACGCGCTCGGCGGGTCGGAGGCGTGGTGCACGTGACCGACGCCGATCACCCAGGTGCGCCCGCCGCCGCGCACGGTGGCCAGGGCGATGGTCAGCACCAGCAGCGCCACCCCGAGCGCCACGATGGCCCAGCTCGTCATGCCCAGCCCGAACAGGACCACGAAGGCCGCCACGGTGCCCAGCACCGCGGCGATGAGTTTGCGTACCGGCGCGATGGGCCGGTTGCCGTTCGCCACTGTGGACCTCCCAGGGGTCAAGGCCAGGCTAAGCCGGTTCGGCCACCCAGGGAATAGCGCAGCCGCCGCACCGGCGCCGGGACCGGGTCGCTACGCTGACCGTACCCAGCCGAAGCGTCTTCCGCGCACAGGAGGAACCCAGCGTGTCCAGCAGCAGCCCGGATGAGCGCACCCTCGTCCTGATCAAGCCCGACGCGGTCCGCCGCGGCCTGGTCGGTGAGATCCTCTCCCGGTTCGAGCGCAAGGGCCTGCGGATCGACGCCATGGTGTCCCGGACGATGGACGGCGACTTCGCCGACCAGCACTACGCCGAGCACGTCGACAAGCCGTTCTACCCGCCGCTGAAGGGCTTCATGACCAGCGGCCCGCTGGTCGCCCTGGTGCTCTCCGGCGACCAGGTCGTCGAGGTGGTCCGCGGCATGATCGGCAGCACCGACGGGCGTCGGGCCGCCGCCGGCACCATCCGCGGCGACCTCTCCCTGTCGAACCGGGAGAACCTGGTGCACGCCTCCGACTCGGTCGACAGCGCCAAGCGCGAGATGGCGCTCTGGTTCCCCGAGCTGGTCTGATTCTTCCCCGCGCTGGCCTGATTCGGCAGCCCGGTCACCAGGCGGGCGGGCCGCCACCCGAGCGGCGGCGCGTGCCACCGTCGGTTACCGTGACACCGCCTGTTCGCACACACTCCGCCGGAGGACCAGTGCTCCCGCTCTACACCATCGGCAAGCTCACCGTGGCGCCCACGCTCCGGCTGGCCTTCCGTCCGACCGTGGAGGGGCTGGAGCACATTCCGGAGACCGGCGGCGCGATCTTCGCCGGCAACCACCTCTCGGTCGCCGACGAACTCTTCCTCGGCACCGTGGTCCCGCGACACCTGGCGTTCTGGGCCAAGTCGGAGTACTTCAAGGGCGTCGGGCCCAAGGGTGCCCTCACCAAGTTCGTGCTCACCGGCCTGGGTGCCATCCCGGTCGAGCGGGCCGGGGGTCGCGCGGCGCTGTCGGCGTTCGACGCCGCCATCCCGGTGCTCAAGGGCGGCGACCTGGTCGCGGTCTACCCGGAGGGAACCCGGTCGCCGGACGGCCGGCTCTACCGGGGTCGCACCGGCATGGCCCGGCTGGCGCTGGCGGCCGGCGTGCCGATCATCCCGGTCGGGATGACCGGCACCGACAAGGCCCAGCCCATCGGGGCCCGGGTGCCCCGCCCCGGCCGCGCCAAGATCCACATTCGGTTCGGCAAGCCGATCGACTTCACCGGCCGGCCCGACGACCGCGCCTCGCTGCGCGAGATGACCGACGAGGTCATGGCCGAGATCCAGAAGATCACCGGGCAGGAGTACGTGCCTCGGTACGCCCCGACGCGCACCGCCCCCGGCGCCGCCCCGACCGCCCCGGGCGACACCCCCGCCTGATCTCCCAGTTCGGGCCCAGCCGGCAGACCTTGGACACCTCTCGTTCCCCGCTGACGTGAGGTGTCCAAGATTCCGCTCGTGCCGCGCCGCCGACCACCCGGAGGCGGCACCTAGCCGCTCGTGATCACCTGTTCGCGGATGGTGACGAGCTGGGTGGCGCTGTCGCTCAGGGAGAGCCGGGTGAAGACCCCGGTGGCGATGCTGCCGTGGTCGACCGAGGTGCAGACCACCACGTCCTGGTTGTCGGCGCTGCCCACCGCGCAGCGCTGGTAGCGGCCGCGTATGCCGGTGTCGATGTTCTGGGCCTCGCCGAGGGAGTACGGCCCGGTGAGCCGGGTGATCTCCTCCTCCGCGTCGGACTCCGGGGTGAACCGGAAACCCGTGCCGCCGAAGACGGTGACCCGCTTGCCGGCGGCGGTGCTGTAGACACCGGCGAAGGTCTCCTCGGAAAGCCAGTGCGCCTTGCGTACGTCCGTGCGCAACTGCTCGGTGGCCGACCGGCTGGCCTCGTCGTCGCGCAGCCGCAGGTCGGCCAGCTCGGCCGGCAGGCTGGCGTGGGCCGGGTACTGCGACTTCGCCGGCATCCCGTAGTACGCCGGGCAGCCGCAGCAGCAGGCCAGCGTGAGCAGCAGCAACCACGGCCAGCGGCGACGCCTGCGGGCGGGCCTCGGGGGAGCGTACGGCTCGGGGGCCTGACGGCCGGGTGGCGGGGCCGTCGACTCGCGCTGTCTCGGCGACTTCGCCCGGCGCTGCTTCGGCGGCAGCGGCGGGGGCGAGGTCGGCCGGGTCGGGACGGGCGCCCGGGAGATTGCCGGTGGGGAGACCGGGTACGCGGCGGCCTGCGGCGGGGCGGAGGAGTGGGGCGGCGGCGGGGCAGGGGCGTGGGCCGACGGCGTCGGCGGCGCGGAGTAGGGCCGGGTCGACGGCGCCACCGGGTAGGACCGCGTGGGCGTCGGCGGAGCAGGTGTCGGCGCCGGTGGCGGGGGTGCCGGTGCCGGTGCCGGTGGCGGTGGCGGTGGCGGTGGCGACTCGGCGGGGGTCAGGTCCCAGCCGCTGGTGTCCACGCCCTCCCACGGGTCGACCGGGGTCAGGTGCTCGGGATCCTGAAGGTGCGCGGGATTCGGCTGGTGCGCGGGCTGCGGTGCCGGTGGCGGTGGCGGTGGCGGTGGTGTGGGCACCGGGGGGATGGGCGCCGACGCGCCCCAGACCCGTCGGCGCGCCTTCGGCCTGGGCGGGGGAACCGCCGCCGAACCGCTCCACCGGGGTGCCGGCTGCTCGTCGGCCGGGAGCATCCGGGTGCCCTCGGGGCCGGTCGGCGGGCGGTCCTCGGGCATGGCCCGGGTGCCCTCGGGGCCCGTGGTCGGCGGACGCTCGTCGGAGAGCATCCGGGTGCCCTCCGGGCCGGTGTCGGCCGGCCGCCCGGTCGAGGCGCTGCTGCCGCCGTCCACCTCACCGCCCTGCCCAACGCCCACATCGCGCGGCTCCTGCCGCGTGGCGTCGGGCTGGTCCTGACGGGTGGCGTCGCCGGCGTCGGCCTCCTCGGCCGCGTCGGTCGTCGCGGTCGGCTCGGCGTCGTCGGTCGGCTCGGCGTCGTCGGTGGGCAGCTCACGGGTGCCCTCCGGGCCCGTGCCGCCGCCTCGAGCGGCGGGCGGTGCGGGGGAGGACGGGGGCACCTCGGTGACCGCCGGATTCCGACCCTGGTCTCGACCCTGGTCCTGCTCCGGGGGGCTCCCGTCGGCCGGCCGGTCCGGGCCCGGCTGCGGCTGCGACATCGCGGCAATCTCCTCTCGCGCCGGTCCGAGGTTAGTACCGATGCGCCAACGGGGCGATTCGGGCCGCCAGCGACGGCGGCGGGTGGGCCCGGCGGCGGGGCGGTCGCCACGTGCCGGGCGGCGCGGTCCCCGGCGTGCGCGCGGCGGCCCCCGGCGGGCCGCGTACCCTTGGGCTTCATGAGCGTCCCGTCCACCGCGCCGCGCGCCGCCGCGGCCAATTCCGTCTGGCCCCGGCTGGAGCCACTGCTGCCCCAGGTGACCAAGCCCATCCAGTACGTCGGTGGCGAACTCGGCGCGGTGGTCAAGGAGTGGGACGCGGCGGCCGTCCGCTGGGCCCTGATGTACCCCGACGCGTACGAGGTCGGGCTGCCCAACCAGGGCGTGCAGATCCTCTACGAGGTGCTCAACGAGCTGCCCGACGTGCTCGCCGAGCGGACGTACGCGGTCTGGCCCGACCTGGAGAAGCTGATGCGCACCCACGGGGTGCCGCAGTTCACCGTCGACGCCCACCGCTCGGTGCGCGACTTCGACGTCTTCGGCATCTCCTTCTCCACGGAGCTGGGCTACACGAACCTGCTCACCGCCATCGACCTGGCCGGCATTCCGCTGCTGGCCGCCGACCGCACCGACGCCGACCCGGTGATCGTGGCCGGCGGGCACGCCGCGTTCAACCCGGAGCCGATCGCCGACTTCATCGACGCCGCCGTGCTCGGCGACGGCGAGGAGGCGGTCCTGGAGATCACCGTGATCGTCCGGGAGTGGAAGGCGGAGGGCTCGCCGGGCGGCCGGGACGAGCTGCTGCTGCGGCTGGCCCGCACGGAGAGCGTCTACGTGCCGCGCTTCTACGACGTGGACTACCTGCCCGACGGCCGGATCCAGCGGGTCGTGCCGAACCGGGCGGACGTGCCGTTCCGGGTGCACAAGCGCACGACGATGGACCTGGACGCCTGGCCGTACCCGAAGAAGCCCTTGGTCCCGCTGGCCGAAACGGTGCACGAGCGGTACGCGGTGGAGATCTTCCGGGGCTGCACCCGGGGGTGCCGGTTCTGCCAGGCCGGCATGATCACCCGGCCGGTGCGGGAGCGCTCGATCACCACGGTGGGCCAGATGGTCCGCGACGGGCTGGAGTTCTCCGGGTTCCACGAGGTGGGGCTGCTGTCGCTGTCGTCGGCGGACCACTCCGAGATCGGTGACATGTGCTCCGGCCTGGCCGAGCAGTACGCGGGCACCAACGTGTCGCTGTCGCTGCCGTCGACCCGGGTGGACGCGTTCAACATCGACCTGGCGCAGGAGCTGTCCCGCAACGGCCGGCGCACGGGTCTGACCTTCGCCCCGGAGGGCGGGTCGGAGCGGATCCGCAAGGTCATCAACAAGATGGTGTCGAAGGAAGACCTGATCCGCACCGTCGTCACCGCGTACACCAACGGCTGGCGGCAGGTGAAGCTCTACTTCATGTGCGGCCTGCCCACCGAGACCGACGCCGACGTCCTGGAGATCGCGGACATGGCGCACGAGGTCATCAAGGCCGGCCGGGCCGCCACGGGCTCGAAGGACATCCGCTGCACGGTCTCCATCGGCGGCTTCGTGCCGAAGCCGCACACCCCGTTCCAGTGGGCCCCGATGGAGCGCCCGGAGGTCATCGACCACCGGCTCAAGATCCTCAAGCAGGCGATCAACTCGGACCGTTCACTCGGCCGGGCGATCGGCTACCGCTACCACGACGGCGAGCCGTCGCTGATCGAGGGCCTGCTCAGCCGGGGTGACCGCCGGGTCGGCTCGGTGATCCGCCGGGTCTGGGAGAACGGCGGCCGGTTCGACGGCTGGAGCGAGCACTTCTCGTACCAGCGCTGGGTGGACGCGGCGGCGGAGACGCTGCCCGCGTTCGGGGTCGACCTGGACTGGTACACCACCCGGCACCGCGACGAGCTGGAGGTCCTGCCCTGGGACCACCTGGACTCGGGCCTGGACAAGGACTGGCTCTGGCAGGACTGGCAGGACTCGCTCAGCGAGTTCGAGCAGGACGACTGCCGCTGGACGCCGTGCTTCGACTGCGGCGTCTGCCCCTCGATGGACACCGAGATCCAGATCGGTCCCACCGGCCAGAAGCTCCTCCCGTTGACCCCGGTCAACGGCCTGAAGACCCCCACCGCCTGAGCCGACCCCACCCGGTCGCCTGAGTTCCGAGGAGCGAGACGATCAGTAAGAAACCACAGCCAGAGGGTGGGCAGGCGCCGGTCGTCCAGCGCGTCCGGATCCGGTACGCCAAGCGGGGGCCGCTGCGGTTCACCTCGCACCGGGACTTCGCCCGGGCGTTCGAGCGGGCGCTGCGCCGGGCGGGTGTGCCGATCGCCTTCTCGCAGGGCTTCACCCCGCACCCGAAGATCTCCTACGCCAGTGCCGCGCCGACCGGCGTGGCCAGCGAGGCGGAATACCTGGAGATCGGGCTGCGCGAGCCGGTCGACCCCGAGCGGTTGCGCGCCGCGCTGGACGCCGCGCTCTCGCCCGGACTCGACGTGCTGGACGCCGTCGTGGCCTCCGGCGGCAGCCTCGCCGACCGCATCGAGGCGTCGCACTGGCGCATCGAGTTGCCCGAGGTCGACCCGGCGGTGGCCGAGCGGGCGGTGGCCGCCTTCACCGCCGCCGACGAGGTGCGGGTCGAACGAATGACCAAGCAGGGACGACGCGCCTTCGACGCCCGCTCGGCCGTCATGCACATCGATGTGATGCCCGCTTCGGAGACGCCTTCCGGGGCGACGGCCGTACCGTGTGCGATACTCGAACTGGTCGTTCGGCAGGTCACCCCGTCCGTACGACCCGATGACGTCCTTTCCGGCCTTAGCGCGGTGGCCGACCTGGTGCCGCCGGTCTCCCCCAGGGTGATCCGGCTGGCGCAGGGCACGTTGACCGCGCAGGGCGCGATCGTGGATCCGTTGGACGCGGATCGCGAAGGGGCAGCCATCGTATGAGCGTCGACCGTCGGTCGAGGCTCAAGCAGGCAGACTTCGGCGGTCGCGTACGTTGCGCGCCCGGCGGAAACACTTTGGCGGCGACCCTGCGTGGCAGCGCTCACCCGCGCCCGGGGCAGCCAGAACTGGAGAACCTCCATGCTCGCGAACGAGCCCGAGGGCGGCGAACGGACCGGTTCACAGCCGGCCGACGAGACCGCTGACCGCACCACCACCGGCATCGGTGGCACCAGCACCGACGCCGGTGGCACCGTCACCGGCGCCGCCGACCTGACCGCCGCCGGCGCGGGTTCGGCGGACGACCCCGCGGCCGGTCGGCCGGCCGGCGGGGAGCCTCCGGCCGAGGCCCCGGTCGCGCCGCCGCGCAAGCGGACCACCCGACGGCGGGCCGCCCCGCTGAGTCAGCCCGAGCAGACCGGTGCGCCGGTGGAGGCGTCCACCTCCACCCCCGCCGCCTCGGCCAGCGGCGAGTCGCCCCAGATCGAGGTCTTCGCCCCGATCGCCGGTGAGCTGGACGAGGCCCCGAAGACGCCCCGCCGACGCCGCAAGGCGACGACCGCGAAGGCGACCGAGGAGCCGGTCGCGGTGGCCGAGGCGCAGGAGGCGTCCGCCGAGGTCGTACCCCCGGTGAAGGTGACCCGGACCCGCCGCCGCAAGGCCACCGCGCCGGCGGCCGAAGCCGGCGCGGAGGCCGCGCCCACCACGACGCCGAGCGCCGGCCCGCCCGCCGAGGTTCCCGCCGCAGTCCCGCCCGCCGTCGAGCCGCCGGCCGCTCCGGCGCAGGTCTCGGCCGAGGCGACCGACGCGGAAATCGACGAGGAGATCGACGCCACGGCCGAGGAGCAGGCGCGGCCCGGGGAGACGCCGCCGCCCGCCAGTGCCAGCCCCGGTGACGCCCAGGACAGCCCCGGTGCGACGCCGTCCGCCGGTGCGCCGGCGGAGGCCGCCGAGCCGGCCGAGCCGAAGACCCGGCGGCGTCGGGTCGTGACCCCGCCCACCGTGCTCTTCATCCCTCCGGAGCCGGACGCGGTGCCGGTCGTGCGGGTCACGGTCCCCGTCGTGGTCGAGCCGGAGCCGGCCGAGGAGCAGCCGGAGACCACCCGCCGGCGGCGGCGCGGCCGGCGTGAGGCCGAGCCCGTCGAGGTGACGGAGGTCACCGAGGAACCCGCCGTCGAGGAGGCCGACGAGGCCGCCGAGGGCGACGACGACGATGACGACGACTCGGCCGCCGGCCGTCGCCGTCGGCGGCGCGGCCGCCGGGGCCGGGGCCGGGGCAAGGGCGGGGCGGACGACGCCGAGGACGACGAGTCCGACGAGGCCGCCCAGGCCGAGGAGGAGACCGCCGAGACCGAGGCGGAGTCCGACGAGGCCGAGGGCGACGAGGACGAGGAGGTCGGGGACGGGGTGACCCGTCGCCGCCGTCGTCGGCGTCGCCGGGGCACCGGGGAGAGCGACGGGGCCGCCGACGACGGCGTGCCGACCGTGGTGAAGATCCGCGAGCCGCGCAAGGCCGTCGACGAGGTGCAGGGGGTCTCCGGGTCGACCCGGCTGGAGGCCAAGCGCCAGCGCCGCCGCGACGGCCGGGAGCAGCGGCGGACCCGCCCGCCGATCCTGAGCGAGTCGGAGTTCCTGGCCCGCCGGGAGGCGGTCGACCGGGTGATGGCGGTACGCCAGCGCGGCGACCGCACCCAGATCGCCGTCCTGGAGGACGGGGTGCTGGTCGAGCACTACGTCACCCGCAACTCCTCCGGCACCATGGCCGGCAACGTCTACCTCGGCAAGGTGCAGAACGTCCTGCCGAGCATGGAGGCGGCCTTCGTCGACGTGGGTCGCGGCCGCAACGCCGTGCTCTACGCCGGCGAGGTGAACTGGGACACCACCGGCCTGGAGGGTCGGGCCCGCTCGATCGAGCAGGCCCTGCGCTCCGGCGACTCGGTGCTCGTGCAGGTCACCAAGGACCCGATCGGGCACAAGGGCGCGCGGCTGACCAGCCACATCGCGCTCTCCGGCCGGCACCTGGTGTACGTGCCCAACGGCAACGCCTCCGGCATCAGTCGCAAGCTGCCCGACACCGAGCGCAAGCGGCTGCGCGACGCGCTGAAGAAGCTGGTCCCGGACGGCGCGGGCGTGATCGTCCGCACCGCGGCCGAGGGGGCCACCGAGGACGAGCTGGCCCGCGACGTCAAGCGGCTGCAGGCGCAGTGGGAGGACATCCAGGCCAAGGCGACCTCCGGCGGGGCCCCGGTGCTGCTCTACGAGGAGCCCGACCTGGTCATCCGGGTGGTGCGGGACCTGTTCAACGAGGACTTCCGCGAGCTGGTCATCGAGGGCGACGAGTCGTACGGGATGGTCAACTCGTACCTCTCGCACGTCTCGCCGGACCTGGTCGACCGGGTGCGCCGGTACGTCGGCACCAGTGACGTCTTCGCCGAGTACCGCATCGACGAGCAGATCCTCAAGGGCCTCGACCGCAAGGTCTTCCTGCCCTCCGGCGGTCACCTGGTGATCGACCGGACGGAGGCGATGACCGTGGTCGACGTCAACACCGGCAAGTACACCGGTGCGGGCGGCAACCTGGAGGAGACCGTCACCCGCAACAACCTGGAGGCGGCGGAGGAGACCGTCCGCCAGCTCCGGCTGCGCGACATCGGCGGCATCGTGGTGATCGACTTCATCGACATGGTGCTGGAGTCGAACCGCGAGCTGGTGCTGCGTCGGCTCACCGAGTGCCTGGGCCGGGACCGCACCAAGCACCAGGTCACCGAGATCACCTCGCTGGGCCTGGTGCAGATGACCCGCAAGCGGATCGGCGCGGGGCTGCTGGAGGCGTTCAGCGAGACCTGCGACTGCTGCAAGGGTCGGGGCGTGGTGATCCACACCGAGCCGGTGCCGGAGAAGCCGCGCTCAACCGGTGCGGCGGCGGAGAAGGTCAAGACGGTCGCGTCGGCCGTCACCGCACCCGCGCCGGCCGACTCGGGCAACGGGGCGCCGGGCAACGGGGCGCCGGGCAACGGGGTGTCGCCCCGGCGGCGGGCCCGCAAGGGCGCCGCGTCGGAGCGTGCGGCGGTCGAGGTGGTGGAGACGCCGAACGGGGGCGCCGAGCCGGAGTACCACGACACGATGGGCTACGACCTGTCCCGGTACGAGGCGGAGACGGCGGCCGCGCCGGCCGAGGCGGAGAGCCAGCAGGGTGAGTCCGCCCGGCTTGCCGGTGCCGACGACCCGGACGCCCTCGGCGACGAGGCCGACGGCGACGGCGACGGTGAGGGCGGTGCCGGCCGACGCCGGGCCCGTCGGGGCGGCACCCGGCGGCGTACCCGTCCGTGACCGGCTGACCCTCCAGAACGTCCCGCAGGACCCCTCCCGGGTGGGAGGGGTCCTGCGGCGTACCGCGCCCGGTTAGGATCGGCCACCCCCGGTCAGGAGAAGAAGAATGCGTCGTCTGCTCGCCCTCACCGTCGCCGTGACGGTCCTGGCCGCCGGCGCGGCCTGCTCCACCGAACGCTCCGACTCCGAGCCCGCCGCCGGGCCGCCCGTCACGAGCGCCGGTTCCGGGCCGACAGCCGGGGGAACCGGCCCGAACGGCGGTGGGTCGCCCGCGCCGAGCGGGCCGGCCGGCGGCAACGGCCCGGCGGTCTGCGCCGCCGCCCAGCAGGCCAGCGGCGCGGCGGTACGCACCTACGTGGCGGAGCTGGGCAGGATGATCGCGGCGGTCGGGGCGAACGACACCTCCACGGCGGATGCGGCCCGCAAACGGGCCGAGACGGCGTTGGCCGGGTGGCGGGCCGCGCTGCGGGAGCAGTCGTCGCGGGCCACCGACCCGCAGCTGCGCACGCTCCTGGCCGACCTGGCCAGCGAGGTGGGCAACCTGGGCACCGACGTCGACGCCATCGACGAGGAGGACCTGGACGAGCTCCAGCGCCGCCTCGACCAGCTCTGCGTCCGCTGAGGGCGAGCGCCGTCGCAGGTGGGCCCGGTTTGGGCTTGGGCCCACCGATGACGTAGGCTATCTTGCGGCGCACTTTGGTGTGCCGTGTTCCTGCGCGCCCACGCCGCCGTGCCTCTGCTACCCGGTGAGCCGCCGTGGGAACGACCCGCCAGCAGCCTCAACGACAGGGAGTCCGCCTCCGATGTACGCGATCGTCAAGACCGGCGGCAAGCAGTACAAGGTCGCCGAGGGCGACGTGATCGAGGTCGAGAAGCTCGTCGGTGCCCCCGGCGACGCGGTGAAGCTCACCGCGGTGCTCCTCGTCGACGGTGACGACCTGGTGACCGACGCGGCAAAGCTTGCCTCGGTCGCGGTGTCCGGCGAGATCGCCGCGCACACCAAGGGCCCGAAGATCCGGATCCACAAGTTCAAGAACAAGACCGGCTACCACAAGCGCCAGGGTCACCGCCAGCCGTTGACCCAGGTCAAGGTGACCGGCATCTCCAGCGGGAAGTAGGTCGTCCTCCAATGGCTCACAAAAAGGGTGCGTCCAGCTCGCGTAACGGCCGTGATTCCGCGGCCCAGCGACTCGGCGTGAAGCGCTTCGGTGGTCAGGTCGTCAGCGCCGGTGAGATCATCATCCGGCAGCGTGGCACCAAGTTCCACCCCGGTGACCTGGTCGGCCGTGGCGGCGACGACACGCTCTTCGCGCTGTCGGCCGGTGCGGTCCTGTTCGGCACCAAGCGCGGTCGCAAGACCGTCAGCATCGTTCCGGCACAGTAGCTCGACGGCGTAGCGGGCCTCGGACCTCGGGTCCGGGCCCGCTTCGCTTTTTTCTCGTGCGGGGCGCGCCTCGCTGGAAGGATTGACGACGTGACGACGTTCGTGGACCGGGTCGTCCTGCATCTGCAGGCCGGTGACGGCGGGCACGGTTGTGTCTCGATCCACCGGGAGAAGTTCAAGCCCTTCGGCGGCCCGGACGGCGGCAACGGTGGGCACGGCGGCAGCGTGACGCTGGTCGTCGACCCGCAGGTGCACACCCTGCTCGACTTCCGCTACCACCCGCACGTCAAGGCCGACAACGGCAAGGGCGGGGCGGGCTCGAAGCGGGACGGCGCGAACGGGCGCGACCTGGTGCTCAAGGTGCCCAACGGCACCGTCGTGCAGACCCCCGACGGCGAGGTGCTGGCCGACATGGTCGGCGCCGGCACGAGCTTCGAGGTGGCCCGGGGCGGCCGGGGCGGCCGGGGCAACGCCTCGCTGGCCAACGCCCGGCGCAAGGCCCCCGGCTTCGCCGAGCTGGGGGAGCCCGGCGACCAGCTCGACGTGGTGCTGGAGCTCAAGAGCGTCGCCGACGTGGGCCTGGTCGGCTTCCCGTCGGCCGGCAAGTCCTCGCTGATCGCGGTGATCTCGGCGGCCAAGCCGAAGATCGCCGACTACCCGTTCACCACGCTGGTGCCGAACCTCGGCGTGGTCCGGGTCGACAACCACACCTTCACCGTCGCCGACGTGCCCGGCCTGATCCCCGGGGCGGCCACCGGCAAGGGCCTCGGGCTGCAGTTCCTGCGGCACATCGAGCGCTGCGCGGTGCTGGTGCACGTGATCGACACCGCCACCCTGGAGCCCGGCCGCGACCCGGTGGCCGACATCGACGCCCTCGAGGCGGAGCTGGCCCAGTACGGCGGGCTGGCCGACCGGCCCCGGCTGGTCGCCCTGAACAAGGTCGACGTGCCCGACGGCCGGGACCTCGCCGACATCGTCCGCCCCGACCTGGAGGCGCGCGGCCTGCAGGTCTTCGAGGTCTCGGCGGCCACCCGCGAGGGCCTCAAGGAACTGATGTTCGCCATGGCGGAGCTGGTCGAGCAGGCCCGCGCCGCGGCCCCGCCGATCGAGGCGACCCGGGTCGTCATCCGGCCGCGGGCGGTCGACGACGCCGGCTTCACCGTCGAGACGGAGGCGGACGGGTCGTTCACCGTCCGGGGCGCGCAGGCGGAGCGCTGGGTGCGGCAGACCAACTTCGACAACGACGAGGCCGTGGGATACCTGGCCGACCGGCTGGCCCGCCTCGGCGTCGAGGACAAGCTGGCCAAGGCGGGGGCGAACCCCGGCGACCTGGTACGCATCGGCGAGCGCGAGTTCGACTGGCAGCCCACCCTCTTCGCGGGGGTCGACTTCGTCCCCGGCAACCGGGGCACCGACGTCCGGCTGGAGGAGAAGTCCAGCCGGGCCTCGGCCGCCGAGCGGCTCGCCGCCCGCAAGGCCCGCCGGGTGCGTTCCGCCGACGAGGTGGGCGCCGACTCGACCGACGACGAGCACGACGACCTCGACGACGACCTGGACGACTGAGCGGCCTGGACGACTGAGCGGCCTGGACGGCTGAGCGGGCCTGGACGGCTGAGCGCCGGCCGGTCACCGGCGCGGGTCAGGGGCGGTCGATCGGGGTGTCCAGTCGACCGCCCGTGCCGACCTGGTTGGACAGCAGCATGCCGAGCGCGAGCATGCCGAAGCCGAGCACCAGGTGCAGCCAGTTGTCGGCGTTGTTGAGCGGGATGAAGTTCGCCGGGCCGTGTTCGGCCAGGAACCCGACGGCCAGGCCGTAGAGCCAGAGCCCGAGGTAGAGCGCGCCCCCGCCGGCCAGGAAGAGCCGCGCCCCGGCGACGCTGCGGGCCAGCAGCAGCCCGGCCAGCCCGAAGCCCAGGTGCAGGGCGTTGTGCAGCACCGACACCTGGAACAGGCCGAGCAGCTTGGCCCCCGAGCCGTGCCCCGCGAAGGCCAGGTCGCCGTAGCCGGTGGTGATGCCGGGGACGAAGCCGAGCACCCCGAGCAGGAGGAAGAGCGCGGCCACCGCGACGGCGGCCCGCTGCACCCGCGACTTCGCGGCCCTGTGCCGGTCACGCGCCATCAATGTCACCCTCCGTGGCTCAGCAGGCCCGACGATCCTCCATTTTGTGTCCCGGGCGACGGCTTCCGCAGAGAAACCGGAAACAGGGGTGTCGAACGCGTGTCGGGGGGTAGGTCAAAAGACGTCGGCCGGATGAACGCCGACGAATCCCCCGAAGTGCTACCGCTGCCACTCTTTCTGAGCGGAAGGGACATCATGACCTACGATCTGTCACCCACGACCACCAGCCATGGGCAGGAATCGAGCAACGGCATGCGGGACCAGGCCCGCCAGGTGGGCTCGGAAGCCGTCAACGCCGGCGGCGCCGTCGCGCAGACCGCCAAGGAGCAGGGCCGGGAGGTCGTCGGCGAGGCGACCCGCCAGGCCCGCGACCTCTACGGCGAGGCGCGCAGCCAGCTGGCCAGCCAGACCGGTGAGCAGCAGCGCCGGGCCGCCGGCGGGCTGCGCTCGCTGGCCGAGGAGATGCGCGCGATGGCGCAGCACGGTGGCCAGGCAGGCCCGGTGACCGAGCTGGCCCACCAGGCCGCCCAGCGGGTCGACGGCGTGGCCGGTTGGCTGGACGAGCGGCAGCCGGGCGACATCGTCGCCGAGGTGAAGGACTACGCCCGGCGCAACCCGGGCACCTTCCTGGTCGGCGCCGCCGTGCTGGGCGTGCTCGCCGGCCGGCTGACCAAGAGCCTCTCCGCGGCCTCCGGCGGCACCGGCGGCACCGGCGCGGCGTACCCCGGTGGCCACGACGACCCGGAGCGGACCGCGGTGATCCCGACCCCGCAGCCGGCCCCGCGCGCGATGCCGGAGCAGGTCCCGCCGGGCGGCTACCTCGACCCGACCCCGGGCGCCCACCCGCAGGGCGGACCGGGCCTGGCCCACCCCGACCCGGGCACCACCACCAGCTACGCCGACCCCGTGGAGGGCACCGGCCAGCCGCTGCCCCCGGTGACCCAGACCGACCCGCTGCCGGGCGTACCGTCCAGCGCCACCATCCGTCCGTGACCCGGCGATCCATTCGAAGGGAGGCGACGGCATGACCGTGCCGACGCAGGATCCCGGACTCGGTTCCGGGTTTCACCCCGCGGCTGCGCCGCACACCGCGGACGAGGTCAGAGGCAGCTCCCTCGGTGACCTGATGCGGCAGGTGACCACCGACCTCTCCACGCTGATGCGTCAGGAGGTCGAGCTCGCCAAGGCCGAGATCCGCCAGGAGGGCAAGAAGGCGGGCAAGGCCGCCGGGCTCTTCGGTGGGGCCGGATTCGGCGGCTACATGGTGGCGCTGTTCCTCTCCCTCGCCCTCTGGGCGGGGCTGTCCAACGTCATGGACGCCGGCTGGGCCGGCCTCATCGTCGCCGTGATCTGGGCTGCGATCGCCGCCGTCCTCTACTCCATGGCCAAGAAGAACGCCCAGCACGTGCGCGGCCTCAGGCAGACCAACGACAGCGTGCAGCGCATCCCCGACGCGCTCAAGCCCCACCCGGAGGGAGTCACCCGATGAGCACCGACCCCGACCAGATCCGCCGGGAGATCGAAGCCACCCGCAACAGCCTCAGCACCGACGTGGACGCCCTGGCGTACAAGGTCAGCCCGGGCCGCATCGTCGACGACCGCAAGCAGCGGGCGCGCACCGCGCTGCAGAATGTGAGGGACAAGGTCATGGGCACCGCTTCCGACTACGGCCACAGCACCAGCCACGCCGCGCACTCCGTGGCCGACCGGGCCGCCTCGGCGGCCTCGACGGTCAACGACCGGGCGCACTCGGCGGCCTCCACCGTCGGCGACGCCGCCCAGCGGGCCCCGCAGGTGCTGCGGGAGAAGTCCGAGGGCAACCCGCTGGCCGCCGGCCTGATCGCCTTCGGCGTCGGCATGCTGGTCTCCTCCCTGATCCCGGCCAGCCGCCGCGAGCAACAGGTCGCGACCCAGGTCAAGGACCGTGCCGGCGAGCACGCCGGCGTGGTGAAGGAGAAGCTCGGCGAGGTCGCCAACGAACTGAAGGAGGAGCTGCGCGATCCGGCGCGGCAGGCCACCGAGTCGGTGCGCTCCACCGCCCAGGACGCCGCGCAGACCGTCCGGGACGACACCAGGTCGGCCGCCCAGGACGTCAAGGGCCAGGCCCAGCAGTCCCGCGAACAGGTGCGGTACTGATTCGGAGACCCTCTGCCGCAGCTCGCGGCCACCCCCGACACCGCGCGGGACGTGGCCGCGAGCTGCCGTGTGTCGGCACCCGGCCGGGTCGGGGTCGCGCTATCTGCGCCGGGGTTGGGGTGCGCTAGTGCGCCGGGGTGGACGAGGCGGTGCGCCGCGTCCGCAGGGCCCGGGGGGAGTTGGCCGCACGGGCCACGCGGGTGCCGGCGTAGGGCACCCCGCCGCGCAGCACCCGATGCCCGAGGGCCAGCCAGCCGCAGACTCCCCGTTCCAGCAGCCACAGCGGGGCGGCCAGCGCCGCCGTGCGCGGGAAGACCCGGGCCCCGCCCGCCCGGCGGCGGCCCACCTCGGCGAGGGCCACCACGGTCGCCGCCGCGCCGAGCAGCAGGCCGGGGCGGCGGGCCGCCAGCGCGGCCACCACGGCGGGCAGCACCGCCAGCGAGGTCACCAGCCGCGCCGGCTGGGCCAGGTCGTCGTACGCCTGACGGACCCGCTGGCCGAGGAAGTGCCCGGTCTCCGGCGGCAGCCGCCGCACGTAGAGCCCGGCCGGGGCGGCGTCGACGCCCCCGTACGCCCGCACCGTGCGGACCAGCTCCAGGTTCTCGAAGAGCACGTCGGGGTCGTACCCGCCCATGGCCACGAAGGTGCTGCGCCGCACGGCCAGGGTGCCCGGCCAGTCCGCGCCGAGGGCCCGGTTGAGCAGCGACCGGCCGGTGTCCCACCAGGCGTGCCAGGGCACCGGGTCGAAGTAGTTCTGCGGGCGGACCAGGTCGACGTCGTCGAGCAGCCGGTGCGCGGCGCGCAGCCCCGCCTCGTCGTAGCGCACGTCGTCGTCGGCGATCACCACGTGTTCGTGCCGGGCCGCCGCCACCCCGGTCAGCACCCCGACGACCTTGCCGTTGACCCCGCGTACCGCCGGGTCGGGGGCGAGGTGGCGCACCACGCCCCGCCAGGCGGCGGCGTGCCGGGCGAAGGCCTCGGGGGCGGAGCCGTCGACGACGGTGACGTCGACCAGGCGGGTCAGCTCGCGCAGGTAACCGGTCAGCTCGGCCAGCCCCGCGTCGGCCGACCAGCGCAGCGGCAGGACGTACTCGACGGGGAGCCGACCGGCGGCGGCCCGCGACGGACGGACCAGGCCCTCGTTGCCGGGGCCGGTCGGGGTGCGGGCCGGGGCGCTCACGCCGCCTCCGCCAGCCGGTAGACGCTCACGTGCTCGCCGCTGGTGTCGGTGAACGGGCTGCCGGCCCAGTCCGACCAGCGGCTCTCCCGGGTCATCCCGGCGAGCTGGGCCATCAGGTCCAGCTCCGCCGGCCAGGCGTAGCGGTGGTTGGCCGGCAGCAGACGCACCCCGGCGTCGGTGAGCCGGATCTTGGTGGTGGTCATCCGCTGCTCGGCGGGGTGCAGCAGGGCCGCCTCCAGCAGCACCTGGTCCTCGGCGACCCGGACCGGGCGCAGCGCCGCCCCGGACCGGAACGCCCCCGGGTCCGGCACCCACGCCTCGACCACGAACCGCCCCCCGGGGCGCAGGTGCGCGGCGGCGTTGCGGAAGCAGGCCACCTGGGCGGCCTGGTCGGGCAGCGCGAAGATCGTGTTGAACGCGAGCAGCACCAGGGCGTACTCGCCGGGGACGCGGGTGTGGGTGAAGTCGCCGACGGCCACCTCGATCCGGTCGCCGTCGGGCTTGGCGCGCAGCCCGGCGGCCATCTCCGCCGACCCGTCGATCCCGGCGACGGTCAGCCCGCGCCGGGCCAGGGGCAGGGCCAGCCGGCCGGTGCCGATGCCGAACTCGCAGACCGGCCCGCCGTCGGCGAGCGCCGCCAGGCACCGCACCGCCGCCGCCGGGTCCAGGTGGGCGTACGTCTCGTCGTAGACGTCGGCGACCTGGCGGCCGTACTCGCTGGGGTCGAAGGGCACCGTTGCCTCCTGTCCGCCTCTGGTTTCGCCGGGTTCGCCGCCCCGGCGTACGTCTTGTTTCGCCGGGTTCGCCGCCCGGGTCCACGTCGTGGCAGCAGATGCCCCCATTCCCGCTGATCAAACGCGTTTGTCGTTTCGACGCCCGCCCGCCGGGTAGCGCTCGGAGAAGGGCGCGCGACCTCCGGAGGGTCGCGCGGGTGGAGGAGACGTGATGACTAGCAACGGAACGAGGTGGGCGCTGCTCGGCGCCACCACCACGGTCGCCGCGGTCGGCGTCGGCCGGGTGGTGGCCCGGCGGCGACGCCGCCACCAGCCCGAGCGGCAGGACGGCTGGTACGTCGTGCGCCGGGGGATCACCGTCGACCGGCCGGTGGACGCCGTGATCGGGTTCTGGACCGACCGGGAGCGACTCGACCGGGCGCTGGCCGGCTGGGCCACCCTGGAGCAGCTCGACGCCAACCGGTGGCGCTGCCGGTCCGGCGGCCCCGACGACGGCGGGTGGCAGGCGGAGCTCACCGTCGACGGTCCGGGCCGGCTGAGCTGGCGGGTGACCGACGGCCCGGTCCCGCAGCACGGGCGGGTCGAGCTGACCCCGGCGCCGCAGGACCGGGGCACCGAGATCCGCGCCGAGCTGCGCTGGCGCTCCGGGCCGCTGCGCCGCAGCCTCGGCCTGGCCGGCGGCACCGACCCGGACCTGGGGCTGCGCGACGCGTTGCGCCGGATCAAGGCGCTGATCGAGTGCGGCCAGGTGATCGACACCCGGCGCGACCCGTCGGGGCGCACCCCGGCGCAGGAGAGGGCGACCGACAAGATCCGCGAGAAGCTGACGACGGGAGGACGGGCGTGAGGGCGCTGTGCTGGGAGGGCGTCGGCAAGCTCGCCGTGCGCGACGTGCCGGAGCCGACCATCCGGGCCGAGGGGGACATCGTCGTCAAGGTGCGGGCCAGCAGCGTCTGCGGCTCCGACCTGCATCTGATCAACGGCTTCCTGCCGGCGATGCGCGAGGGCGACATCCTCGGCCACGAGTTCATGGGCGAGGTGGTGGCCGTCGGGTCGGGGGTGCGGCGGCACCGGGTCGGCGACCGGGTGGTGGTCGGCTCGGTGGTGGCCTGCGGCGGCTGTTGGTTCTGCCGCACCGAGCAGTACTCGCTCTGCGACAACTCCAACCCCCAGCCGGTTTTCACCGAGAAGCTGTGGGGGCACTCCCCGGCCGGGATCCTCGGCTACTCGCACGCCGTCGGCGGCTACGCCGGCAGCCACGCCGAGTACATCCGGGTGCCGTTCGGGGACGTGGGGGCGTTCGCCGTGCCCGAGGGGGTGCCGGACGACTCGGTGGTCTTCGCCTCCGACGCGATGCCCACCGGCTGGATGGCCGCCGACTTCTGCGCGCTGAAGGGTGGGGAGGTGGTGGCGGTCTGGGGCGCCGGCGGGGTCGGCCAGATGGCCGCCCGCTCGGCGCAGCTGCTCGGCGCGGAACGGGTGATCGTCATCGACCGGCTGCCGGAGCGGCTGACGACCGCCGCCGACCGGCTCGGCGTCGAGACGATCAACTACGCCGAGACCGACGTGCTGGAGGCGCTGCGCGAGCTGACCGCCGGCCGGGGCCCGGACGCCTGCATCGAGGCCGTCGGCATGGAGTCGC
This sequence comes from Micromonospora sp. DT233, assembly GCF_049841815.1. Classification (NCBI taxonomy): domain Bacteria; kingdom Bacillati; phylum Actinomycetota; class Actinomycetes; order Micromonosporales; family Micromonosporaceae; genus Micromonospora; species Micromonospora sp. DT233. The sequence continues at coordinate 65,816 of NZ_JBNCLB010000019.1, read as the reverse complement.
ACGACGTCGGCCCCGCGTACGCGTACGACAAGGCCAAGCAGACCGTCCGGCTCAGCACCGACCGGCCCACCTCGGTCCGGCAGGCGATCATGGCCTGCCGCAAGGGCGGGACGGTCAGCATCGTCGGCGTCTACGCCGGACTGATCGACAAGTTCCCCCTCGGCGCGGCCATGAACAAGGCGCTGGTGCTGCGGATGGGGCAGATGCACGCCCAGCGGTACATCCCCATGCTGCTGGACCGGATCGCGGCCGGTGAGATCGACCCCGGCTACCTCGCCACCCACCCCATGTCGCTGGAGCAGGGCGCGCGCGGTTACGAGATCTTCGAGAAGAAGGAGCAGGGCTGCCTGCGTACGGTGCTGCACCCGGCGGCGGCCTGACCGGCCGGCGGTCCGGTCGCGGCTGGCCCCTCCCAGGACGGCGGAAACCTGCTTGGCTGGACCGGTCGGGAGATGTCGTCGGCGAGCCGCCGGGCGGCGCGGGGTCGTCGGCGGCAACGGGGGAGGGGCGCATGCGCGAGCAGAACGAGTCACGATACTGGCGGCAGCGGCGGGCGATCGGCGCGCTGCTCGGGGGCCGGGCGGGCGGCGGTGGGGTCGCCGGGCCGGACCGCCCGCTGCTGGCCCCGCCCCCACGGGCGCCCCGGCCCCCGCGCCGCTTCACCGTGCACCTCGGCTTCCTCGCCGCCGACGCCGACCGGGCCCGCGAGCTGGCCGTCGCGTACGCCGAGGGGCTGAGCCTGCTCCGCCCGGAGCTGGCCCTCGGCGCGGCGGCGCTCTCCCCGGCCGACGCCTGGCAGCGGGCCGAGCGGCTCTTCTGCGGCGCGGTCGGCCCGGACGGCGAGCGCTGCGCCGACGTGGCCGGCCACCCCGGCTTCCACCACGCCCCGGGGCCCGGGGGCCTGGGCTGGGGCGGCGGCGACTGAGCGACGCGGCCCGCCGAGCCACGATCGTCCGCCGCCCAGCGGGGCGCTGCGCGCGCAGCGCCCCGGTCGACGACGGCGGGCGGGGCCCGACGGAAGCCGCCCCGGCGGGCGGCGGTCGGCTCAGTCCAGGTCGAACTCGCCGTCCTGGGCGCCGGCGACGAAGGCGTCCCACTCGGCCTGGGTGAAGACGAGCACCGGGCCGTCCGGCTCGGCGGAGTTGCGCATGCCGATCAGGTCGTCGACGAAGGCCACCTCGACCGCGCTCTCCGAGGTGTCACCCTCGGCCCGCTGCCAGACCGCCCGGGACAGGTCGAAGTCGCCCTTGGGGTGCTGACCCATTGTTATTTCCTCCAACGCAGACAGTGACGGGAAACGAGTATGGTTCCCCATCGGGCAGGATAAGCGGATGACGAGCCTGAGCCGTGTAGAGGCGACCGCGCGTGGCGCGTTGATTACGGTCGAGTCCTACCAGGTGGACCTCGACCTGACCGGGGGAGCCGAGCGCTTCCGCTCGCACACCACCATCCGCTTCCGGGCGATCCCCGGGGCGGAGACGTTCGTCGAGGTCGCCCCCGCCGGGGCCTTGGCGGCCCGACTCAACGGACGCGACCTCGATCCCGATTCCCTGGCCGGCAACCGGCTGCCGCTGACCGACCTGGCCGAGGCCAACACGCTGGTCGTCGAGGCCGAGATGGCATATTCCAACACCGCCGAGGGGCTGCACCGCTTCGTCGACCCCGCCGACGGCGAGACCTACCTCTACGCCGTGACGTTCCTGGACAACGCGCAGCGCATCTTCGCCGCCTTCGACCAGCCCGACCTGAAGGCGCCGGTCACCCTCGCCGTCACCGCCCCGGCGGAGTGGACCGTCGCGGCCAACGGCGCGCTGGCCGCCAATCCCCGCCCCGGGCGCTGGGAGTTCGCCCCGACCGCGCCGCTGGCCACGTACTTCGTCACGCTGGTGGCCGGGCCGTGGCACGTGCGCCGGGCCGAGCACGACGGCATCCCGCTGGGCCTGTGGTGCCGCCGGTCGTTGGCGGCGCACCTGGACGCCGACGCCGAGGAGATCTTCACCGTCACCGGGCAGTGCCTGGACCGGTTCCACGAGCTCTTCGACGAGCGTTACCCGTTCGGCAAGTACGACCAGGCGTTCGTGCCGGAGTTCAACGGCGGTGCGATGGAGAACCCGGGCCTGGTCACCTTCCGCGACGACTTCGTCTTCCGCTCGGCGGTCACCGACCCCGAGCGCGAGCAGCGGGCGACCGTCATCGCGCACGAGATGGCCCACATGTGGTTCGGCGACCTGGTCACCATGCGCTGGTGGGACGACCTGTGGCTCAACGAGTCCTTCGCCGAATACCTCGGCACGCGGGTCACCGCCGAGGCGACCCGGTTCGACCAGGCGTGGACCACCTTCGCGTTGCGCCGCAAGGGCTGGGGGTACGCCGCCGACCAGCGCCCCTCGACCCACCCGGTGGCCCCGCACGAGGTCGCCGACTCGGCCCTCGCGCTGCTCAACTTCGACGGCATCTCGTACGCCAAGGGCGCCAGCGTGCTGCGCCAGCTCGTCGCCTGGGTGGGCGACGAGGCGTTCCTGGCCGGGCTGAACGCCCACTTCGCGGCGCACCGCTTCGGCAACGCGACCCTCGCCGACCTGCTGGGCGCCCTGGCCACGGCCAGCGGCCGGGACCTGACCGACTGGGCGCGGCGTTGGCTGCGCCAGCCCCAGGTCAACACGCTGCGCGCCGAGGTTCGCGTCGACGTCGACGGCCGGTACGCCGAGGCGGCGATCGTGCAGACCGCCCCGGCGGCGCACCCGGTGCTGCGCCCGCACCGCATCGGGGTCGCCCGGTACGCCGCCGACGGCACGGTCGTCCACGACGAGGTCGACCTCGACCCGGACGCCGACGGGGGCCGCACCCCGCTGGCCGGGCTGGTCGGGCAGCCGGCGGCCCAGCTGCTGCTGCCCAACGCCGGCGACCTGACCTTCGCCAAGATCCGCTTGGATCCCGCCTCGGCGGACGCCGTCGCGCTGGTGCTGCCGGGGCTGGCCGACCCGCTGGCCCGGGCCCTGCTCTGGAGCGAGGCGCTGGACGCCGCCACCGACGGGGAGCGGCCGGTCGCCGAGTTGGTGGGGCTGGTCGAGGCGGCGCTGCCCGCCGAGACCGAGGTGCTCATCGTGGCGGACGTGCTGCGGGCGGTCCGGCCGCTGGTCGACCGGTATCTCGACGCACCGGCCCGCGACGCGGCGCTGCTCCGCCTCGCCGGGGCCGCCCGGCGGCTGCTCGCCGCCGCCCCGCCGGGCGGGTCCCGGCAGCTCGCCGCCGCCCGCGCCCTGATCGGGGCGAGCACCGACGCCGAACTGCTGGCCGGGTGGCTGGCCGGGCGGGGCGTCCCCGACGGGCTGGCCGTCGACACCGAGCTGCGCTGGTCGCTGCTGGCCCGGCTGGTGGTGCTCGGCGCGGCCGGCGAGGCCGAGATCGCCGCCCAGGCGGCGGCCGACCCGGGCGGCGCCGGCGTCGAGCGGGCCGCCCGGTGCCGGGCCGCGCTGCCCGACCCGGCCGCCAAGGCGGCGGCGTGGGAGATCGTGGTGTGTGACACCGAGCTCTCCGGCCGGCTCGTCGAGGAGACCGCCCAGGGGTTCTGGCAGCCCGAGCAGGCCGAGCTGACCGCGTCGTACGTGCCCCGGTACTTCGCGGAGATGCCGGCGGCGGCGCGGCTGCGTACCCCCTGGGTGGCCGAGCACGTCGCGAGGGCCGCCTTCCCCCGGTACGCCGTGGCGCAGCCCACCCGGGAGCTGGCCGCGGCGCTGCTGGCCCGCGACGACCTCACCCCCGGCCTGCGGCGGGTCGTCGTCGACCTGGACGACGACCTGCGCCGGGCCCTGATCGCCCGCACGGCCGTCGCCGCCGTGTCGGCCTGACCCGGGCCCAGGGTGGCGCACCCGAGCGGGTGCGCCACCCCGGCGAAGGGCTCAGCCGGCGGTCACCGGGGCGTCCCAGTCGATGACGTACCGCTGCTCGTGCCCGACCGTCTTCTCCGGGTCCATCGCGGTCCGGACGAGGATCGGCATGAGCGCCGGCATGATCGCGCGGGCCACCGGGCCCGGGGCCTTGGTCCGGTTGATCCGGGCGGCCCGGGCCGCCACCTTCTCCACCCGCCTGCGGCGCAGCCGCTCGTACGCGGTGAACGCGGACGGCGCATCGGGCAGGTCGCGCAGGCAGCGGGCCAGCTGCACGGCGCTCTCGACGGCCAGCGAGGCACCCTGCCCGGAGCTGTTGGAGGGGGCGTGCGCCGCGTCGCCGACCAGCACCATCCGACCCCGGTGCCAGTGCGGGACCGGCGGCATGATGTGCAACGAGCCCACCGGGTGCAAGCCCGCCGCGGTGCTGGTCCGGATCAGCTCGCCGCCCGGTTCGTCGTCGGCGTAGGCGGCTTGCAGGGCGCGCAGCCACGCCTGCGGCGGCACGGCCCGGGCCTCGGTGAGGCTCACCGGTCGCTCCTGCGGCAGGTTCACACCCCACCGGGTGCCGCCCCCGGGCTCCGGCCAGTAGAGGTAGTAGCCACGCCGGCCGAAGGTGAAGGTCATGGTCCCGGGTTCCGCGGCGACCTCGTGCCGGGCCACCGCCTCGAAGCCGAGCAGTCCCGTGTATCTCGGCCCGGGGGCATGCGGGTCGATCAGGCCGCGCACCGTCGAGTGGATCCCGTCGGCGCCGATCAGCACGTCCGCGCTCGCCGTGCTGCCATCGGCGAAGACTGCGGTCACCTCGCCGGCCGTCTCCCGTACGCCGATCAGTCGGCTGCCGTGCACTATGGGCACGCCCTCGGCGACGGCCCGGTCGTGCAGCACCTGGTGCAGCGCGTTGCGGCGGACCACCCGCAGCGGCGGCACCCCGGCCAGGCCGGGCAGGGCGACGTGCCGGTGACCGGCCGCCAGCACCTGCCGGTCAATCGGGGTGGCGACGGCGACGACCGCCTCGTCCGCGCCGACCAGGCGCAGCGCCGCGACGCCGTTGGGGGCGAGGGCGAGGGTCCCGCCGACGCCGTCGGTGGTGCTCGGGTACGCCTCGTGCACGGTGGCGGCGATGCCGGCACGGTGCAGGGCCAACGCGGTCACCGGGCCGGCGATGCCGCCGCCGATGACGATCGATGTTCTTACTCTGGACACGGTCCCTCCCAGGGGGTCGTCGGTGGTCGTGCGTGCCGAACCCACCTGGAGGGAGCGCCGGTATCCTCGTGGTTGCCGCTTCGGGCCGGGCGCCAACAGGTGTCGGTTCGGGGTAAGGGCCCCGGCCCGGTGTTGGCGCACCGGGCCGGGGCTGTCCGTCAGGGAATGGTGTCGCCCCCGTCCGCCGGGCCGGTGCGGGGCGTCGGAGCCTCGTGGCGGGTCCGCCACTCGTCCAGCCCGGGGTAGCTGCCCGAGGTGAGCTCGGTCAGCAGCGAGCGGATCCAGGCGGCCTCCGCCTCCCGGATCGTCAGGTCGTACTCGTTCTCGACCAGGAACAGCCGGGGCACCACGCGGGCGTGCCCGGCGAGCGCCGCGCGGTCGCTGCGGATCCCGTCCTCCAGCACCGCCAGTCGGGCCCGCAGCAGCGTCGTGGCCTCGTCGGGGTGGAGCGCGGCGAGCACCGACAGGCCAGCCCGGAAGCGGGGCTGCTCCGGGACCGGGGTGGCGACCAGCTCCCGCGCCCAGTCGACCAGCTCGGCCCGCCCGTCGTCGGTGATCCGGTAGACGGTGCGCTCCGGGCGCCGGCCCTCACGGACGCTCCCCACGGCCTCGATCAGGCCGTGCCGCGCCATGTTGCGCACCACCGTGTAGAAGGACCCCCACTTGATCCCCATGTCCTGGTCCTTGCCCCGGTCGCGGAGGGTGGTGGCCATCTCGTACGGGTGCATCTGGCCCTCGACCAGGGTGGCGAGCACGGCCAACGCCGTGAGGTTGTCGACCCTGCGCCGCCCGCCCATGCCGGACCTCCCGCCTATGCTCGCCTCCGATTACTCGCCAACGAGTATATGTTCGGTGGGCGTAAGCCGGAAGCCGGAAGCCGGTCCGATGGCCGGGGCCCGCCGGTCGCCGCCCGGCGAGCCACCTACGATCACGGGGTGGAGGACGACATCCGGCGGGTCGGCATCATGGGCGGCACGTTCGACCCGATCCACCACGGCCACCTGGTCGCCGCCAGCGAGGTGGCCGACCGGTTCGGGCTGGACGAGGTCGTCTTCGTGCCGACCGGGCAACCGTGGCAGAAGACCGACCAGCTGGTCACCCCGGCGGAGGACCGTTACCTGATGACGGTCATCGCCACCGCCTCCAACCCGCGGTTCCAGGTCAGCCGGGTCGACATCGACCGGGGCGGCCCGACGTACACGGTCGACACGCTGCGCGACCTGCACGCGGAGTACGGGCCGAAGGTGCAGCTCTACTTCATCACCGGGGCGGACGCGCTGGAGCGCATCCTGTCCTGGAAGAACCTGGACGAGATCTTCGCCCTGGCCCACTTCATCGGGGTCACCCGCCCCGGGTTCGAGCTGAGCGACGAGCACCTGCCCGCCGACACGGTCAGCCTGGTGCAGGTGCCCGCCATGGCGATCTCGTCGACCGACTGCCGGGCGCGGGTGGCCCGGGGGGAACCGGTGTGGTACTTGGTGCCCGACGGTGTGGTGCAGTACATCGCAAAACGGCGGCTCTATCAGCGGTGACCGCGCCCGAAACCTGCCCGTTCATCCGCAAAACCGGCCGAAACTGGCGGGTCGTCACCCCGGTGGATGTGAGACGCTTGGTGGGTCGCACGGATGATCGAAGGAGAACGGTGTCAGTTTCCGAACGCGCTCACGAGCTGGCGATGGCCGCCGCCCAGGCCGCGGCCGACAAGAAGGCCGAGGACATCGTCCTCATCGACGTCGGTGAGCAGCTCGCCATCACCGACATCTTCCTCGTCGCCTCCGCTCCCAACGAGCGTCAGGTGGCCGCCATCGTCGACGCGATCGAGGAGCGGCTGCTGGAGCTGCCGGAGAAGGCCAAGCCGGTCCGGCGCGAGGGCGAGCGGGGCGGGCGCTGGGTGCTGCTCGACTACATCGACCTCGTGGTGCACGTCCAGCACAGCGAGGAGCGGGAGTTCTACGCCCTCGACCGGCTCTGGAAGGACTGCCCGCAGGTCCGGTACGTCGACCGGGACCTGGTCGAGGCCGAGGCCGCCGGCACCACCGCCGCCGAATGACCCGACTGATCGTCTGGCGGCACGGCAACACCGACTGGAACGCCGGCGACCGGGTGCAGGGCCAGACCGACGTGCCGCTCAACGACCTCGGCCGGGAGCAGGCGCGGGCGTCCGCGCCGCTGCTCGCGGCGTTGCGCCCCGACGCGATCGTGGCCAGCGACCTCAGCCGCGCCGCCGACACCGCCGCCGCCCTGGCCGCGCTCACCGGGCTGCCGGTGCGCACCGACGCCCGGCTGCGTGAGCGGCACTTCGGCAGCTGGCAGGGGCTCGCGCGCACCGAGGCGGCCGAGCGGTACCCCGACGAGTACGCCCGCTGGCGGGCCGGCGACCCCGACCCGGGCGCGGGCATCGAGAGCCTCGACGACCTCGGCAAGCGGGTCGGCGGTGCCCTGCAGGACGCGGCAGCCGAGACGCCCGGCGGCACCATCGTGGTCGCCACCCACGGTGGCGGTGCCCGCCAGGGCTGCGGCTACCTGCTCGGCTGGGACCACACCGTGCTGCGGTCGATCGGCCCGCTGCTCAACTGCCACTGGACCGAGCTGCGCCACACCGACCTGCGGGGCTGGCACCTGCGGGCGCACAACGTGGGCCTGATCACCGGCTCGACCGCGCCCGAAGCGATCTGAGCCGGCGAGCGCGGGCGGCCGGTGGCGACATCGGTTACGGTGCCGGCATGCCCGTCGCGGTCGTCACCGACTCCACCGCCTACCTTCCGCCCGAGCTGGTGCGGGCGCACCGGCTCACCGTCGTCCCGCTGACCGTGGTGCTCAACGGCGCGGAAGGGCTCGAGGGCATCGAGACCTTCCCGGCGGACGCCACCCGGGCGCTGGGCGGTCGCCGCGTCTCCGTCAGCACCTCCCGGCCGTCGCCGGAGCAGTTCGCCGGGACGTACCGGCGGCTGCTCGACGCCGGCGCCGACGGCGTGGTGTCGGTGCACCTGTCGGCCGAGCTCTCCGGCACGGTGGAGGCCGCCCGCCTGGCCGCCGCCGAGGTCGGCGCGGCGGTCGCCGTCGTCGACAGCCGCGCCACCGGCATGGGCCTGGGCTTCCCGGCGCTCGCCGCCGCCGAGGCCGCCGCGCGGGGCGCCGACCTGCCGGGGGTACGCCGGGCGGCGCTGGACGCGATCGACCGCACCAGCATCTTCTTCTACGTCGACACGCTGGAGTTCCTGCGCCGGGGCGGCCGGATGGGTGCCGCCGAGGCGCTCTTCGGCACCGCCCTGTCGGTTAAGCCGATCATGCACATGCCCGACGGGGCGATCGTGCTGCTGGACAAGGTGCGCACCGCCAGCCGAGGGGTGGCCCGCCTGGTCGACCTGGCGGTCGCCGCGGCCGAGGACGCCGACGTGGACATCGCCGTGCACCACCTCGCCGCCCCGCAGCGCGCCGAACAGCTCCTCGCCGCACTCACCGAGCGGCTGGGCGATCGGCTGCGCGCGGCGTACGTCACGGAGGCCGGCGCGGTGGTCGCCGCGCACGCCGGCCCCGGGCTGGCCAGCGTCGTCGTGCACCGCCGCCCCGCCGCGCGCTGACCGCAGCCCGTTCGGCAGTAATGACCTTGAATATTGACGTATGGCCACGGCGCGGACAGAATCACGGCACCCCACCAGCCCCCCTCCGGGAGATGCCATGACCCGTCCCACCCTGCCGCTCCTCCGGGCGGCCGGCCGGCTGGCCGCGCTCGCCGTGGCCAGCGCCGGCGTGCTGCTGGCCGCCGCCGTGCCGGCCAGCGCCGCCGTGCCCACCGGGCGCTACGTCGCGCTCGGCGACTCGTACGCCGCCGGCTCGTTGATCCCCACCCAGGTCGACCTGAACTGCCTGCGGTCGAACCGCAACTTCTCGTCGTTGGTCGCCGCGTCCGCCAAGTCGTCGTCCTACACCGACGTGAGCTGCTCCGGTGCCACCACCAACGACATCCTCAACGCCGGTGACGGCGTGCTGGGCATCCCGGTTCCGGCGCAGCTCAGCGCGGTCACCGCGAACACGGCACTGGTCAGCGTGCAGATCGGCGGCAACGACATCGGCTTCGCCGACATCATCACCGACTGCGCCGAGGCGAGCCTGAGCAGCCCGCTCGGCTCGCCCTGCAAGGACAGCTACACCGCCGGCGGCGTCGACCAGTTGCAGGCCAGGATCGCCGCCACGGCACCGAAGGTGACGGCCGTGCTGCAGGCGGTCCGCCGGGCCGCCCCGAATGCGCGGATCGTGGTGCTCGGGTACCCGGCGATCCTGCCCGACAGCGGCTACGGCTGCTGGCCGGTGGTCCCGATCGCCTACCAGGACGTGCCGTACCTGCGCGGTATCGAGAAGTCCCTGAACACCATGCTCGCCAGGACCGCAGCCGCCAACAACGCCACCTACGCCGACGTCTACACCCCGTCGATCGGCCGCGACACGTGCAAGGGCAGCAGCACCCGGTGGGTCGAGGGGCTGATTCCGCAGAACGCCGCCGCCCCGTTCCACCCCAACGCCAAGGGCCAGCAGGGCATGGCCACCGCGGTGCTGGCCAAGCTGAACAGCTGACCGGTCGTCCCCACCGGCGGGGTGCAGACGCCGCCGGTGGGGACCCGCACGTCGGCCGCCAGGGCCGGCCGTGGCCCGAGGTCCTGTGCCCTTACCACGGGAAGGGCATGATCAGGCAGTTGTCCACAGCGGGCCTCGTTGTCCACAGGTGAGTGCGACGACCCCCCGCGAGGTCCGTCCGCCGGCCTAGCCTCGCCCCGTGTCAGACGACGAGGAGACGGTCGTACGGCGGCGACTGCGCTGGCTGTCCGCCGGCCCGCCGCCCGCCGACGGCCTGCCCCCACCCCGGGACGGTTTCCCGACCGGGCCGGCCGGCGGTGCGCCCGCCCCCGTGGCCCGACCCGGGCGTCGGCATGCCCCGGCGGGCGACCCGCCGGCCGAGCAGCCGACGGTGCGGGCACCCGAGGAACGGCCGGCCGGTTGGCAGGCGGTGCGGGCACCCGAGGAACGGCCGGCCGGTTGGCAGGCGGTGCGGGCAGCCGAGGAACGGCCGGCCGAGCAGCCGACGCCTCGGCCGGGGGAGGAGCGGTCGGGCCCGGCCGGCGGCCCGCCGGCCGGGCGTCCGGTGCCGTGGCCGGGCCGGACGGGTTCCCGACCGCGCGGTCCCCGTGATCAGGGGTTCCGGCGATCCCCCGAGCACCCGCTGGCCGTCGGTGGCCCCTGGCCCGAACCGTGGCCGCCCAACGGCCCGTTCACCGAGCCTGCACCGGAACCCGCGTCGTCGTCCGAGGGGCCGGGTTCCTTCGATGGCTCCGGGCTCGGCGGCCGCTCAAGGGCCGGCGATGACGGCCCCGGGCTCGGCGATGACGGCTCCGGGGCCGGCGGCAGCTCCGGGCTTGACGACGGTTCCGGGCTCGGCGAGGAGCAGCCGCCCGGGGCGCGGCCGTCCCGGTTGCCGGGGCCGGGCGCGTTCGACCCCGGGCGGCGCGGGGTGCGGGCGCTGGCGGCGGTCGCCGTGGCGGTGGTGCTCGGCGCGGCCCTCTGGGCGTGGCAGTCCCGGCCGCAGGCCGAACCGGTCGCGGCGGCCCCGTCCGTCGACGCGGTCCCCGGTGGGCCGTCGGAGGCCCGGCCGTCGGCCGCCGGGCCGACGCCGGCCGGCGAGCTGGTGGTGGCGGTCGCCGGCAAGGTGCGCCGCCCGGGACTGGTCCGGCTGCCGGCGGGCGCCCGGGTCGCCGACGCGGTGCAGGCGGCCGGCGGGGCGCTGCCCGGCGTGGACGTGGCGCTGCTGAATCCGGCCCGCAAGGTCACCGACGGGGAACTGATCCTGGTCGGCGTGGCCGCCCCGGCCGGGCAGCCCGGTGCCGTCGCGGGGACACCCGGGCAGCCGGCCGGCGGGGGTGCCCCGGCCGCCGGTGCCCCGGTCAACCTGAACACCGCCACCCTCGCCCAGCTCGACGCGTTGCCGGGGGTGGGGCCGGTGCTCGCCCAGCGCATCCTCGACCACCGCGACCGCAACGGCGGGTTCCGCTCGGTGGGGGACCTGCGCCAGGTGGACGGCATCGGCGACGCCCGGTACGAGCAGCTCAAGGACCTGGTGACGGTGTGAGCGGCAAGGGCGGGGAGGCGGGGCGGCAGGACGCCACCGGCGGCGCTGCGGACGTGCCCGATCTACGGTTGGCGGGGCTGGCGGTGGCCGCCTGGCTGGCCGCGCTGGCCGGTCTGCGTCTCGGTCCCCGGCCGGCGGTGCTGCTGGCCGTCGGTGCCGCCGCGCTGGCCGCGTGCACCGTCGGGCACCTGCTCGGCGTGCTGGGTCGCCCGGTGGCTCCCGTGCGCCGGTACGGGTGGATCGCGGTGGCCGTGCTGATCGGTGTGGTCTGCGGCGCGGCGGCGACCGCCGCCCGGCTCGTGGTGCGGGACGCTCCCGCCGTGCGGTCGCTCGTCGACGACCGGGCCACGGTCGACGCCGAACTGGTCGTCACAGACGATCCACGCCCGGTGCGGGGCGTCGTCGGCCGGCCCGCCACCCTGCTGGTCCGGGCCGATCTGGTGACCCTGACCGGCCAGGACGGCGCGCGGGTCGTGGCCCCCGTTCGGGTCCTGGTGCTCGCCACCGATCCGGGGTGGCGGGGCCTGCTTCCCGGGCAGCGGCTCACCGCGCCGGGGCGGTTGGGCTCGTCGCGCGGCGGCGACCTGACCGCCGCCGTGCTCACCGTGCGCGGTCCGCCGACGCGGCACGGCCCGCCGCCGTGGTCGCAGCGCGCCGCCGGGGTTCTCCGCGCCGGCCTGCAACGGGTCTGCGAGCCGCTGCCGGACGAGCAGGGCGGGCTGCTGCCCGGCCTGGTGGTCGGGGACACCAGCCGGCTGCCGGCGGCGGTCGAGGAGGACTTCCGCGCCACCGGGATGACCCACCTGAACGCCGTCTCCGGCTCCAACGTCGCGATCGTCGTCGGGGCGGTGCTGCTGCTGGCCCGCTGGTCCCGGGCCGGCCCGCAGGTTGCCGTCGGGCTCTGCGGGCTGGCCCTGGTGGGCTTCGTCATCCTGGTCCGCCCCTCGCCGAGCGTGGTGCGGGCCGCCACCATGGGCGCGATCGGTCTCGCGGCGCTGGCCGCCGGCCGGCCCCGGGCGGCCCTGCCGGCGCTCGCGGCGGGGGTGGTCGGGCTGGTGCTGTACGACCCGGACCTGGCCGGCGACCCCGGGTTCGCGCTGTCGGTGCTGGCCACCGCCGGCCTGCTGCTGCTCGCCCCCGGCTGGCGCGACGGGCTGCGGCGGCGGGGCGTGCCGCCCGGGTTCGCCGAGGCGCTGGCGGTGCCGGCCGCCGCCCAGGTGGCCTGCGGGCCGGTGGTGGCCGGGATCTCCGGGACGGTGAGCCTGGTGGCGGTGCCGGCGAACCTGCTGGCGGTGCCGGCGATCGCGCCCGCCACGGTGCTCGGGGTGGCGGCGGCGGTACTCTCCCCGCTCTGGCCGGCGGGCGCGCAGTTCGCGGCCTGGCTGGCGAGCTGGCCGGCGTGGTGGCTGGTGACGGTGGCCCGGTACGGGGCGCGGCTGCCGGCGGGCGCGCTGCCCTGGCCGGGCGGGGTGGCGGGGGCGCTGCTGCTGGCCGGGCTGACCGTGGCGTTGCTGATCGCCACCCGGCGGCCGCTGGTCCGCCGGCTCGTGGCGGTGGTCGCGGTGGCCGTGATCGTCGGCACCCTGCCGGTCCGGTTGGTGGCCGGCGGGTGGCCGCCGACCGGCTGGGTGGTGGTGGCGTGCGCGGTGGGCCAGGGCGACACCCTGGTGCTCCCCGTGGGCACCGGGCGGGCGGTGGTGGTCGACGCCGGGCCGGAACCGGCGGCCGTGGACGGCTGCCTGCGGCGCCTCGGCGTACGGGAGGTTCCCCTGCTGCTGTTCAGCCACTTCCACGTCGACCACGTCGGCGGGGTCGCCGGGGTGTTCCGGGGGCGTCGGGTGGGGGCGGTGCGCACGCCGCAGTGGTCCGAGCCCGAGGCCGGGCTGGGCCTGGTGCGCTCCGCCGCGACGGCGGGCGGTGCGGGGCTGGCGGCGGCCCCGGCCGGGTGGGCGTACCGGAATGGCGCCCTGGAACTCGTCGCGCTCGGGCCGCCGTACCCGTTGCGGGGGACCCGCTCCGACCCGAACAACAACTCGTTGGTGCTGCGCGCCACGGTGGCCGGGGTGCGGATGCTGCTGGTCGGCGACGCCGAGACCGAGGAGCAGCGGGCGCTGCTCGACCGTCCCCCGCCGGGCGGGGTACGCGCCGATGTGCTGAAGGTCGCCCACCACGGTTCGGCGTACCAGGAGCCGGCGTTCCTGGACGCGGTACGTCCCAGGGTCGCGCTGGTGCCGGTCGGGGTGGGCAACTCGTACGGGCACCCGAACCCCGCCGTGCTCGCCCGGATCGCCCGGGGTGGCGCGCGGGTGCTGCGCACGGACACCGACGGCGACGTGGCGGTGGTGCTCCGGCGGGCGGGGCTGGCGGTGGTGGCGCGGGGCCTCCCACCGGGGCGCCAATCATGAGGGTCGATCAGGGTTGGCGGCTTTGGTGAGGGAAGTGGGTAAATGTCTGGATTTGCGCTGACTGCGGGCTCTGCCGCCGAATGGCTCGACGAGCAGGCACGATCGGCGGGCCGGCGTGCGAACATGGGCGGCGTGACCGTGGCCGACCTCGCTCCCATTCTGCTCGTCCTCGGCGACGAGGAACTGCTCGCCACGCGCGCGGTGACCGAGGCCGTGGCCCGGGCCCGTGCTGTCGACCCCGACGTGGACGTCCGGGAGTACCAGGCGGGGACGCTGGCCGTCGGCGAGATCGACGAGATGCTCAGCCCGTCACTCTTCGGCGGCCGGCGGGTGCTGGTGCTGCACTCCGGCCAGGACGCGCGCAAGGACCTGGTCGCGGCCCTGCTGGCGTACGCGAAGAATCCCGACCCGGACGTCCAACTCGTCGTCCTGCACCTCGGTGGTGCCAAGGGCAAGGCGTTCGCGGACGGGCTGCGGGCCGCCGGCGCCACGGTGGTGCCGGCCGCGAAGCTCAAGGGGCACCGGGAACGGGTGGCCTTCGTGCGCGACGAGGTCCGCCGGGCCGGCGGCAAGTGCACCGACGACGCGGCCGAGGCGCTCATCGCGGCCGTCGGCAACGACATGCGCGAGCTGGCGGCCGCCTGTTCGCAACTGGTTGCCGACACCGACGGGCGGATCGGGGTCGACACCGTGGCCCGCTACTACACGGGCCGGGTCGAGGTGACCGGCTTCACCGTCGCGGACGCCACCCTGGTCGGCGACGTGCCGGCGGCGCTGGAGGCGTTGCGCTGGGCGCTGCACGTCGGCGTCGATCCGGTCCCGATCGCCGACGCCCTCGCCGACGGCGTCCGCACCGTCGCCCGGGTGGCCGCTGCGGGCAGGGGCGACCCCTACCAGTTGGCGGGCACCCTCGGCATGCCGGGCTGGAAGATCAAGGGCGCGCAGCAGCGTGCCCGGGGCTGGACGCCGGAGGGCCTGGTGCTGGCCATGCGGGCCGCCGCAGAATGCAACGCGGCGGTCAAGGGCGGGTCGGAGGACCGTGCGTACGCGCTGGAGCGCGCCGTCTTCCAGGTCGCGGCAGCGAGGCAGGGTGGCAGCCGGTGAGCCGGCTGGCCCGCACGTCGTGGGCGACGGTCCCCTCCGACGAGGACCGGTACCGCCCCCTCTACGCCCGGGCGCTCGGCCTGCGGTTCGTCAACCCCGGCGGGGTGCTCTGCTTCCTCTTCTTCGAGGGTGCCGTCGCGCTGGCCGTCCTGCTCGCCCTGGCCGAGCTGGTGACGTGGTGGTCGGTGCTCGTCCTGCCAGCCGCCGTGGCGGTGATGGTCAAGCTCAACGACGTGGTGGCCGAGGCGGTGGTCCGTACGGCGGCCCTGGTGCCGGAGCAGGAACGCGACCGGTTCCGCCGGCAGATGCAGCCCGTGGTCGGTCGTGCGACGGTACGGAGCGTGGGCACCTGCCCGGCCGGCCCGGCGAGGCTGGGCGCGGGCGGCCGGGCGGGCGCGGCCCCGTCGAGCGGCTGGCCGGGTGCGGGGGGTCGGCCGGGTGGCGAAGGCCACGCCGGTGCCGGCCTCGGCCGGGCTGCGATGGGCGTATCGGGCGTGCGCGCCACCGGCGGCGGAGAATCGTCGGGGGAGGTGGCGGGTCCACACGCCTCAGCCGGACAGTGGGACTCGTCGCGAATGAGACCGGGCTCCCGTCACGTCGGGCCGGACGAGGGTGGGGCGATTCCTCCCGCCGGCCGGAGCACGCGCTCCTGATCCGCTCCTGCCCCTGACCTCTCTCGTGCCCGGTGCCCGGGTTGGCGCTCCGCGCTCGGGTTGGCGCTCCGCGCTCGGGTTGGCGCTCCGCGCCTGGGCTTGCGCCTCGTGTCGGCACCGGGCGAGCGCCTATGGCGAAGCGCCGTCCGATCGCCACGATAGAGGCGGCACCCCTGTTCAGGACGCTATGGAGCTGAGCCGTTCGCGACATCGCTCTGGCCGAGTCGTTCACGACATCAGCTCCATAGGCTCCGCAACGGATCCCCGGCAGGAGAGGCCGGATCGAGCAGGAGAGGCTGGATTCCCGGGCTAGAGGGGCTGGACCTCGGGCAGGAGAGGGCTGGACCTCGGGCAGGAAGGGTTGGAGCCCCGACGAAAGGTGTTGCGTCGGGTTCCGATCCGCGCTCGGCGTGCCGCTTTCCGGTCTCCGCGCCCCGTTTCGCTCTCGCTCCGCAAAACCGGCCTTCATGTCAATGACCTTGCGGGATTGGTCAGGCCTGTTCACGCAATGTCACTGACATGTGGCGGTCCGTCGGCCCCCCGCCCTGCGCGAGCGGCCGGAAGCCGCCGGAAGCTGCGGCAGTTGCGGGAAGACGGGGAAAGCCGGAAGCCCCGGGAGAGTACTCCCGGGGCTTTCCGATTAGGTCCGTGCTCGCCGCCTCAGGCGGAGAACGACGCCACCCGCTTGGCGATGGCCGACTTGCGGTTGGCCGCCTGGTTGGAGTGGATCACGCCCTTGCTGACGGCCTTGTCCAGCTTCCGCGCGGCATCCTGCATCAGCACGGTGGCCTTCTCGGCGTCACCGGCCTCCGCAGCCTCGTGGAACTTCCGGATGGCGGTCTTCAGCGACGACTTGACCGACTTGTTGCGCAGCCGGCGCTTCTCGTTCTGCCGGTTGCGCTTGATCTGGGACTTGATGTTCGCCACGCGACAGCCTCGTCTTGATAGCTCGGGTTGGTCAGCTTATGCGCCCGACGAGCATGCGTCATCGCTGCGCGAATAGCCAGGCTACCAGGTCCCTCGGAACGAGCCAAAACGGCTCACGCCCGCCGCTCTCGGAGCCGACCGGGTTCGCCCTGGTGGGGACTCATCGGGGTGCCGCTGGCCCCGTGGACCAGCGCTCGAACGGCAGCGGTCAACCCTGCTGGGCGGCGGTCCAGCGCTGTCGAGCGGCGAGCCACTCCAGCGCCCGCTCGCCGCTCCACCGCTGGTGTGTCCGTACGTGCGGGGAGGCGCTCGTCGGGCCGGCCGCGGCCGAGGTGAGCAGGTACCCGGCGAGCGCCGCGAGGGTCACGTCGAGGGCGTCCGGGGGCGCGTCGGCCGCCGCCGGGTGCCCGGCGAAGAGGCCGTCGGCGTCCAGGCCGCTGGCGTGGGCGGTGATCAGCAGGCTGACCAGGTCGAACCAGGCCGGCCCCTGGCAGATCCAGTTCCAGTCGCAGAACCAGGCTCGGCCGGCCCGGTCCACGAGCACGTTGTCCAGCCGCAGGTCGCCGTGGGCCAGGCCGCCGCGCTCGGCGTACCCGGGGAGGCGGGATTCCAGCGCGACCAGCTCGGGCAGTCGGTCCCGCGCCGCAGCCGGGAGTTGTGGCGTCGGCTCCCGGCCGGCGGCCACCTCGGCCCACCAGAGGATGTCCTCCCGGGCCAGGTCGGCGAGGTGGGGCAGGCCGAGCGCGACCAGCTCTGCGGGTGGGTCGGCCAGGGCGGCGGCGACCTCGGCGTACCCGGTCAGGGTGGCGTCGAGGTCGGCCGGGCTCCAGGGCAGGGCGGGGGTGCGGCCGTCTATGGCGTCCAGGCCGAACGCGAACCAGCCGGCCGCCGTGACGGTCCACCTCGGGCGGGGGACCGGCAGCCCGGCGGGGAGCCGGTCCAGGACCGCGGCCTCCCGGGCGTACCAGTCGACGAGGTGGCGCTGCTCGGCCAGGGACGCCGCCTTGACGAAGGTCCGCCGCCCGTCGGCGGTCTCCAGCACGGCGGCGAAGCCCCGGGTGAACCCCGCGCCGGCCACCCGGGCCGCCGCCACGGGCCCGCCCAGCCGGGCGGTCACCGCCGCCCGCAGCCCGGCGGGCAGCTCGGCCCAGTCGGGCCGCAGCGCGGTCGCGTCGTACGGCACCGGGGGGAGTGAGGTCGCGGCCACCACAGCATCGTGCCGCACCGTGGCTGCGGAGCGCCGTGACGTCGGGTGGGAGGCCGCTCTGCCAGACTGCCCAACCATGAGGACCGACGACTTCTGGCAGTTGATCGAGCGGGCCCGCGCCGACGGGGGCGGGGTGGCGGGCGCGGTCGCCGCCCGCGCGGTCGCCCTGCTGGCCGAGCGCGAGGCCGCCGACATCGTCGGGTACGCCCGGCACCAGCACCGGGTGCTCGCGGCGTCCTACCGGGCCGACCTGTGGGGCGCGGCGTACCTGATCAACGGCGGCGCGTCCGACGACGGGTTCGAGTACTTCCGGGGCTGGCTGATCACGCAGGGCCGGCAGGTCTTCGCCCGCGCGGTGGCCGACCCGGACTCGCTGGCCGAGCTGCCGCAGGTCCGGCAGGCGGCGCTGACCGGCGAGGAGTTCGAGGCGGAGCCGATGCTGACGGTGGCCGAACAGGCGTACCGGAAGGCGACCGCCAGCGAGCTGCCACCGGTGGAGCGGGCCCCGTACCCGGCGCTGGAGGAGTTCTGGGACTTCGACGACGAGGAGCAGGCCCGCCGCCACCTGCCGAAGCTCGCCGCCCTCTTCGTCGAGCCGCCGCAGGAGTAGCGCGCGAGGCCGCCGCAGGAAGTAGCGCGCGAGCCGCCACGGGGGCGATCCGGCGAGTCGTCGCGGGAGTGATCCGGCCGCGCCCGGGGCGGCCGGGGCGACGTGGGAGCATAGAGGGGGCCGGCGTCGCGTCGGCTCGCTCACGTCAGCCGATCAGAACGGACCGCTGTGCCACCGACGCTCGATTCCGGCGCGAACGCTCCTGGTGCCACCGACCCGGGGCGCATCAGGAACTTCTGCATCATCGCCCACATCGACCACGGCAAGTCGACCCTGGCCGACCGGATGTTGCAGCTCACCGGCGTGGTCGACCCCCGGCAGATGCGTGCGCAGTACCTCGACCGGATGGACATCGAGCGCGAGCGCGGCATCACGATCAAGAGCCAGGCCGTCCGGATGCCGTGGACGATCCGCGAGGGCGAGCGGGCCGGCGAGCAGGCCGTGCTCAACATGATCGACACTCCGGGGCACGTCGACTTCACGTACGAGGTGTCCCGGTCGCTGGCCGCCTGCGAGGGCGCGCTCCTGCTGGTCGACGCCGCGCAGGGCATCGAGGCGCAGACCCTGGCGAACCTCTACCTGGCGCTCGAGAACGACATGCGGATCATCCCGGTGCTCAACAAGATCGACCTGCCGGCCGCCCAGCCCGACAAGTTCGCCGAGGAGCTGGCCCACCTGATCGGCGGGGACCCGGCCGACTGCATCCGGGTCTCCGGCAAGACCGGCGACGGCGTGCCGTACCTGCTGGACGAGATCGTCCGCCAGCTCGCCCCGCCCGTCGGCGGTGACGCCGAGGCCCCCGCCCGCGCGATGATCTTCGACTCGGTGTACGACGTCTACCGGGGCGTGGTCACCTACGTCCGGGTGATCGACGGGCGGATCAGCGCCCGCGACCGGATCAAGATGATGTCCACCGGCGCGGTGCACGAGCTGCTGGAGATCGGCGTCATCTCGCCGGAGATGGTGAAGGCCGAGGCGCTCGGCGTCGGCGAGGTGGGTTACCTGATCACCGGCGTGAAGGACGTCCGCCAGTCGCGGGTCGGTGACACCGTCACCATCAACTCCCGGCCGGCGACCAGCGCGCTGGGCGGCTACAAGGACCCGAAGCCGATGGTCTACTCGGGCCTCTACCCGATCGACGGGTCCGACTACCCGAACCTGCGCGAGGCGCTGGACAAGCTCAAGCTCAACGACGCCGCGCTCGACTACGAGCCGGAGACCTCGGGCGCGCTCGGCTTCGGCTTCCGCTGCGGCTTCCTGGGCCTGCTGCACCTGGAGATCATCCGGGAGCGGCTGGAGCGGGAGTACAACCTGGACCTCATCTCCACCGCGCCGAACGTGGTCTACCGGGCCATCACCGACGACGGCCAGGAGATCGTGGTGACCAACCCGAGCGAGTACCCCACCGGCAAGATCGCCGAGGTGTACGAGCCGGTCGTGCGGGCCACCGTGCTCACCCCGAACGACTACGTGGGCGCGGTGATGGAGCTGTGTCAGGGTCGGCGGGGCAACCTGCTCGGGATGGACTACCTCTCGGCCGACCGGGTGGAACTGCGCTACAGCCTGCCCCTCGCGGAGATCATCTTCGACTTCTTCGACCAGTTGAAGAGCCGCACCAAGGGCTACGCCTCGCTGGACTACGAGCCCTCGGGGGAGCAGGCGTCGGACCTGGTCAAGGTCGACATCCTGCTGCACGGCGAGCCGGTGGACGCGTTCAGCGCGATCGTGCACAAGGACAAGGCGTACAACTACGGCGTCACGATCGCCGCGAAGCTGCGCAACCTGATCCCCCGGCAGCAGTTCGAGGTGCCCATCCAGGCGGCCATCGGCAGCCGGGTGATCGCCCGGGAGACCATCCGCGCCATCCGCAAGGACGTGCTCGCCAAGTGCTACGGCGGTGACATCAGCCGCAAGCGCAAGCTGCTGGAGAAGCAGAAGGAGGGCAAGAAGCGGATGAAGATGGTGGGCCGGGTCGAGGTTCCCCAGGAGGCCTTCATCGCCGCGCTCTCCTCCGACTCCGACGGCAAGGCCACCGGCAAGAAGTGAGCCTGCGCAGCGGCGCGCGGTAGCGCCGTGCCGCGGCTGTCCCGGCGCGTACGGGAGAAATTTTTCGCCCTCTTCCGCGGCGGTGCCGCAGGTCGATGGGAGCCCTCCCACCTGGGATTTCTCCCCGCGCGGAGGGCCGGGGCGGCCGCTGGCGGTGGTATGGGACGAGGGTGCTCGTGGACGTCGTGGTTTGGGTTTTCGGGTCATCGGGAACTTAGCGGTCACCACAGCAACAACACACTCTTGTAACACCATCTTGAGGAGGAGAGCGACCGTGGAGCTCACCGTTTGGGGCATCGTCACCGCCATCGTCGTTGGTCTCATCGTCGGCGCGCTGGGCCGCCTGGTGGTTCCGGGCCGGCAGAACATGCCGATCTGGCTGCACCTGCTGATCGGTGTGGGCGCCGCGCTGCTCGGCACCGTGCTGGCCCGCGCCATGGGGATCGCCACCGAGACGGCCGGGATCGACTGGGCCGAGCTGCTGGTCCAGGTTGTGCTGGCCGCCATCGCGGTGGCGCTGGTCGCCGGGGTCGGCCGTCGCCGGAGCGTCACCCACCGGTAATCGCCCCATCGCTCATCTTTCTGACGGGCGCCCGACCTTCCCCGGTCGGGCGCCCGTTCGCATGTGTACCGCCGAGGCGCGCTCCCATGTGCACGGAGGGCCCCGCTCGCCTCTGCACGGCGGGTTTCGGCCGTCGTCGAACCGCCCGAACGTCGCATCGCTGCGGTACGGTCGCCTCGCTCCGCGTCACCCACTGTCGTAAAGGAATTTTTCCTACTATGGTGCGGCGGAGAAGGTTAGTGCCAAAACGGCGCGAGGGAGATGTGGCGTGAACAGGTGGAAACGGCTGGCCCCGGTCACCGCCGTGGTGGCGTCGGCCGCGATGGTGCTCGCCGGTTGTGGCGGCTCGGGGGACGACGAGGCGGCCGACAACAGCAAGCTGACGGTCTGGATGATGGGCGAGGGCGGCGCGGCGCAGACCGCCTTCCTCGACGGCGTCGAGGCCGAGTTCAAGAAGAAGCACCCCGAAACCGACGTGGTCGTGCAGTACGTTCCCTGGCTCGAAGCGCCGAAGAAGTTCCAGGCGGCGCTCGCCGGGGGTGAGGGCCCGGACGTGACCGAGCTCGGCAACACCGAGACTCAGGGCTGGGCCGACCAGGAGGCGCTGGCCGACGTGACGGCCAAGTTCGGCGGCTGGGCCGAGGGCAAGGACATCCTCCCCGGCCTGGTCAAGAACGCCCAGCTCGACGGCAAGCAGTACGGCGTGCCGTGGTACGCCGGCGTCCGCGCGCTCTACTACCGCACCGACTGGTTCGCCGAGGCCGGCGTCAAGCCGCCGACGAGCTGGGACGAGCTGGTGACCGTGGCGAAGGCCGTCCAGGCCAAGAAGCCGGGCACCTACGGCATCGCGCTGCCGGGCAACTCGGAGCTGCCGTTCTACTCGTTCCTCTGGGGCGCGGGCGGCGAGATCGCCACCCAGCAGGGCGACACCTGGAAGTCCGGCTACAACACCCCGGAGGTCCAGAAGGCGGTCAAGTACTGGACCGAGCTGGTCACCGTGCACAAGGTCGCCCCGCCGGCCGCCGCCGCCTGGAACGAGATCGACGCCCGGACGCAGTTCGCCACCGGCAAGGCGGCGATGGCCTTCGCCGGCAGCTGGCAGGGCGCGGCGATCAAGAAGGACAATCCCGAGATCGAGAAGGTCTGGGGCACCTTCCCCATCCCCGGCCCGGACGGCAAGCCCGCACCGGCCTTCGCCGGCGGCTCGGACATCGCCCTGTGGAAGGACAGCAAGAAGCAGGACCTCGCCTGGGACTACCTGACCGTGCTGCTGAGCAAGCAGAAGGACAAGGAGTTCGCCAGCAGCCTCGGCTTCTTCCCGGTCTACTCCGACCTGGTCACCGGCGGCGAGTACGCCAACGACAAGGTCATGGCGGCGTTCGCCACCACCATGCAGAACACGAAGCTGACCCCGCTCACTCCGAAGTGGGTCGAGGTCAGTCGCACCAAGACGGTGACCCAGGCCATGAACAGCTCGGTCATCAAGGGCCAGAAGACGGTCGAGCAGGCCACCGCCGAGGCTGCCACCGAGATGGAAAGCGTCCTCAACGCGAAGTGAGCACGCTGATCCAGGCGCCGGAGGCGTCCGCCGCGCGGGAGACCCCCGTGCGGCGGCGCCGCCGGGTGGACCGCCTGCCCTACCTGCTGCTGCTGCCCTGCCTGGTGATCATCGGCGTGCTGCTGTTGTGGCCGCTCGGCCAGGTCGTGGCGATGTCCTTCTTCAAGCTCAACAACGTCCGGCAGTTGCGCGGCGACCGGGAATGGCCGTGGGTCGGCTTCGGCAACTACGCCGAGATCCTCAGTGACCCGTTCTTCCTCACGGTGCTGCGCAACACCGTCCTCTTCGCCGTGGCCAACGTGGCGCTGACGATGGTCCTGGGCACCCTGGTCGGGCTGCTGCTCAACCGGCTGGGCAAGCGGATGGCCACCTTCGTGTCCAGCTGCGTGATGCTGGCCTGGGCCACCCCGGCGCTGACCGGCACCATCGTCTGGAAGTGGCTCTTCGACGACACCTCCGGCCTGGTGACCTGGCTGTTCAACGCCCTGCCCGACGGGCTGTCGAACGCGCTCTTCGGCCGCGCCGACTGGACCGGCTACGGCTGGTTCAACTCGCCGCTGCTGTTCTTCTCGATCCTCACCCTCGTGGTGGTCTGGCACTCGTTCCCGTTCATCGCGGTCAGCGTGCTGGCCGGGCTCAAGAGCGTGCCCGGCGAGCTGCACGAGGCCGCCCGGGTCGACGGGGCCAGCCCGTGGAAGGTGTTCTGGAAGGTCACCTTCCCGCTGTTGCGCCCGGTCTTCGGGATCCTGGTGGTGCTCTCCACCATCTGGGACTTCAAGGTCTTCACCCAGCAGTTCGTGCTGGCCGGCGGCACCCAGGACCGCTCGACGTTCATGCTCTCCATCTACTCGTACGCCGAGGCGTTCTCCCCACCCCCCAAGTACGGGCTGGGCGCGGCGATCGCCGTCATCCTCACGCTGATCCTGCTCGTGGTGACCGGCCTCTACGTGCGGATGGTGCTCAAGCAGGAGGAGGAGCTGTGAAGCGCGGCACGGTGGTGAAGCGGGTCGCCCTCAACGGCGCGGGCCTACTGGTGGCGCTCTTCGCGGCGTTCCCGGTCTACTGGATGATCGCCACGTCGCTCAAGCCGAACCGGGAGATCTTCTCGGCCACGCCCCGGCCGGTGCCGACCGAGCCGACGCTGGATCACTACCGGCAGATCCTGACGGGCAACCTGATCCCCGGCGTCACGTTCGGCGACTTCTTCCTCAACAGCGTCCTCGTGGCGGGGGCGACCGTCCTGCTCGGCGGCCTGGTCGCCCTGCTGGCCGCGACGGCGGTGGCCCGGTTCCGGTTCAAGCTGCGCACCAGCTTCCTGATCCTGCTGCTGGTGGTGCAGATGATCCCGCTGGAGGCGCTGGTCATCCCGCTGTTCCTGATGATCCAGCGGCTGGGCCTCTACAACACCCTGCCCAGCCTGATCCTGACCTACCTCGGCTTCTCGTTGCCGTTCGCGGTCTGGATGCTGCGCGGCTTCGTGGCCGCGGTGCCGAAGGAGCTGGAGGAGGCCGCCGCGATCGACGGGGCGACCCGGTTCCAGACCTTCCGCAAGGTCCTCTTCCCGTTGGTCGCGCCCGGCCTGGTCGCCACCAGCATCTTCTCCTTCATCACCGCCTGGAACGAGCTGATCTTCGCGCTGACCTTCATCAACGACCAGGACCGCTACACCCTCCCGGTGGCGATGACGTTCTTCTTCGGCCGGGACGACACCGCCTGGGGACCGGTGATGGCCGCCTCGACGCTCTTCACCCTCCCGGTGATCATTTTCTTCCTGCTGGTGCAGCGCCGAATGGCCTCCGGCCTGGTCTCCGGCGCCGTCAAGGGCTGAGACGGGAAACAAGCCGGTCGCGGGGGCGTCCGGGTGGGTCCTAGGCTGACGCCATGACGGGCAGGCTGATGACGGTGAACCTCGCCGTGGTGACCGAGGCGCCGTGGGCGGACGGCGCGGGCGGCCGCAGCGGGATCGACAAGCGACCGGCCGACGGGCCGGTGCTGCTGCGGGCCGACGGGGTGGCCGGCGACTTCGTCGGCAACACGGTCCACCACGGCGGCCCGGACCAGGCGGTCTACGCGTACGCCACGGAGGACGCGGCCTGGTGGGCTGCCGAGATGGGCCGCGACGTCGTCCCGGGGGCGTTCGGCGAGAACCTCACCACGTCCGGAGTGGACGTCACCGGGGCGCTCGTCGGCGAGCGGTGGCAGCTCGGGTCGG
Source organism: Micromonospora sp. DT233 (assembly GCF_049841815.1). NCBI lineage: Bacteria > Bacillati > Actinomycetota > Actinomycetes > Micromonosporales > Micromonosporaceae > Micromonospora > Micromonospora sp. DT233. The sequence goes on along the minus strand of NZ_JBNCLB010000019.1, from coordinate 41,321 downwards.
CCCTGCTGCAGGTGACCAAGCCGCGCACGCCGTGCAAGACGTTCGCCGGGTTCTGGGGCGTACCGGACATGATCAAGCGGTTCACCGCGCGGGGGACGCCCGGGGCGTACCTGCGGGTGCTGCGCGACGGTGAGGTCCGCGCGGGCGATGCGGTGCGGGTGGTGGAGCGGCCGGCCCACGGGGTGACCGTGGGGGAGGTGTTCCGGGCGATCACCACGCAGCCGGAGCTGCTGCCCCGGCTGCTCGACGTCCCCGAGCTGCCCGAGTCGCTGCGCCGCAAGGCCGAGCGCCGCCTCGGCTGACCCGCCCCGGGCCGGCCGCCGCCCCGGGTGGCGGGCGCGGGCTTCGCGGACCACATCGCAACACAGCGGACCACATCGCAACACAGCGGACCGCACCGGGGCGCTGCGAACGGCACCCGGACCTGGCGAAGGGCGTCCTGCCGCGCCGGAGGCGTCGACAGGGCGCCCTTCGCCACGCGGTCAGCGCAGCCAGGGGATGTTGCGGTCCAGCAGGCCGCGCTCCTTGAGCTCCTTGCGCAGCGGGATCTCGTCGTCGATGTACCCGTCCCAGTTGATGCCCCAGTAGTTCGCGGTGTGGGTGCCCTCACCGCAGAGCTGGCGCTGCACCGGCGTGCGGTTGGCCCACCACTCGCCCTCGGGGTCGATGTGCAGCTCGTCCAGCGGGCGGATCCACCGGTAGGTGTAGCCGACGAAGAGCATCTTGCGGGTGATCGTGGAGAGGTTCGTCGACCGGGAGTGCCACTGGCGGCGGTCGAAGATGAACGCGTCGCCCGGGTTGGCGGTGATCTCCACCGTGCCCTCCGGGTCGGGGTTGTGCACCGTCAGGTCGTCCGGCCGGGGCAGCGAGTTCCACAGGTGACTGCCCGGGATGACCTTGGTCGCGCCGCGCCCGGTCTCCGACAGGTCGGAGAGGACGTACGCCACCTTCAGCGAGAACATCGGCCGGGGCAGGTTCGGGTCCATCGTCTCCGGGTCGGAGTTCTGCCGGTACCCGTCCTGGTGCCAGCCCCAGTACGGCTTCTCCGGCTCCGCCGCCGGCGGGGTGACGTCCAGGTGGTTGTGGTGGGTGTAGATGTTCCACCCCGCCAGGCCCCACATGTACGGGAAGGCGATCGGGTGGGTGAGGAGCTGGCCGAAGAGCTCGTCACGCTCCAGGAAGCCCAGCAGGTGCAGGGTGCCGTCCTTGGTGGTGCTGCCCTTGGCCTTCTCCTCCGCGTACACGCGGTCGACGGCCTCCTCCAGGGCGGCCCGGTGGTCCTCCGTCAGCACGTTTCGCAGCAGGAGGAAGCCCTGCTCGTGGAACTCCTTGCGATCCGTGTCGCTGATCGGTTCGTAGCCGGTCCGGCCGTCGTAATCGAACACCGCGTAGTACCCCTCCCCATTAGGGTGAAACCATCTCTCGTACAGCCCGCCGATGGTACTGCTCCCGGATCGTGCGGTGGGGAGCGCGCCCGGGGGCCCGGGGCTCGGGGCGACCAACGGCAGCGGAACGGGCGCGCAGAGTCACGATTACGCTCTACTTTGGCCGTAGTTGCGAGGTATGCGGAATTGCGCGGTCACCGTCAGTCGCGCCGACCCCGTGCGGGGAACCGGTTACCGCCGGGCCCCTGACGGCCGACCGCGCCCACCGTGACACCTCGGCCGGGCCCGGGTCAGGCGTCGGAGAAGACCTCGGCCAGCACCCGTCGATCGGTCGACTGGGCGTCGGCCACCCGGTTCCAGGTGCCGCCCTGCGCCGTCCATTCCAGCCCGTCGAACCGGACCCGCTTCACCCCGTGGTTGGAGGCGTGCGAGACCAGCCAGTACGCGTACCGCCAACCGTTGCGCTGGTCGGCGGCCGGGACGGTGAGCCCCGGCAGGTCGGCCTGCGCCACCGCCTCCGGCAGCCCCCAGTCGAGGTTCAGGCCCCGGTTCAGGGCCGCAGCCGCAGCCTCGCCGCGCATCACCGGCGGCGACCCCACCGTGCAGGCCACCGCGCCGGTGGCCGCGCCGAGCAGCGCGCGGGTCAGCACCTGCGACTCGTCGGCCCACTTCTCGTACGCCTCCGGATAGGCGGAGCGCTGCACCCTCTGGGCGGCCTCGGTGACCCGCAGCTGCTCCCAGCCGCGCACCCGGTTCAACGCGGCGTAGAACTTCCTGGTCGCGTAGCGCGGGTCGCCGATCTGCTGCACCGTGCCCCAGCCCTGGCTCGGGCGCTGCTGGAACAGCCCCACCGAGTCCCGGTCGCCGTCGGCGACGTTGCGCAGCCCCGACTCCTGGTAGGCGGTGGCGAGCGCCACCACGACGGCCCGCTCCGGCATCTTCCGCTGGGTGCCGATCGCCGCGATCGTGGCGGCGTTGGCCATCTGGTCGGCGTCGAGCCGCACCTGACCGTCGGCCCGCACGACGCAGCTGCGGCCGGCGAGGGGGAGTCGTAAGCCGTCACCGACCTGTCGAGCCATCAGCCAGATCCCGACGACGGCGACGACGGCAATGACGAGACCAGCCGCGATGACTGTCCGGATACGCACCCACACCCCCTGCTCGACGGCTTCGCCAAGAGTACGTCGGGCCAACCGCCGTCGGGTCGTCCGACCGGTTGACCTGGGCGTAGGGCGCGTCGACCATCTCCGGCGTCCATCGCCCGGGGCACCCCGGCAACCCGAGCGGGGGTCCCCCGACGGACGGTCAGGAGGTTGGCGGAACCCAGCTCGCGTCGCGCTTCTCCCGGAACGCCAGCACCCCCTCACGCCCCTCGGCGGAGAGGAAGTACCCGGTCGACAGCTCGGCAAGCTCCGCGATCTCGGCGCGCAGGTCGGAAGCCTGCGGCCGGCGCAGCAGACCCTTCGCCCCGGCCAGGGCGTTCGGCGCGCCGCGCACCAGCGACGCGCAGACCCGCCGCACCGCCGCGTCCAGCCCGTCCGCCGGCACGGCCGCGGTGACCAGGCCGATCTCGGCGGCCCGCCGGCCGTCGAAGGTGTCGCCGGTCAGGTACAGCTCGGCGGCGGCGCGCGGGGCCAGCCGGGGCAGCACGGTCGCCGAGATCACCGCCGGGATCACCCCGATCCGGACCTCGGTGAAGGCGAACGTCGCCTCCTGCGCGCAGAGCGCCAGGTCGGCCGCCGCGATCACGCCCAGCCCGCCGGCCCGCGCCGGCCCGGCCACCCGGGCCACCACCGGCTTGGGGCACTCCCAGACCGCAGCCAGCACGTCGCCGAGCATCCCGGCCGGCACCGTCCCGCTGGCGTACGCGGCGGCGGTCTCCTTCAGGTCCGCCCCCGAGCAGAAGACCGGGCCGGTGTGGTCGAGCACGACCACCCGGACCGCGTCGTCGGCGACCGCGTCGGCCAGCCCGGCCAGCAGCTGCGTCATCAGCGGCGTGGAGAGGGCGTTGCGGTTGTGCGGACTGTTCAGGGTGAGGGTGGTCACCCCACGGGCCGTGGCGACCCGCACGAGCGCGTCGGAGGAGGTCATGCGGGCACACTAGTTGCCATGCCCGGCGTCCTTCCAGAAGGCGAGCCCGTCCCCGTCGACGGCTCGCTGCCCACCACCGCCACCCGCGCCGTCGGGGCGCGCGGTTTCGGGGTGTACGTGCATGTGCCGTTCTGCGCCAGCCGCTGCGGCTACTGCGACTTCAACACGTACACCGCCGACGAGCTGGGCGGCGGAGTCAACCGCGAGTCGTACGCCGACACGGTCCTCGCCGAGCTGGCCCTGGCCGGCCGGGTGCTGGGCGACACCCCGCCGCCGCGGGTCGACACCGTATTCGTCGGCGGCGGCACCCCCACCCTGCTGGCCGCCGACGACCTGGCCCGCATCCTCGACGGCATCGACCGCACCTGGGGGCTGGCCGCCGACGCCGAGGTGAGCACCGAGGCCAACCCGGAGTCGGTCACGCCGCAGTCGCTGAGGACCCTGCGCGCCGCCGGGTACACCCGCATCTCGCTGGGCATGCAGTCCGCCGCGCCGGGGGTGCTGGCGATCCTCGACCGCCGGCACAGCGCCGGCCGGGCCACCGCCGCCGCCGCCGAGGCCCGCGACGCCGGGTTCGACCACGTCAACCTCGACCTGATCTACGGCACGCCGGGGGAGAGCGCCGAGGACTTCGCCGCCTCCCTCGACCAGGTCGTCGCCGCCGGGGTGGACCACGTCAGCGCGTACGCCCTGATCGTGGAGGACGGCACCCGGCTGGCCGCGCGGATGCGGCGCGGCGAGCTGCCGTACCCCTCCGACGACGTGGCGGCGGACCGCTACCTGGCGGCGGAGGCCGCCCTGGGCGCGGCCGGTTTCTCCTGGTACGAGGTGTCCAACTGGGCGCGGACGCCGGCCGGGCAGTGCCGGCACAACCTGCTCTACTGGGCCGGCGCGGACTGGTGGGGCCTCGGCCCGGGGGCGCACAGCCACGTCGGCGGGGTGCGCTGGTGGAACGTCAAACACCCCAGCGCGTACGCGAAGCGCCTCGCGGCGGGCGTCTCGCCCGGCCTGGCCCGGGAGGTGCTCACGCGCGGCGAGGCGCAGATGGAGGACGTGATGCTGCGGCTGCGGCTCGCCTCCGGGCTGCCGCTGGACGTGCTGGACGACGCGGGCCGGGCGGGCGCGGCGCGGGCGCTGGCCGACGGGCTGCTCGACCCGGCCGGGCACGCGGCCGGCCGGGCGGTGCTCACCCTGCGCGGCCGGCTGCTGGCCGACGCGGTCGTCCGCGACCTGCTGCCCTGAGCGCACCCACCCCCGCGCCGGTCACCGGGCGCGGCCGGTCGGGGCGCGGGTGGGTGACACCGGCCGGCCGCCGGGAGCGGCCGACCGGGGTTCACTTGACGAAGCTGGCGGTCATCGGATAGCGGTAGGGCTGCCCGTCGTTGGCCTTGATCCCGGCGACGATGCCGAAGATGATGCCGACCACCATCGCGGCGAAACCGATGAAGGCGCCGATGAAGATGCAGCTCAGGATCCAGCCGACCACTGCGATGACCGACCAGAGCAGCTGGAAGTTCAGGGCGGCGACCGCGTGGGCGCGGACGGTCGGCGACTGGTTGCCCCGGGCCAGCAGCACGATCAGCGGCGCCACCCAGCCCAGCACCCCGCCGCCGAGGAACATCCCGGCCGCGCCGCCGAAGTGCGCGACCATCGCCCAGGTCTTCTCCTCGTTGCCGGCCGCGCCGCCGTAGCCACCGCCGGCCGGGTATCCGCCAGCCGGGTATCCGCCGGCCGGGGGGTAGCCACCGGGCGGCGGGTAGCCGCCGGCGGTCGGAGGCTGGCCGCCGGGCGGGACGTCGCCGCCGGGCGGGGGATAGCCGCCGGCGGAGGGCTGGTCGCCGGGCGGGGGAAAACCAGCGGGCGGGGGAAAACCGCCGGGCGGGGGGAAGCCAGCGGGCGGGGGGAACTCGCCGGGCGGGGGGTAGCCGCCCGCCCCGGAGCCACCGTGCAGCGGCGCGGTGGGGGGCTCGTCCGCCGAGGAGCCGTACGGTGCAGGCGACGGGTTCGGCTCCGGCGGGTAACCGCCGGGGTCGCCCGAGCCGGGAGGACGAGGTGCGTCAGTCATGCCCGTCACGGTAGGGGCTACCGGCAACCGGGTACCAGGGCGACACTGGTCGGGCCCCGTGCTTCGACCCGAGCACGACCCCGCGTCGGCCGGACGACGGCCCCGTCTCGGCCGAACGACGCCACCCTGCCGGTCGGCGGACGGACCGTCGGTGCGTCCTCGATCTTACCGAGGGCGGGACGGGGACGTAGACTGGCACTCGCTACGAACGAGTGCCAGGCTTCGGCCATCGGCGGGCAGGCCGGCCCGGTTGCCCGCCGCGATGCCGGGCACGACGTGCGACAGGAGGTGGTGGAGTGGGTCTGGACGACCGCAAGCTCGCCGTGCTCCGCGCGATCGTCGAGGACTACGTCGCCACGCAGGAGCCGGTCGGCAGCAGGGCCCTGGTGGAGCGGCACCAGCTCGGCGTCTCGCCGGCGACGGTGCGCAACGACATGGCGGTGCTGGAGGAGGAGGGCTACATCCGGCAGCCGCACACCAGCGCCGGCCGGGTGCCCACCGACCGGGGTTACCGCCTCTTCGTCGACCGGCTCAGCCGGGTCAAGCCGCTCAGCCCGGCCGAGCGCCGGGCGATCGAGCGTTTCCTGGTCGGCGCGGTCGACCTCGACGACGTGGTGCACCGCACGGTCCGGCTGTTGGCGCAGCTCACCCGGCAGGTCGCCGTGGTGCAATATCCGTCGCTGGCCCGTTCCTCCGTGCGCCACCTGGAGCTGGTGCCGATCTCCACCACCCGGCTGATGCTGGTGATGATCGCCGACACCGGCCGGGTCGAGCAGCGGCTGGTGGAGCTGCCCGCGCCGGTGCCCGCCGACGACGTCACCGACCTGCGGCGGCTGGTCAACGAGAAGCTGGTGGGCAGCCGGCTCTCGGAGACCCCGCCGCTGGTGCAGGCGCTGGTCGAGGAGTCGGCGCCACACCTGCGACCGGCCATGACCACGCTCGCCACCGTGCTGCTGGAGACGCTGGTCGAGCGGCACGAGGAGCGGCTGGCGCTCGCCGGCACCGCCAACCTCACCCGAGGGGGCCTGCTGGACTTCCAGGGCTCGCTGCGGCCGATCCTGGAGGCGCTGGAGGAGGAGGTGGTCATCCTCAAGCTCATCGGCGAGGCCGAGTCGAGCACGACCCGGGTCCTCATCGGCGACGAGAACGAGATCGACAACCTGCGGGCCGCCTCGGTGGTCAGCACCGGATACGGTCCGGGAACGACCGTCGTCGGCGGCCTCGGGGTGCTCGGCCCCACCCGGATGGACTACCCCGGCACCATCGCCACGGTGCGGGCCGTGGCACGCTACGTGGGCGAGCTGCTGGCCCAGAACTGACCAGTCAGGGCCGACGGCCGGCTCCGGCCGACGACCGGCGCAACGCGAGACGAACATGAGGACACGGAACGCAGTGGCCAGGGACTACTACGGCATCCTCGGTGTGAGCCGGGAAGCCTCCGATGACGAGATCAAGCGCGCCTACCGCAAGCTGGCGCGGCAGTTCCACCCGGACGTGAATCCGGACCCGGAGGCACAGGAGAAGTTCAAGGACATCAACGCCGCGTACGAGGTCCTCTCGGACGATCGGAAGCGGCAGATCGTCGACCTGGGCGGCGACCCGCTCGCCCCGGGCGGCGGGGGCATGGGCGGCCCGGGTGGCCCCGGCGGCGCCGGGCCGTTCGTCGGCTTCCAGGACATCATGGACGCCTTCTTCGGCGGCGCGGGCGGCGGCGCGCGGGGCCCGCGCCCGCGTACCCGGCCGGGGGCCGACGCGATCCTGCGGCTGGAACTGGACCTGCACGAGACCGCGTTCGGCGTCGAGGCGCCGATCACCGTCGACACCGCCGTGCTCTGCACCACCTGCTCCGGCGCGGGCACGGCCGCCGGCACCCACCTGGCCACCTGCGAGGCGTGCGGGGGCCGGGGCGAGGTGCAGTCGGTGCAGCGCACCTTCCTCGGCCAGGTGGTCTCCGCCCGGCCGTGCACGGTCTGCCAGGGGTACGGCACGACGATCCCGCACCCCTGCCCGACCTGCGCCGGTGACGGGCGGGTCCGTACCCGCCGCTCGCTGACCGTCAAGATCCCCGCTGGCGTCGAGGACGGCATGCGGATCCGGCTGGCCCAGCAGGGCGAGGTCGGTCCGGGTGGCGGGACGGCCGGCGACCTCTACGTGGAGATCCACGAGCGCCCGCACGACGTCTACTCGCGCAAGGGCGACGACCTGCACTGCCGGGTCACCGTCCCGATGACCGCCGCCGCGCTCGGCACCCGGCTGACCATCAAGACCCTGGACAGCGAGGAGACGGTCGACGTCAAGGCCGGCACCCAGCCGGGCAGCACCCTGCGGCTGCGCGCCCGGGGCGTGCCGCACCTGCGCGGCACCGGCCGGGGCGACCTCTACGTCCACCTCGACGTGCGGACGCCGACCAAGCTCGACGCCGACCAGGAGCGGATGCTGCGCGACTTCGCCAAGACGCGCGGCGAGGAGGTCGCCGAGCTGACCAAGCAGGGCGGCTTCTTCTCCCGGATGCGCGACGCCTTCAACGGCCACCCCTGATCGACGCCGGGCCGCCCGTGGCCGCCACGGCCCGGCCCGGCGGCACTCGGCCACCCCTGATCGACCTGGCCGCCCCGGTCTCCGGCCGGGGCGGCTAACCTGACGTCGTGTCCGCGCCGCTGTTCCTGGTCGAGTCGCTGCCCACCGCCGACCAGCTCACCCTGGACGGCCCCGAGGGGCACCACGCCGCCACCGTGCAGCGGCTGCGCGTCGGCGAGGAGCTGCTGCTCGCCGACGGCCGGGGCGGCACCGCGTCCGCCGTGGTCACGGCCGTCGGCCGGGGCAACCTCACCCTCGACGTCACCTCCCGGGGGTACGCCGACGCGCCCGTGCCCCGCCTCGTGGTGGTGCAGGGCATCGCCAAGGGCGACCGGGGCGAGCTGGCCGTGCAGGCGATGACCGAGGTCGGGGTGGACGAGATCGTCCCCTGGTCGGCGTCCCGCTCGGTGGCGCAGTGGCGCGGCGACCGGGGCGCGCGGGCGCGGGAGAAGTGGGTGGCGACGGCCCGGGAGGCGGCGAAGCAGGCCCGCCGGCCGTGGCTGCCCGTGGTGGCCGGCTCGCCCGACGAGTCCACCGCGACGGTGGCCCGCCGGATCGCCGGTGCCGCCGCCGCGTTCGTCCTGCACGAGGAGGCGCGGGAGCGGCTGACCACCGCCGAGCTGCCCGACGCGGGCGAGATCGTGCTGGTCATCGGCCCGGAGGGCGGCATCGCCGAGGCGGAGCTGACCGCCTTCGCCGAGGCCGGCGCCCGCCCGGTACGGCTGGGCCCCTCGGTCCTGCGCACGTCGACGGCAGGGGTGGCCGCCCTGGCAGTCCTTGCCACCCGCCTAGCCCGCTGGTAACCCCACCCCCCACCCCCCACCCCCCACCCCCCTCCCCCCTCCCCACCCCACCCCCGCCTCTCTCCCCACCCCACCCACCCCGCCCCGCCGATCATGGACTTGTGGTGCCTCGCAAAAGCTGCATCCCGGGCATTCCGCCCACCATTACTCCATGATCGACGGCGACGGCGGGGGCGACGGCGGGGGCGGGGGCGGGGGCGGGGCGGGGTGCGGCCGGGGTGTATCGCCCTGCCCGATCGTGAGTGGCCGTCGGTCTGCCGGAGTCACTTGACGGGGCTCGCTGATCCCTGCACTATTTCACTATTCGAATAGTTAAGGGGGGCGGAGTTGATCGAGTTCCATCTGGATCGCGGATCCGGGGTCTCCACCTATCTGCAACTCGTCCACCAGGTGAAACATGCTCTTCGGCTGGGGGTTCTCCAGCCCGGCGACAAGCTTCCCACCGCCAAGGAGGTGGTGGCGCAGTTGGCGATCAACCCCAACACGGTGCTCAAGGCGTACCGGGAACTCGAGCGGGAAGGGCTCGCCATCGGTCGCCCCGGGCAGGGCACCTTCGTGCGCCGGTCCCTGCGGACCGTCGACGCGGCCGAACAGGCCCGGCTCGCCACCCAGTTGTCCGCCTGGGTCGACCGGGCCCGCCAGGCCGGGTTGGACCAGGACGGCGTGGAGGCGCTGTTCGCATCGGTGTTGCTGGACTCGTTTCGGAGGACGGCGTGAGGGCGAGCGAGGATGGGGTCGTTGTGAACCTGCCGGGCCTGGGCGGGTCTGCGGAGGAGCGACCAGCCCGTGAACGACCGGGCGGAAACGCGCTGGAGGCGACCGGGCTCGGCAGGCAGTACGGCCGGACCTGGGTGCTGCGCGACGTCTCGGTGGCCGTACCCGCCGGCCGGGTCGCAGCGCTGGTCGGCCCCAACGGGGCGGGCAAGACGACCTTCCTGCACATGATCGTCGGACTGCTCCCACCCACCCGGGGGGCGGTCCGCGTCTTCGGCACGACGGTGGGGCGCGACGGCGCCGCGCTCTCCCGCGTCGCGTTCCTGGCCCAGGAGAAGCCCCTCTACGAGGGTTTCACCGTCGCGGAGATGATGCGGTTCGGTCGGGTGATGAATCCGAACTGGGACGACGCCCTGGCCCGCCGCAGGCTCGACGAGTTGAGGATCCCGCTCGACCGGCGGGTGGCGAAGCTCTCCGGCGGCCAGCAGACCCAGGTGGCGCTCACCCTCGCCATCGCCAAGCGGCCCGACCTGCTGGTGCTGGACGAACCGCTCGCCGACCTGGATCCCCTGGCGCGTCACGACGTGACGAGCGGCCTGATGGCCGCCGTGGCGGAGACCGGCATGACCGTCCTGCTCTCCTCGCACGTGGTGCCCGACCTGAAGGACACCTGTGACTGGCTGGTCGTTCTCAACGGCGGCCGGGTGCAGGTCAGCGGGGACATCGACGACCTGCTCTCCGAGCACCGACTCCTGACCGGTCCGGCGGACGGCGCCGAGGCGGTGGCCGCCCGCCTGCCCGTCGTCACCCGCAGCAGCATCGGCCGGCAGGCCACGTTGCTGGTCCGTGGCGCGGGTGCCGTCCCGGACCGCAGGTGGACTGAACGCTCACTGTCCCTTGAGGACCTCGTCCTGACGTACCTGCGTGACCCCGACGCCGCGGCGCTGCCCCGCCCCGCCATCGTCCCGGCGAACTGAGAACGGAGAGCAAGATGGTCTGGCTGACCTACCGGCAGCACCGCGCCCAACTGGTGGTCACCTTCGGGACACTGCTCCTGCTCGGAGGGACACTCCTCGGCTCTGCCCTCGAAGCCAGCTCGTGGGCGGCGGGGCACGCTCCGGACGGTTGTCCGGGGTCCTCGTCGGTGTGTCACGACTTCAACCGTGGGATGTTCGACCGTTACCACGCCGTCTACCAGGTCTTCGGCTACCTGCCGTTGGTAGGGCCGGCACTGATAGGCGCCTTCTGGGGTGCGCCCCTCGTGGCCCGGGAGCTGGAGCGCGGCACGTTCCGCCTGGCGTGGACCCAGTCCGTGACGACGCTACGCTGGATCCTCGTCAAGCTCGGCCTGCTCTCCGTGGCCGTCATGGTCGCCGGGACAGCCCTGGCGGTGATGGTAGGCCGGTGGAACACGGTGTTCGAGGGTGCCTTCCCCGACTCCTCCCTCACCAACCCCGGCAAGTTCAACATCGTCGGCCTTGCGCCTGCCGCGTGGTGGCTCTTCGCGTTCGCGGTCGGCACCGCCGCCAGCGCCATCCTGCGCCGCACCGTGCCAGCCATGGCGGTCACCGTCGCGGTGATCGCCATGGCCATCCCCGCGGTGATCGTCAGTCAAGACTTCTACGCCAAGCCGGACCGACAGGTCGGCGTGAGCAGGGACACCCTCATCGCCAACGGGGACGTCATCGTCGCCGAGATGTGGGTGGCCCCGGACGGCCGGGTGGTCGACGGCTCGCCGTCCGGCGTGTGCCCACCCGCCGCCGGCGTCGACCTGTCGTCGAGCCGGTCCGAACTCGCCGAACACGACTGCCTGCTCGCCAAGGGATACAAGACGGCCTTCGACGTCCATCCAACGAGTCGATTCTGGTTGTTCCAGTTGCTTCAGGCCCTCCTGCTGGTCGGCGGCGCCGTCGTCCTGCTCGTCGTCACGGTGCTCCGGACGCTGCGCCTGCATTGATGGTGGGTCAGGTGCGCAGGTAGGACGCGCCGTTGAGGTCCACGATGGTGCCGGAGGCCCACTGTGCCTCCGGGCCGGCCAGCCAGTGCACGGCGGCGGCGATCTCGTCGGGGTGGGCCACCCGGTCGAAGGGGCTCTGCGCGCGGATCGCGTCGCCCCGGGGTGACTTCAGGTGCTCGTTGGTCATGTCGGTCTCGACGAAGCCGGGGGCGACGGTGGCCACCGCGATGCCGTACGGGGCGAGGGCCACCGCGAGGGACTGGGCCATCGCGTTCATCCCCGCCTTGCTGGCGCCGTACGCGGGGTTGGCGGGCTCGCCCCGGAACGCGCCCCGCGAGGAGACGTTGACGATCCGCCCGCCCCGGTCGCGCATGTGCTGGGCGGCGCACCAGGAGGCGTTCGCGGCACCGAAGAGGTTCGTGTCGAGCACCTCCCGCCAGCGCTGCCGCCACTGCTCGTAGGTGGCCTCGAAGACCGGGTGCGGGGGGTCGGCCGGGCCGTACACCCCGGCGTTGTTGACCAGCACGTCGAGCCCGCCGAGGCGGGCCGCCGCGTCGTCGACCATGGCCCGTACGGCGTCGGGGTCGGTCAGGTCCGCGCGGACCACGACATGCCCGCTGCCCGGCAGCTGCGCGCGCAGCTGTTCGGCCAGCTCCGCCGAGTCCCGGTGGTGGATCGCCACCCGGTCGCCGCCCGCCGCGAACCGCCCCGCCACCGCCCGCCCGATGCCGCGCGAGGCCCCTGTCACCAGTACCGCCCGTGAAGTCACGCCGCCATCATGCCCGAGTCGGCGGGGCGGCCTTATCATGCCCCGATGGGATCCGACTGCCTGTTCTGCCGCATCGTCGCCGGGGAGATCCCGGCGACGGTCGTCCGCGAGACCGACACCACCCTGGCGTTCCGGGACATCGACCCGAAGGCCCCGGTGCACGTGCTGGTCATCCCCAAGGAGCACTACGCCGACGTGGCGGCCCTGGGCCAGGGCGACCCGACGCTGGCCGGTGAGCTGCTGGCCACGGCCGCCGCCGTGGCCGAGGACGAGGGGCTGCTCGGCGACGGCTACCGGCTGATGTTCAACACCGGGGCGTACGGCGGCCAGGAGGTCTTCCACGTCCACGCCCACGTGCTCGGCGGCGCCCCGCTCGGCCCGATGCTCTGCCGCTGAGGGGCCATCCCCGGCGGCGGATGGAGCCTTGTGCTGCGGGCGTGACTGAGATCGACGGGCGCCTGGAGCGGACGGTGCGGCGGGCGCAGGCCGACGGGCGGTGAATGGGCGAGGTGGCACCGCGCGGGAGAAGATAGGATGGGGGCAACGTCCGAACGCCCGGCCAGCAGGCCCGGCGCCGAGAGCGAGAGCAGGTGGCGCAGGGCCCTTCGGCCCGACCTATGACCGGCACCCCACCTCCCCGCCCGCCCCAGGCGCAGACCAGGATCACCGTCCCCGATCCCAAGATCATGGTCAACCTGCTGGGCGCTGGCGACGAGATCCTGCGACTCGTCGAGCGTTCGGTCACCAGCGACGTGCACGTCCGCGGCAACGAGATCACCATCACCGGGACCGTCGCGGACAATGCCCTCGCCGAGCGGCTCTTCAGCGAGCTCATCGAACTGATCGAGAAAGGCGAGACCCTGACCACTGACGCCGTCCGGCGTACCGTCGGCATGCTCGAGCAGGGCGGCGCCGAGCGGCCCGCCGAGGTCCTGACGCTCAACATCCTCGCCCGACGCGGCCGCAACATCCGCCCCAAGACCCTCGGGCAGAAGCAGTACGTCGACTCCATCGACGGGCACACCATCGTCTTCGGCATCGGCCCCGCCGGCACCGGCAAGACCTACCTGGCGATGGCGAAGGCCGTCCAGGCGCTCCAGGCCAAGCAGGTCGACCGGATCATCCTGACCCGGCCGGCGGTCGAGGCGGGGGAGCGGCTCGGCTTCCTGCCCGGCACGCTGAACGAGAAGATCGATCCCTACCTGCGCCCGCTCTACGACGCGCTGCACGACATGCTCGACCCGGAGACCATCCCGAAGCTGATGGCGGCCGGGACGATCGAGGTCGCGCCGCTGGCGTACATGCGGGGCCGGACGTTGAACAACGCGTTCATCATCCTCGACGAGGCGCAGAACACCACGCCCGAGCAGATGAAGATGTTCCTCACCCGGCTCGGCTTCGGTTCCAAGATCGTGGTCACCGGCGACATCACCCAGGTCGACCTTCCGGGCAGTACGAGCAGCGGTCTGCGCGTCGTCCGGGACATCCTGGGTAACGTCGAGGACGTGCACTTCGCGCAGCTCTCCAGCGCCGACGTGGTGCGGCACCGGCTGGTCGGGGAGATCGTCGACGCGTACGCCCGCTGGGACGCCGAGCGGGAGAACCAGCAGGCGCAGGACGCGCCCACCGCGCCGGGGCGCAGCGCCCAGGGCGGCCGGGCCGGCCGACGCCGTCAGACCTAGGGAAGCCACTTGTCCATCGAGATCGCCAACGAGTCCGGTGTCGAGGTCGACACCGACGCCGTGCTCGCCGTCGCCCGCTACGCCCTCGACGAGATGGGGGTCAACCCCCTCGCCGAGCTCTCCGTGCTGCTGGTCGACATCGACTACATGACCGAGCTGAACCACCGCTGGATGGGTGGCGACGGCCCGACCGACGTGCTCGCCTTCCCCATGGACGAGGGCAGCGTCGACCACGGGCCGGGCGAGGCCAGCGCGTCCGGCGGCGAGCCGGCCCTGCTCGGCGACATCGTGCTCTGTCCGGAGGTGGCGGCGAAGCAGGCGGCCACCGCCGGCCACGCGCCCGCCGACGAGCTGCACCTGCTCACCGTGCACGGGGTGCTGCACCTGCTCGGGTACGACCACGCCGAACCGGAGGAGGAGCGGGAGATGTTCGAACTGCAGGCCCGGCTCCTGGCCGGCTGGCGGTCGACCCGGTCCCGGTGATGCCCACCCCGATACTGGCGGCCGACGCCACCGCCGGCCTGCCCGATCTGCAACTGCTCGTCTTCGCTCTCGGGCTGGTGGTGCTCGCCGGCCTGATCGCGATGACCGAGGCGGCGCTGACCGCGGTCTCCCCGGCGCGGGCGGCCGAGCTGGCCCGCGACGGCGCCCGGGGCGCGCGTACCCTCCAGGTGGTCGCCGGCGACGTGGTGCGCCACCTCAACCTGCTGCTGTTGCTGCGGCTGATGGCCGAGCTGACCGCCACCACGCTCGTCGCGCTGGTCGCGGTCGACACCTTCGGTGCGGGCTGGCGCGCGGCGCTGGTCACCGCCGGGGCGATGACGGTGATCAGCTTCGTGGTGGTCGGGGTCGGCCCGCGCACCATCGGCCGGCAGCACGCGTACGCGGTCGGCCGGGCCGTCGCCCCGCTGGTGCGATGGCTGGGGCGGGCGCTCAACCCGCTCGCCTCGCTGCTGATCCTGATCGGCAACGCGGTCACCCCGGGGCGCGGCTTCCGGGAGGGGCCCTTCGCCACCCAGGTGGAGCTGCGCGAGCTGGTCGACCTGGCCGAGCAGCGCGGCGTGGTCGAGCACGGCGAGCGGCAGATGATCCACTCGGTCTTCGCGCTCGGCGACACCATCGCCCGTGAGGTGATGGTGCCGCGCACCGAGATGGTGTGGATAGAGGAACGAAAGACCCTCTCCCAGGCGCTGACGCTCTTCCTGCGCTCCGGCTTCTCCCGCATCCCGGTCATCGGGGAGAGCGTCGACGACGTGCTCGGCGTGCTCTACCTCAAGGACCTGATCCGGCGTACCCGTGGGGGCGACCCGGCGGCGGCCCGGCTGCCGGTGGCCGAGCTGATGCGCCCGGCGACCTTCGTCCCGGAGTCCAAGCCGGTCGACGACCTGCTGTCGGAGATGCAGGCGGCCCGCAACCACCTGGTCATCGTCGTCGACGAGTACGGCGGCACCGGCGGCCTGGTCACCATCGAGGACATCCTCGAGGAGATCGTCGGCGAGATCACCGACGAGTACGACGTCGAGCGCCCGCCGGTCGAGCGGCTGCCCGACGGCTCGGTGCGGGTCACCGCCCGACTGCCCGTCGAGACCCTCGGCGAGCTCTTCGACGTGGAGCTGCCCGCCGACGAGGTCGAGACGGTCGGCGGCCTGCTGGCCCAGGCCCTCGGCCGGGTGCCGATCCCCGGCGCCGAGGCGGAGGTGGCCGGGTTGTGGCTGCACGCCGAGGGCACCACCGGCCGGCGCAACCGGATAGACACCGTGCTGGTGCGCCGGGTCGAGCCGACCGACCACACCGACCCCACCCCGGGGCGCGGCGAGCCCGCCGAGGCCCGGGGCAACCAGAACCGATCCGAGGAGAGGCAACCCGCCGATGCCTGAGTCACCCGCCGCGCCCGCCGCCCTGCCCACCCCGTCCGCGCCGGTCGAGCTGAGCGCCGAGGACGGCAAGCTGGTCATCCTGGCCCGGGGAGCCCGGGGCCGGGTGGGTGCCGTGGAAGGAGCGGCGGTACGCGACCAGGACGGCCGCACGTACGCGGCGGCGAGCGTCTCGCTGCCCTCGCTGACCCTCACCGCCCTGCAGCTCGCGGTCGCCTCCGCCGTGGCGGCCGGGGCCAGCCGACTGGAGGCCGCCGTGGTGGTGACCGAGGCGTCGACCCTGGACGGGGCGGGACACGCCGCCGTGCGGGACCTCGCCGCCGACGCGCCGATCCACGTGGCCGCCCCGGACGGCACCGTCCTCGGCACGGTGGTCGAGTGAGCAACATCGGGGGCAAGGCGGGCGACGTCCGCGGCGGAGCGGGCGACGCCGGGAACGGCCAGCCCTACCGGGCCGGGTTCGCCTGCTTCGTGGGCCGGCCGAACGCCGGCAAGTCGACGCTGACCAACGCCATCGTCGGCACCAAGATCGCGATCACCTCGAACAAGCCGCAGACCACCCGGCACATCATCCGGGCCGTGCTGCACCGGCCGGCGTCCCAGCTCGTCCTGGTCGACACCCCCGGGCTGCACCGCCCCCGCACGCTGCTCGGCGAGCGCCTCAACGATCTCGTCCGCTCCACCTGGAGCGAGGTCGACGTGATCGGCCTCTGCATCCCGGCCGACGAGCCGGTCGGGCGGGGCGACCGGTTCATCACCGGCGAGCTGGCCGAGCTGAAGGCCACCGTGATCGCCGTGGTGACCAAGACCGACCTGGTGGACAAGCGGCGGCTGGCCGAGCAGCTGCTGGCGGTCAGCAAGCTCGGCGAGTTCGCCGACGTGGTGCCGGTCAGCGCGCTCTCCGGGCACCAGCTCGACGTCCTGGTCGACGTGATGACCGGTTACCTCCCCGAGTCGCCGCAGCTCTACCCCGACGACATGCTCACCGAGGAGCCGGAGCAGGTGCTGGTCGCCGAGCTGATCCGGGAGGCGGCCTTGGAGGGGGTCCGTGACGAGCTGCCGCACTCCATCGCCGTGGTGGTGGAGGAGATGATCCCCGAGGGCAAGCTCACGAAGATCTACGCCGACCTGTACGTGGAGCGTTCCAGCCAGAAGGCCATCGTGATCGGCCACCGGGGCAGCCGGCTCAAGGAGGTCGGCACCACCGCCCGCCGGCAGATCGAGGAGCTGCTCGGCACCCGCGTCTACCTGGACCTGCACATCCGGGTGGCGAAGGACTGGCAGCGCGACCCGAAGCAGCTCCGCAAGCTCGGCTTCTGACCCTCGGTCGCCCCGTGCCCCGTGCCCCGCGCTCTCGCGGAGCGCGGGGCGAATCCGGGCAGCGCTGCGCTCGTACCAACCGCTGGTGATCCCGGGGTTGTTGCAGACCGAGGAGTACGCCCGGGCGATCCCGGCGACCGGGCTGGCCTCGCCCGACGAACAGGCGAAGACGCTAGAGCTGCGGATGAGCCGGCCGGTGCTGGTGTTCGACCGCGAGCCGGGGCGTCCCGCGCGAAGGGCGGCAGATGCCTCCTGTTCCGGGCGCTATGGAGCTGATCCGTCTACGACATCGCCCAGCCCTTCCCGGTTGAGTCGTTTACGACATCAGCTCCATAGCGCCCGCCAACGACTGCCCCGCCGACCGGGAAACGCCCCGGGAGCTCGCCTTTCGTCGCTGCCCGGCAAACCTTGGACGGTCACCGGACCCAGCCTCACCTAATGGACATCCCGTCGGAAAAACCCCACGGCGGCAAGGGCCGTTGCCGGCCGAGATCGACGGGTCGGGCGCAGGTTGGCGGCCCCTCCGTGTGGAAATTTTCACCCGCGCCCCGCGAAGGTGGCCGTTTGCCGGCGATCGGTCGGAGGGTAGGGAACGTTCATCCCCTTACCTCCTCGACATAGAAGCAGGCTGATGCGAAGCCGATACCTGGACCTGCTCCGCGCCTTGGCCACCGTTCGGGTCGTCGTCTACCACGTGACCGGGTGGGCGACCCTGACGCTCGTCTTCCCGGCGATGTCGGTGATGTTCGCCCTCGCCGGGTCGCTGATGGCCGCGTCGCTGGACCGGTCCGGGGTGGCGGCGCTGCGGCGCCGGCTGCGCCGGCTGCTGCCGTCGCTCTGGGTGCTGGCCGCGATCATGGTGCCGGCCATGCTGCTCACGGGGCTGGCGCTGACGCCGGAGGTGCTGCTCTGGGCGTTCCCGGTGGCCAACCCGCCGGCCAACTACTGGGGGGCGCTGGCGCTAAGCCCGATCTGGTACCTGCGCGACTACCTCTGGTTCGTGTTCGCCTCGCCGGCCGCGCTGTGGCTGTTCCGGCGCGCTCCGTGGCCCACGCTGCTCGCCCCGTACGCCCTGCTGGTCGCCATCGAGGTCGGCCTGCTGCCGAACGCGTCGATGGTCCTGCGGGAGTTCGGGATCTACTTCGGGGCCTGGCTGCTCGGCTTCGCCCACCACGACGGCCTGCTGCGCCGCATGTCCAACCGCGCGCTGGTGACGGCCGTCCTGGTCGTCGGCGGGGCCGGGGCGAGCTGGATCGTCACCCATCCCGGCCC
The DNA here is from genome assembly GCF_049841815.1 of Micromonospora sp. DT233. Classification (NCBI taxonomy): domain Bacteria; kingdom Bacillati; phylum Actinomycetota; class Actinomycetes; order Micromonosporales; family Micromonosporaceae; genus Micromonospora; species Micromonospora sp. DT233. Next base: position 22,812 of record NZ_JBNCLB010000019.1, on the reverse strand, counting down.
ACGCGGGTACGACCTGAACGACCTGCCGCTCGGCAACGCGCTCTGGTCGGCGGCGTTCGTCCTCGTGCTGCTCGGCCGGGCCCCGGCGACCACCGCCTGGGTGGACCGCGTCGCCCCGCTCGGGCGGGCGGTGACCGTGCTGAACCGGCGGGCCCTCACCGTCTACCTGTGGCACATGCCGTTCGTGGTGGCGCTCACCCCGCTGGTCGACGTGGTCGGCTGGTCCCACCAGGACCCGGTGGGCCTGGCGATCCGGGTGGCGCTGGTCTTCGCGCTGGTCGGGGTGGTCACCGCGTTGGTCGGCTGGGTGGAGGACGTGGCCGCCCGCCGCCGACCGGAGCTGGTGCCCGGCGGCCGGCCAAGGACACCGGCTCAGCGTGCGGTGACCGACACGTCCCCGCTGCCCGCGCCCACGTCCAGCAGCAGCGCCGCGCCGGGGTCGTCGGTGACGCCCAGCTCGGCGTGGCCCGAGTCGACGCCGGAACGCACCCGGTACCGGCCGGCGGGCACCACGAGCTGCACGTCTCCGCTGTCGGCGTGGGCGCGGGCCGAGGCGGCGACGGCGAGCTCCACGACGACGTCGCCGGAGCGGGCCTCGGCGTCGACCTGACCACCGAGGCCTCGGGCGGTGATGGTGCCGGAGCCGGCCCGGAGGGTGGCCGGGCCGCGTACGTCGCTCACCCGCACGTCGCCGGAGCCGGTCTCGGCCCGCACCGGGCCGGTGGCCCCGTCCACCTGCACGGTGCCCGAGCCGCCCCGCAGCTCCACCCCGCCGACCTGACTCACCTCGATCGTGCCCGAGGCGTTCTCGCCGCGCACCGCCGTCCCCGGCGGGACCGTCACGTCGAAGGAGACCGAGCAGCGGGCGCCGCAGTCGGCGTCGAGCACCAACTCGTCGCCGTTGATCTCGTACCGGGTGTCGGGTTCGCCGCCCTGGTAGCGCACCACCCGCTTGACCCGGATCTGCCCGGTGGGGCCGGTGCCGCGTACCGTCACGTCGCCCGGACCCGGACGCACGACGACCCGGGCGACCTTCACGGTCTCGGTGGTGTCGAAGTCGAGCCCGCGCACCGACAGGGTGTCGCACCCGGAGACGAGAATGAGGGCGGCGAGGCCACCGGCGCCGACGAGCCGGGCGCGGCCGGCGTCCCGGGCGGGCACGACAATGGGGTACGAAGCCATGGCGGGGACGGTACGGCCGGACCGGCCCCGCGCGCATCCGGGATCGCCGGCCGACCTACCCCGAGCCGACCCTGATTTCGCACCCTGAGGAGAATGATCGGATGACCGGGTACCGCCGACAGCTCTACCGCGACGACGCGGTGGTGCTGCGCGTGCAGAAGCTCGGCGAGTCCGACCGGATCATCACCCTGCTGACCCGTCGGCACGGTCGGCTCCGCGCGGTGGCCCGGGGGGTGCGCCGCACCACCAGCAAGTTCGGTGCCCGGCTGGAGCCGTTCGGCCACGTCGACGTCCAGCTCGCCGGCGACCCGAAGGGCAACACCGGCAGCTCCCTGCACAGCGTCAGCCAGGTCGAGGGGATCGACCTGTACGGCAAGCGGTTCCTCGGCGACTACCCGCGCTACACGGCGGCCAGCGCGATCGCCGAGACGGCCGAGCGGCTCACCCCCGTCGAGCGGGAGCCCTCGCTGCGGCTGTTCCAGCTCACCCTCGGCGCGCTGAAGTCGCTGTCGCGGGGCGACCACGCCACCACGCTGGTGCTCGACGCGTACCTGCTGCGCGGGATGACCCTCGCGGGGTGGGCGCCCGCGCTGTTGGCCTGCGCGGTCTGCGGCACGCCGGGGCGGCACCGGGCGTTCTCCGTGCCGGCCGGCGGCGCGGTCTGCCCCGACTGCCGGCCCCCGGGCGCGGCCCATCCCGCACCGGCCACGGTGGACCTGATGTCCGCCCTCACCACCGGCGACTGGGTGCTCGCCGACGCCACCGGCACCGGCGTACGCCGGGAGTGCAGCGGCCTGGTCGCGGCGCACCTGCAGTGGCACCTGGAGCGCGCGTTACGCTCGCTGCCGCTGGTCGACCGGGGTGGCCCGGTCGCCGGTGCCGGGGCGCAGGCCGTGAGCAGGGAGAGAGCCGAGTGATCCGATCGATGAGGTCCGCCCGCCGTGAGCCGGTGCCGCCGAAGGCGCACCCGTCGGGCGCGCGGCCCCCGGCGCTGCCCCGCGAGGCGGTGCCCCGGCACGTAGCCGTGGTGATGGACGGCAACGGCCGCTGGGCCAAGGAGCGCGGGCTGCCCCGCACCAAGGGCCACGAGGCGGGGGAGTTCAGCCTCTTCGACACCATCGAGGGCGCCATCGAGCTGGGCATTCCCTACCTCTCGGCGTACGCGTTCTCGACCGAGAACTGGCGGCGCTCGCCCGACGAGGTCCGGTTCCTGATGGGCTTCAACCGGGACGTCATCCGCCGCCGCCGTGACCAGCTCGTCGACCTGGGGGTGCGGGTGGTCTGGTCCGGCCGGGCCGGGCGGCTGTGGAAGAGCGTCATCTCCGAGCTGCAGACCGCCGAGGAGATGTCCCGGGGCAACTCGACGCTGACCCTGCAGTTCTGCGTCAACTACGGCGGGCAGGCCGAGATCGCCGACGCGGCCGCCGCCATCGCCCGCGACGCGGCGGCCGGCCGGCTCGACCCGGAGAAGGTCACCGAGAAGACGGTGGCGAAGTACCTCTACCACCCGGAGGTCCCGGAGGTGGACCTCTTCCTGCGGCCCTCCGGCGAGGAGCGGATCTCCAACTTCCTGCTCTGGCAGGCCGCGTACGCGGAGCTGGTCTTCCTGGACACCCTCTGGCCGGACTTCGACCGCCGCCACCTCTGGTACGCCTGCGAGCTCTACGCCCAGCGGGACCGCCGCTTCGGCGGCGCGCTGCCCAACCCGGTCGCCCCGCCGCCGGCCTGAGGACGGCAGCGGCCCACGGGAGGCCCCGGTCGCCGCCCCGTCCGCCGAGGCTTGCCGTGCCCTCGTCGCGGGTATCACCCGGGTCAGCAGCCACCGACGGAGGTGAACCCACATGATCCAGAAGCGTATTGCCCAGTGGGCGGTGATGGCCGTCGCCGTGCCGTTGGCGGCGGCCGGCGCGCGCCGGCTCAGCCACAAGCTGGAGGCCCGCCGCGGCCCGACCGGGGTGAGCCGCCTGCTCGCCCAGGGTGCCGACCTGATCCGCCCGCAGCACGCCAAGCGCCGCCGCTTCTTCTGACCCCACCCCACCCGGCCGGCCCGGCCTTGGGCGGGTGCCGGTCGGGGGGAGTCGTGCGACGCGGGTGGCGCCCGACGCGGACGCCGGACGCCACCCGCCACGCGGTCAGGGCAGGTCGATCGGGCGCAACACCCGGTCCACGGCGTGCGCGATCTGCCGGTTGCCCTTGTTGACGTCGAACGCCACGACGCTGGGGTTGCGGTCGTCGGTGTCGGCGTCGATCAGCCGCACCTGCCGGAAGACGAACCAGTAGGTGCGCACGTCCACCTCGACCGTGGAGCCGAGCGCGGTGGTCAGCTTCGTGCCGTCGGCCCTGACCGCCGTGCGACGGTCGATGGTGGCCCCCGGCACCACGTGGTAGAGCAGCACCGTCTCCACCGTGTCGATCCCCAGCCCGGCGACGGCCGTGAAGGCGGCGCTCTCGCCGGGGAGCTTGCGGGCCTTCGTGATCTCCTTGACGAGCTGCTGGAAGGCGGCGTCGTTGGGGATGAACGCGGTCAGCGCGACGGTGCCGTCGGTGAGCACCTTGACCGGTGAGTTCGGCTTGGCCTCCAGCACCGCCAGCACCGCGGCGGTGAGCACGTCGAAGTCACGCCCGTTGCGGTCGAAGCCGCCCCGGTCCTTCGTGAGCACCTGGGCGAGCGAGGTCGTGCCGAGCGGCTTGGCCTTGGTGCTGGCCTGGGCCGCCGGCACGGCAACGGCGGTGCTGGCCAGCGCGGTGGCCATGACGCCCACCGCTACCCGGCGGGCGAGTCGTGCGATCCTCATCAGCGGGCCTTTCGTCGAACCGTCGAAGCGAACAGATCCGTGACGTCCCGTCACGACCCATGCTTCGCGCCGAACGACCCGCGTGGATGCACCTCAGGCTTCGACCTCGGCGCGGCCGCCGGCCCAGAGCGTGTGGAAGGTGCCCTCCCGGTCCACCCGGTGATAGGTGTGCGCGCCGAAGTTGTCCCGCAGCCCCTGGATCAGCGCGGCGGGCAGCCGAGACGCGCGCAGCGCGTCGAAGTACGCCAGCGACGACGAGAACGCCGGCGTCGGCACCCCGGCCCGCGCCGCGTCGGCCACCACCCGCCGCCAGCCCGGCACCCCCTCGCCGACCTTCTCGGCGAACCACGGGGCCACCAGCAGCGTCGCCAGCTCCGGCTCGGCGTCGTACGCCTGACGGATCCGGTCCAGGAAGCGGGCCCGGATGATGCAGCCACCCCGCCAGATCGTGGCGGTGCCGCCCAGGTCGATGTTCCAGTCGTACTCCCGGCTGCCGGCGCGGATCTGGTCGAAGCCCTGCGCGTACGCGATGATCTTGCTGGCCAGCAGCGCGCGGCGGACGTCCTCGACGAAGCTCTCCCGGTCCTCGACCTGCCACTTCTCCCCGGCGTCGCCGAACGCCCGGCGGGCGGCCTCGCGCTGGTCGGCGTGGCCCGACAGCGAGCGGGCGAAGGTGGCCTCGGCGATGCCGGTGATCGGGATGCCGAGGTCCAGGGCGCTCTGCACCGTCCAGCGGCCGGTGCCCTTCTGCTCGGCCTGGTCGAGCACCACGTCGACGAACGGGCGGCCGGTCGCCGCGTCGGTGTGCGCCAACACGTCGGCGGTGATCTCGATGAGGAACGACTCCAGCTCCCCGGTGTTCCACTCGCGGAAGATCTCCGCGATCTCCGCCGGGCTCGCCGACAACCCGGCCCGCAACAGGTCGTACGCCTCGGCGATGAGCTGCATGTCGGCGTACTCGATGCCGTTGTGCACCATCTTGACGAAGTGACCGGCGCCGTCCGGGCCGACGTGCCGGCAGCACGGGGTGCCCTCCACCTGCGCGGCGATCTTCTCGAAGATCGGCCCGAGCTTCGCGTACGACTCGGCGGAGCCGCCCGGCATGATGCTCGGCCCGAGCAGCGCCCCCTCCTCGCCGCCGGAGACCCCGGTGCCGGAGAAGTGCAGCCCGTGCCCGCGCAGCGCCTCCTCCCGGCGGCGGGTGTCGGCGAAGTGCGCGTTGCCGCAGTCGACGACGATGTCCCCCTCCGCCAGCAGCGGGATCAGCTCGTCGATCACCGCGTCGGTCGGGGCGCCCGCCTTCACCATCACGATCACCGCGCGGGGACGCTCCAGCGACGCCACGAAGTCCGCCAGGGACTCGGACGGCACGAACGTCCCCTCGTCACCGTGCTCGGCGACCAGGCTGCGGGTCCGCTCCGGCGACCGGTTGTGCAGCGCCACCGTGAACCCGTTGCGGGCCAGGTTCCGGGCCAGGTTCCGGCCCATCACCGCCAACCCGGTCACGCCGATCTGCGCCGTCGCCTGCTGCGTCATTCGTACCACCATCCGTCGCGTCGTCCGTGCTGCGACCGTATCGCGCCCGCCCGGCGGCCCGGGGCGGGCCTGGACGGATGTCACATGGTGGCCTTGCCCGTGGTGGCTTCGCGATTCGGCGGTGTCGGTAATTCGGGTGCGTCGGTCGGGTGGCGGGACTACTGTCGGGTCCATGCGCAACTGACGCCCCTCATTCGGCAGAGCCGACCCGCCGCTGTCGCCGCGGGTCCGCAGCTCCGGGCGTCCGCATTCCGTCGTAGCCGTCGTCGTTTCCGCGCGGCTTCCCTCGTGGTCGGGCCCGCCGGGGCACCCCGTTTCCCGCTCGCCGCGTCGTCGCCGAACCCGTTGCGGTCGCCGCGCCGACGCCCACTGACCAGGAGGCCACGTATGCCCGCCAAGCGCAGTTCCCGCAAACCCCGCCCGTCGTCCACGCGCCGATCCCCGGCCCCGGCGAAGGTCACCCCGCCGAGCCTCGACGCCGACGCCGTCGCGCCGGTCGTCCCGGTCCTGCCGGCGGTGACACCGCCCGACCTCGACGGTGCGGTGCCCGACCTCGACGGGGTTGCCGTCGAGCCGGTCGGGCCGGTGGCGGCACCGCCCCCGCCCGCGCCGAAGAACGGCCCGCCGGCCGGCGGTGCCCGGTTCGCCGGTGGCGCCCGCAGCCAGGCCGCCGGCCAGGGCCGTCGGTACGCCTTCCGCCGCAGCTGATCCACCAAGACCGACTTCGTGTGCGGCACATCGCGGTTTCTTTCGATTCGGAAACCCCAATGTGCCGCACACGAAGTCGATCAACCACGACTCTCCGTCGGTGCCGGCCGCGGTGCGGTCGGCGTGGCCCGGTCGAGGCTCGGCCGGCCGTAGCGTCCGGCGATGAACCCCGATAGGGTTTTGGCGTGCCCCGGATGGGCCGACACGATGGAGGCAGCGACTTCAGCCGCCGCTGAGTCAGGACGCGCCCTGCGCGCCGCTCAACAGTCGGGCCCTTCCGGGATTTCCTTTCGCCTCCACCCACGGCGGCTCACGTGTCGCGTCACCCTGGGTGCGCTGCGCTTGCCCTGGACGTGGACCACCGGCGCGTCGGCGTCATCGGGTCCAGCGCGGGCGGGCACCTCGCCGGCCTGCTGGCGACCGGGAGGGTGCTCTCCGCCGAACGGCTCGCCGCGCCGCCACCGCGACCGGACTTCGCGATCCTCGCCTACTCGCCGGCGGACCTGCACTTGCTGCCGGACCCGCCGGTGCAGTGGATCCTCGACGGGCGGATGGAGCTGCGCGAGGAGCTGTCGCCGGCGCGCAACATCGACGCCGACACCTGCGCGACGTTCCTCTGGGCCACCGCCGAGGACCCGCCGGGGTTCCCGAACGCTCTCGCGTACGCGACCGCGCTCTTCGCGGCCGGCATCCCGGTGGAGCTGCACATCTATCCCCGGGGTCGGCACGGGCTCGGGCTGGCCAACGGGGTCGCCTACGGCGGGCACGGTGACGTCCACATTCCGCACACGGCCCGCTGGGCGGCGGCGTGCGAGGCGTGGCTCGGCGCGGAGGGGTTCCTTCCGGCCGGCTGACCACGCCTCGCGCAGCGGCGGGGGCGGCGCGGTCGGTCAGCCGATCAGGGGGCGGAACGTGCCGAGCACGACGCTGACCGTCAGCGCCACCCCGGCCAGCGCCGCCGCCCCGGCGACGAGCACCCCGTCGGCGACCCGGAAGTGCTGCCGCCGCGCGACGGTGCGGGGGGTGCCCGAGTCGAAGCCGCGGGCGTCCATCGCCACGGCCAACCGGGTGCCCCGGCGGATCGCCCCCACCAGCAGCGCGAACGCGGTCGAGACGAAGAGCCGCAGCCTTGCCACCGGGTTGCGCCCGGCGTCGACCCCGCGCGCCCGCCGGGCCATGCTGATCATCTGCCACTCCTGGCCCAGCAGCGGCACCAGCCGGAACGCCGCCAGCGCGCCGATCGCGAACCGGGCCGGCGCCCGCGCGTTCTGGATCAGCGCGTCGGCCAGGTCGGTCGGGTCGGTGGTGGCGAAGACGATGATCCCGGGCAGGGCCACCGCCAGCACCCGCAGCGCCAGCCCGAGCGCGGTCAGCAGCACCCCGCTGGTGACCAGCACCGGCCCCGCCTCCAGCAGCACCCGGCCGGAGCGGTCGGCGGCGAAGAGGACCAGGGTCACCACGATGCCGACCGCGCTGAACAGCAGGGGCAAGGCCCGGCGGGCGAGCACCCGGTACCGGATGCCGAACAGCGGCAGCACGGCCAGCTCGACGCCGAGGGCGATCGCCGGGGCCACCGGGTCCAGCGTGGCGAGCAGCGTGAAGGAGAAGACCAGCGCCGCCGCCACCTTCGCCACCGGGTTGCGCCGGGCCAGCGGCGCGTCGGGCGCGGCCACCGGCTCGATGCTGATCACGACGCCCCCGCCCGTCCGCCGGTCAGGGCGCTGCGGCCGGTGACGACGCGGCAACCGGTCACGACGCCCCCGCCGGTTCGCGGGTCACGGTTACGGTCCGGTCGGCCAGGGCGGCGACGAAGTCCGGGTCGTGGGTGACGGTGACGACGCCGTGCCCGGCGTCGCGCAGCTCGGCGAAGAGGTCGACCAGCTCCAGCCAGGTCCGGCGGTCCTGGCCGAAGGTCGGTTCGTCGCAGACCAGCAGGCGGGGCGCGGTGGCCAGGGCGGTCGCCACGCTCAACCGCCGCGCCTGTCCACCCGAGAGGGTGTACGGGTTGGCGCGGGCCAGCGCCGTCAGGTGCAGCCGCTCCAGCAGGGCGTCCACCGTGGACGTCACCGCCGCCTCCGGCTGGCCGGTGCGGCGTGGCCCGAGGGCCAGCTCGTCGTAGACCGTGTCGGTGACGAACTGGTGCTCCGGGTTCTGGAAGACCGACCCGATCCGGCGGGCCAGGGCGGGGGCCCGCCAGCGGTGCGGGGGAGTGCGGGCGTCCCGGCCGGCCAGCTCGGCGCTCGCCGCCACCCGGCCGGCCCCGGGGCGGAGCAGGCCGCCGAGCAGCAGGGCCAGGGTGGACTTGCCGGCCCCGTTGGGGCCGAGCACGGCGAGCGCCTCGCCGGCGCGTACCGCCAGGTCGGTGGGGGCGAGGCGGGGCGGCAGGGCGAGCCGGTCGGCGGTGAGCAGCAGCTCGCCGGGGGCCGCGGTGGCGTGCCGGGGCGGCACGGTCCGGCCGGGCACCCAGACCCCGTCGGCGGCGAGGGCGTCGCCGTGCGCGGCGAAGACCGCCTCCGGCGGCCCGTCGGCGCGGACCCCGCCGCCCGGTTCGAGGACCACCACCCGGTCGACCAGCGGCAGCGCCTCGGCGATCCGGTGCTCCACCAGGATCAGCGTGGTGTCGTCGTCGAGGGAGTCGGCGACCGCGCGGCGGATCAACGCCGCGCCGGCCGGGTCGAGGTTGGCGGTCGGCTCGTCGAGCAGCAGCAGCCCCGGCCGCAGGGCGAGCGCCCCGGCCAGGGCGAGGCGCTGCTGCTCCCCGCCGGAGAGGGCGGCGGTCGGCCGGTCCCGCCGGTACGGGAAGCCGACCCGGCGCAGCGCCTCGTCCACCCGGGGCCAGATCTGCTCGGCGGGCACGCCCCGGTTCTCCAGCCCGAACGCCACGTCGTCGCCGCTGCGGGCCATCACGAGCTGGGTCTGCGGGTCCTGGAAGACGATGCCGACCCGCTCCCGGTCCTTGCGGGGGTCCACCCCGTCGACCTCGACGGTCCCCTCCTGCTCGCCGGAATCCTCGGGCAGCAACCCGGCCAGCGCCGCCAACAAGGTGCTCTTGCCGGCCCCGGAAGCCCCCAGCAACAACACCCGCTCCCCCCGCTCGACCCGCAGCTGCACCCCCCGCACGGCCCACCCCCGCCGCCCGGCATGCCGCCACCCGAAGTCGCGTAGAACCACCGCCCCCACGCCGCCCCCTCCCAAGACCAGCCTCGGTGATCAAGAGGTTTGCGTCAGCTGAACCCGTCCGGCTGACGCAAACCTCTTGATCAACAGGATTCGATCGGGGTCAGATGAGGGTGCGTTCTTGGGCGGCGGGGAAGCGGTCCAGGACGCCGGTGCGCGCCAGGGCTCGGGTCAGGGCCCAGCCGCCGGCGCCGGCGATGGCCGTTGCGCTGACGATGGTGAGCAGGGCGTACGGGATGCGGTAGCTGGTCAGGGCGGTCTCGACGTTCCAGACGAAGAAGTCGAACAGGGCGGCGCCGAGGCCGGTGAGCGCCCCGGCCAGCAGCGCGCTGGGCAGCCGGAACGAGCGGTAGCGGAACGCGGCGAAGGCCAGCTCGGCCCCGAGGCCCTGGACCAGGCCCTGCGGGATCACCGTGCCGGCCCACTGGCTGCCCAGCAGGGCGGAGAGGACGGCGGCGACGGTCTCGCAGTACAGGGCGGCCCCCGGCTTGCGGATGACCAGGCCGCCGACCACGGCCGGCATCAGCCAGACCCCGTAGAGCAGGGTCTGCGCGGGTGGGAAGAAGGCGAACGCCCCCTCGGTGGCGCTCCAGACCAGGCCCCAGGCCCAGAAGACGACGCCGAAGGCGACGGCGATCACCGAGGCGACCACGATGTCGATGGTGCGCCACCGATTGTCGGTGTTGTTCATGATTGCTCCCAGTTCGTGAGTGAACCAGGAGAAGACGCACGCCGCCCCCGGTGCCCAGGTGGGACCGGACGGCGGCGCGGCTGGAGGTCGACCGAACTCCCTGCGCTGGCATTACCCAGATCAGGTTCGAGGGTCTGCGGGCGGTGCCCGCACTCTCAGCGCTGTGCGCTCCCCTGTCGGATATGAAGTTGTCTCGCCGACGCTAACACCCGGCAGATCACCCGGCAAAGTGATCCTTCGCGCCCCCACCGCCCGGGCCGCCGAAGACACCCGGCAGAGACGGTGCGCCGGGGAAATCGGCACGGGTGCGCGCCGACCGCCGTGGGTAGGCTGCCGACCATGCAGGTGCAGGCGCGAGGGCTGACGTTCGAGGTGCGCAGCGGCGGGCCGGCCGACGGCGTGCCGGTGCTGCTGCTGCACGGTTTCCCGCAGCACGCGGGCGAGTGGGACGAGGTGACGCCCGCGCTGCACGCCGCCGGGCTGCGCACGTACGCGCCGGACCAGCGCGGGTACTCGCCGCTGGCCCGGCCCGGCGCCGTCGAGGCGTACCGGATTCCGGAGCTGGTCGCCGACGCGGCGGCCCTGCTCGACGCGCTGGGCGTCGGCGCGGCGCACCTGGTCGGGCACGACTGGGGCGCGATCGTGGCCTGGGGGCTGGCCGCCGCCCACCCCGACCGGGTGCGCACCCTCACCGCCGTCTCGGTCCCGCACCCCGCCGCGATGGCGCACGCGCTGGCCACCGACCGCGAGCAGAAGGCCCGCTCGGCGTACATCGGGTTGTTCCGCAGGCCGGGCACGGCCGAGCGGGTGCTGCTGGCGCTGCGCTCCGCCGCCCTGCGCCGGCTGCTCGGCGGGGTCGGCGACGCCGACCGGGTCGCCCGGTACGCCGAGCCGATGCGCGAGCCCGGCGCGCTGACCGCCGCCCTGAATTGGTACCGGGCGATGTCGCGGGCCGACCTGGCGGCGGTGGGGCCGGTGTCGGTGCCGACCACCTTCGTCTGGAGCGACAAGGACGTGGCCATCGGCCGGACCGCCGCGCAGGCGTGCGGCGACCACGTCACCGGGGAGTACCGCTTCGTCACCCTCGCCGGGGTGTCGCACTGGATCCCCGACGCGGCCCCCGGCCCGCTGGCCGAGGCGATCCTGGCCCGCACGGGCGGCGCGCGGTGACCGGGCCCGCCCGCCGCGGGTCCAGCGGTTTTCGCCCCCGGGCGGCAGCGGTGGGCCGGCTCTACGATCGTGACGCCCGCTGGGCGCGACGGACGGAGGACACATGACGGTGAGCGCCGAGGACTACCTCGCGGTGGTGACGGAGACGATCGGCCGGGTGTCGGCCAGCCAGCGGGAGGCGGTGGGCCGGGCGGCCGACCTGATCGCCGACGCGCTGCGGGCCGACGGGGTGATCCACGCCTTCGGCACCGGCCACTCCGAGGCCCTCGCCATGGAGATCGCCGGACGGGCCGGTGGCCTGGTGCCGACCAACCGGATCGCCCTGCGCGACCTGGTGCTGCGCGGCGACGCCCCGGCGGACGTGCTGGGCCCGCTGCTGGAACGGGACCCGTCAGTGGCCCACCGCCTCTACGAGCTGGCCCCGGTCCACCCGTCGGACGTCTTCGTGGTCGCCTCCAACTCCGGGGTCAACGGGGCCATCGTGGAGTTCGCAGCGCTGGTCACCGAGCGCGGTCACGGCCTGGTGGCGATCACCTCGGCGGAGCACTCGGCGCGGATGACCTCCCGCCACCCGTCGGGGCGCAAGCTGGCCGACTTCGCCGACGTGGTGCTGGACAACGGCGCCCCGTACGGTGACGCGACCCTGCCCCTGCCCGGCGGCGGCGCGGTCGGCGCGGTCTCCTCCATCACCGCCGCGCTGCTCGCGCAGCAGATCACCGTGGAGGTGGTGTCCCGGCTGCTGGCGGCGGGGGAGCGGCCCCCGGTCTACCTGTCGGCCAACATCGCCGGCGGTGACGAGCACAACGACGCCCTGGAGGCCCGGTACGCGGGGCGGATCCGGCGCGGGTCCTGACCTCGACCGCCGCGATCGGCGACGCGACCGCCCTCAGTGGGGAACGCGAGTCGGTTTCGCCAGTCGACCGATCGGGCAATGGCGAAGCTGCCGGCGGGCTGACCCGCCGGCAGTGCCATTTCCCCCGGAGGTTACGCGTGTCGAAGGAAACCGAGAAGCAGCGCTTGCAACGCAACTTCGCCGATCTGCTCCAGGAGTTGCGGGTCGCCCAGACGGGCGTGCAGATCCTCTTCGCTTTCCTGCTGACCCTGCCGTTCAGCAACGGCTTCACCCAGACCAGCGACTTCCAGAAGGACATCTACATCGTCGCGCTGCTGTCGGCCGCCGCCGCCACCGCGATGATCATCTCGCCGGTCGCCTTCCACCGGGCGCTGTTCCGGCAGGGCCGCAAGCCGGAGCTGGTCAGGTTCGCGCACCGGATGGCCAGCGGCGGGTTGGCGTTCATGCTGATCTCGATGGTCAGCGCGGTGCTGCTGATCACCGACTTCGTGCTGGACCGGGGGCTCGCCATCGTGCTGACCGTCGTCACGGCGCTGTGGTTCCTCACCTTCTGGGTGTTCCTGCCGTTCGCCCGGCGCAGCTGGGGCGACCCGGACATCGAGGACGACGACGACGACCCGCGGGGCACCATCGGCGACTGACGATTCGGCTGTCCGGCGTCCGTGCCGCCGGACGACACGCGCACCGCACCTGAAGCCACCCCCGGGCACCGACCCGGGGGTGGCTTCGTGCGTCGTGGGAGTCGGCGGGGCGATCACCCGGGCCGACCGGGCGACCCGGCGGTCAGCGGGCGACTGCCCAGGCCAGCACGCCGGCCAGGATCAGCCCGTTGAGCGCCGCGAGCACCAGGTACGCCACCGGAGGGACCTTGCGGCCCCGGCGGACGAAGTTGACCAGCACGGCGGCGTAGGCCAGCAGCAGCACGGCGACGACGATCAGGAAGTAGAGCAACGAACCACCCTAGCGGCCGCCCCGCAGCCCGAGTCCGCGCAGCTCCAGGGCGGCGAGCGCGTCGACGGTGGCGTCGTCGCCGCGCCGCCACGCCTCGGCCACGTCCGGGGCGATGCGGGTCAGCTTCCCCAGCGGCTGACCGGCCAGCGCCCGCAGGGCCAGCAGGTCCCGGCCCGCCGGCACGGCGGCGAGCGCCTTCGCCGACGCGGCCCGGCGCATCCAGCGCAGCCGCAGCGGCAGCCAGCCGAAGAGCACCAGGCCCAGCGGGAAGATCAGCACCGCCACGCCGAGCGCCAGGGCAAGCTGGTCGACCAGTTCCTGCTGGTCGCGGCCCGCGTCGGCCAGCGCCCGAGCGGCGTCGGAGGCCCGGCGGAAGGGGGCGGTCAGCTCGTCGCCGACCAGCGGCACCCGGCCCACCTTGCTGCCGGCCTCGGCCAGGTTGTCGGCGAGGCCACCGCCGGCCCCCTCCAGCTTCTGCCCGGGTACGGCGAGCTTCTGCACCAGGTCGTGCACCCAGAGCGCGAAGCGGACTGCGGCGTACACCCAGACGGCGACGAGTAGGTCGGTGAGGAGCTGACGGACGGCGGCGGGGAAGCGATCTGCGTAGATCTTCACGCCGGACAGCGTGCCACGGCCCGGCCCGCCGGGCACGGGTCGCAATCGTCGGACGGGCGCGGGGCGGGGAGCCCCGGGGCGGGGCGGGGTCAGGTCGCGCAGGCCGGGCAGGTGCCGAAGATCTCCAGGGTGTGGCTGACCTCGACGTACCCGTGCTGCGCGGCCACCCGCTCCGCCCAGACCTCCACGGTCGGCCCGGCCACCTCCACCGTGCTCCCGCAGACCCGGCAGACCAGGTGGTGGTGGTGGCCCTCGCTGCACCGCCGGTAGAGGTGCTCGCCGCCGGGCGGACGCATCACGTCGATCTCGCCCGCGTCGGCGAGGCCCTGCAGGGTGCGGTAGACGGTGGTCAGCCCGACCCGCTCGCCCCGCTGGCGGAGCATGGCGTGCAGGTCCTGCGCGCTGTGGAAGCCCTCCACCTCGGCCAGCAGGGCGCTCACCGCCGAACGCTGCCGGGTGTTGCGCAGGGTGGCGCCCTCGGTCATGGTGCCTCCCCGGCGTGGTCGACCGCGTCGGCCACGATGTGCGCGACGTGCTCGTCGACCAGCGCGTACGCGATCTCACGCCCCCGCCGCGAGCCCCGGACCACGCCGGCGCCCCGCAGCACCCGCAGGTGCTGGGAGACCAGCGGCTGCGTCGCCCCGAGCGTCTCCACCAGCTCGTGCACGCACCGCTCACCCTGCGCCAGCTCGGTCACGATCGCCAGCCGGATCGGGGCCGCGAGGGCGCGCAGCAGCTCACCGGCGCCCTCGTACGCCTCGTATCCGGATCCGGCGGTCATCTGGTCACCGTAACCAACCCGCCCGGCCGCCCCCGGCGCAGGATCACCGCAGCACCACCTCGTGCGGTTCGGCGGCCGGGTGATCGGTGTGCGCGCGATGTCGGCGCAGCGCCCGCCAGCCGGCGCCGGCGACCGCGACGACGAGGAACGAGGCGATCGCCAGCAGCACCACCGACGCGCCGGGGGCGGTGTCGGCGTTGGCGGCCACCCAGACCCCCGAGCCGGCGGCGAAGAGCCCGAGCGCCATCGCCGCCGCCATCGTGCTGCGGAAGCCCCGCGTGACCTGCTGGGCGGTGGCCACCGGGACCACCATCAGCGCGCTGATCAGCAGCACCCCGACGGCCTGCATGGCGATCGTCACGGTGACCGCGGTGGCTACCGCGAGGAGCATGTTCAGCGCCTGCACCGGCAGGCCGGCGACCCGGGCGTACTCCTCGTCGTGGCAGACCGCGAAGAGCGCCGGCCGCAGCGCCAGCATGGTCACCAGCAGCACCACGCCGAGCACGACGATGGTGGCCAGGTCCCCGGGCGAGATCGTGACCAACGACCCGAACAGGTAGGCGGTGAGCTTGGCGCTGGTGGCGTCGGAGAGCCCGACCAGGGTCACGCCGCCGGCGATCCCGCCGTAGAACAGCAGCGCCAACGCCAGATCGCCCGAGGTGCGGCCCCGGGCCCGGACCAGCTCGATGGCGATCGCGCCGAGCGTCGCCACCACCACGGCCACCAGCACCGGGGAGCGGTTGAGCAGCAGCCCGGCCCCGACGCCGGTCAGCGCCACGTGCCCGACCCCGTCGCCGATCAGCGCCAGCTTGCGCTGCACCAGGTAGATGCCGAGCGCCGGGGCGGCCAGGCCGATGACCAGCGCGCCGATCAGGGCCCGCTGCATGTACGGGTACTGGAAAAGCTCCATGCTCAACTGCTCCACAGCCCTGCGGGCTCGTCGGGTCCGTGCGGGTGCACGTGGTCGTGGTCGGGCTCGGCGTGGTGACCGGCCGGCTCGGGGACCGCGCCGTCGTGGGCGATCCCGCCGTGGTGCACCACCACGGCCCGGCTGATCAGCGGGCGCAGCGGCCCCAGTTCGTGGGCCACCAGCAGCACCGTCCCGCCGCCGGCGACGAAGCCGCGCAGCGCCCCGGCGAACGCCTCCTGGCTGGCGGCGTCCACCCCGGCGGTGGGCTCGTCGAGGACGAGCAGCTCCGGCTCGCCGGCCAGGGCGCGGGCGATCAGGGTGCGTTGCTGCTGCCCGCCGGAGAGGGTGGCCACCGGGTCGCCGGCCCGGTCGGCCAGGCCGACGGCGGCCAGTGCGGCGTCGACGGCGGCCCGGTCGGCGCGGCCCGCCGGGCGCAGCAGCCCGCGCCGGGCCAGCCGGCCCGAGGCCACCACCTCACCGACCGTGGCGGGCACGCCGCCGCCGGCGCCGAGGCGCTGCGGCACGTACCCGATCCGGTGCCACTGGCGGAACCGCCGCAGCGGGGTGTCGAAGAGCGCGATCGACCCGCCCAGCAGGGGCACCAGCCCGAGCACCGCGCGGATCAGGGTGGACTTGCCGGAGCCGTTGGCGCCGAGGACGGCGATCACCTCGCCCGCGTCGACGCGCAGCGAGACGTCGCGCAGCACCCGGCGGCCGTCGTAACCGACGGCCCCGTGCGTGACGGTGACGACGGGGGCGCTCACGAGCAGCCCAATGCCGTGCGCAGGGTCGCCAGGTTGGTCCGCATCACCGAAAGGTAGTCGGCGCCGGTGGCGTCGGCGGCGAGCCCTTCCAGCGGGTCGAGCACCGCGGTCCGCGCCCCCGCCTCGCGGGCGATGGTCTCGGCGACCTTCGGGCTGACCAGGGTCTCGAAGAAGATCGTGGTGGCGCCGTGCTCGCGGGCCTCGCGGGCGGCCTCGGCCAGCCGCCGGGGGGAGGGCTCGCTCTCCGGGGCCAGCCCGCTGATGCCGATCTGGTCGAGCCGGTAACGCTCGGTCAGGTAGCCGAACGCGGTGTGGCTCACCACGATCTCCCGGCGCTGGCAGGTCCGCAGCCCGGCGGCGAACTCGGCGTCCAGCCGCTCCAGTTCGCCGCGCAGCGCCCCCGCGCGGGCGGTGTAGTCGGCGGCCCGGTCCGGGTCGACCGCGCCGAGCCGCTGGGCCAGCCGGTCGCCGACCTCGGCCAGCCGGGTCGGGTCGAGCCAGAGGTGCGGGTCCCGGCCGCCCTCCTCGTCGGCGTGGCCGGCCCCGTCGTCGGCGTGGTCGTGCCCGCCCGCGTTCGCGGCCAGCAGCGGTCGCACCTGGGCCACGTCGAGGGCCCGGTCGCCGCCGTTCTGGTCGATCGCCTCGTCCACGGCAGGCTGGAAGCCCTTCAGGTAGACGACCAGCTCGGCCTGGCTCACCTCGCCGACCTGACGGGGGGTGAGCTCCAGGTCGTGCGGCTCCGCGCCCGGCTTGGTCAGGTTGGTCACCCGGACCGCGTCGCCGCCGACCCGCTCGGTGACGAACTGCAGCGGGTAGAAGGCGGCGGCCACGTCGACCCGCTGCGGATCGACGCCGGTGCCGTCCTCGGCGCAGCCGGCGAGGGCGCCGAGGGCGACCAGGGCGGTCGCGGCGGCCAGGGCACGAGCGGGGCGACGGAACGTCATGCCCCCACTCTCCGTGATAACGAAATTGATTGCCAAAACCGCATGGGTGCAGGTGAGGTACGCGGCACCCCGTTCCGGCGCGAACCGCCGGCCCGCTGCGGGCGGTCAGAGCAGCTTCGCCAGCGCCGCCGTGAGCAGCAGGGTGAGCATCACCAGCCGGATCGCCCGGCCGGCGGGGGCCTGCACCGGCCACGTGGTCAACAGCAGCGCGACCCCGGCGGCGGCGAGCGCCAACAGCAGCGCCGCGCCGACCACGCCCGGCGCGAAGAGCCCCACCAGCACCAGGACCAGGGTGGCGAGGAAGACCGTCGTCGGGTTCGCCCGGGCCAACCGGCCCAGCAGGGGGTGCTGCGTACGCTGCATCCCACAGACTCTACGAGGAGGACCCGGTGCTGGTCACCAACCGGTTCGTGGTCGACGAGGACGTCGCAACCACCTTCACCGAACGCGCGCACGGCGCCCTCGCCGCGCTCGCCGCCCGCCCCGGCTACCTGCGCGGGGAACTGCTCCGGGCGCTGGACGACCCCCGCCACTGGTGCCTGGTCACCGAGTGGGAGTCCGTCGGCGCCTACCGGCGGGCGCTGGGCGGCTTCGACGTCAAGGTGCACGCCACCCCGCTGCTGGCCGAGTCGGTCGACGAGCCCTCCGCGTACGAGGCGCTGGCCACCGCCGCGCCGGGCGGCGCGGTCGAGGTGAACCCCAGCGATCGGGCCGCTGCCCCGTACCGCTGAGACGTTGGGCACTACCCTGCACCTATGACCGCACCCGGACCGGCCGGTCCACCCCCGTACCCCGTGGCGCCCGGGTCGGACGGCCCGCCGCCGACGCACCCGGAGCCGGGGATCGCGCCGCCCCCGGCGGGCCCCGGGGTCGCGCCGCCGTTCGCCGCGCCACCCACCGAGGGGCGCAGCGTCCGGCTCTGGCTCGGCCTCGGCGTCGGCGCGTTGGCCGTGCTCCTCTGCTGCGGCGGGGGCGGGGCGGCCATGGTCGGCCTGGCGGTCAGCAACGTCGAGGCCGTGCAGGAACAGGGCCGCGCGGTGACCGAGGACTACTACCAGGGCCTGGCCGAGCGGAAGTACGCGAAGGCGTACGACGCGCTCTGCGACGACGCGCAGCGCCGCGAGTCGCGGGCGGAGTTCGAGCGCCGGGTCGCCGCCGAGCCGAAGATCGACGCGTACCGGGTGGGTGACGTGAACCTCACCACCCTCACCGTGCCGGTCGCCGTCACCTTCGCCGGCGGCAACCGCGCCGACCAGGAGGTCACCCTCGGCGCCGACGAGGCGACCGGGGCCATGGAGGTCTGCGGGGTGAGCTGACGCCCGGCACGCGCCCCTTGGTGGAGGCGGGCCGGGGTCGTCGGCCCCGTGCCCGGTATTCTGCTGGGCTCGGGGCCCCTACGGTCGTACCGTTGTCCCGAACGCCCGTTCCATCCACTTCGCGCCCCCGCCGACCGCCAGCCGGCGTAGGAGGAAACATGCCAGCCGACCGTATCGACGCCGTCGTCAGCCTCGCCAAGCGCCGAGGCTTCGTCTTCCCCTCCAGCGAGATCTACGGCGGTACCCGGTCGGCGTGGGACTACGGCCCGCTCGGCGTGGAGTTGAAGGAGAACGTCCGCCGGCAGTGGTGGAAGACCATGGTCCAGCAGCGCGACGACGTCGTGGGCCTGGACTCCGCGGTCGTCCTGGCCCGCAAGGTCTGGGAGGCCAGCGGCCACATCGCCGAGTTCGTCGACCCGCTGACCGAGTGCCAGTCCTGCCACAAGCGGTTCCGCGCCGACCACCTCGAGGAGGCGTACGCCGAGAAGCACGGCAAGCCGCTGACCTCGCTGTCGGAGCTGAACTGCCCCAACTGCGGCAACAAGGGCACCTTCACCGAGCCGAAGATGTTCAACGGCCTGATGAAGACCTACCTCGGCCCGGTGGAGAGCGACGAGGGCATGCACTACCTGCGGCCGGAGACCGCCCAGGGCATCTTCGTGAACTACAACAACGTGGCGACCGCCGCCCGCAAGAAGCCGCCGTTCGGCATCGCGCAGACCGGCAAGTCGTTCCGCAACGAGATCACCCCGGGCAACTTCATCTTCCGCACCCGCGAGTTCGAGCAGATGGAGATGGAGTTCTTCGTCGAGCCGGGCTCGGACGAGCAGTGGCACGAATACTGGCTCTCCGAGCGCTGGAACTGGTACCGCGACCTCGGCCTGGCGGAGGAGAACCTGCGCTTCTTCGAGCACCCCAAGGAGAAGCTCTCCCACTACTCCAAGCGCACCGTCGACATCGAGTACCGGTTCCGCTTCGGCGGCAGCGAGTTCGCCGAGCTGGAGGGCATCGCCAACCGCACCGACTTCGACCTCTCCACCCACAGCAAGCACTCCGGCGTCGACCTGTCGTACTTCGACCCGGCGAAGAAGGAACGCTGGATGCCGTACGTCATCGAGCCGGCCGCCGGCCTCACCCGCGCGGTGCTGGCGTTCATGCTCGAGGCGTACGACGAGGACCAGGCCCCGAACACCAAGGGTGGCGTGGACACCCGCACGGTCATGCGCTTCGACCCGCGGCTGGCCCCGGTGAAGGTGGCCGTGCTGCCGCTGTCGCGCAACGAGGCGCTCTCCCCGAAGGCCAAGGGCCTCGCCGCCGACCTGCGCAAGCGCTGGGTGGTGGAGTTCGACGACTCGCAGGCCATCGGCCGCCGGTACCGCCGCCAGGACGAGATCGGCACCCCGTTCTGCGTGACGGTGGACTTCGACACCCTCGACGACAACGCGGTCACGGTGCGCAACCGCGACACCATGGCCCAGGAGCGGATCTCCCTGGATCAGGTGGAGCGCTACCTGATCGAGCGCCTCCCCGGCTGCTGACGGCGCGCGGGCGGGCCCCCTCGTCGCCCGAGGGGGCCCGTACGCATTCAGATCATGAAATGTGGCGCTCGTTAGTCGGGCGCGACGCGGGGTAGCAGTTCCTCCTCGGACGTCGGCCGGTCGCCGCCCTCGGGCACCGGTCGACGGCGGCGAAGGAGGCGACATGCGGCAGGGGACGACCGCGCCGGCCCGTACCCCGGTGCCCCTGGCGGTGACCCGCCGCTGGCCCACGGCCCTGGTGCTGGCCAGCGCCATGTTCCTGGTGCTCTTCGACAGCCTGGCGGTGGCGACCGCGCTGCCGCGGATCGACGCGGAGTTCGGCCTCGGCGCCGCCCGCCTGCAGTGGGTCGTGACGCTGTACTCCCTGAGCATCGGCGGCCTGCTGCTGCTCGGCGGCCGGCTCTGCGACCTGTGGGGTCGCCGCCGGCTCATCGTCGCCAGCCTCGCCCTGGCCACCGTCGGCTCGGTCCTGGCCGGCGTGGCGACGACGCTGCCGCCGCTGCTGATGGGCCGGGTGTTGCAGGGCGTGGGCGCGGCCCTCGCCATCCCGGCCACGCTGGCGTCGGCGGCCACGTTCTTCCCCGACGAGCCGTGGCGCAGCCGGGTCTTCGCGGTGGTCGCCGCCGCCGCGAACACGGCCGGCCTGGCCGGGGCGGTCGTCGGCGGGCTGATCACGTCGCACTTCGGCTGGCGCTGGATCTTCCTGGCCACCGTGCCGATGGGCGTGGTGGCGCTGGTCGCGGCCCGGCTGCTGCTCCCCGCCGACCGGCCCGACCCGGCCGGCCGGGAACGGCTGGACCTCACCGGCGCGGTCCTGGCCACCGGCGCGTTGCTGGCGCTGATCTTCGGCGCGAACCGGATCGCCGAGGCCGGGCCGGAACCGTTCGGGCTCGGCGCGGTCGCCGCCTCGGTGCTGCTGCTGGCCCTGCTGGTACGCGTCGAGCGGCGGGTGGCCAGCCCGCTGATCAAGCCGGCCGTGATCCGCTCGCCCCGGCTGATCGCCAGCTGCCTGGCGTTCGCCGCGCACTCGGCCGCGTACGCCGTGGTCGTGGTGGTGGGCAGCCTCTACCTCCAGCACGCCCACGGCCTCTCCCCGGCGGGCGCCGGGCTGGCGCTGGCCCCGGTGCTGCTCGGCGCGCTGGTCAGCGCGGTGCCGGCCGGCGCGCTGATCCGCAGGTTCGGGGCGCGGTCGGTGGTCGCCGTGGCGATGACCCTCTGCGCGGTCACGCTAGCCCTGGTGGCGTTCGCCTCGGGGGGCCCGTTGGGGCTCGTGGTGGCCCTCCTGGTCGCCTGGGGGCTCAGCGCCGGCCCGATCTACGTGGGGCTCACCCGGGTCTGCGTGGGCGACGCGGCCCCCGCCGACCGGGGGATGGCCTCGGCGCTGTTCGAGTCGACCACCCACGTCAGCGGGGCGATCTCCGTGGCCGGCTACTTCACCCTCCTCGGCGTCGGGGTCGGCTACGGCGTCGTGCAGTTCGTCGGCGCCGTCCTGGCCGGTGCGGGCGTGCTCGCCCTGCTGTTGGTCATGCCGGCGCGGGAACCGACGCCGACGGAGCCGGCCCCCTCCCCGCGGGTCCCGGCCTGAGCCGTCGGCACCCGACGGCGCTCCTTACACTGGTCGGATGACCGCCTCGCCCGCGCCCGCGCCGCGCCCGCTGACCATCGGGCCGCACCAGGTGTGGCCGCCGGTGGTGCTCGCGCCGATGGCCGGCATCACCAACGTCGGGTTCCGCCGGCTCTGCCGGGAGCAGGGCGGCGGCATCTACGTCTGCGAAATGATCACCACGGTCGCGCTGGTCGAGCGGAACCCGAAGACCCTGCGCATGATCGCCTTCGGCGACGACGAGCAGCCGCGCAGCCTCCAGCTCTACGGCACCGATCCCGACGTCACCGCCGCCGCCGTGCGGATCGTCGTGGAGCAGGGCCTCGCCGACCACATCGACCTCAACTTCGGCTGCCCGGTCCCGAAGGTCACCCGCAAGGGCGGCGGCTCGGCCCTGCCGTGGCGGCGGCGGCTCTTCGCCCGGCTGGTGCGGGCCGCCGTGGACGCCGCGTCGCCCGCCGGGGTGCCGGTCACCGTCAAGATGCGCAAGGGCATCGACGACGACCACCTGACGTACGTCGAGGCGGGGCTCGCCGCGCAGGACGCCGGCGTCGCGGCGGTGGCCCTGCACGGGCGTACGGCCGCGCAGCGCTACTCGGGCACCGCCGACTGGGACGCCATCGCCACCCTCAAGCAGGCCCTCGACGTGCCGGTGCTCGGCAACGGCGACATCTGGGAGGCCGACGACGCGCTGCGGATGGTCGCGCACACCGGCGTCGACGGGGTGGTCGTCGGGCGCGGCTGCCTGGGCCGGCCGTGGCTCTTCGCCGACCTGGAGGCCGCGTTCGACGGCCGGCCGCAGCGGCGGCTGCCCGCCCTCGGCGAGGTCGCGGCGACCATGCGCCGCCACGCTGAGCTGCTGGTCGACCAGTTCGTGGCGGGGGCCCGCAACCCGGCCCGGGGCGAGCGCGACGGCTGCACCGACTTCCGCAAGCACGTCGCCTGGTACCTCAAGGGCTTCCCCGTCGGCGGCGAGCTGCGCCGCTCCCTCGCCATGATCGAGAGCCTGGCCCAGCTCGACGACCTGCTCGGCAAGCTCGACCCGGCCGAGCCGTTCCCGGTGGCGACCCTGGGTCAGCCGCGCGGCCGGACGAACTCCCCGGGCAAGGTCTTCCTCCCCGAGGGCTGGCTGGCCAGCCGCGACGACGACACCGTCCCGGAGGGCGCGGAGCTGGCCGACTCGGGCGGCTGACTCTTCGGGTGGGTGTGGGTGTGGTGAAGGGCCGGTCCCCGGGTGGGGGCCGGCCCTTCGTGTGGTGCGGTGGTGTGGTGGGTCAG
>NZ_JBNCLB010000018.1:0-103383 GCF_049841815.1 Micromonospora sp. DT233 | reverse complement strand
TCGTGCCGCTGCCCGGCCACCCGTTCGCCCGGATGCGCTGCTGGCTGCCCGACCCGGCCCCGACCGGTCCCGTCGCGGCGCCGCCCGCGCCCCCCCCCCCCCCCCCCCCCGCGCCCCCCCCCCCCCCCCCCCCCCCCCCCCCCCCCCCCCCCCCCCCCCACCCACCCCCCACCCACCCCCCTCCCCCCGAACAGCAGCCCCGTCGATCATGGACTTGTGGTGCCTCGCAAAGGCCCCGTAGGGGACAAGGCCGGCACCACAGCTCCATGATCGACGAAGTGGGGCGGGCTCCGGCGGCGCGGGGGACCGCCTGCGTTGACCGGGGTGCCTAGGCTCGGCGTGTCCGCGATCCGCTGCACGGAAGGACCGATCATGATTCGGAGACTTGCCGGCCTCGCCGGCGTCGGAGCGTTGCTCGCCCTCCTGCTGGCCTGCGGTTTCGGCGGTGCGGGTGGCGATGACGACGACGATGACGACGATTTCGCCCGAGGTGCCGCCGTGGTCGCCCCGCGCTGACCGGGCGGGGCACCGGCCTGGTGCCCGGGTTTGCGCTCGTCCCCGGTGGGGCACTGCCGAGGATGGGTGAACCGTCGGACCAGGCCGGTGGGCGGACGCCCAAGACGGCCAAACGCCGAAGTGCGAAGTTTCGCACGCTTCGGCACCCCCGAGGAGGTAGAGGCACGATGTTCGGAACCGATCTGCTGGACCGCCGCAGCAAGCCCGAGCGAATCGCGGACCAGGCGTGGCAGCACCTGGTTTCCGCCTTCGACACCGCCGGGGAGAGCGTCCGGGACACGGCCCGCGCGGCCCGTCGCAACGGTTCGGGTTTCGCCGACGACGCCGGTGACCTGGTCGGCTCCGCCGCCGAGGAGGCCCGTCGCCGCGCGGTGCTGGCCTTCGACGCGCTCGCCGGGCGTCGGCCGGCCCTGCCGTGGACGCTGCTGATCGGTGCCGCGCTGGTCGGCGCGGCGGTCGGCTGGGCCGCCGGATCGGCGGCGCGGGCCGCCGTCGCCCGTGGTGAGTCGGGCACCGACGACATCGAGTTCGTCGACGTCGACCGGCCCGACTCCCCCGTCGGCCTCGACAGCTGACCCGATTCCCCGTCGGCCTCGACGGCTGACCAGACCGAACGGCGGCGGGGCGTGGCGGGGACACCGCCACGCCCCGCCGTCCCCGCCCGGTTCCGGTACCCCGCCCGGCTCAGGCGCCCCGCCCCGCCCGGCTCAGGCGCCGCGCCCCGCCCCGCCCGGCTCAGGCGCCGCGCGCCGAGCCGGCGACCAGCACGCCGACCGCTGGCGGTGACGGCTCAGTCGAGGTGGTAGACGATCCCGTCGCCGACCGTCTCGCGCCGCAGGCCGAGCCCGTCCGACGGCCTGGACGCCGCGTCGGCCCACGGGGTGCCGGCCGCGTACGTGGGCAGCAGCACCACCGTGCGCACCCCGACGCCCCGCAGGTACGCCACCGAGGCCGCGTCCGGGAACCCCGCGCTCGCCGCCCGGATCTCCTGCTGGCTGGCCGGGGTGAACGAGGCCAACCCGTTGACCACCTTCGGGAACCCCTCGGTGGACCAGAGCATCACGTGGAACTCCCGGATACCGTCGCTGGGCAGCACCAGTGCCGGCCCGCGTAGCCCGTGCAGTGCCGCCGGCTGGGCCGGGGCGGGCACGTGCGGGGTGCGGTTGATCCCCTCGGCCAGCACCAGCAGCACCGGCAGGACGAACACCAGCCCGGCCCAGCGCCGCCACCGCCCACCGCCCGCACCGGACGCCGGATCGGGGGCCGCATCCGCACGGGACGTCGCGGCCGGATCGGGAGCCGCGTCCGCACCGGGCGTCGCGGCCGGGTCGAGGGGTGGATCGGCACCGGGGGCCGGCGGCGACTGAGGTGACGTGGCCGCCGTCGGCTCGCGGATGGTCAGCGCGCCGGCGGCGAGGATGCCCAGCAGCAGCGTCGTCCAGAGCACGAGCCGCCCCGGGGTCCGCACGCCGTCCCAGCCGGGAACGTGCTCGACCAGGGTCACGTAGCCGGGGTCGCCGTCGCCGAAGAGCGTGCTGCCGGCCGCCAGCGCCGCGCTGACCAGCACCCCGGCGGCCAGCGCCAACCGGTGCCGCAGCCGCCACGCCGAGACGAACAACCCGGCGGCGGCGAGCCCGATCAGCACCATCCCCGGCAGCAGGGTCATCTCCCCGGCGAAGCTCAGGGTGGCGCGGGCGACGGCGTGCCGCTCCCCCCAGAGCCAGGACTCCGGCGGCGCGGTGAGGAAGCCGCGCGCCGGCGGGGAGAACATAGCGATCTGCTCGACGGTGCGCCGGCCGCTCGGGTGCCGGGCCACCACCTCGAAGTAGGGCGCGGCCATCAGCAGGGTCACCCCGGCGAAGAAGACGCCACCGGCCAGGTCGGCCACCAGCAGCCGGCGCGGGAACGCCGGTCGCCGCCGACGCCGCCACCACGACCAGCCGTACCCGCCGGCCGCGCCGAGGCAGAGCAACGCCAGCGCGTACGCGAAGGGCAGGCCGATGCCGAAGCCGAGGCTGACCTGCCAGGCGGCGACCAGCCACCCGGCCGCGACCCAGCCCGGCCGGACCCGGTCCGGGCGGTGGCCGTGCCGCAGCGACCAGCCGTGCCCCCGGGCCAGCATGGCCAGGGCCAGGGCGATCCCGCCGATGCTGAGCACGTGCAGGTGCCCGGCCTGGGCCAGCTTCCACGGGGCGTACGCGAAGGACGCGCCGGCCACCGCCGCGCCCGCCCGGCCCGCGCCGAGTTGCCGGGACAGCGCGTACGCGCCGACGAAGGCCAGGGCGTGCACCAGCACGTACAGCAGGTTGTAGCGGACCACGGCGGCGACCGGCCCGTGCCCGATCATCCCGAACGGGGCGTAGCCGAGCAGGGTGTCCGAGTAGGCGTAGGTGTACGGCTCCGGCCAGAACGTGTTGGAGTGCCAGAGCTGCGTGGGGTCGGTGAGCAGCGCGTGACCGCCCCAGGCGACCTGCCACGCCTGCAGCGTCGGGTCGCCGACGTCCTGCGGGATGGTGCCGGTCAGGTCGGCCAGCGTCGGCCAGGTCAGCACGGCGGCCAGCAGCAGCGAGCCGAGCACCGCCAAGGTCCACTCGTGCCGCGCGAACCCGATCAGCCGGGCGAGCGCCGCCCGGCCCGGCCGAGGGCGCGCAGGCCCGGTGACGGCGGCCGGGGCCACCTCACGAACGTCACTCACCGCTTACTCCCCGCTGCCGCTGGTAACACCGCCCACGATGCTGCCGGACCGGACGGCGCTTGTCGATGTCTGCCCAGCACCGAGGTCTCCTCGCTGGGCGCGCAGGCGACGGCGGCTGCGCTGCGGCTGCTGCGCCGACGACCGTACGCGACGACCGGGGCTGCTCAGATCAGGCGCAGCTCGCGGGCCCGGAGCACGGCCTCCCGGCGGCGGGTGGCCTCGAGCTTGCGGTAGATGTTGCGCACGTGCGTCTTGACCGTGTTGACCGACAGCGACAGCTCACCGGCGATCTCCACGTTGGACAGGATGCTCTGCAGGTACCGCAGGACGGTCAACTCCCGCTCGGTGAGCGGCTCGCTCGGCACCCGCCCGGACACCGGGGCCGGGGCCGACACCCCGACCGGAACCGATGCCGGGGCCGGGGCTGGCCCTCCGACCGGAACCGATGCCGGGGCCGATGCGGGGGCCGATGCGGGGGCCGATGCGGGGGCCGATGGTCGGGCGGTCGGGGCCGGGGCACGGAGCAGGTCGCTGACCGTCGGCCAGTGCGCCGTGCCGGAGTCCAGGTGCGCGGCCAGCAGGTCCCGCACCTCCGGCTCGGCGCGGGTGAAGACCCGCCGGTGCCCGTCCGGGTCGGCCAGTTCCAACGCCCGTTCCATCAGCCGCCCGGCCCGGCGCGCGTCGCCGGCCCGCCGGGCCAGCAGCGCGTCGAGCACCGCCGCGTCGAGGCGTACGGGCAGCGACCAGTCGGCGGCGTGCGGGCCGTCCCAGTCCGGCAGGGCGTGCCCGGCGGCTCGCAGGTCCCCGGCCCGCAGCTCGACGCGGGCCAGGGCCACTGCCAGCGCCTCGCCACCGCCCCCGGGCGGGCGCGGCCCGCCGACCAGCAGGCCCCGGGCGGTGTCAAGGTCGCCGTGGGCGGCCCGCAGGTCCGCCTCGGCGGCCGACAGCCAGTCGGTGAGCTCCCGCGCGCCGCCCCACCCCCACGCCACCGGCCCGTCCGGGTTCCCCAGGCCGTCCCGTGCCGCCGCCACCGGCCCGTCCGGGTTCCCCAGGCCGTCCCGTGCCGCCGCGAGCAGGCGCAGGCCGGCGACGGGGTCGCCCCGGTCGCGCAGCAGGTGCGCCCGGCAGAGCGCGGCCAGCGCCCCGGCCACCGGCCCGGCGTCGTCGAGATCGTCGCCGCCGCCGGCCGGGGCGGCCAGCGCCAGGTGCGCCGCCGCCTCGTCGGGCCGGTCCCGATGAAGCGCCACCAGCGCCAACGCCAGGTGACCGCACGCGCAGTCGACCCGGCAGGACCAGCCGTGGCAGGACGGCAGGTCCAGCGCCTGCCGGGTGAGGCGTTCGGCCGCCCGCAGTTCCCCGAGGGCCGCGTGCAGCAGGGCGGCCCGGCTGGCGCAGAGCAGTGCGGTGCGCGGCCGACCCGCCTCGCGGGCCGCCAGCAGCGCCGGACCGAACTCGGCCGCCGCGGCGCGCAGGTCGCCGCCGGCCAACGCGGTCAGGCCGAGCGCCGCCCCGGCAACCGCCCGCACGTCGGCATCACCGCCCCCCGCCGGTACGTCGGCATCACCGCCCGCCGCCCGGACGTCGGCGTCACCGGCCGCCGCGAGGGTGGCATCGTCGGCCGTCCCGGTCCGCGGGTCGTCCCCCACCGGCGCACGCGTACGCGTGGCCAGCAGTCGGCACGCCGCCCGGCGTACCTCGTCGTGGTCGCCGGCCAGCCGGGCGAGGGTGAGCTCCAGGGCGGTGGCCAGCCGGTGGAACCGGTCCCGGCGCGGCGCCGGCAGCGCCTGGGCGTGGCCGACGGCCCGGCGCAGCTCACCGGCGGCGGCGTCCCGGTCGCCGGCGTGGGCCCGCTCGGCGGCGGCGGCCAGGCCCAGCTCCGGGTCGCGCCGGATCGTCTCCTGGGCCGGTGCGGCCGGCGCCGGCCCGCCGAAGCCCTCCCGGTCGTACGGAATCAGCTCCGGCCAGCGGGTCACCAGCAGCTCGGTGGCCCGGTCCCAGCCCTCGGCGGTCAGCGCGTGCCGCAGCGCCTCGGCGGCCCGCCCGTGCGCGGCGTGCCAGTCGGACGCCCGCAGGTGCAGCTCACGCCGCTCCTCGGCGGGCAGCCCGGCCAGCTCCGCCCGCAGCAGGTCGGCCAGCAGCGGGTGGCAGCGGTACCAGGGCGGCGCGTTGTCGTCACGGCGGACGAAGCCACCGGTCGCGGCGAGCGCGGCGAGCAGCGGCTCGGCGTCACACCGGCCGGTGAGCGCGTCGACCAGGTCGGCCCGGAAGACCTCCGCCACGGCACCCCGACGCAGGCAGTCCCGGGCCGGGGCGTCGAGCGGGTCGAGCACCTCTTCGCGCAGGTAGCCGGCCACGTCCGGCTGGTGGCCGCCGAACCGTTGCAGCCAGCGCGCCGGGTCGGGCCGGTCCCGTGCGGCGAGTACGGCGAAGCGCAGCCCCGCCGGCCACCCGCCGGTGCGCTCCCGCAGTCGGGGCGCCACGGCCGCCGGCAGCTCCGCGCCGTACGCGGCCAGCAGCTCCGCCACCTCGTCGTCGGTGAAGGCCAGCTCGTCGGGGCCGACGGTGCTCAGCCCTCCGGCCAGTCGCAGCCGGTGCAGCCCCGGCGGCAGACCGGTGCGCGCCCCCACCAGCAGCCGCAGCCGGTCTGCGGCGTGGCGCAGCAGGAACTCCAGCCCGGTCAGGGCCGCCGGGTGGGTGATCCGGTGCAGGTCGTCCAGGACCAGCAGCACGGGGCGTTCCCGGGCGGCGAGCCTCGCGGCCAGCAGTTCCAACTGGTCGGGGCCGGGCGGCGCGTCGGGTGGCGACGGGTCGGGTCCCGGTTCCGCCGGGTCGCGCAGTGCCGCCGTCAGGTACGACCAGAGCCGTGCCCCCGTGTCGCCGGCCTCGACCGACACCCACGCCGGGGTCGGCTCCACGAACCGGGCCCAGGAGCCCAGCAGGGTGGTCTTGCCCCAGCCCGCCGGGGCGGCGACGAGGGTCACCGGGCCGGCGGTCCCCTCGTCCAGCCGCCGCAGCAATCGTGGCCGCAGGAGCACCGGTTGGGCCAGCGGGGCGGGGGCCAGTCGGGACGCCAGCAGCGGAACCCGCCCGAACACCGCCGCGCCGTTCATCCGGGTCGTCGCCGGTGCGGTGCCGGTGGCGGCGTCGGCCGGGGCGTCCCGGTCGTCCTGCGGCGTCCCCGTCCCCACCCCCACGGATGCGTCCACCTCCCCCGAGTCGCGCGGCGGGCGGTTACCCGCGCCCGCCCGGTTCACCCCTTCAGGGGGAGCCCGCCTCACCCGGTCGGCGGCGACCGTGATGGCAGGCGGCGGGCGAGGTGGGGCCGGCCGGCGACGAGTGTCGACGGAGCCGGACGAGTGCCGACAGAGGCAGGGGGCGGGTGGGACGGATGGGGCGCGCGACGTGGGGCGGGCGGGCGTCGGCCCGTACCGCCGGGGTGGCGGGCGGCGGCGGGACGGCGCGGGTGACGGCGCGCGCCGGGGCGGCGGTCGCGCGGGCGTTGCGCGGCTCCGGGCGGGCGGTGCGCGGGTCCGGGCGGGCCGGCCGGCGCCACGCCCCCGGGGAGGGTGCCCGAGCGGACCGCTGGCAGGTGGTGACGGTCGACGGGCCGCCGGAGCGGGTGCTGCCCGGCGGGCGGCGGCCCGAGCCGCTGCGCCACCTCGGCGACGGGCTGGAGGTCGTCACGCGCCCGGCACCCGGTGGCCGCGGCACGGAACTCGCCGCCCGGCCGGTCGGCGGCCGGCCCCTGACCGGGATGGCCGCCCACCTGGTCGGCGACGATCCGGGGCTGCTGATCCGGGAGAGGCTGCGGCAGGCCAAGCAGCTCGCCGAGACCGGTGAGGTGCTCCGCCCGGACCGTTCGTCACTGGACGGACCGGCGGGGCGCGGATGAGGGCGCTGTGTTGGCTGGGCGACGAGGGCCTGGGGGTGCGCGAGGTCCCCGACCCGGAGCTGCGCAACGCCGCCGACGCCGTCGTACGGGTGCGCCGCAGCAGCACGAGCGGGGCGGACCTGCCGCTGTTGGGCGGCCGGATGCCGTACCAGTCGGTCGGCGACGTGCTCGGCCGCGAGTTCCTCGGCGACGTGGTCGAGGTGGGCTCGGGGGTGCGCCGGCACCGGGTCGGCGACCGGGTGGTGGTCTGCGCCGTCGTGGCCTGCGGAGGCTGCTGGTTCTGCCGGCAGGGCCGCTACGGCTGCTGCGACAACGGCAGCACCGGCCCGGCCGTGGCCGAGCAGGCGTGGGGGCAGCCCACCGGCGGGTGCTTCGGCCAGCCCAGGGCGGCCGGCGGGTTCGCCGGTGGCCACGCCGAGTACGTCCGGGTGCCGTACGCCGACGTCGGCGCGTTCGCCGTGCCCGAGTCGGTGGACGACGACCGGGCCGTCTTCGCCGCCGACACGGTGCCGACCGGCTGGCTCGGCGCGGAGCTGGGCGAGGTGCGCCCCGGTGACGTGGTGGCCGTCTGGGGAGCGGGGGCGGTGGGCCAGATGACCGCGCGGGCCGCCCTGCTGCACGGCGCGTCCCGGGTGGTGGTGATCGACCGGCACCCGGACCGGCTGCGCGCGACCGAGCGGCACGTCGGCGCGGAGACCCTCGACTACGAGGCCACCGACGTCGCCGCCGAGCTGCGCGAACGCAGCGGCGGGCGGGGCCCGGACGTCTGCGTGGAGGCGGTCGGCGCGGCCGGGGACGGCGCCGGACCCCGGTCGCTGGCCGAGCGGTTCGCCACCGCCGCGCGGGCCGCGCCCCCGGACCGGCCGATCGCCGTACGCGAGGCGGTGCACGCCTGCCGCAAGGGCGGCACGGTCGTCGTGCTCGGCGCGTTCGCCGGTGGTGTCGACGCGTTCCCGCTCGGCGCGGTCATGCACAAGGGGCTGACCGTGCGCAGCTCCCGGCAGCACGGCCAGCGGTTGATACCGATGCTGCTGGAGCGGATGGCCGGCGGCGAGATCGACACCGCCCACCTGGCCACCCACCACCTGCCCCTGGAGCAGGGCGCGCACGGCTACGCCCTGTTCCGCGACCGGGTCGACGGCTGCCTGCGGACGCTCTTCACCCCCTGACCCGTCACCGAGGTGCTTGTCGGGGCTGCGTGCGGCGGGTTGCGGCGGGTGCGAGACTCGCAGGATGCGTGAGGACCGGGCGTACGACGTCGTTCTGTTCGGGGCCACCGGGTTCACCGGGGGGCTCACCGCCGAATACCTCGCCCGGCACGCGCCGGACGGGCTGCGCTGGGCGTTGGCCGGGCGCAACCCGGCGAAGCTGGCGGCCGTGCGGGACCGGCTGGTCGACATCGACCCGACGCTGGCCGAGCTGCCGCTGCTCACCGCCGACGTCACCGACGCGGAGTCGCTGCGCCGCGTCGCCGAGGCCGCCCGGGTGGTGGCCACCACCGTCGGGCCGTACGTGCACCACGGCGAGCCGCTGGTCGCCGCGTGCGCGCGGGCCGGCACCGACTACCTCGACCTCACCGGCGAGCCGGAGTTCGTGGACACGATGTACGTGCGTCACCACGCCGAGGCGGTGCGCACCGGGGCGCGGCTGGTGCACGCCTGCGGCTTCGACTCGATCCCGCACGACCTGGGCGTCTGGTTCACGATCAAGCACCTGCCGGCGGACGTGCCGATCACCGTGGACGGGTACGTCCGGGCCGGCGGGAAGTTCTCCGCCGGGACGTACCACTCGGCGCTCACGGCGTTCTCGCGTACCGCGCAGGCCAGCCGGGCGGGCCGGGAGCGCCGCGCGGTCGAGCCCCGGCCGCAGGGCCGCCGGGTCCGGGCGGTGCCCGGCAAGGTGGGTCGGTCGGGGGAGCTGGGCGGGTGGGCGGTGCCGCTGCCGACCATCGACCCGCAGGTGGTCCGCCGATCGGCTGCGGCCCGCCCCGAGTACGGCCCGGACTTCCGCTACCGGCACTTCGCCGCCGTGAAGCGGCTGCCCACGATCGTCGTCGGCGCGGCCGGCCTCGGCGGCCTGATGGGGCTGGTGAAGGTCCCGCCGGCCCGGCGCTGGCTGCTCGGCCGGCTCGCCTCCGGGCAGGGGCCGACCCCGCAGCAGCGGGCGAAGTCCTGGTTCCGGGTGACGTTCGTCGGCACCGGCGGGGACCGTCGGGTATTCACCGAGGTCTCCGGCGGCGACCCCGGGTACGACGAGACGGCGAAGATGCTCGCCGAGTCCGCGCTCTGCCTGGCCCTGGACGACGGTCTCCCGGCCACCTCGGGTCAGGTGACCCCGGTGACCGCGATGGGCGACGCCCTGCTGGGCCGGCTCCAGCGGGCCGGGCTGACCTTCCGGGTGCTGAAGGAGCAGCGGGCGCGCTCGGCGGTCGACGCGGCGGCTTGACCCTCGACCAGGTCGAGGCAACAGGATCTGCGGTCGTGGAGAGTGAACTGCGCAGCATCGGCGAGCTGGCTCGGGCCAGCGGGCTGACGATCAGCGCCCTGCGGTTCTACGACCGTTCCGGGGTGCTGGTGCCGGCCCGGGTCGACCCGGCGACCGGCTACCGCTGGTACGCCGACGACCAGGTCGCCCCGGCCCGCCTGGTGGCGGGGCTGCGCCGGGTCGGGATGCCGCTGGCGGAGATCGCCGCCGCCGTGCGGCTACGCGCCGAGCCGACCGTGGTGCACCGGCTGCTCGACGAGCACCTGCGCCGGCTGGAGGACGGCCTCGCCGACGCCCGCCGTGAGCTCTCCCGGGTCCGTGCCCTGATCGACTCCGAGGAGAACCTGATGATCACCGATCTCGCCCTGTCCCGCGCCGACCTCGTCGCCGCGATCGACGCCGTCCGCTTCGCCGTCGGCGCCGACCCCGAGCTGCCGATGCTCTCGGCGGTGCTCTTCGAGGCCGAGGCCGACGGCGTACGCCTCGTCGCCACCGACCGGCACCGGCTGGCGGTCTCCCGGGTGCCCGGCCGGGTCGACGGGCCGGCCGTGCGGACGCTCGTCGCGGTGGAGTCGGTGGACCGCATCCGCGCGCTGCTCTCCGCCGACGCCGACGCCGACGCCGACGTTGCGGCCGGCGACGCGGCGCGGCTGCGGGTGGACGGGTCCACGGTCGTCGTCTCCGTAGCCGGTCGGGAGGTCACCGGCGCCGCCCTCGCCGACGACTTCCCCGACTACCGGCGGCTGCTGCACGGGCACGTCACGGGCACGCCGACGCACCGGATCCCGGTGGACGTGTCGGTGCTGCGCGCGGCGCTCGCGGGCGGGGCGCCGGCGCTGGTGCGCCAGTACGAGGGGGTGGACGTCCCGGTGACCGTGCTCGGTCTCGACGACCGGGGCGGGCTGCGGGTGCTCGACGGCGACGCGCTCGGCGACGGCGACCCGGGCGCGGTGCGGGTCGGGGTGAACGGGCGGTACCTGCTCGACGCCCTGGACGCGGCGGACCGGGGTCAGCTCGTGCTGGAGCTGGACGGCCCGATCGCGCCGCTGGCCGTGCGCCGCCCCGACGACGCCGACGCGTTCTCCATCCTGATGCCGATCCGGCTCTGACGGTCGACGGGTGCGTTTGTCGTCGCCCTGGCGGCAACAGATGCACCCGTTGGACGGCGGCGGAAGGCGGGACCGGGGGCGGCCGGCCGCGACGGTAACATCAACGGGTTACCTGACCCCCGGACGGAGGCGTACGGAGCAGCATGCTCGACATGGAGTTGATCCGGAAGGATCGCGAGGCGGTGGCGACCGCGCTGGCGAAGCGACTGGATCCCGCCGAGGTCAACCGGGCGCTGGACGAGATCCAGCGGCTCGACCAGGAGCGCCGCGCCCTCATCACGGAGATCGACGCCGAGCGGCAGCGCCGCAAGGCGGAGGCCCGGGCGTACGCGGCAGCGAAGCGGGCCGGCACCGCGCCGGAGTCCGCGACGCCGGAGGCGGAGCGCAAGCAGCTCGCCGAGCTGGAGTCCCAGCTCGACGAGGTGCAGTCCCGGCTGCGCGACACGATGAGTGAGCTGCCCAACCTGCCCGCCGACGACGTGGTCGCCGGCGGCAAGGAGGCCAACCGGGTCGTGAAGACCTTCGGCCAGCCACCGGTCATCGAGAAGGTCCGCGATCACGTGGAGCTCTCCCGGTCGCTGGGCCTGGTCGACTACGAGCGGGGCGTCAAGCTGGGCGGCTCCGGCTTCTGGATCTACACGGGGCTGGGCGCGCGGCTGGAGTGGGCGCTGGTCAACTGGTTCATCGACCGGCACGTCGCGGCGGGGTACGAATTCCTCCTCCCGCCGCACCTGCTGCTCGACACCGTCGGCTTCGCCGCCGGGCAGTTCCCCAAGTTCTACGACGACGTCTACCACCTGGACCGGGAGTCCGCCCCGCGCGGGCAGTTCCTGCTGCCCACGGCGGAGACGGCGCT
Organism: Micromonospora sp. DT233; assembly: GCF_049841815.1. Lineage (NCBI taxonomy): Bacteria > Bacillati > Actinomycetota > Actinomycetes > Micromonosporales > Micromonosporaceae > Micromonospora > Micromonospora sp. DT233. The sequence continues at coordinate 91,831 of NZ_JBNCLB010000018.1, read as the reverse complement.
GCTGGGCACGTACCGGGACGAGATCCTGGACGCGACGAAGCTGCCGCTGAAGACGTTCGCCTACACGCCCTGCTACCGGCGCGAGTCGGCCGGGTCGCACTCCGACGAGCGGGGCACGGTGCGGGGCCACCAGTTCAACAAGGTGGAAATCTTCCAGTTCACCCTGCCGGAGCAGGCGGACGCGGCGCTGGAGGAGATGCTCGCCCACGCGGAGAGCCTGGTGGAGGGGCTGGGCCTGCACTACCAGCGCACCCTGCTCTCGGCCGGCGACGCCAGCGCGGCGATGAAGCGGACCCTCGACATCGAGGTGTGGATGCCGAGCACCGGCAAGTACAAGGAGGTGTCGTCGGTCTCCTGGGCCGGCGACTACCAGGCCCGCCGGGCGGCGATCCGCTACCGCGAGCCGGGCGGTAAGCAGACCCGCTTCGCGCACACCCTCAACGGGTCGGCGCTGGCCACCAGCCGGCTCTTCCCGGCGATCCTGGAGCAGTTCCAGCAGCCCGACGGCTCGGTGCTGGTGCCGGAGGTGCTCCGCGACCGGCTGGGCACCGACCGGCTCGTCCCGGGCCGCTGACCGGTCGCTGACCGGAGCGCGGACGGGTCACTGACCGGTCGTTGACCGGGAGGCGACCGGGGTCGTCAGACCGCGAGCGTAGGCGGGGGGTTCGGGTTCGCCCGAGCCCCCCGCCTTTGTGCTGCCCGGGGCCGGTTCAGCGGGCAAGGGGGCGGCGAGGGCAACGACGCATGTCCATGCATTGACAGGCCTTGCAACACGCTTGTAATCTTCCCGCAAATTTCAGCCTGGCCTGCAAGATCCCGTCAGCCGGGCTGGGCCCTCCCCCGCCGCGCCACCCACCCCCACGATTCCCCCTCAGGAGAACCGATGCATCGACGTAGCCGCCGTTCGGCGGTCCTCGCGCTCGGCGTGATCGCCAGCCTGCTCCTCCCCACCGCCGTGGCGGCACCCCCGGCCGCCGCCGCCCCCTCCGGCACGAAGCGCGTCATCGCCAATCTCTTCGAGTGGAACTGGCCCTCGGTGGCCAGCGAGTGCACGTCGACCCTCGGCCCGAAGGGGTACGGCTACGTCCAGGTCTCCCCGCCCCAGGAGCACGTCAAGGGCAACCAGTGGTGGGTGGCGTACCAGCCGGTCAGCTACCGCATCGAGTCGCGCAAGGGCACCCGCGCGCAGTTCCAGTCCATGGTGAACACCTGCCACGCCGCCGGGGTCAAGGTGATCGTCGACGCGGTGATCAACCACATGTCCGGGCAGGCCAACGGCGGCACCGGCTGGGCCGGCTCGTCGTTCGGCCACTACGACTACCCGGGCATCTACGGCACCCAGGACTTCCACCACTGCGGACGCAACAACGGCGACGACATCGCCAACTACAACGACCGCTGGGAGGTGCAGAACTGCGAGCTGGTCAACCTCTCGGACCTCAAGACCGAGGCGGAGTACGTCCGGTCGAAGATCGCCGGGTACCTCAACGACCTGCTCTCCCTCGGGGTGGACGGGTTCCGGCTGGACGCCAGCAAGCACATGCCGGCCGCCGACATCGCCGCCATCAAGGGCAAGCTCTCCCGCTCGGCGTACCTGGTGCAGGAGGTCATCTACGGCGCGGGTGAGCCGATCCAGCCGACCGAGTACACCGGCAACGGCGACGTGCACGAGTTCCGCTACGGCAAGGACCTGGCCCGGGTGTTCCGCAGCGAGAAGCTGTCGTACCTGAAGAACTTCGGCGAGGGCTGGGGCCACCTGGCCAGCGGCAAGGCGGCGGTCTTCGTGGACAACCACGACACCCAGCGCGACGGCGGGGTGCTGACCTACCGCGACGGCGGCATCTACGCCCTGGCCAACGCGTTCATGCTGGCCTGGCCGTACGGCTCCCCCACGGTCATGTCCAGCTACACCTACAGCAACCGCGACGCCGGCCCGCCCTCGGACTCGGCGAACAAGACCCGCAACACGACCTGCTACTCCGGCTGGGAGTGCGAGCACCGCTGGCGCGTGGTGGCCAACATGGTCGGCTTCAACAACGCCACCCAGGGCACGGGCGTCATCAACTGGTACGACAACGGCGGCAACCACATCGCCTTCGGCCGGGGCGCCAAGGGGTACCTGACGGTCAACGACGAGGGCAGCGCGATCAACGGCCGCTCGTACCAGACCGGGCTCCCCGCCGGCCGGTACTGCGACGTCATCCACGGCGACTTCTCGGGCGGGTCGTGCAGCGGCCCGGTGATCACCGTGGACTCGGGCGGCTGGTTCGCCGCGAACGTCGCGGCCCACGACGCGGTCGCCATCCACGCCGGCGCGAAGCTGAGCTGAGCTGACGCCGACGGCCCCCTGCCAGCGCCGTTCCGGCTGGCAGGGGGCCGCTTCGCACATTCAGCCGTTACAGTGTTTTTGTGCTCTTTGCCCGGATCGCCTCCCGGCGGGCGCTCGGCTGGGCGGCCGCCGCGCTCGGCGTACCGCTGCTGGTCGCCGCCGCGCTGCTCGGCGGCCGGGCGCTCACCCCCGACCCGGTGCCCCCACCGCCCGCCGCCCCACCCGCGCAGGCCGCGCCCGCCGACGAACCGGTGCCGGCCGCCGCGCCCGCGCCGGCCGACCTGCCGGTCGTCGACTACGACCCCGCGCCCGGCGGCTTCCCGGCCGACCCGCGCCCGCTGGAGACCGCCGGGCTCGCCGAGGGCCTGACCCCCACCCGCAGGATCCCCGCGTACGACGCCCCCGGCGGTCGCCCGCTGGCGTTCCTCGCCCCCACCATCAGCGGCGTCCCGCTGACCGTGCCGATCGTGCAACGCCGGGCGGGCTGGACGGCGGTGCTGCTCCCCTCGGCCAACCGGCAACTCGCCTGGCTGCCGCCCGGCGACGACGACCGCAGGGCCGTCGCCCTGCGCGACCAACTCGTGGTGGAGCGCCGGGCGCACCGGCTGCACTGGCACCGCGACGGCCGCACCCTGCGGTCCTGGCCGGTCAGCCTCGGCGCGAACGGCCAGGCCACCCCGCTCGGGCGCACCTTCGTCCTCGGCCGCACCCCGCCGCCCGAGGAGGTCTACGGCGGGGTGGACATCCTCGCCCTCGGCGCGCTCCCCGACGACCCGGACGCGGTCCCGGCCGGGCTGCGCGGCGCGCACATCGGCCTGCACTCCTGGCACGACGACGACACCCTCGGCGAGGACGTCACCAACGGCTGCATCCGGCTGACCCGCAGCGCCCAGCGTGAACTCCTCGCCGAGGTGCGGCCGGGAACGAGCGTGGTGGTCGTCGAGAAACTGCCCACGTCACCGCCTACCTGACGCGGGCCGCCTCACCGCAGCCTCGGTCGCCGGGAGCACTCGCCGTCATGATCCGGCCGGAGCAGGCAGCGTCGGCCGCCGGACAACAACCGGTCACAGAAGACCCAGTGGCGTACGTTCTGGTCGTCCTCGGCCGAAACGGTTGTTCCGCCCGGCTCGGTCTGCGGCAGGACGTGCGTCCAATGCGCCACTACCCGGGCGAGCCGTTGGGCGGAGAGCAGGTCGTTGGCGACCACCGGCAGGTGGATGACGAAGCGCTCGCTCACCGGCCCTGCTCCCGTTCGTCGCGGCCTGGACCCCGCTCGGACTGCCACTGGCACAGCACCAGCTTGATCCGACTGGTAACCGGGCCGTAGACCGGTCGCCGGCCGTGCCGGGCCCGGCGAAAGAAGACGCTCAAGACAGGACCTGCCTCTCGTCGAGATTGACCTGTGGAAGGGCGGGCCCACCGGCCCGCCGCGCACCGGCGGACCCACCCGGCACCTGCCATCGCAGCTCAGATCAGCGGTACGACAGCAGGGCACACATGGCCGCTGAGCAGCGAGAACTCCACAGTGACCGCACAAGGAGTGAAGCACCACGTCATCTCAATTGCAATGTGTCAACAGCGCTGCCCAGGACGCGATGTGGCAGAGGTCGAGTACACGCCGTGATGTGTCTATTGCTTATGAGACAGAAGCACGGTTCAATTGGGCGCACTGCTGTCGACGGATGACCACCAGCGGAGGCAAAGAGTGTCACAATCAGTGACCGCATCTACGATGTTGCGACGGCAGATCGGGCGCAAGTTCGAGTCGCTTCGCAAGGCGGCCGGGCTGACGATGGAACAGGCCGCCGAGCGCCTGGATCGGGCGCGAGCGACGCTGCACCGGATCGAGAACGGCGCGGAACACGTCCGCTTCAGGCAGGCTGACGTGCAGCAGATGCTCGATCTCTACGGCGCCTCCGCCGAGGATGCCGAGCTGCTTCTCGCGATGACGGCAGCCACCCGGGAGAACAAGAACTGGTGGCACGACTACATCGGCTCCGGACTACCGCGCTGGTTCCAGCTCTACATCGGACTGGAAGCCGGGGCATCGAACATCCGGCAGTACGAGGCGGAGTTGGTTCCCGGTCTACTCCAGACCCGCGCCTACGCGGAGCAGGTCTTCCGGATGCCCGGCGGTGCGGTCGACTCGAAAGCCACGGACGAGCAGCAGCGAGCCGTCCAGCTCCGAGTCGAACGGCAGGCACTTCTCACCCGGTTCTCCGCCCCGCAACTGAGCGTGATAATCAACGAGGCCGTGTTGCGCCGCCCGGTGGGCAGCAACACGATCATGGCCGAGCAGCTACAGCAGATCCTGAAGGCCGCAGAGCTACCCAACGTGACCGTGCAGGTACTGACTTTTTCTACCGGTCTACACGCCGGCGCGATGGCCGGAGCGTTCTCGATCTTGGACTTCCCTCAGGACAGCGGGGGCAAGGAGGTGGAACCACCGGTGGCGTACCTGGAAGCCGCCACCGGGGCGATCTACCTCGACAAGCCGCACGAGACGGCCGCGTACAACGCCATCTGGACCGACATGGCGAGCCGCGCCCTCAACGAGTCACGCTCCAAGAGCCTCATCCAACAAGTTGCAGAGGAGTACTCCCGTGCCTGAACTAACCGGTGCTCGCTGGCGCAAGTCCACCCGCAGCAACAACGGCGGCAACTGCGTCGAAGTCGCCGACAATCTCTCTGGCATCGTCGGGCTGCGCGACAGCAAGAACCCGACCGGCCCGGCACTGGCCTTCACTCCGAGCGCTTGGTCCGCCTTCGTGTGCGGCGTCAAGACTCATTCCCTCAGCCGCTGACGCTAAGTCACGCCGCCTCCGCATCATCGGAGGCGGCGTGCTGATCTCACTAGTCCGACACCAGAATCAGGTCGAGCCCTTGATCCGGGTGATACGTCCACGACGCCCGGATCTTGCCCCACTGAGCCGCCTGCTTACCGTCGAGGGCGCGAGTGGACGACATCTCAGAGACGACATGGTCGGGCGTCTTCAACTCCTCCAGGACACAGCGGATATCCATGGAGGTGAGGCCGGAATCTTCTTCTCCTCCACCGTCGAGGATGAGGGATTTTCCCCCGTCCCCCACCCTTGCATCGCCTGAGCCCAGCAAGCACTTCTCCTTGGCAAGCACCAGGCTGGACTTGCCCTTTTCCTCGCCTGCACCGTCGCCAGCAGGGCGGAAGATCAGGGCGCCCACACCAACACCAGCCCCGAACAGCAACACGCCTCCCACGACCGCAGCAACAATCTTAGACTTCCAGATCGGCTGCACAGGTGCCGGGACCGGCTCACCAAGCGATTCGGCAAGCGCTCTCAACTGCCCGTAATTCATCGAGTCAATTTGAGCATCCGTTGGATACGGATCATCTGACCGCTGAGGGCCAGGAGCTTCAGGCGTCACTAATCATCCTTACAAAAATTCTACGTGGCGCGATATTTCAGCATTATCCGGCGGGGTCAGAATGGTAACTACCTAACGGCGGCCGCTCGCCACAACCTGGTAACGCAGCACGATCTCGCGGAGGCCGTTGCATGTTTTTATCAGGACGCCAAGCCAGGGGCCAGCCAGCAAGGTGTCGACAACCTGACAGACCCGCTACCCCGATCGAGACTTGCAACCGGGCCAGTGGGCAGTTGAAATACCCGCCCGGTTGCCATCCAGACGAGGAGAGCCATGGCCCGAACCATACGCGGCGACGATAAACTTCCTGAGGGTGCAGCGGAAGCCATCCGCACCACCGCCAAGGAGACCACCGCCGACGCCGCGTCGAAGGCAGTCGCCGATCGGGAGAAGCGGCGGGCGTTCGCCGACTGGCTCAAGAGTGGCGGGCTACCCGGCCTCATCGAGTAAGCCGGAATTACCAGACGAGTCGCAGCAACTCCTGACGACCACCAAAGCTTGCGGACTGATCAGCGGGTCTCCGGGACGGATCGTCCAGGAGGTACCTCTGCTCCCGCTTCCCCGCCCAGGTTGCGCCACAGGAACTCCAGCGTCAGCGCCCGCACGAACGCGCGCTGCGCGCTGTTCGCCGCCGCCCCGTGCCCGCCCTCGACGTTCTCGTAGTACGCCACGTCGTGACCCAGCTCGCGCAGCCGCGCCGCCATCTTCCGGGCGTGCCCCGGGTGCACCCGGTCGTCGCGCGTCGAGGTGACCAGCAGCAACGGCGGATACGGCCGGTCGGCGCGCACGTTGTGGTACGGCGAGTACCCGCGCAGGTAGGCCCAGTCCGCCGGGTCGTCCGGGTCGCCGTACTCGGCCATCCACGAGGCCCCGGCCAGCAGCCGGTGGTAGCGGCGCATGTCCAGCAACGGCACGTGCGCGACGACCGCGCCGAAGAGCTCCGGGTAGCGGGTCAGCATCACCCCGGTCAGCAGGCCGCCGTTGCTGCCGCCCTCCACGCCCAGCCGCGCCGGCGTGCTGATCCCCCGCTCGGCCAGGTCGGCGGCCACCGCCGCGAAGTCCTCGTACGCGCGGGGTCGGTTCTCGCGCAGCGCGGCCCGGTGCCAGCGGGGGCCGTACTCGCCGCCGCCGCGGATGTTCGCCACCACGTAGGTGCCGCCGCGCGCCAGCCAGCCCCGGCCGAACGCCTGCGGGTACTGCGGGGTGTGCGAGACCTCGAAGCCGCCGTACCCGGTCAGCAGGGTCGGCCCGCCGGCCGCATCGGGGTCGCCCACCACGAAGTACGGCACCCGGGTCCCGTCCGCCGAGGTGGCGAAGAACTGCCGCTCGGCCAGGGTGTCGGCGGCGAAGAACGCCGGGGCCCGCTTCAGCGTCTCCGCCGTGCCGCCGACCCGGCCGAGCCGCAGGGTCGCCGGTTCCCGGAACCCCTCGGATGCCAGCAGGTATTCGTCGCCGGTGTCCGGGTCGGTCTCCACGACGCGGGTGTGGCCGGACTCGGGCACGCCCGGCAGCGGCTCGCGCCGCCACCCCGCCCCGTCGGGGGTGAGCAGCTCCAGCCGGCTGCGTACGTCGGCGAGGCTGACCAGGATGAGGTGGTTGCGGGTCCAGGCGTGGCCGCCCAGCGCGGTGCGCTCGTCCGGCCGGAACAGCACCGTCAGCTCCCGAGCACCGGCGAGGAAGTCGTCGAACCGGGCGGCCAGCAGCGTGCCCGCCGGATGGGTGACGCCCTCGACCGTCCACGGCGAGCGGAGCCGGATCACCAGCCATTCCCGGTGTACGTCCCACTGGGCGTCGGCCGGCACGTCGATGCGTACCCGCTCGCCCGCAGCCGTCAGCAGGTGGCTCTCGCTGCGGAAGAAGTCCAGCCGGCGGGCCAGGAAGGCGCGCTCGAACCCGGGGGTGTGGTCGTACGAGCCGTACACGGCGACGTCGTCGGCCTGCCCCTCGAAGACGACCTCGGCCGCCGCCAGCGGGGTGCCCCGCCGCCAGCGCCGGACCGTCCTCGGATAGCCGGAGGTGGTCAGCGACCCCGGCCCGAAGTCGGTGGTCACGAAGATGTGATCGGCGTCGATCCAGCAGACCGTGCTCTTGGCCTCGGCGAGGGTGAAGCCGTCGGCGACGAAGGCGCGGCCGGTCAGGTCGTACTCGCGCACCACCACCGCGTCGGAGCCGCCCCGCGACAGGCTGACCAGGCAGCGGTCGTAGCCGGGGCGCAGCACCGTCGCCCCGTGCCAGACCCAGTTCTCGCCCTCCTCGGCGGCCAGCGCGTCCAGGTCGAGCAGCACGTCCCACTCCGGCTCGGGCCGGCGGTACTGCTCCAGGGTGGTGCGCCGCCACACCCCGCGCGGGTGCGTCGCGTCGGTGCGGAAGTCGTAGTAGAGGTGGTCCCCGCGCCAGCGCGGGTAGGCGATGCGCTCGTCGGAGTCGAAGATCTGCCGGAGCTCGTCGCGCAGGGCGGCGAAGCGTTCGCCCCCGGTCAGCGCGGCCAGGGTCTCCGCGTTGCGTTCCCGCACCCACCCGGCGGCCTCCGGGCCGTCCAGGTCCTCCAGCCAGAGGTACGGGTCGTCGTCCTCGTCGGTCACCCTCGTCACCCTTGCCACTATCCCCCCACCCGTCAACCCGACCGTCCCCCCACGCGTCGGGACGAATGGGACCGCCCGGTCGGGCATGGGCGGCGGTCGGCGGGGTATCACCCGAACATGAGGGCGACTTTCCGGATCGGTCGGATCGCGGGCGTGCCGGTCGGGGTCAACTGGAGCGTCCTGGTCATCTTCCTGCTGATCGCCTGGGGACTGGCCGCCAACCAGTTCCCCCGGTCGTACCCGGACCGCCCCGGCTGGGCGTACGCGCTGGCCGGGTTGAGCGCCGCGGTGGTCTTCTTCCTGGGGCTGCTCGCCCACGAGGTCTCGCACGCGGTGGTCGCCAAGCGCAACGGCCTGGAAGTCTCGGGGATCACCCTGTGGCTCTTCGGCGGGGTGGCCGAGCTGCGCGGGGAGGCCCGCGACCCCGGGGCGGAGCTGCGCATCGCCGGCGTCGGGCCGCTGGTCAGCCTGATCATCGGCGTCGTCTTCGGCGGCGTCGCCGTGCTGCTGGCCGTGGCCGGGTTCGGTGGGCTGTGGCTCGGCGCGCTGGCCTGGCTGGCCGGCATCAACATTCTGCTGGCGGTCTTCAACGTGCTGCCCGCCGCCCCGCTGGACGGGGGCCGGCTGCTGCGCGCCGCCGTCTGGAAGGTCACCGGCGACCGGACCAGGGCGTCGGTGGTGGCGGCCCGCGCCGGCTGGTTCCTCGGCGCGCTGCTGATCGGGCTGGGCCTGTGGCAGTTCCTGGCCGGGGCGGGCTTCGGCGGGCTCTGGCTGGCGCTGATCGGCTGGTTCCTGATCGGGGCCGCCACCATGGAGGAGCGGCAGGCGAAGGTGGGCAGCGCGCTGCGCGGGGTGCGGGTGGCCGACGTGATGACCCCGCAGCCGCAGACCGCCTCGGCGGAGATGAGCGTGGCCGACTTCGTCGACAACTACTTCTTCGCGTACCGGCACTCCGCCCTGCCGCTGACCTCCCCCGACGGGCGGCCGGTCGGCCTGGTGACCCTCGCCCGGGTCCGGGCCGTCCCGGCCGACCAGCGCGCGCAGACCACGCTGGCCGACGTGGCCTGCCGGGCCGACCAGCTCGTGCTGGCCACGCCGGAGGAGGCGCTGACCGACCTGCTGCCCCGGCTCAGCGAGTGCGCCGACGGCCGGGCGCTGGTGGTCACCGACCAGCGGCTGGCCGGCATCGTCTCGCCCAGCGACATCAGCCGCGCGGTGCAGCGCGCCAGCCTCCGCGACCCGTCGACCGCCCCCCGCCCCTGAGCCCGTTGGAGGCCGCCGGCCGCGCTCAGTCGCGGGGTCGGGGTCAGTCGCGGGGTCGGGGTCAGTCGCGGGGTCGGGGTCAGTCGCGGGGGAAGTAGCGGTCCAGCAGCGGGGTGCGGAACTTGCCCGCCGGGTCGGCCTCGCGCAGCAGCGCCAGGAAGTCGGCATGCCGAGGGTACGCGGCGGCGACCGCCGCCGGGTCCAGCGTGAAGACCTTCCCCCAGTGCGGGCGGGGCGTGAACGGGGCCAGCCGCCCCTCCACCTCGGCCAGCACCGGGGCCACCGCGTCGGCATCGTCGACCCAGGTGAAGTGCACGGCGAGGCTGTCCCGCCGGTACTGCGGGCTCAGCCACAGCTCGTCGGCGGCCACCGTACGCAGCTCGCAGACCTGGAGCACCTCGGCAATCCGCTCCGCCACCGGGTCCAGGGCGGCCAGCGCCTCGGCCGCCGCCGCCCGGGGCAGGTGGTACTCCGACTGCAACTCGTCGCCGCTGCTCGGGGTGAAGCCGAGCCGGAAGTGCGGCAGCCGGTCGTGCCACGGGCCGGGCTCGCCGAGCTGGGCGGTGCAGTTCTCCGTGGGCATGCCGGGCACCGGATGCACCGGCCCGGCCGCCGCCGTGGTGCCCAGCCAGTCGGCGGCCGGCGGCGGGGCGTCCGCGAGCTGCTTGCGCCACACCTGACCGATCCGGCCGCCGCGCCAGTCGGTGAAGAGACTCACGCTGTACGCCGACGCGAACGCCTCGTCCAGCGCCGGGCGCGGCAGGTCGAGCCGGACGTACTGCCGCACGTCGAAGGCGGGCACCACGTCCAGGGTGACCCGGGTGACCACGCCCAGCGCGCCCAGCCCCACCACCATCCCGGCGAACCGGTCGCCGTCGGCCTCCCGGCGTACGGTCAGCAGGTCCCCGTCGGCGGTGACCAGTTCCAGGGCTGCCACGGCGGTGGCCAGGTTGCCGATATCGTTGCCGGAACCGTGGGTGGCGGTGGCCACCGCGCCGGCCACCGAGATGTGCGGCAGCGACGCCATGGTCGGCAGGGCGTACCCGGCGGCGTGCAGTTGGGTGGCCAGGTCGCCGTAGCGCACGGCGGCGGCCACCGTCACCCTGCGCCGCCGCGGGTCCACCTCGACGGTGGGCGGCAGCCCGGCCAGCGACACCAGGTCCCCGACGGTGTCACCGAACCGGTTGAACGAGTGCCCGCTGCCGACCGCCCGGACCCGCTCGCTGCCGGCGACCAGCCGGCGCAGCTCGTCCACGCTGGACGGGCGGTGCCGCCGCGCCGCCGCGTACCGGACGTTGCCGGCCCAGTTGCGCTCCGGCACGCCGGCCGGTGGTCCCTGTTCCCCTGCGCCCACGGCGTCCCCCCTTCGCCCGGGCATCATCCCGCACCCCCGCCCGTCCCGAAACCCACCCGCACCCCCGTCCGAGACCGCACCCCCACCCACCCCGAGTCCCACCGACATCAACGCCGCCCTCGACAAGCCCGCCCCGCCCCGCCCCGCCCCGCCCCGCCCCGCCCCGGAGATCTTGGAGCCAAATGGCCCCCATAGGGGCCGTTTCCTACCAAGATCTTCATGTTTCCCGTCGAGTGGAACATGGTTCCCGACATTCGGGCTCGCTGAAGGGATCAAGCCCTCCACTGGATTCCTCGGCCCCGCATACGCGCAGCCGGGGCGTGGGAACGCCCCCGGAGTGCAGCCAACCGGGCAGGTCTAGCCGTCATGGCTGGCCTGGCCCGCCCCCCGGAATCCCCCTTGGCCCTCTCCACGTACGGCATATCGCGCTCTCCAGGAGCGAAAAAAAGCCCGTTGTGCCGCACATTGAGTGGATCAAGGTGGGCCCGGACACCCCGGAGTGCACCGCGTGCCGGAATCGCCGACGACGGCGCACGCGGCGCGGGGCGGCGAAGGGCAGCGCGGGGCGGTGAAAGGCGGCGCAGGCGGTGAAGAGCGGCGCGGGCGACGAAAGGCGGGGCGACGAAAGGCGGGGGCGCGGGGCGCGCGTAGCCCGCTCAGAGTTGGGGCATCACCTCGGCGGCGACCAGCTCGACCTGGTCCAGGTCCGCCAGATCGAGCAGCTGCAGGTAGATGCGCTCGCTGCCCGCCTCCGCGTACCGGCCGATCTTGTCGACGACCTCGGCCGGGGTGCCGGCGAGACCGTTCTCGCGCAGCTCGGCCGGCTCCCGGCCGATCGCCTCGGCCCGCCGCCGGATCTCCGCCTCGTCCCGGCCGCAGCACAGCACCAGCGCGTTCGACCAGCGCATCTCCGCCGGGTCGCGGCCGATGTCGGCGCAGGCGGCCCGGACCCGCTCGAACTGGGCCACGGTGTCGGCGACGGAGACGAACGGCAGGTTGAACTCGTCGGCGTAGCGGGCCGCGAGGCGGGGCGTGCGCTTGGGCCCCATGCCGCCGAGCAGAATCGGTGGGCGTGGCTGCTGCACCGGCTTGGGCAGGGCCGGCGAGCCGGTCACCGGGTAGTGGCGGCCGGCGAAGTCGAACGTCTGACCGGAGGGCGTCGCCCAGAGCCCGGTGATGACCGCGAGCTGCTCCTCCAGCCGGTCGAACCGCTCGCCGACCGACGGGAACGGGATGCCGTACGCGGTGTGCTCGTCGGCGTACCAGCCGGTGCCGATGCCCAGCTCCACCCGGCCGCCGCTCATCTGGTCGACCTGGGCGACGGTGATCGCCAGCGGGCCGGGCAGCCGGAACGTGGCGGCGGTCATCAGGGTGCCGAGCCGGATCCGGGACGTCTCCCGGGCCAGGCCGGCCAGGGTGGTCCAGGCGTCGGTCGGGCCCGGTTCCCCGCTCGCCTCCCCCATCATCAGGTAGTGGTCGGAGCGGAAGAAGGCGTCGTAGCCGGCGTCCTCCGCGCAGCGGGCCACGGCGAGCAACTGGTCGTAGCTGGCGCCCTGTTGGGGTTCGGTGAAGATCCGCAAGTCCATCCCCCGAGCATAGGGAGCCCGCCGGAGCGCACGAGCGCCTTCCCCCGACGCCCACGGCTCAGTCGCGAGGCCGCCGAGACGCCCGACCGGCCGGTACTACCGTCCCTTCCCGCCGGGACGCCGGGCGGCCGACCGTGTGGTGGTCGGTACCGCAGGTTGGTGCCGTCACCCCGCAGGCGTCGGCAGTGACGCCGCGACGCCAGTGAGCAGGAGGCAGCCATGGACGACCAGGACCGGACGCGACTGATCGGCGCGGTACGCGAGCTGGCCCCGGAGTTGAGGCGGCGGGCCGAGGAGATCGAGGCGGCCCGGGAACTCCCCGCCGACCTGCTCGCCCAGCTCCGGGCCGCCGGCTGCTTCCGGATGTTCGTGCCGCGCAGCCACGGCGGGTACGAGGCGGACCCGCACACCGGCCTTGCCGTGCTGGAGGAGTTGGCCCGCGCCGACGGCTCCACCGGTTGGACGGTGATGATCGGCGCGGAGACCCCGCACCTGCTGGCGCTGCTGCCCCGGGACCGGTTCGACAAGCTCTACGCGCAGGGCCCGGACGTCGTGGTGGCCGGCGGTTTCGCCCCCCAGGGCCGCGCCGAGCTGGCCGACGGTGGGTTCCAGGTCACCGGGCGGTGGGGGTTCGCCAGCGGCGCCCGGCACGCGGACTGGATCTTCGGCAACTGCCTGCTCACCGGCGACGGTCAGCCGCTGCCCGGCCCGGACGGGCAGCCGGGGCAGCTCCGCTCGATGCTGCTGCCGGCCCACCAGGTGACGGTGCCGGACACCTGGCACTCCCTGGGGCTGCGCGGCACCGGCAGCCACGACGTGCAGGTGGACTGGGTGTTCTGCCCGGTGGAGCAGAGCTTCGACCTGTTCACCGGCACCCCGTGCGTGCCGGGGCCGGGCTTCGTCGCCCCGCTGGCCCAGTTCGTGCTGCACCTGGGCGCGGTGGCCGTCGGGATCGCCCAGGGCGCCCTGGACGAGACCGTCGCCCAGCTCGGCGGCGGCCGGCAGCGGTTGTACGCCCGGCAGTCGCTGGCCGACTCGCCGGCCTTCCGGGTGCAGCTCGGCCGGACCGACCTGACCGTCCGGGCCGCCCGCGCGCTGCTGCGGTCGCTGGCCGACGAGCTCTTCTGGGCGGCCTGCGACAACGACCCGGCCGCGATCGACGCGCTGCGCCCGCGAATCTCGGCGAGCCTGCCCTGGGTGACGCAGGCCGCCACCGCCGCCGTGGACGCCTGCTACCGGGCGGGCGGGGGCGGCGCGGCCCGGGACTCGTCGCCGGTGCAGCGCCGCTTCCGGGACATGCACACCTTCGGCCAGCACGCGGCGGCGGCCGAGGGCTGGCTGGGCAACAACGGCGCCCAGTTGCTCGGCCGGCCGGTCGAGTTGGCGTACTAGGGACCGGCCGCGTGCCGCCGGGACCCGGCACGCGGCCACGCCAACCGCCCGGCACGCGCCACACCAACCGCCCGGCACGCGGCCACGCCAACCGCCGGCACGCGGTCACGCCCTCCGCCCGGCACGGGGTCAGGCCGTCCGGCGCGGGTCAGCCGGCGCGGGTCAGCCGGCCCGGTCGATCACCTCCTCGGGCGTCAGCGGCGCCTTGGGGTGGTGGGTCAGGCAGAGCGGGGTGTCGACCTTGACGAACGGGAAGCCCTCCCCCGCCACGTAGAACTGGCCGCTGGTCAACAGCCCGATGTCCGGCATCCGGCCGCCCTTGGCCTCGGCGAGCTGCCGGGCCGCATCGATCTGCGCGGGGGCGTTGAGCAGGCCGAAGAACTGGGTGGTGGCGTTGCCGGAGATCCGGTTGTGCAGGCCCTTCGGGGCCTGGGTGGCGAAGACCAGCCCGAGGCCGTACTTGCGGGCCTGCGAGGCCAGCGCGATGGAGCTGGCCGTGCAGGCGGTGCCCCCGTTGGACGGGACGAGCGTCTGCGCCTCGTCCATGACGAAGAGCCCACCCAGCGGGCGGTCCCCGGCGGGGTGCCGCTTGATCCAGGCGAAGAGCGCCATCTGCAACTGGTTGACGAAGCTCTGCCGCTCCTGGTCGGAGGTGAGCCCGACGAAGCTGACCACCGACACCCGGGCCCGCTTGCCGGGCGCCGGGGTGAGCAGCAGACCCGGGTCGGCCGGGGCGCCGGCGCCGCCGAAGAGCGGGTCGGTGACCATTGCCGCCTTCAGTGCCTCGGCCAGCTCCAGGGCCAGCTTGTCGGCCCGCGCCAGCCGGCTCACCCCGTCGGGCAGGTCGGTGAGGAACTCGGTGAAGCCGGGCAGGCCCACCATGCCGGTCCTGGCGTAGGCCAGCAGCGCCTCCGTCAGCACGGCCTTGCCCTGCTGGGCCAGCCGGGTGGGGCGGTCCACCCCGGCGCGGGGCGCGAGCGCCTCCACCGCCGAGCGGATCGCCTGGTCGAACTCGTCGGGCGAGTCCCGCACCGGGCCGAAGTCGGGCAGCGGCTGGAAGCTCAGCGGTCGGCCGGCGACGACCCGGGGCGTCCAGACCACGACCTCGGTGTCCGCCAGGTAGTCCCGGGCCGCCTCGTCGTCGCCCGGCCCCCAGCCAGCCGGCGGCTGCGGCCACGCCTCGCCCAGCCGGGCCAGGTCGTTGTTCGGGTCCAGCACGATCGCGGAGACCCCCTGCCGGGCGCACTCCTCGACGATCCGCCGGATCAGCACCGTCTTGCCGGAGCCGGAGCCGGCGAAGATCACGGTGTGCCGGCGCAGCGACTCCAGGTTGAGGTGGAACGGCTCCCGCCGCTCGGTGGTGTGCCCCAGCCGGATCGTCGCGCCCCCGTCGCCCGCCGGCCGGCCGTCGCCGGCACGATCCGACACCGACCCGTCTGCGGTACGCGACGCTGGCGGGTCACCCCGGCCCGCCGCCGACCCAACGGTGGAACCCGGTCCCGTCCCCTCGGCCCGCTGCGGGGTCGACGACCCGCCGGGGCCGGTGACGGCCGGCGCGCTCTCCGGGTCGCCGGCACCGTTGACGGCCGGCGCGCTGTCCGGGTCGCCGAGGACCGCGCGGAACAGGGCGGTGCCGCCGGCCGGGCGGCGGGCCACCAACCACTCCTGGTACGCCGCGTCCGGGCGCGCGCCCAGCTCGCGCAGCGCCGCGAAGACCCGCAGGTCCGCCTCCGGCACCGGGCAGCTCGTCCCGCCGGAGGCGTGGAACGCCGCCAGCACCTCGGCCGTACGCTTCCCCGTCGGCCAGGGGCCGTTGCGCAGCAGCACCAGCCGGCGCTGCGGGTACTGCCGGTCCAGCCCCGCCATCGTGGAGGCCGCCCTGATCCGGGCGATCGTGGCGACGGCGTTCGAGTGGGCGATGGCCCGGAAGCACCAGTGCGCCTCGTTCTCGGTGGCCTCGTCCAGCACCTCGATCAGCCGGCCGTGCAGCGCCGGCCGGCGCCCCGGCGGCGGGTCGTGCTTGTACGTGGCCCCGGTCGGGGCCTGCTCGGCGATCCAGGCGGCCAGCCCGGCGGCCAGCAGCGGCGGCAGGTGCTCGTCCTCGGTGCGGTGGTCGAGCGCCGGGCCCACGTCGGCGGCCTCGACCAGCCGGGCGAACCGCTCGTCCAACGGCCGCAGGTCCACCGCCCCGGTCGCCGGCGCCGGTGCCGGCGGCGGTTCGCCGCCGTCGATCAGCCGCTCCAACACCGCTACCTCGTCGGCGTCGCGGCACCAGGAGACGTGCCGGTCCACCCGGCGCAGCAGCGCCCGGGGGGTCAGGTTCGGGGCGTCGGCGAACGCCTGCGGGCTGACCGGCCACGTCGGGGTCGGGGGCGTGAAGCGCAGCGCGGCGAACGCGGCGGTGAAGCGCTTCTCCACGATGGCCAGCCCGATCTCCGGGGTGGGGATGCGGTCCGGCAGAACGGAGACGCGGAACCGGTCCGCGACCGAGGTGGGCGCGCTGCGGATCAGCAGCTCCCAGGTGTCGGGCAGGCAGGAGACCACCACCAGCGACCGGCGGGTCACGTCGCGCAGGGTCAGCAGCCCGTCGGCGATCGGCCCGAACGCGGTCGCCTGGGCTTCGTCCAGCTCGGCGCGCGGGTCGAACATCGAGGTGCTGGTCTGGGCGAAGAGGGTGTCGAGCTGGTCGAGGGCGATCACCGTCGGGTCCAGCGTCAACGCCATCAGTCGGGAGATGTCCTGGACGATCTGTTGCGGGGTGCAGAGCCGGGGAGTCAGCCCCCAGGCCGCCCGGCCCGCCGGGTCGCCGGGCTCGCTGATCAGGTGGGCGTACCCGACGTCCTGGTCGTCGAAGTCCCGGGAGCCGTGCAGCACCAGGGCCCGCGCGGTGTCCTGGCAGTCCCGGCCCACCTCCCGGTGGTGGGTCCGCAGGGCCCGGATGAAGGTGTCCAGGTCGTCGCGGCTGAGCGGTCGCAGGCCGGCCACCGCGTCGCGGACCTCGGCCGGGATGCCGAGCTGCGAGGTGAGCCGGCGCAGGAACTTGCGCAGCTGGGTGCCCCAGCCGTAGCCCTCCCGGCCCATCCCCTCCACCATGGCCAGCGCGACGCTCGCCCAGAACGTCTTCCCGCTGACCATGTTGACCAGGAAGAAGTAGCCGCCGTCGCGCTGGATGCGCTCGCGGACCGCGCCGAGCAGGTGGGTCTTGCCGGACCCGGCCCGGCCCTGCATGGCCACCCCGAGGGGGCGGCTGGTGTCGTCGGTGCGGGCCCGTGCCACCCCGCGCAGGATCTCGGCGACCACCCGCTCGTGCAGCTCCGGCACGTCGTGCGGGGCGGGACGCCAGACGTCGTCCGGGGTCACCGCCGGGTTGAACGTCAACGCCTCCAGCGCGGTGCGCTCGTCGTCGCCGATCATGCCGCCCCGATCGACAGCATGTGGTTGTCCTCCTCGCCGATGCGTACCGCCGCCGCCCGGTCCCGGGCGGTCAGCGACTTGCTGTTGGCGACCGGGATGATCCGTACGCCGGGCTGGCGGACCAGCGCCCGCAGCGCGGCGTCCACGGCGGCCCGGTCGGTGTCGCCGAGGCGCTCGCGCAGGTCGGCCAGGCCGACCCAGCCGCCGGGGGCCTTGGCCAGCTGCCAGTACGCGGCCCGGATCAGCTCCGCCACGTCGCCGCCGCCGGGGGCGGTGGTGGCGGGCCTCGTGGGCGCGGCGGCCTCGGCTGCCGCGGCCGGCGCGACGGTGGTGGCCGGCGCGACGGTGGCCTCGGCGAGCTGCGGCGGCGCGGTGCCGGTCTGCTTGAAGAAGTCGGCGTGGCTGATCCGGAGCCGGTCCAGGCCCCGGTGCAGGTTCGTCAGCAGGGTGAACAGGGACCGGCTGGCCGACTTGCCCGCCTTGGGCGGGGCGCCGGTGTGCAGCTCGCGCATCACCCGCCAGCCCTCGTCGGTCAGCTCGTGGCTGAACGTACGACGGGACTTGTCGGTCTCGACCAGGCCGAGGTCGACCAACGCCTTGTTGTCCTTGCCGGTGAGGGTGAAGCCGGCCAGCTCCCGCAGCTCGGCGTTGCTCAGCTTCCGCGCCTCCACCATCAGCACGACCAGCGCGTTGATCTGGTTGGGAGTCAGCTTCGGAAGCTCAGCGGTGTCGCTCGACATGGTGCCTCATTCCTGTACGGGGTGCGCGCCGGCCGCGCGCCGCCGGGCCAGCAGGTCCCGGATGCTCCGGGCCACGGCCTCGACGTCGGCCAGCACCTGCTCGTTGGTGAACCGGAGCACGTCGAGCCCGAGCAGTTGGAGCTGGACGTCGCGCCGCCGGTCGTCGGCGAACATCATGCGCCCCCGATGCTCCGGGCCGTCCACCTCGACCGCAAGACCCTCGACCGACCAGAAGACATCCAATCGGTACGACCGGCCCAGCGGGTGCCACTCGTAGACATGGTTCCACCGCCGGCCCCGGGCCCAGTCGTGCGGGGCGAGGGCCCGTTCCAGGGCCTGCTCGGCGGCGCTGTCCGGGCGCGGCGTCCCGGCCACCGGCGGGTACGCCAGGCCGGTCCCGCCCGTCGCGTCGTCGTCGGAAACCCGACGGGGGCCCTGCGCCAACTCGACCAGGTGCGCCGGGAGCGCGACCGGCACCGACCGGACGCGATCCGTGCCGTGGCCGAGCGGACCGGCGAGCCAGACGGCGCACCGGCCGTGCTGCGCCAGCCACTCGGCCCCCGCCACCAGCACCCGCTCGTCCTGCGGCCCGGCGCCCTGCGGCGGCTCGACCAGCAGCGCCAGGGCGTCCCGGCCGTACGCGTCGGCGAGGACCCGGGCCAGGCCCGCGGCGCGTACCTCGGGGGGAAAGCGCGAGCGACGCCGGGCCCGGCCGCCGACGCCGGCCGCCGTCCGGGGAGTGCTGGGCCGCTCGGCCAGGTCGGCGAGGAACGGGCCGAAGTGGTCGGAGCGGGCGGCGACGCGACCGGCGAGGCTCCGCAGGGCCGCCCGGCCGAGCGCGGTGCCGCCGTCGAACCGGTCGGCGTCGGGCAGCCAGCGCGGCAGCAGCGCCTGGGCGGCGGCCTCCCACTCGTCGAGCACGGCGGCGACCAGGCCGTCGAGGGTCAGGCCGGGCTCGGGGCGGTAGGCGAGCACGGCCGGCGCGGCCGGCGGCAGCGGATCGAGGGCCAGCCGCAGCAGCTCCGGGTCGACGCCCGAGAGGTGGCTGACCCGGCGCGGTGGAACGGAATCCCACCACCGCGCGCCGCCCCCGGTATGCCCGGCCCCACCCCGCATGGTGGGGCACCCTACCGAGCCGTTGACGCCCCCGCCGCCCCCGTCTGACGAATGGCGGCGGACGCCCCGTGAGGGACGCCCGCCGCCGGTGCGGTCACTCGCCGGTGCCCAGGGCCACCGTCGGGCTCACCCGGCTCGCCCGGCGCGCGGGGAGCAGGCCGGCCAGCGCCGTCGCCGCCGCGAGCCCCAGCACCACCAGGGCAAGCGGGGCGGCGGGGAACTCCACGGAGACCTGGGCATCGACCGCCGCCACGGCCAGCCACGAGTACGGCAGGGCCAGCAGCAGGCCGAGGGTGGCGCCGACGACGCCGTACAGCCCCGCCTCGACGGTCAGCATCGCCGCGAGTCGGCGGCGCGACATCCCGACCGCCCGGAGCAGCCCCGACTCCCGGGTGCGCTCCACCACCGACAGGCCGGTGGTGGTGCCGACGCCGACCACCGCGACGAGCACGGTCAGGCCGACCAGACAGAGCAGCACCGTCGACAGCTCGCGCAGCCGCCCGTCGAGGTCGTCGCGGTCGTCGGCGTGCACCTGGATGCTCGCCTCGGGGCCGACGGCGGCCCGCAGCGCCCGTACCGCCGCCGAGCGGGCCTGCTCGCCGTCGTCGGCCACGTCGGCCAGCACCCCGGTCGGCCCGGCCGGGACGCCGAGCCGGTCCAGGTCGGCGGGGTCGACCAGCAGCCCGGCGCTCAGCGGGGTGTCGGCCATGGTGGCGGCCACCCGCAGCCGCACCGACCGGTCGCCCCGCACGACCGTCACGCTGTCGCCCGCTCCGACGCCCGCCGCCTCGGCGACGCTGCGGCGCAGCACCACCCGCCCCGGCCCGGCGTCGGCGAGGCTGCCCGCGCTCACCCCGAACTCTCCCCAGGTGGACAGCGCGGGCAGCTCCAGGTCGGTGGCGGCGAGGCCGTCGAGCTGCACCTGGTCGACCCGCACGTCGGTGCTGCTGCGGTACGGCACCACCCGGTCCAGTTCGCCGACGGCCCGCACCCGCTCCACCAGCCCGGTCGGCAGCGCGGCGGCGTCGGGGGCGGTGACGCCGATGTCGGCCGGGGCCATCCCGGCCAGTTCCCCGCGCGTCAGCGCGTTGAGCGTGGCGCCGCCGATCAGCGCGCCGGCGGTCAGCGTCACCCCGAGCGCGACGACGACGCCCACCGCCGCCGCCCGGCGGGGAGCCCCGCCGACACCGCCGACGGCGAGCCGGCCCAGGGGGCCGAGCCGGCGCAGCGGCCAGCCCAGCACGGCCAGCGCCGGGCGCACCAGCAGCGGCCCGAGGGCGACCAGGGCGGCGTACGCCAGCGCGCCGGACGCCACGATCACCAGCAGCGGCCCGAGCGGGTCGTAGTTCTCCGGGTTGGGGCCGGGCAGCATGCTCACCACCAGGGCTGCCACCAGCGCCGCGCCGGCGGCCAGCAGGATCCCGGTGACCAGCCGGAGCCGGCCGATGCCGCGCCGACCGGCCGTGGTGCTGGCCGTGCGCAGCGCCTCCAGCGGGGCGACCCGCACGGCGGTGACGGCCGGCGCGAGCACGGCCAGCGCGGTGACCCCGGCCGCGCCGAGGACCACGGCGAGCGCCGCCCCCGCCGGGTGACCGGGTGCGGCCACGTCGAGGCCGAAGACCCGCAGCAGCGGCGGCAGCGCGTGGCCGAGGGCGTACGCGCCCAGCACGCCGGCCAGGCCGGCGACGAGGCCGGTGAACGCGCCCTCGGCGATCAGCGCCCGGAGCAGGCCGGCGCGGCCGGCCCCGACGGCGCGCAGCAGGGCGAGCTGGCGCATCCGCTGGGCGAAGACGATCCGGAAGGTGGAGACGGCGACGAGGACGGCGGCCACCACGGCGATCGCGATGAACATCGTGGCCAGGGCGAAGAGGTTCCGGACCCCCGCGACGGCCCGTTCGGCCTCCTCCTGGCGGACCTCCGCGCCCGAGCGGACCTCCGGCGGCGCGCCGGCCGGCGTCGCGCGGCTCAGCGCGGCGGTGACGGCGGCGGTGACCTGGGCCGGGTCGGCGTCGGGGGTGAGCCGCAGCTCGATCTGGCGCAGCCCGTCCCGGCCGGCGAGGCGGGCGGCGAAGGTCTCGGTGGTGTAGCCGGTCGTGCCGTAGTCGTCGCGGGTCGTCACCACGCCGACGACGGTCAGCGTGACCGGCTCGTCCCGCCCGGCCGCCGCCAGCCGGATCGTGCCGCCGACGGCGAGCCCGAGCCGCTGCGCGGTGCGCGGGGTGACGGCGATCTCGTCGGCCGCGTCGGGGTACTCGCCGGAGCGCGGCCGGACCGTGGCGAGCGGGCCGGAGCCGGGGTCGGCGTACACGGAGATCCCGTCGCCGCCGGTGCCGGGGAACTCGTGGAAGCTGTCGGTGCGGCCCACCGCCTCGGCCACCCCCGGCAGCTTCCGGGTCGCGGCGAGGGCCGCAGCGCTGACCCCGTCCTCGCCGGAGACCAGCAGGTCGACCGCCGCCGGGGTGCCGCCGACGTCGGCGAGCACGGTCCGCTCGGCGATCTGGTACCCCAGCACGCTGCCGAAGACCACGAACGCCGCGACGACCACCGCCAGCCCGGTCAGCAGGGTCCGGGCCGGGCGGCGAGCCGCGTCGACGAGTTGGGCGCGCAGCAGGCTCGTGCGCCGGGTCACCGGGTCACCGCCGGGTCGCCCAGGGCCGGGTCGTTCAGGATCCGTTCGTGCCGGGCCTCGCCGCGCAGGGAGACGGCGTGCAGGGCCGCGATGATCGAGGCGCGGTCGGGCGAGGCCAGGTCGCCGGCGATCCGGCCGTCGGCCAGCAGCACCACCCGGTCGGCGTACGTGGCGGCGGCCGGGTCGTGGGTGACCATGACCACGGTCTGACCGAGGGTACGCACGCAGTCGCGGAGCAGGTCGAGCACCTCCGCCCCGGCGCGGGAGTCCAGGTTGCCGGTCGGCTCGTCGGCGAAGACGACCTCCGGGCGGGCGACCAGCGCGCGGGCCAACGCGACCCGCTGCTGCTGACCGCCGGAGAGCTCGCTGGGGCGGTGGGTCAGCCGGTCGCCGATGCCCAGCGCGTCCACCACGCGGGCGAGGAGTTCCCGGTCGGGTTTCCGGCCGGCCAGGTCGAGCGGGAGGGTGATGTTCTGCACCGCCGTGAGCTGCGGCAGCAGGTTGAACGCCTGGAAGACGAAGCCGATCCGTTCCCGGCGCAGCCGGGTCAACGCCCGGTCGGACTGCCGGCCCAGGTCGGTGCCGCCGAGCAGCACCTGCCCCGAGGTCGCCGTGTCCAGCCCCGCGAGGCAGTGCATGAGGGTGGACTTGCCGGAGCCGGACGGACCCATGATCGCGGTGAACTCGGCGCGGCGAAAGCCGACGGAGACGCCGTCGAGGGCGCGTACCGCCGTTTCTGCCTTGCCGTACACCTTGACCAGGTCGACGGCCGCGACGGCCGGGGTCGGGTCCGGATGGTGGGTGGTCATGATTCCTCCAGCTCTGACGGGACCCGGCAAGCCTGCGTTGCCGCAGGTGGGGGGCGCATCGGTCCGCAGTCGGACCCACCGTGCGCCGGGTCCGTCTTTCGGCAGATCCCCCGGTCCGGCCGAGTGGCTACCGTGGGCTGGTGATCTCACTTCCCCGCCGCCGGTGGCACCGGGCCGGGCAGGCCGCCGCCCTGCTCACCATGGCCGTCCTCGGGTTGGCCGACGTCGGCGGCGGTTGGATCTTCCCCGTCGGCGGCACCTTCGCCGTGCCGGCCGCGCTGGCCCAGGTCGCCCTGGCGGTCGCCACCGCGGCGGTGTGGCTGACCGCGCACCCGCAGCACTCCCGCCGGCTGGCGGCGGCGGCCGGCGCGGTGGCGGTGTGGTCGCTGGCCACCACCGTGCTCTACGGCTACCTGCGGCTCAGCGGCGGGTTCGGCGGCCGGGTGCCGCTGCTGACGGCGGCCCAGATGTGGGGGTTGGCGGAGTCCTGCGGGCTGCTCGGGACGGTCTTCGTGGTCGCCCGGCGGGCCGCCACGGTGCCGGCGCTGTTCGCCGTCGCCGCGACCGGCCTCGCCGTCACCCTGCTGCCGCTGCGCGCCGGGGTCGACAACGGCCACCTGCTGATCGGCATGGGGTACGCGCTGCTGGCCGCCGGGGCCGCCGCCGCCGGCATGTACCTGCGGCTGGTGGCCAACGCCCGGCAGCGGCAGCTCGCGACGGTACGCGCCGAGCAGCGCGCCGAGTTCGCCCGGGACCTGCACGACTTCATCGCCCACCACGTCACCGGCATCGTGGTCCAGGCGCAGGGCGCCCGGTACGTCGCCGCACAGGACCCCGAGCGGGCGGTGGCCGCGTTGGAGCGCATCGAGCACGCGGGCGCGGAGACCATGGCGGCGATGCGCCGGATGGTCGGGGTGCTCCGCGACCCCGACGCTTCGCCCGACGCCCCGATGGCGCCCCTGGCCGGGGTGGCCGACCTGCCGGAACTGGTCGCCGACTTCACCGCCGCCGGGCCGGCGCGGGCCCACCTGCACACCGACGGGCCGCTCGACGGCCTGCCGGTCGACGTGGCGTCCTCGGCGTACCGGGTGGTGATGGAGGCGCTGACGAACGTCCGGCGGCATGCCACCGGGGCGAGCCGGGTCGACGTGCGGCTGCGCCGTACGCCACGGTCGTTGCTGGTGCGGGTGGTCGACGACGGGTCGGGGCGGCGCGGCGGCCGGCGGGGTTTCGGGCTGGCCGGGCTGGCGGAGCGGGTGGAGGCGCTGGGCGGGCGGCTGCGGGCCGGCCCCGGCGACGACGGAGGCTGGGTCGTGCTGGCGGCGCTGCCACTGGACGACCGGCCGCTGCCGGCGGACGCGCTGTCGCCTGATCCGCTGCCCGTCGGGGTCGACGAGGCGAGGAGCGGCCGATGATCAGGGTGCTGGTGGCCGACGACCAGGCCATGGTGCGGACCGGGTTCGGGATGATCATTGACGCGCAGCCGGACATGGAGCTGGTCGGCGAGGCCGCCGACGGTGTCGAGGCGGTCGAGGCGGCCCGCCGGCTCCGCCCCGACGTCGCCCTGCTGGACATCCGGATGCCGAGGCTCAACGGGCTGGACGCCCTGCGCCAGCTCGCGGGCCCCGGCGTCGTCGACCCCGTCCGTGTGGTCGTCGTGACCACCTTCGATCTCGACGAGTACGTGCACACCGCGCTGCGCAACGGCGCCTGCGGCTTCCTGCTCAAGGACTCCGGCCCCGCGCTGCTGGTGGAGGCCGTGCGGGCCGCCGTCTCCGGCGACGCGCTGATCAGCCCGTCGATCACCGTACGGCTGCTGCGGCACCTGAACCCGCCCGCGACGGGCCCGGCCGACGACGGCGGCCTGTCACCCCGGGAGCTGGACGTGGTGCGGCTGGCGGCGCGGGGCGCGACGAACGCGGAGATCGCCGCGCGGCTCTTCATCTCCGTCGGCACGGTCAAGACGCACCTGGGCAGCGTGCAGGCGAAGCTGGACGCCCGCAACCGGGTGGAGATCGCCGCCTGGGCCTGGGAACACCGCCTGGTCGGCTGACCGGATCAGCGCCGGGACGGGTCTGACCGGTCAGCGCCGGGACGGGTCCCGGCGGCGGCGCAACTGGTTGGCTCCGGCGCTGACCGCGGTGCTGCCGGTCGCCATCCCGACCAGCATCAGGACCCCGCCGATCACCCAGAGGCCGGAGTCGTCGCTCGTCGCCGCCCGCCACGACCAGGCGGCGGTGAACGCCACCGTCATCACCGGCACCACCAGCCAGGGGCGCAACAGCCAACCGCCGACGGCCGCGAGCGCCACCAGGGACAGCACGCACCCGACGACCTGCCAGGTGTCGTACGGGCCGCTGGTCGAGGAGGTCTCCGGGTCGAACGTGTACTCGGTGTCCCAGCCGAGCCAGGCCCACCAGACGGCGACGGTGGCCACCGCGAGGACCAACCCACCCAACAGGGCCCGCGTACGTGTCGAGGTATGCACGGTCTGATCTTCCACCACCGTCGCCCGACCGGAGGGTCTGCGGTCAGCCGGGCTGCCCCTGTGCGGTGGAGGTCCTCGTTTCGACGCTTCCCCAGGGATGCTCCCGGGCGTCCAGGGCGGCCACGGAGCGGCTCCACGCCGGGTCACCGGGGACGAGCGCGCTGCGCAGATAGGCCCAGATCAGGGCGCGTACCGCCGCGACCCGCTCGGGATCCTCGTCGGTGGTCTCGTTGGCGTCGTACCCGGAGACGCCACCGAGCATGTGCTCGCCCCCGAAGACGGTGAGCAGCGTCTTGTTCCCGCCGGGGCTGCGGTGGTAGGCGTCCGCGCGCCAGTCCTCCCGGTCGGTGAACATGGGGTTGTGGTCCTTGTCGCCGACGACGACCAGGGCCTGCCCGGTCATGGTGTCGAAGCGCGTGCCGGCGAGGTCCGGGTAGTGCTCGGCCGCGAAGCCGGCCAGGTCCGCACCGTCGCCGGGGCCGGCCATGATGACGCTGGCGACGACGCGCTCGTCGCGCCGGTCGAGCACCGTGCCGTCCGCTCGGCTGGTCACCGTCATACCGGCGAGCATGGCGGCGGTGTGCCCACCGAGAGAGTGCCCGACGGCGGATTCGGTGAAGGGGGTGCTCACAGTTCTCCTACCGAGGGGGCGGGGCGCGGCGTGGCCGTGGCCGTGGCCGTGGCCGAAAGGACAGCGATGTTGAACGTGGGGCTCTGCAACGCCCTGACGGTGGCGAAGAACAAGGGCGCGGCGTGCTCGGTGGCCAACGCGGTGCCGATGTCGCCGAGGTCGAGGATCCACTCCTGGGGCCAGCCCAGATCGGCCAGCAGCCCGTTGACCGTGCGCTTGGCCGCCGGGTCGTCGCCGCTGACGAAGACCGTCGCGTACGACAGCCGGGCCTGCGGATCCACCATGATCGTGAAGTTCATCGTGTTGAGCGCCTTGACGACCCGGGCGCGGGGAAAGCGTGCCTGCACCCGGCCTGCCACGCTGTCGCCGTAGTAGGCCATCGTCATCTGCGGTGTCAGAGCCGCCGACGGGTCCAGCACGATCTTGTCGCCGAGGACGTCCTCGCCGATCTCCTCCAGGGTGCTCAGGACGGCCGTACCGGGAAGGGCCGTGATGACCACGTCGGCGGATGCCACGGCCGCGCGTTGGCTGAGCGTGGTGGGCGTCTTGCCGGGATTTCGTGATCCGTAGACGACGTGGTGACCCGAGGACGCCAGGCCCGCCCCGAGGGCGGATCCGACCTTTCCGGTGCCGAGGACGGCGATGTTCATGAGTTTCTCCAGTTCGTGGGCATGCGGTGGACGGGCGTGGTGGGCGAGGGACCCGTCGTCAC
The DNA here is from genome assembly GCF_049841815.1 of Micromonospora sp. DT233. Taxonomy (NCBI): domain Bacteria; kingdom Bacillati; phylum Actinomycetota; class Actinomycetes; order Micromonosporales; family Micromonosporaceae; genus Micromonospora; species Micromonospora sp. DT233. The sequence goes on along the minus strand of NZ_JBNCLB010000018.1, from coordinate 65,381 downwards.
CAGGGCACCACTCCGGCGTCCTCGAAGAAGCCGCCGGTGGGGCCGCCGTCGGGCAGGGTGGCGAGACGGATGGCCGTCGCCGCCCCTTCCTTCGGGCTGCGCACGCCCCGGAAGCCGTTCAGGTCGGTGGCGACGAACCCCGGGCAGGCGGCGTTGATCAGGATGTTCGTGTCCGCCAGTTCCCGGGCGTACTGCACCGTCACGGCGTTGAGGAACGTCTTCGAGGGCGCGTAGGCCACCGCGACCGGGCCGGTGGTGGTCTCACCGTCGGGGCCCGACTGCCGGGCCAGGGAGCCGACGGTGCTGGACATGTTCACGATCCGCGGCGCGGCCGAGCGGCGCAGCAACGGCAGCATGGCGTTGGTGACGCGGACGGCCCCGAGCACGTTGGTCTCCACGACCGTCCGGATGATCGACAGGTCGACCGAGGTGGGCTGCTGCGACCAGCCGCCGGTGATCCCGGCGTTGTTGACCAGGGCGTCCAGCCGCCCGGCCCGGTTGGCGATCAGCTCGGCGGCCCCGGCGACGCTGCGGTCGTCGGTGACGTTCAGCGGCACCCCGAAGGCGTCGACGCCGGCGGCCCGCAGCCGGGTCACCGCCTCCTCACGTCGGGCGTCGTCGCGGGCGCCGACGCCGACGCTCCAGCCGAGCGCGCCCAGGCCCGCCGCGATCTCGTAGCCGATGCCCTTGTTGGCCCCGGTGACCAGGGCGATCTTCGTTTCTGTCATGTCCCGATCGTGCGTGCCGCTCCCCCGCGACACCAAGACCAAGTGGGTCACGCGCGATACCCGCAAGGTATGCCGCCGGGGCCGGACGTACGCTGGGCGGCGTGGAGAGCCGAGAGTTGCGGTACTTCGTGGCCGTCGCCGAGGAGCTGCACTTCGGTCGGGCCGCGCAGCGCCTCGGGATCGCCCAGCCGCCGCTGTCCCGAGCGATCATGCAGCTCGAACGCCGCCTGGGCACCCCGTTGCTCCAGCGCGACAGCCGGCCGGTGTCGCTCACCGAGGCCGGCGCGGTGCTGTTGCACGAGGGGCGGGCGGCGCTGGAGGCGTTGGAGGCGGCCGAGCAGCGCGCCCGGCGGGCCGCCCTCGCCGCCGTCGGTCGGCCCAGCGTCGTCCTGGCGGTCAAGGCCGGCGCCTCCAGCGAGCTGCTGGCCAAGCTGCTGCACACGTACGCCGCCGAACCGGGGTCGGCCCACGTCGACATCCTGCTGAGCGGCCCGGGAGAGCAGACCGGCCTGCTCCGCAACGGTCACGCCGACGTGGCCATCCTGCACCCGCCCATCGACGACACGACGGGCTTCGACACCGAGGAACTGCTCACCGAGGGCCAGGTGGCCGTCCTGCCGACCGGGCACCCCCTCACCACCCGTACCCAGCTGGAGCTGGCCGAGACGAGCGATCTCGCCGACCTGCCCCGGCCCCGCTGGCCCCGCCCGGACGGCAGCTACGGCGAGGGCCCCGGGCCGGAGGTGCAGAGCCACTCGCAGCTCCTGCAACTCATCGCCCTCGGCAGGACGATGATGATCGCCCCCGACTCCTGTCGGTCCCAGCTCGGCGAGGGCGTCGTCGCCGTCCCGGTCGTCGACGCCCCCCGCATCACCACCGTCATGGCGTGGCCACCCCGCAGCCGATCCCGAGCCGTCGCCGACCTCGTCCGCACCGCCACCCGCCTCTGACGGATTCCGCAGGAGTCCCACCCCCGGCTCGCCGACCCGATTCGGGCCGCGCCTCGTGGCCGCCCGGTCACCGCAGGTGGTGGCGGGCGGCCCGGGTGGCCCTGGTTGACATGATCAGCCAGACTCGGCCCGTACGTCGTCCCTGCTGGACACGGGTCCCGGCCGGGTGGGCAGGTCCGGGGCGGGCGGGGCCGGGCCCTCGGCACGAGGTGGGAGCGCATGGCACAGACCCTTCCGATCTGGTTGGCCGGCGGCCTGCTGCTGGTGGGCGCGGGCTTCGTGACGACCCTGCTGCCCCGGTGGCGGGCCCGCGACCACGCGCGCCGGACCGCCTGGTCCGCCGCGCGGGCGGAGATCGACAGTGCCGCCGTCAGCCGGGACGCCGCGGCGACCCGGGTGCCCGAGGCCGAGCGGCTGTTCGCCCGCGCCGAGCTGATCGCCGCCGGCCGGGGCGGGCCGGCGGCGGCGCGGGAGGCCGCGGAGCACGCCCGGCGGGCCGACCGGTTGTGGCGGGGGCAGGCATGAACGTTCGTCCCCGTCGCCGGGCCCTCGAGCTGCTGCGCTGGGCGTCGCTCGGCGTCGCCGTGGCGGTCCTGGTGGTCTTCCTGCACGCTCAGGGGCAGAGCTTCGACGTCAGCTACGGTCGGTCACCGTCGTCCTCGGCGGGGGTCGCGCAGGGCTCGGCCGGCGAGTCGAGCGCCACCACCGTGCCGTCGGTGGAGGAGATGGCCGCACAGTTGGCGGCCAACCGGGTGGTCCGGCTGCCCGGCTCGATCGCCTCGTGGAACGAGCAGCGGGTCCGGGAGGTCATCGGCAGCGAGGACTACCGCATCCTGGTCGCGCCGCCCGGCCTGGACGAGGAGGAACGCCTGCGGGTCCAGGGGGTGGAGCAACAGCTCCGGGAGCGGGGCGTGAGGAACAGCACCACCATCAAGGTCGTCGGCACCGAGGTCAGCGGCGTCCTCTTCCGGGCCGTCCCCGACGACCTGCCGAGCTGGCGGGCCCAGTTCGCCGCCGGCGACGTGACGGGGCCGCTGCTGACCCTCATCACCGCGTTGCAGGACCGCCCCGCCCCGTCCGACCCCGACGAGTTGAGCTGGCGCGAGCCGACCGCCCGGGAGTTGGCCGTCGTCGCCGCCGACCTGCGATCGACCGGGCTGCACCGGGCGGTCGGGGCCACCCTGACCGACGTGCCCGTCAAGACCGCGAAGGAAGCCTTCCCGGACGGCGCCTGGTTCGCCGCCTTCCCCCAGCAGCGCGACCGCGCACCGCTGCCCCGGTACGGCCCGGCGCTGGCCAGGCTCTTCCCCGACAAGCCGATCGTGGTGATGCACGGGCTCTGGATCGAGTACCACGGCCCGGGGCAGGCGGACTTCGCCGAGCTGGTCGGGGCGAGCTTCTACGGCCAGTTCAGCGGCGTGCTCGGCCGGACCGACTACCCGCAGCGCAACGTGCTGGGCGTCTACCTGGACCGGGTCATCGACGTCCGCTACTCGGGGGTGTTCGACCGGCCGTTGCCGTACCGGCCGGCCGACCCGCTGCGGGTGGCGCTGCCGGCGCTGCCGTGGGTCTTCGCGGTGTGCGTGGCGGCTTTCCTGGCCCTGTCGGTCCGGTCGCTGCGCCGCGCCGAGGGCGGCCTGCGGGGCCGCATCGCCGGTGGCGCGCACCTCGGTGGCGCGCCGGCCCGACTGGCCGGGCTCACCGCCCTCGCCGTGGAGATGTCCCTGCTGACCGACGTGCGCAGCGACCCGGCGCTGACCCGGGGCATCGTCCGGTTGCAGGCGGCCCGCGAGGCGCTCGGCCAGGACCTGCCGGACCGGCACGTCCACACGCTGCTGACCGAGGCGACGGGCGAGTTGGACGACGCCGCCCGCACGCTGGGCATCCCCGGCTACCGGCCGGAGAACTATCTGCAGGGCAGGCTGACATGAGACGACGTTGGCTCAGCGACCTGTTGGGCACGCCCTTCGGCCTCGCGGTCGTGGGCTGCGCGATCCTGGCCGGCTGGGCGCTGTGGAGCGGCGGGCTGTTGGACGGGCCGATCGCCCGCCAGGTCCGCACCTCGTCGGTCTACGCCGCGCCCGGCGTCGACCTGGACCGGGCCGCAGCGGAGAGGGTCATCGGCAACCGCCGGCTGGTGGTGATCATGCTGGCCCCGGGGGCGGAGCTCGGCGACGCCTGCGACCGGGTCAAGCGCGCCGCAGACGGGACGCTGGTGCTGGTGATGGCCCGCGACGGGGAGGACTGGGACAAGTACGGCTGCGCGCTGCTGCCCGAGCGCGACAAGAAGAACTTCGGCCGGGCCGCCGTCGCGGAGACGACCATCGGCCAGGGCACCGACACCTTCATCGACCGTCCCCTGGAGGCGGTGAAGGTCGTCGCCGTCAACTACGACCGGCTGGTGAGCTCCGACATCGTGCCCGACGGCTCCCGTACCGTCAGCCCTTCCCTGCCCCGGTACCTGCTCGCCGGCGCGGCGCTCACGGCCGTCGTCGCCGGGGCGGCGGCGCTCTACGTCGCGGGCCGCCGGGCCGGCCGGCTCGCGGCGGCCCAGCGTGCCCGCCGCGACGAGCGGGCCGACGACCGCACCGCGCTCGGCGCCGCCACCGCCGTGCTGGCCCAACAGATCATCGACCTGGAGCCGCGGTACGCCGTGGCCGCCGACACGCGCAAGGTCAGGACCAAGGCCGACCGGGAGTTCTGCCACCTGTACCTGCGGCTGACCTCCGACTACGCGGCGCTGGTCGACGGCATCACGGCCTTGGACGGCGACGACGAGGCGGCCGTACGCGAACTCACCGAGCGGGTGAACGCGCTGATCCAGCGGGCCGTCCGCCTTCCCACGACGTAGCTGTCGGGGGCGGGCGGCCCTGCCCGGCGCAGGGCCGCTCCGCGCTGAACAGGTTTCCTTCCGTCCCTCAGTAGCTGCTGCTCCCGCCGCCGCCAGAGTCGCCGCCGCTGCTCCCACCGCCGCTGTAGCCACCGCCGCCGGAGTCGCCTCCGCTGTAGCCACCGCCGGAGTCGCCGCCGCCGGAGTGGCCCCCACCGCCGTGGTGCCCGCCGCCGTCGCCAGCGGATGATTCGGGAGGCAGGATCGGGACGACGTAGCCGAAGGTCGTGTCCTGCGACGATGTGCCGGACCCAGAGTCCGAGGGCCGGTTGCCGGCCCGATCCGCGCCTGAGTGCGGCGGCACCGGCCGGCGACGGGAATTCCGGTCGGCCCTCGCCCGCGACCGGTCGGCCGCCCAGAACAGCAGGAGGGTCACCGTCATCGCGACGAGCACCGCAACCAGAAGGACAACGGGGCGATTCATCGGGTGGCCTCCCGTGGCTGGGGCGGGGTGACGTTCGGCCTAGGCCACGGTAGACCCGGCAATCCAGTGCCCGGCGGGGACGCCGACGGCAGCCTGAACCCGCCTCGCCTCCGGCCCGGTCGGTGGGGGTCAGCTCGGCGGCTGCGGGGTGCTCCAGAGGGCGTGGGCGGTGCCCTGGGCGAGGTGCTCCTCGTACGTGCGGACCTTGTTGTCGATGAGCGCCAGGCCCTCGGTCAGTTCGGCGATCCGCCGGATGGCCGCCAGCGGCGTCGGCGGTGTCTACTGCGAGGACTGCGCGATCGTCGAGGAGCCCGGTGGGGCCGATCTCGCCGACGCCGCCCGGCTGTGGAGGCTGTCTGCCGAGCTCACCGGAGTGGACGCCTTCGCCACGTCCTGACCGGCCCCGCCCGGACCCGGTCCTGATTCCAGGCCTGATTCCGGACCCGACCGGTACCCGGCCTGGTTCCGGGGCCTCAGACCGGGCGGCCGATGAAGGCGAGCAGGCGGGTCTGCGCGTCGGCGTCCTCGGCCACCTCGGCCCGTGGCCCGTACTGCCCGCTCCCCCGGAGCACGTCGTCCATCGGCAGCATCCCCGCGAGGAGCTGGGCACACCGGTCGGGGTCGAGTCGCTCGTCCTGCCCGGTGGCGCGGGCCAGGTCCCAGGTGTGCAGGAAGACGTCGGGGACGTAGACCATGCCGATCGCCTGATCGACCGGCATCTCCCCGACGTGCGGATTCGCCAGCATTTGGCCGCTCGTCGCGGGATCGTCGAGCAGTGCCTGCACGCCGTCGCTGTGCGCCACCCAGGCGGCCAGCGGATCCTCGTCCACCGTCGGCCCCTTCGGCAGCTCGATGCCCGCGCCGGCGCTCAGGAACGCCGGGAGCCACTCGGTCAGGTGGCGCACCACGTCCAGGGCCACCCAGCCCTCGCAGGGGGCAGGGTTGTCCCAGTCGGCCGGGGCGACGCCGCGCACCCGTTCGGCGAACGCCTTGGCGACGGCGCGGTGGTCGTCTGCCACGTTGGTCATGTTCGGCAAGCTCCTACTCCCCCGCACGCTGGCGGCGGCTCAGTCCTGGTCGGTGATGTTGACGATCACGCCCTGGTCGGCGCACGCCGTTTGCAGCCCCGCGAGGTGGGTGCCCATCGGCCCGATGAACGCCAATGCCGCCGAGCTCTGGCCCTCGGGAAGCTGCTCGATCTGCCAGCCGATGTCCACGAGCCCGGTGCCATGTTCGCGGATCTTGTCGTGTCGGGAATCCTCGAAGACCTTCCGCAACTGCCGGTACTGGGCCTCGGTGACCAATTTGTTCTCCGGCGATTTGTCACGACCATCGGGGGACTTGCCGTCGCGCATCGCCTCACAGGCGGCCACTCCCGAGTCCTTTCTGAGGTAGCCGTCCCAGACGACGAAGCCGAGGGTGCCGACCGCGAGGACGCCGACGATCGCGGCGGCGGAAATGATGATGGCCTTGCGGTTCGGCTGGGGTGGGACGGTGCTCCCGCCGGGCTGCGCCGGGTAGGGCTGCCCGCCGGGTGCCGCCCACGGCTGCTGCGGCGGCTGGTCGCCGGGGTTTGCCCAGGGCTGCTGCGGCGGGCCGGCCGGGCCGGGGTTGTTGGCGTCGGCGGGGTGCTGCGGGTCGGTCAAGGGACTCTCCTAGCTCGGTGACGAACCGGTCCATGGTGGTGGTTGGGGCGGATTTGGGCAGGCCGTTGTCAGGTAGCCGACTGCGGTTCTGACCGCGCGGGCAGACCCGGGAAACGAAAGGGCCGACATGGGCAGCGATCGGCGCGTCTGGCTCTCGTCGGAAAAAGCCGTCGCCGGCTTCTCTTCTTCCGGGCGTAGACGACGACCTTCGCCCACCGACTCATCCGTACGCAGGCGGGCCGGCAGCCGGTGCAGCGGGCGGCGCCAGGCGCGCGGCGACGACGTGCAGCAATCGCAGGTCTCGTAGGGTTCAGGGATGGACGGTGCTGGCACCGGTGACCAACCGGGGCGAGGTGATCGGCTTGCTGGAGATGACCCTGCCGGACGAGCCTGCTCCGCAGGTGTTGCAGGACATCAGCAATATCGCTCACGCGCTGTCGTTCGTGGTGATCGCCAACCGGCGGCACACCGATCTGTTCGAGTCGGGGCAGCGCACGACCCCGTTCTCCCTCTCCGCGGAGATCCAGCGCCGCCTGCTCCCCTCCGCCTTCACGTGCGAGGCCAGCTCGTTCATCCTGTCCGGCTGGCTGGAGCCGGCCGCGACGATCGGCGGGGACACCTTCGACTACAGCTTGGCCCGCGACGTGCTGCACTTCAGCGTGACCGATGCGATGGGCCACGGGGTGGCCAGCTCGCTGACGGCCACGCTCGGGGTGGGCAGCCTGCGCAACAGCCGCCGCCAGGGCGACGGTCAACCGGTACGAGGCGCAGCATGAAGGGTGAGCGGACGGCCTTCTGAGGGCGTGAACGTGCATCTACGTAATGTCACGAGCCTCGGTCAAGGCGTGCGCAACGACGACGAGTTTGGTGTTCGTCTACTGCTGGCCTGGGCCAGGGCGCCGATGCGCCCGGCTACATCGCGCCGACGTCTCCGCCTCCCGTACTGGCTGCGCCGGACAAGGAGCGAGCTCGATCGGTGCATGCTCGCCGACCACGACCCTGCCGCCGAGGTGGACCAGGTGCCGCCCGCACCCGTACGTCGGCTCCAAGGCGAAGCCGTATCCCCAGCCGGGCCGACGACCGCATCTCCGCCAAAGCCAGAGGTCGGACGATCTGACGCGCAGCCCGGTAGCTTGTACAATTTATTGTACGTAACGTTGGGAGGCAGCATGCGTACCGTTCCCTACTCGGAAGTGCGACAGAACCTGGCCAAGATGCTCGACCATGTTGTGGACGACGCCGAGGAAGTGGTGGTCACCCGCTCGGGCCGGGAGGCTGCGGTCATCATCTCGCTGCGCGAGTACGAGTCGTTGAAGGAGACGGCCTACCTGATGGCCAGCCCTGCCAACGCGCGCCGTCTGAATGAAGCCGTCGAAGAGCTGCGCAACGGGGGTGGGGAGATGCACGACCTGGTCGACCCCGACGCCAGTTCAGGCGAGGCGCCGGCAGCATGAAGGTCCAGTTCGCCGGACGAGGCTGGGAAGACTACCTGACCTGGCAACGAGACCGCCAGATGCTGAAACGAGTGAACGCCTTGATCGAGGACATCCGACGCAACGGCCACCAAGGAATCGGCAAACCGGAGCAACTCCGCGGTAACTGGGCGGGCTTCTGGTCGAGGCGCATCGATCATGAACACCGCCTCGTATACCGGATCATGGACGACACAGTGCAGATTGCGCAGTGCCGCTACCACTACGAATGAGGCAGTCCTCGCCGGTGACCATTACGCCCGCCGATTGCGCAGTCACCGGCGAAAGTCCGCTCCCGGCGACGAGCCGGGACGTGGTATCGGGGCGGGGACCGACCAGGCCACCTCAATGAAGGGCGGCTCCGGTCAGGGCTGCGGCCGGGTCAGGATCGCAGCGCGTGGCCGATGATGGCGCGGCCCCACCCGACATGAACCTCATGCGGGACGGACACGAACCGCTCCTTTACCAGCGCCCGAGTCTGCTCCACGTCGATGGCACTCTGACGCTGGCGATCACTGGGGTGACATCACTTCCCACAGGTTCCCGGCTTCATCTTGAAAGAACACACCCCGAGGCACCAACGGGTGGTCGGTGCGACCGTTGTCGGGCTGCTGGGGGTCGTTGCCGTACGGGACGCCCCGACTTTGCAGCCCGGCCAGGATCTGGTCGAAGCTCTCCGGGTCGACGTCGAAGGCGAGGTGGTGCCCGAGGGCATCCGGCATGGTCAGGAAATCCAGCGTGAGCTGTTCGTTGACCTGGACAGGGGCGAAATGACGGTTAAGCCCGTGATACGGCAGCCCCATGATTTCGGCGAAGAAGCGCGCCTCTCGCTCGTTGTCGCGCGCCGGAATGATCGTGTGATTCAGGGTGATCGTCACGTGGGCTCCTTCTCGTCGGTGAGCATCGCCGGTCGTGCTGGCTCAGCAGCGCAGGCTTTCGCCCTTCGGGGCTACCGCCCGTGTGGCCGTCGAGAGTAGACGGCCCTACCGCTCAGCCACACAATTCCCCGCACCGACATCCCGGGGGGATGCGCGGCCACCCGGAGCTTGGGTCGGCTCGCGGCAGTTCGGCACCGGGCTCGAGCGGCCGGTGCATGTGGTGCGGGCTGTCGACCAGGGGCGTGGCCTTCAGCCGCCTGGTCCTGTGGCACGATCGCGGGATGCTGCGACTCACCGATTTCATCATCGATTGCCCGGACACGATGAAGCTGGCAGCCTTCTACGCCGAGGTGACGGGCCGCCCGGTCAGGGAGGGCAGCGACGAGAACTGGGCCGGCATCAAGTTCGGCGAGATCGAGCTGGCCTTCACCCCAGTGGAGGACTACCGAGCCCCGCAGTGGCCCGACGGTGAGCACCCCAAGCAGTTCCACCTCGACTTCGAAGTCGACGACATCGAGGCGGAGCAGAGCCGCGTCCTGGCCCTCGGCGCGACCCTGAAGCGGGACGAAGTGGGGCCCAACGGCTACGGCTTCCGCGTCTACACCGACCCCGTCGGCCATCCCTTCTGTCTCTGCCGCAACGAGGGCGTCGTCTGGACCGACCAGGGCCTCATCTGGCCCAACAAGGCCGAGTGAGCCGTTAGCGCCTGGCTCGAAGTCGTTCACCGCCACTCGTTGACGGGTCGGGCTTCGCGAGCCTGTCGGTAGTGGTCGGCTGCGGCGGGGTCATCGCCGAACGCACCGATGACCCCGCCGCAGCAGAGCACGTTGACACCGTCTGGCAGTGTCCTGACCGTGAACGGACGGACGGGCCTGATCGAGTCGGAAGACCGCTGGCTGCTGCCCTATCGCGACATGCAGGTAATCCAGATTCGGGTCAGCTGTCAGCTGACACTGGTCCTCGACGGGGCTCAGGTGGAGCTGGAGAACGAAGCCGTGCTCACCGATGGTCCGTTGACCGCTCCGGGCGTGGTGCCGGTTCGTCTGGATCCCGCGTGCCAAGACGTCGTACCTGCTCTATCGCTCTTCGGCGCGAAGATCCGCTCTGCGGTCGCGTTCAAGACGGGAGCACTGTGGCTGGTGTTCGACACCGGAGCGCACCTGAACGTGAACCCTGATCCCCAGTACGAAGCTTGGAATGCGCGAGGACCGGGAGACCTCTGCCTGGTCTGCCAGCCTGGCGGGGCCATAGCGGTCTGGACATGAGCGGAGTGCCGAGTTCGTTGGTTCGGATGCATCAGGTGCCCCCTCCGAGGCGACGCCGATGACCGCCCCGCTGCCGTCCGTGTGGCTGCTCGACGTGGACGGCGTTCTCAACGCCTCACGCCCCGGCTGGGGCGGGCCACCCCGCAGAAGCGGATGCTGGTCCAGCGTCGACAACTACGAGTACACGATGCGGTGGGCACCCGCGCTGATCGAACGCATCCGCAACCTGAACAGGAGCGGGGCCGTGGAACTGCGCTGGTGCAGCACCTGGTGCGCCGACGCCACTGCACTCGAACGCCTCTGGGCGCTTCCTCCTTTGAAGCGGGCGTTCGCCGACCCGGTGCGGGGCGATGCGGCGTCCGCAGCGAAGCTGGCCGCCGCACGGAAGGTGCTCGCCGACGACCGCCGGCTGATCTGGACCGACGACACCGAAGTCCCCCTCGACGGAGACGTACACGACGAGTTGGTGGCGGCCGGTCGGGCGCTGCTGATCCGCCCGCGTGGCAGCACCGGTTTGCAGCCCGAGCACATGGACCGCATCGAGGCGTTCGCCCGAAGCGAGGCGCCGTGACAACCGGCCAACGTAGGAATGTGGACGCGAATCTCTGGAGGAATGCGCATGCCCCTGAGCAAGCACTTCGGCTGGCAAGTCGGGGACAACGTGTCCAGCTCCTGGCGACCGGGCAGTAAGGTCCGGTACACCGAACTGATGTGCGAGACCCTGCCGGTTGTGCGGGGCATCCTGATCGCCGCAGCCCGCCGTCAGCAGACCATCACATACGGCGAATTGGCGATTGCGGTTGATCGCCGGTACCACAACTTGCAGTTCGGGGACCTACTCGACGTGCTCAGCCAAGATTGCGAGGACTTCAACGAGCCGTCGCTGGCCGCGCTCGTGGTCAACCAGAGGACTGGCCTACCCGGTGGGGCGTTCATCGGTGACGCAGTGGCCGGCAAGCAGGACTGCTTCCGCTACTGGGAACAACAGGGCTGAATGCCCGCTGACTGCCGCCGCCCATCGACCCCTTGCGGACTAGATGCGGGCTGCACGGTCAGCCGGCGGTCTTGGCAGTACGGATGGCTGGGCTGACGAGCCGCAGCCGGCTGGTAGAGCCGAGGCACCGGGCTGGTCTTCTGGGAGCGGCGGCGGGTGGTATCCATGGCCGCATGAATACCGGCCACGCTGGCTCTGAAGACCTTGCTGCGCTCCGGGCGGCTTTGTACGTCGATGACGGTGGCGAGTCCGCCCTGGGCTGGGAAGCCGTGCGCGCTTTCGAGGCGGAGCACGGCATCGTCCTGCCTGACCCCTACCGAACGTTCGTCGCGGAGATAACCGACGGGTCGTACTCCGGACCGCCGGAGTACGGGCTTGTCGGGTTGGCAGAGCTGCCCGACGACTGGGGCGCCGACCGGCCGGAACGCGTTTTGAGTCGGCCCTTCCCGCTGACCTCCCCCTGGTTGTGGGAGGAGGACCCGAGGGCGTGGGAAGAGATCAGCCCGCTCATTGAGCAGGTCTACAACGACGGGTCAATCGTGTTGGGCACCGACGGATGCGGGATGTACTGGCACCTCATCGTCACCGGGCCGCATCGAGGGCATGTCTGGAACATCAGCGGCGAGGGCGCTACTCCGTTCGGAGCGGAGTTCGGGTTCACCACGGCGGACTCGGGATTCGCTGGATGGGTCCTGCACTGGGCCGCGAACAAGCCATGGTTCGACGCTGAGTGAGGCGCGTAGGTCGCGGCTCTCGAAGTATGGCGGGCAGGTCGCCCAGGGTAGCGAAAGCCGGCCCGACCCAGCCCGGATCGGTGTCGTTGTGCTCCGTGGTCCGGAAGACGGTCATACCCACCGCCGCCGCCCCGGCCAGCTCACCATCTGCGCCGTCGCCGACGAAGACACACTCCGCCGGCTCAACCCCCAGCCGCTCGGCAGCAAGGTGATAGATCGCCGGGTCGGGCTTGGCCAGCCCGACCTCGCAGGAGAAGATCGCGACATCGAACCGTCGGGCGAGCCGACTCTGCGGCCACAGCTCGGCAGTGTCCGAGGTGGCGTTGCTGATGAGGGCCAGCGGATGCCCGTCACCGCGTAGCGCGTCGAGCACGTCCAGGGTGCCGGTCGAGACCCTGTCCAGCACTCGGCATGCAAGGGCTCGCCGCTGCTCACCGGCCTTTGTCACCTCTTCGTTCGTTGGCGTGCCGCCGAGGCGTCCGGCGAGGATGCGGATGGTCTCCTCCACGTCCCACCGGATCAGCCGTTCCCGCCAGCTGGCGTGGTACGCGGCGACCAGCTCGGCCGGAGCTACGCCGACGATGACCGCCATCTCGCCCACTACCCGGTCACGCTCCTCGTCGGCCCCGTGGATCAAGGTGTGGAAGAGATCGAAGATCACTGGCTGAGGCATCTTCAGCATCATACGGAGATCATCACCGTTGTCACCTTTCGTGCCATCCGCGGACGTGACCTCCGACTACCCCTGGCCCGCTACGTACACACCGCGCCCCGGCTGCCCTACGACCAGGTCGCGGTCATGCAGAAGCGAGACCGCGCGGTACGCGGTGGCAATGCTGACGCCGAACTGGTCGGCAAGCTCACTCGTGCTGGGGAGCTTCGCCCCTGGCGCGAGTTCACCGCTCTTGATCTTCTTGGTCAGTTCGTCGGCGATACGTCGATATTCAGCAGGTGCAGAGGGCATGGCTTCGTTCCCTTGGTTCACGCCGTAGTTCTCCGCGTGGATCCGCTCGATCATCGCGGTCAGTTCCTCGTCGCGCCCCTCGCGGCCGGCTGGGCGACTGGTGGCGATGCACCCCGAGCGCGCCGTTCACGGCGACATCGGCATACCGAACCACCGATGCCGATAAGCGAGCCGGCCATTACGTCCACGAATGCGAGTGAACTTCTGGTCAGCGGTTGTGACAGTGATAGGCATGTGTTTCAATGGCCCGACGATATCCAGCAGGCAGCCGCGCCGATGGGCGACAGGCTGCGCGTACGCACCCACGGCGGGGCGGGCGTATCGCCGCCAAGGGAGACGATGTCATGAGCCACCTGCCGGAGTCACCGGCGACGGATGCGGCGCGCCAGAGCGTACCCGTCCCTGCGGACGGCCACCCGGGCCGGCGATCTCCGGCGACCTCGGTCGTTCGCAACCACGTCGGTCAATACTCGGTCTGGCCGACGGAGCACAAGCTGCCAGGAGGCTGGCAGAAGGTCGGCCCGCAGGGAACCGAGAGCGACTGCCTCGCGTGGATCCGAGACGAATGGACCGACCTGCGCCCCCACCCCACTCATCGGCGGGCGGCTCCGCAGAGCGCGTGGCGGCTGATCGCCGCGCACGCAGAGTCTTCCGGAGACCGGGTCGCGATAGATTTCGACGGAGTCGAGACGACCTATCGGGAGCTCATGGCCCAGGCGACCCGGGCCGCAGCCGTCATGAGCCCTCTGCTCGACCGCGAAGGGCTTGTCGGCGTGCTGCTGCCGAACTCGACCGCTGCGGTCGTCGCCATGCTCGCCGCGATGATGACCGGCGGCGCCTACGTTCCGTTGGATTCCCATTTTCCGAGGGAGCGGCTGAGCGCGATCGTCGCCGATGCGGGGATCGACCTCATCGTCACCGACGAGCGGGGGGCGGACGAGCACCGCGGGCTGGCCCCCCAAGTGCTCGACATCGGCGCCATCATCTCAGCGGACTCCTGCGGTTGGGCACCGCCGAGTGACGCGGGCGATCCGGACACCCTCGCCTGCGTCTACTACACCTCGGGTTCGACGGGCACCCCGCGCGGGGTGATGATGTCACACGGCGCGCTTTCCGCCTATGTGGCGAACCTGGTCACCGACTGGAGCATTGGGCCGGGCGACCGATTCCTGCAATTTTCCTCGCTCATCTGGGCCACCAGCGGAGAGGAGATCTTCACCTGTCTGTCGGGCGGCTCGACGCTCGTCATCGACACCGCGTCAAGGTCGGGCACCGCCTGGGAGTTCCTGGCGATGGCCGCCGACCGGCAGTTGACGATCGCAGACCTACCCACGGTGTTCTGGCGAGAGCTGGCGTACGGGCTCGCCGACGGCATCGGCATGCTGCCGCCCTCCCTCCGGCTCGTCGTCATCGGTGGCGACAACCTCGACCGGGCATCGGCCGAGCTGTGGCGGGCGCACACGTCGGAAGCGGTCCGTCTGGTGAACACCTACGGATCTACGGAGTTCGGGCTCGCGCTTCAGGCCGAGGTCGGTGCGAAAGCCACCGAGGCCGGCCTGACAGCGATTGGCCGTCCGCTGCCCGGCGTCGCGGCCTATGTCGACGGAATGCCGATCGATGCGCTTCCTGCCGGAACCACGGGAGAGCTCGCCATCGGCGGCCACACCGTCGCCCGTGGCTACCTGGGGGACAGCGCCTTGACGGCTGAGCGTTTCCGCCCCGATCCACAGGGGCCGGCGGAGGGAGGGCGCTGTTTCCGGACCAGGGACCTGGTGGAGGTCGGGGCCGACGGAGAGTTGCTGTTTGTCGGCCGCGCCGACCGTCAGGTCAAGGTGCGGGGAAGCCGGGTAGACCTCACTGAGATCGAGGCCGCCCTTGAAGGAGCGTCGTCGGTGCTGCGTGCGGTGGCAGTGCCGATCACCTCCGCTGATGGCCAGACCGAGCTGTTCGCCCTGGTGTCCGGAGTGCCCGGAGCCGCCGTCGACGCCGGTGAGCTGCGCAAGCATGTCGCCCACCTACTGCCGACGTACGCTCGGCCGAACAAGATCTTCGTCGTGGAGTCTCTGCGACTACTACCCAGCGGCAAGAAGGACCTCCAGGGTGCCCGTCAGCAGGTCATCGCCCTGCGAGGGGTGTCGCTCAAGCAGGGAGATTAGACCCTCGAGCGGTCCTGGTGGGTGCGGGAAGCGGTCGGCGGAAACGGGCCGGCCGAACGGACCCGCACCGAATCCAACCTCGACATCATCGCTAACGCATTTAAGAACGACGTTATCTTGACGATGCACTTCAGCGCATCAACCGACACGCCAGGTGACGCCACTAATTTACTTGCGTAATGTTGTATCCGATCGGCAGAATGGCCGCATGTTGCGCGACGTCCTACCCGCGAGACCCGAAGCCCGCCGGATGCTCGTCGGCACCATCTTCTCATCGTTGGGGCACGGGCTGACGCTGCCATTCCTCTTCATCTACCTCAGCGAGGTGCGGCACATCCCCAGCGGCATCGTCGGCCTGCTGATCGGCTGGTTCGGCCTGCTCACCCTCGTGGTGACACCGTTCGGCGGCACTCTCATCGACCGGCTCGGCGCGCGCCGCGTGGTGTTGCCGGCCCTGCTGTTGGAGGCGGCGGGGCTCGGTGCCATCGCCCTGGTCGGCACCGTGTGGCAGGCGTGGGCGGCGCTGACTCTGGCCGGTCTGGGCGGGGCCGTGATCTGGGCCGGGCAGAACACCATCATGACGTCCCTCACCGGCGAGTCGGAGCGACAGAAGATTTTCGGTTTCCAGTTCGCGCTGCTCAACCTGGGCATCGGGGTCGGCGCGGCCATTTCGGGATCCATCGTGGACGTCAATCGAGTCGAGACGTTCCAGTTCATCTACGTGCTCGACATGCTCTGTTACCTCGGCCCGTTTCTGATCCTGTTCAGCATGCCGACGGTGGGCCTCCGGCTGGTCGAGCGCGACCCGGCAGCCGGGACCAGGGAGAAGGGGTACGCCGAGGTGTGGGCGCATCGTCCGTTCCGGCGGTTCATGATGTTCAGCGTCCTGTTGACGGTCTCCGGGTACGCACAGTTCGAAGTCGGCTTCACCGGCTTCGCCACGAAGACCATCGGGGTGAGCCCGGCGGTGATCGGCTACTCCTTCACGGCCAACACCCTGGTCATCGTGCTGGCGCAACTGCTTGTCATCAAGCGATTGCAGGGGCGCAGCCGCAGTCGGGCGCTCGCGGGCGTCGGCGCGATCTTCGGCCTGGCCTGGCTGATCCTCGGTGCCACCGGGTACGTCGAAGGCACGAGTGCGGCGCTCAGCGCCGCCGGTGTGATCGCCTTCGGCGCGATCTTCGCAGTCGGCGAGACGCTGCTGGCACCGACCAACCCGGCTCTTGCGAACGCGCTCGCGACCGACGAGCTTCGCGGCCGGTACAACGCCCTCGCGTCGATGGCCTGGGGCATCTCCGGCATCATCGCCCCGGTGAGCGCCGGCCCGCTTCTTCAACTCGGGCTCGGCTGGCTGTGGATCATCCTGGTCGC
This sequence comes from Micromonospora sp. DT233, assembly GCF_049841815.1. NCBI lineage: Bacteria > Bacillati > Actinomycetota > Actinomycetes > Micromonosporales > Micromonosporaceae > Micromonospora > Micromonospora sp. DT233. The sequence goes on along the minus strand of NZ_JBNCLB010000018.1, from coordinate 48,909 downwards.
CGCGGGTTGCCTGGGCGCATCGCTGCTGGCCCTGTCGCTGCGAGGGCTCATCACGGCCGAACAGGACGGACGAGCCGCAGAGACCACACCGACCAGGGTCGGTCCCGTGGCGGTGTGAGCAGCGCATGGCGGGTTGGTCAGGGGACGGGAGGCAGCGACGAGCGCAATCGCCAGCGTGCGGTGAATCTTCAGCATCCACAGTCGGCCCGCGACACCAGATCGTGCGAGGAATTCTGATGCATCAGAGGACGTCCACCACCGCACCCATGACCAGGGCGCAAAAGTTTCAGTGGCATCTGGAAAAGGGGATCGCCTCAGGGGTCCAGCCGCTGCCGACCTCGACGGCCGAGGCCGCCCGCTCCTTGGTCCGGGCCTTGGAGCAGCGATTCGAGATATTGCGCACCTCCATCGAGTCGATAGCGGGTGAACTGCGACAGAAATTGCATGAGTCGGGTTCGCCGCTACGCGTGGTCGATATTGCCGGTGAGGTGGACCTGCGGCCATGCATGGCGAGGCTCGCGGAAGATTTCCGGGTCCACAGGCTCGGCGCTGTCAACCAGCTTCTGGTGCAGTTCTACCTGCTGCGCAGCCATGACCGGAACTGGTTGGCGGTCGTGGCCGACAACGTCGCCATCGACGCCGGGTTCCACAGCGTGCTGGAGCAGGAGACGGCCGGGATCCTGGCCGGGTCGGCGCAGACCCAGTCGGCGCTCCCGACCGGGCTCGGCGGGATACAGCCGAGCGAGGCCGCTGCGCTGGAATCGAGCCCCAAGGGAAACCTGGAACGCGCGAAGGCGGCGGACTACCTCCGTCGTCACTACTCGGTCTCCCCGCCGAGGATGCACCCCAGCCGCCCCGGCGGTGACACGAACGAGGGGCGCTACCACCGGTGCACCCTCACGGTGCGCCGCGCCGACCGATTGTTCTCGCGCGTCATGGCCGAGACCGGGCTGCTTCCTTCCGCAGTGATCCTGGCCGCGTTCGCGCAGTTGATGTGCTGGCGCAGCGAGACCAGGGCATGTTCGGTCAACGTGTCGGTCGACAACCGCCACAATCGCGAGTTGCGCAGGGTGTGGTGCGCGACTGCCCAGCGGGCCCCGGTGGCGCTCGCATCGCACGGGGGCAAGCTGTTCGAGGCCGCCACGAACGTGCAGCGAAGGTTGGCTGAAGGACACCCCACATACGGCAGGTACGACCCCTTCGACCTGATCGAGGAGCGGGCCCGGGCCCAGCGCCGCAGGGGCATCTGTCTGAGCACCGATCTGGCCTTCAACTTCATTCCGCCCCCTCAGGGTTGGACCGTACTGACCGGGACGCTCGCCGGGGCGGCCGAGGACGGGACGGAGCTGGCGTCCGACGTCGTCTCAGCGACCACGGACGAGGTCTTCTATGAGTACGGAGCCAGCCTGTCAGTGCGGTGGAGCAGCCCTCAGTCCGCCCAGCTGTCGATCCATGGCGACTCATCCGTCATCACGCCCTCCCAGTGCGAAAGCCTGCTGCGCGGCATCGAGCTGACGTTGAGGCTTGTGGCGGCAGACGGCGACTGCGCGGTGGACGAGGTGGCCAGAAAGGTCGATCTGCACAAGGTGCCGCGATCTGCCGCCGAACAGCAGATCGACGGGCAGTGGATCGACCACGACAGGATCAAGAGCCGGTTGCGCAACCTCGACGAGGTGGACGACGTGGTGACCACCGCCGATCGGGACCCCGCCACCGGCGCGTCGAGGCTGACAGCACGAGTGGTGGTGGCCGCCGGGTCCACGCTGACCCCCGCTGACCTACGCGAGGAGCTCCTCAAAGCGATCGAGACGAACGAACTCCTCGTCGCCCCTGACTGGTACGAGATCGTCGCTGGGCCTACCACAGAGGTCCGCGCGAACGGTGGGGCATGACCCTTGTCACCGGCGGTTCCACCTGGTCACCAACCTCAGCCCGAGGGATTTCGACGATTGGAGTTCACATGGGGGTCACGAAGGCAGAACCGGGCCTGACCCGGGAGGAGATCGACACCTTCTGGTCGGAGGGGTACCTGGTCGTGCGGGGGGTGTTGACGGCGGATGAGGCGAAGCACTTCGCCAGCCTGGTCTTGGACCTGCTCCCGCCCGACCTGAGCATTCCCGACCACTGGGAGTCCTTCGACGGCCGGATCAAACCCTTCCACGCTGCGGGGGATCAGACCTTCGACGGCCCGGAGATCATCCCGCTCTACCAGAACGAACGCCTCTACACGGTGATGGCGCAGCTACTGCAGTCTCCTCGGCTGCTCGTCAGGGACGGCTCACTGGCGATCACGATACGCAACGACACCCGGCATGAGAGCGAACTGAGCCAGCAGCTCCATCTCGACCCTGCGGTTCCCGAGGATGTGGACGAGTTCCTGTTCACCCTGCAAGAGACCGAAATCGGCGGATGCTTCTACTTCACCGACGTCGAGCCCCACGGCGGCGGTATCCACGTCGTGCCGGGCGGGCATCGCATTGTCGAGGAAGAGGCCAGGGCCGCCCCGCGCGGCCGCCAGTTGCACGACAAGTGGCGAAACATCTCCCATCTCGAGACCGTCGAGGTGACCGGGGCTGCCGGCGATTTCGTGCTGATGCACCACCTGATGCCGCACGCCGCGTCACACAACCGCCGGTCCTTGACCCGCGTCGTCCAGTTTCTTCGATACGCGAGGGATGACCAGCCGTACCAGGCCGGCGAGCGGCCGGGTGATCGCCCGACCGATCGCGGCTACGACGAAGCGCAGCTCGCGGCGATGACCCCACTGGGCCGGAAGTTGCTGGGGGTGGACCGCTGGTAGCCGGGCGGCTACGAAATTTCCCTTGTCCGGTCCTACCAAGAGAGGCGGAAATGGCATGGAATCCTCGTGCGCAGGCGCTGTGATCGATGACTTCGAGCTGGACTACGTGGAGATTTATGTCCAGGACATGTCCGCACAGGCTGCGGTATGGCGCGACCACTACGGCTTCGATGAAGTGGCGATCGGCGGCTCACCCCAGCAGGGGTTCCGCTCGGTGCTCCTCAGGCAGGGGGCCATAGACCTGGTGTTGACCGAGGCGACGGACGCGCGACACCCGGCCGCATCCTACGTACTGGCGCACGGTGACGGCGTCGCCGACATCGCGTTGCGCACCGCCGACGTGCGGAAGGCGTTCGCCCAGGTCATCGAGCGAGGTGCCTGCGCGCTCGCCGAGCCTCGGGAACACGAGACCGACGATGTCGTGCTCAGTGCCAGCGTCTCCGGCTTCGACGATGTCGTACACACGCTGGTCCAGCGGCGAGGCTCGGGCAGAGGGCTCCCCCCAGGCTTCCGGCCGCTCCCCCAGGCGGGCGGGCCTGCCGAGCATGAGCACGTCGGCGAGGCGCGGCTCGCCGAGATCGACCACTTCGCCGTCTGCTTGAAGGTCGGGCAGTTGGACCCGACGGTCGACTACTACAAGGCGACGTTCGGTTTCCGTGAGACCTTCGAAGAGCGTATCGCGGTGGGCGCTCAGGCAATGCTCTCGAAAGTCGTCCAGAGCCAGACCGGCGCGGTTACCTTCACCTTGATCCAGCCTGATCCGAGCGCCGATCAGGGGCAGATTGACGAATTTCTGAAAGAGCACGACGGTGCCGGCGTCCAACACATCGCCTTCGGCACCGACAATGTCGTCGAGGCCGTCAGGACGCTGTCCCGCAACGGGGTGGAATTCCTCACGACCCCCGACGCCTACTACGGACGACTCAGCGACCGCGTGTCAACGGGCGAGCACACGCTCAACGAGCTGCGCGAACTCAACATCCTGGTCGACGAGGATCACGGGGGTCAGCTCTTCCAGATATTCACACGATCAATGCACGAGCGGCGCACGATCTTCTTCGAGGTCATCGAACGGCGTGGAGCAGAAACCTTCGGCAGCTCCAACATCAAGGCTCTCTACGAGGCCGTGGAGATGGACTTGACCCGCTGATCACCGAGGCGCGCCGGGTCCGGTCCGGGGTCGGGCTTGTCGAAGTCCTGGCCCCAGGACCGGACACGGCGCGCGCTTGAGCAGGCGGGTCACGGCGGCACGACGGCCCGCGACAGGTCGCTGTCGAACCGGCGGGGCCGGATCGGACCTGACTTGTCGACGGTGACGTTGCCCGGGTGACCCGTCAGCTCGGTGGAGGTGCCGGGGCGGCGGCCTCCCGCCGGTTGTGGGAGCCGGCGGTGTCGGCGTCTTCCGCCTCTCGGTCCGCGGCGTGCATCGCTTTCGCCATAGCCGCCATCACGGCGGGGTTGCCGGGAACATCAAGGTGATCGCACCCGAAGGTTTCGAAGGTGGTCGTGGGCGCCAGCACATCCGGCCAGTACGAGAGCGCGAGGTCCCCGTCCTCCCCCTGAGGAAGCAGCACGGTGACCGGAGTCCCGACCGGCGTCGGCGGGGGCTTGTACCGCGTCAGGGCGTAGAAGTTGGAGACGAACATCCGCGCCCGCGCGATGACCTCCTCGACGTACTCCTCGGCGACCTCCTTGCCACCTGCCCTCAGCTCGGCGAACAGCGCGCTGGCGACCGGGGGGCCGCTGTAGTCCGCCAGCCCCTCCGACGCGGCGATGTGGGCGACCCTGTCGGTGAGGAGTTCGTCGAAGTCGGGCTGGTACGGCCCCTGCGGCTGCGTCGACGGGCTGAGCATGGTCACGCTTCGCACTGGCCAGCCGATCCCGATCAACTCACGGGCGACCTCCATCGCGTAGACGGCGCCGGTGCAGTAGCCGGCGAGATGCACCGGCTCGGCCGTGCGCCACTGCCCTATCTCGTGGGTGATGTCCTCGACGACCTCTTCCAGGCTGCGCAGCGGCTCGCCGTCGCCGGGCAGCAGGCCGCGAAACTCGAGCCCATAAACCCGGCGGCCGAAGATGGGCTCCGTGAGCCTGTCGTTGACCGCCGGGTTTCCGTGGGCGCCGGGAATGAACAACAGCGGGGCGCCGTCGCCGTCCAGGCACAGGGGCAGGATGCGCGATCGCAGGCCGGCGGAGCCCGACCGGATCGCCGAGCAGAGACTCCGTACGGTGGGATTCTCATAGACGAGCTGCACGCTGACCTCACGCCCGAACGCGTCAGACAGCTGCGAGGCATACGTCGCAGCGTCGATCACGGAGGCCCCGGTGGCGAAGAAGTCCTCGTCGACATCCAGCGGCGGACGGCCCATCACGCTGTACCACTGGGCGGAAACTACTGCCTGGATGAGCTGGTGTGGGTCCGGCGGGTGAACGACGGCAGTCACGGTGTTCCTCTCTCGGGCTCTCTCGGCAGGCCGCTCTCGGCCTCGGCAAGAAATTCCTCGATGCTGTCACGAAGTTTGTCGGTCGCGCCGATGCTGCGAATTGTTGTCTGATCCGGATAGGCACCGGAGGCGATCACGTCGCCACGAGACAGCACGAGTGTGGGTGGCAGGCCGTCGAGCGGCACTGCGGTGCCGGCGGCCACGGTGTTCGCGGCGGCGACGCGCAGGCGTACCGCCATCGCGTTGAAGACCGCACCGGACATCGTGCGTCCTGAGCTCGACAAGGCCTTTCGCAACGACTCGAGACTGTCGAGTTCGACTCCGGCGGGGACGAGTGACCCCGCCGAAGACCGGATATGGCCCGCGAGGGCTTCCTCGAAGCTCGTCGGCTCGGGCGTCGCCGGATCGACCAGCACCAGTGCGGGGATCGTCCATCCCTCGGCGCGTAGCGCATGGGCGGCGGCGGCCGCGAAGACACAGCCCACGCCGACGCCGGAGAGGTGCACCGTCCTCGTCGACGACCAGACAGCCAACATCCGGACCCAGTCCCGCGTCATGTCCTCGATCGACAGCAACGGCTTGCCGACGCCCAACAGCCCCTTGCTGCGTACCCCCAGCACCGGCCTCTGGAGCCCGGTGCTGATCGCGCGCAACGCTGCCGGGTCGCCCTGCTCGTCGGGAAACATGATGAGGGGGGTGGCGGTTCCGTCCGCGAGCGACAGGAGCCGGCCATGCGCCGAGACCTGGTTGGCGCGCAGCCATTCGACCAGACCCGCGACGGTGGGCGCCTCGAAGATGGTTCTGAGAGGCACTGCCACGCCGTACAGTGCCGACAGCCGCGACGCCAGGCGGGCGGCACCCAGCGACGATCCTCCGCTGTCGAAGAAGTCCTGGCGGGGATGCTCCGGTGTGCCACCGACAACCACGCTCCATTCGGCGGCCACCTCGGCGGCTGTTCTGGCGTCGCTTTCAGTCACATCTTGTCCGATCTCTGTGCGGAAACAACGGGTGGGCAAAGAAAGGATGATTCCGGCTTCGCGGCAACGCGTCGTCGCCGAAGCGGATCCGGGGTGGCGACGGCGCTAATGGGCCGGCGTCGGCATGAACAGGCGCGCGCGGATCGCCTGGAGCGTGTCCAGCGGGACCGGCGACGCGGTCCAGGGCCGGTGCAGGTGATCGCCGGTCGCCCTCGGGACCACATGGACGTGCAAGTGGAAGACATCCTGCCAACCGGCGTCGCGATTCGCCTGGAACAGCGTCATGCCGTCCGGCCGCAGCACCTCCTCGATCCGCCGGGCCACGCGGTGTACCGTGCGGGTGACCGCCGCCCACTCATCCGGCGCGATCTCCCACAGATCGGCTCGGTGGGTCTTCGGGACAACCAAGGTGTGCCCCGGCGTCACCGCCGTGATGTCCAGGAACGCCAGCGTCGATCCGTCCTCGTACACGACGGCTGTGGGCTGCGTCCGGGCCACGATCGCGCAGAAGACGCATCCGCTCTCCCCGCGCTCGGGCCTGTCGGCCGGTGCGTCTGGTCGCCTCATCGCCCGGCACCGCCCCGACGAGCAGTCGGCGCCCGTGCCACCAGGTCGGCCGAGAGCTTGCGCAGTGCCGAGGCCGTCGCCGACAGCGGGAACCGTGCGCTGTTGGCCCGGCCCGCCTCGCGCGTCTCGGCGAGCAACGCCGGGTTCGCTCGAAGCTTCTCGACGAGCACCGCCACCCTGCCGGCGTCGCTGAAGTCGACCCGGAACCCGCTGTCGAGCAGCACCTCGGAGAGTCCGGGCACGGCCTGGAAGGCGACGGGCAGACCGCAGGCCTGCGCCTCGACGGCCACGAGGCCGAATGCCTCCAGCTTGACGGAGGGGACGATGAGCAGGTCGTGCCGGGCGAATTCCTGCCAGAGCGCGGGGCGCGTCAACCAGCCCAGATAGCGCACCCCGCAGAGGGCGCCGTCGCCGGCCAGCAGGGCGTACTCGGCGGCCGGGGCGGCGACGGAGAGTACGACGCCGTCCAGGCCGGCGACGGTGCTCAGGACGGATCCGGTCGCCTTCTCGGCGGTGAGCCGTCCGGCATACAGGATCCGCAGCTTGCCCGGGGATTCCCGGCCGGGCTCCCCCCCGGATCCGAGCAGCTCGTCGGGAACGCCCCAGGGAATGTGGACGATCCGCTTCGGCAGCCCGTCGACCAACGGCACCAGGCGGTCCGCCATGGCCAGGGTGGGCACGACGACGGCGTCCGCCGTATTCACCGTGCGGCGCAGCACCTCGGCCTGCGCGGCGTAGGTCTCGGCGTACAGGAGGTCCGTGCCGTGGACGATCGCGACCTGCGGAAGGTGAGGGAATGCGTGTTGCAGCGCGGGGGTAGCGCCGAAAGCGAGGTGCTGCAGGTGCACGACGTGATAGTCGGCGGCGGCGAAGCGCTCCCGAAGGGCTGCGCTCAGCGCGGCCGTGTATGACCAGAATGCCGCCCCGTCGAGCGCCTTACCGGCGACCGGCAGGACCACCGGCCCGCCCTCCGGTGCCGCCGGGTGCCCGTCCGCTGCCGTCAGCATGAACACGTCTGAGGGGATCTGCGGCGGCGTGCCGAGATAGAGGTCGTGGAGGAGTTCGACACTGCCGCCAGGGGTGCCGTACGGTAGATCGATTCCCGTAATTACTTTCACTGCAGCTCCTCGTACAGCCGCGACATGTCGATGCCGGAACTGGACATGTATTTGAACCCCATGTCCTGATAGCTGGCGTGCTCGCCCACGGTCTTCAGGAAGATAATCTTGCCGAAGGTCATTCGGGGATAGATTCGTACGCGGCGCACCGTGCATATTTCCAGGGTCCACCGGATTGCGTGGCCCACGTGTCCCAGCGGGGCCGAGACGTGCACCCAGACACCGAGGGCACCGAGGGTCCGGTCACCGTTGATGAATTGCGCGTACCGATCGGAGCGGGTTCGCTCGTACGTGACGCCGAGGTAGAGGCGCCCCGGAAGCAACAGCATTCCGTCGGGTGGGATCGTCAGCTCGGTGTATTCCGTCGGGCGTCTCGCGTCGAGATCGGTGTCGCACAACCGAATGGTGTCGCCCAGCCGCCAGTCGTACGCGTTGGGAGACACCCTGGCCGAATCGAACGGATCGATGCCGATGTCTCCGGCCTCGACAGCTCGCAGAATTTCCGGCCCGGTGAGGATCATGTCGTCACCAGCTTCGTCGTGTCCCGCCAGTATCGAGATTCCTGCGGTCCGGACGCCTGCTGATACTTGCCGGAGTACAGCTCGATGTCGCCGTAGGACCGGAAGAACATGATTTGGCCGATCTTCATCCCGGGGTACACCCTGAGCGGTCGGACCGGCGCCAGCATCAACGTCCACTGCCCGTGAAAACCGATGTCACCGATCGGCGCGGTGATCTCCACGAAGAGCCCCAGCCTGCCGACCGAGGATCGGCCGAACAGCAGTGGCACATAGTAGTCGGATCCGACCTCCTCCATCGTGTGCCCCAGATACAACTCGCCCGGCTGCAACACGAAGCCGTCCGGGTCCATTGTGGTTGTCCGAGTGGGATTCGGCGCATGGGCGTCGATGACGTCAGTATCATAGGTGAGCAGCGTGCGGCCGAGACGCACGTTGTAGCTGTTCGGGTTCACCTGCTCCGGCTCGAAGGGCGAGATCACGATCTTGCCCTTGGCTGTCGAGGCCACGATCTCCGGTCCGGTGAGTATCATGCGATCTCCGCCATCGACATGTCCGGCCAGTACGTGACGATTCCCGACGCGTTCAGCCTTCCGAAGACGGGCGGTCGACTGCCCGGCACGGCGGGCCACCCGCTCACCTCCGTGGCGCGCACATCCTCATCCGAAATCAGGGCAGGGGTTGGTCGCAGCTGCGTGGCGCCTCCTCTTCTTGCGCGGTCGAACCGAGGCGTAGACGTGTTTCTGGGCAACGTATCCCCCCACAAAACGTAGCGAGCGATGCAGATGTCAAATTGCCCTGCAGACCATCGGTTGGTGTACAGCGGTGCATCATGAGCGGGCGAGACCCCGTGGGCGTCCTTGCCGGGGAGATGATCGACTCCAGCGCGATCGCCAGCCCGTCGCTGTCACACGAACTCGTCACCTCGTTCGCGACTTCCTTGAGGAGCGCCGGGGCGTCTCCCATGGCAATGCCCCGCATCGCCCAGCGCAGCATCTCCACGTCGTTCAGGTGATCGCCGACGGCGACCGTGTCACTCCCTGCGACCTTGAGGGCGACGCGGAGAGCCTCCAGCGCCGCTGCCTTGGAGACGCCGCGCGGCCCGATCTCCACCGCCTCCGCGTCCCCGGTGGTGTCCGCGACGCAGTCGAAGCCCAGGTCGTCGGCGATCCGCGCCAGCCGCGCAGGGTTCTCTGCGGCGTGGACGATCAGCCGGCTGGCGCCGCAGAGACCGAGCTGGGACCACGGAACCACGAGCACGTCACCCGGCAACTCGCCCGGGGGGAAGCTCGCGGTGGCCCGGATGCCTCCCGCGCCCGGCAGCTCGACCGCGACCGCACCGCCGGGCCATTCCCGACCGATGATCGCCAAGAGCGCCCGCGGGTCGAAGGCCGCGTGGGCGACCACCGCATATCGATCGGCTCTGGCCGGGTCGAGGCGAAGCGTCACCGCACCGTTGGAGCACACAACGAATTCGCCGGCGAGGCCCAGCGCGACGGTCACCGGCACCGTCGCCGCGGGTGACCGCCCGGTGGCCAGCACCACATGGTGACCCGCCGAACGCACCGCCCGGACCGCCGCGTGCACCCGAGGCGAGATCGTGACTCCGTCGTCCCTGACGGTGGTGCCGTCCACATCGAGCGCGATCAACAGCCGAGTCGAGTACCCACCGCCATCTGCGTATTCCATCTTCATCAGAGGCCCCCGTGAGATTCAGTTATCTGGTCGCGCCGCCCGCCGCTGCCACCGCCCCGGCAAGTTGACGGACGGTGGGGTGCTGGAACACGTCCTTCACCGATACCCGACGGCCGGTGGCAAGCTCCACGGCTGTCGCCAGGTGCACCGCCGAAATCGAATCACCGCCGAGCTCGAAGAAGTTGTCGTCGAGGTCGACGTCGTCTAGGTCCAACGTCTCGCACCAGGTGGTCACCAGCAGGGTCTCCAACTCGCTGAGCGGATCCACTGGGCGGTCGATGGGCGATCCACGCTCGATCTTCGGCACCGGCAGCCGAGACTGGTCCAGCTTGAGATTGTTCGTCAGCGGAATGCCGGAGATGACGGTCAGAGTGGCGGGGTGTTGGTACCTCGGCAGAATCTCCCGGATGTGGGCGCGCACCGCCGCGACCAGTTGCTGGCGATCGTCGTCAAGCCGCGTCGGCACCACGTACGCGTCGAGACGCTTGTCACCGGCACCGTTCTCTCTGGCGATGAGCACCGCATCCCGCACATCCGGGTGGCGGGTGAGGGCCGCCTCTATCTCTCCCGGCTCGATCCGGTAGCCGCGCACCTTTATCTGCCGGTCGAGGCGGCCCAGAAAGTGGATCGCGCCGTCGTCGCCGAGCCGGACCAGATCACCCGTGCGGTAGCGACGCGCCTGGGGTCCCCCGGTCGGATCCGGGACGAAGCGCTCCGCAGTCGCCGCAGGGCGGTCGAGGTAGCCCCGCGCCACCCCGCGGCCACCGATGTACAACTCACCGGCAGCCCCGTCGGGCACCGGCTGACCAGCCGCGTCGAGAATGCGGACATGGACGTGAAGAATCGGTCGGCCGATGGGTATCTGTGCGGCGGCCCCCGTCCCGGCCCGCACCGCCTGGAAGGTGGCGAACCCAGTGGCCTCCGTCGGGCCGTAGAGGTGAATCAGCGTGCCGCGGAAGGCTTCCGCCGCCCGGACACCGAGTTCGGACCGGACTGACTCCCCGCCGAACAGGAGAGTGTGCACTCGGGTCAGAGCACGAAAGTGTCGGGGCTCCAGCAGCCGGAACACGGGGCTGGTCAGGTGCAGGATGGAGACGGCGTCCCGGTCCACCTGCTCGACGAGGGTGGACATGTCGTCACCGGCGAACGAGTAGAGGACGCACGTCGCACCGTTGGTCAACGGCGCCCACACCTCGAAGGTGGAAGCGTCGAACGCCAACGTGGCCAGCGCCGCGACGCGGTCGTCGGGGGTGACGGTCACGTAGTTCTGCGCCGTGACCAGGTTGACCACGCCGCCGTGCGTCGCGAGCACGCCCTTGGGTGTGCCGGTCGACCCTGACGTGTAGCTGACGTAGGCGAGACTGTCAGCAGCCGAGACGGTGGGAAGGTTCTCCGTCGGCCACGGGTCGAGCGAGTCAGGGTCATCGAGGAGCACAGTCGACACGTCATGCTGCGCAAAGAGGGACGCCAGTCGGCGCTGAGAGACGACGACCGGGGGCGCGCTGTCGCCGATCATGAGCGCCAGTCGTTCGGCGGGATAACCCGGATCCAGTGGAACGTACGCGCCACCAGCTTTGAGAATGGCGAGGAGGCCCACCAACATGTCGGCCGACCGGTCGACGCTGATGCCTACCAGCGTCTCGTGGCCGACGCCCAGCGCCCGTAGCCGCCAGGCCACCTGGTTCGCCCGACGGTTCAGTTCGGCGTACGTCAGGCTCTCCGCGCCCGCGACGACCGCCACCCTGTCGGGGGCGGCCTGCGCATGCTGCTCGAACAGGGCATGAACGGCAGCTCCCGGTCGGGGGGCATGCAGCCCGTCGTTTCGCTGGTCCACCAGGTGCCTCCCTCTTCTCCTACGCCGATGCGGCCGAGGCACCACCACCTCGTGGCCTCGGTTTCTCAGTCGATGCGAACTTCGGAACAGGAAGAAGCGGCTTCCTGTTGCCTGGCGGTGAAACCCTCGAGCAGGCGACCGGCCACGTGCCACCAGGACGACGCCTCGGCGTTCCTGCGCGCCTTCTCGCCCATCGACCTGGCGGTCTGCGGATCGGACAGGGCGAGCATCGCCTCGAACAGCGCCGAGGGATCATGAGGATCCACGACGAACGCTCCGTCATTCAGCATCTCGAAAGCCCCGCCCCGGTTGGTCGCCACCACCGGCAGCCCCGCCGAGGCGGCTTCGAGGTATGCGATGCCGGCCGCGTCGAAGAGGCTCGGCAGGACGAAGCAGGTGGCGGTGGCGTAAAGGCGATCCAAGCGGCGCTGCGCCGCAGCGTTCTCCCGGGGCAGGAAGCCGTGGCTCACGACGCCCGGCCTGGCCACCGGAGGGTGGGAGCCCACCAGGTCCAACGACGCGGCGGGGACCCGCTCGCGCACCATGTCGAATGTCCTCAGCACGGTGGCGCCGTTCTTCCGCCGCCAGTCTGCACCGACGAACAGGAACCTCGGCGTGGACCAGTCACGGTCCCCGCCGGCCGCGTCGGCACGCGGTCGATGCCCCATGCCCACGACGGCGATCTTCTCCGCAGGAACGCCATAGTCCGCCATGAAGGACCTGGCCGCCCAATGGGTGCTCACGCAGCAGAGCGTGGCGGCTCTGCTCGCTGACCTCTGGCAGGCGATCGACCTGGCGAGCATGCCGGCTGGAATCTTCGCCTGGCTGACGTCGGAATCCGGTTCGCGGTGCTGCTGCGCCATCGTCGCATCGTCGAAAGTGATGCTCGGAACCCGCGACCCCACAACCTGCGAGACATCGTACAGCTCGGCTCCCATGGTTATCACGGCGTCTAGCGGGAGCGCCTTTGACAACCGTTTGGTCAATGCCTTTGCGCGGGCCCATCGGCTGATTCCCGTGCGGGCCGCGTTCTCGCCCCGCTTTCCGGTGGCCCTGGACAACACGGCGACGGCTGCCCGCATCCCGCGCGGCACGGGCGCGCCTATGGAAACTATCTCCGCGCCGTGTGCGGAGAGCCCCGAGGCGAGGCCGTCTGGTATCCCGGACCAATTTGCGGGTGACACCGCGTCGGGCGCAGGATAGATAAGCGCAATTCTCATCTCACCTTCCCCTCCCTCTTTTCCGACCGGGACGAACCGAACGAGTAGCCGGCGATCCGCGGGTGGCGCCTCCGAGAGCGAACTCCAGGCGCCGTCAAAGGTCGTAGCCGCAGGCTGCGGCGGCCATGCGGACGTCATCGTCGTCGAGCAGCGCGCGTAGCGATGGCGGCAGCGCGTTCCAGTCGGCGGGCGTCCGAGGGGAGTCACCATTGGGGCCGGTGATGTGGATCTTGCGTTTGAACACGTCCGGGTCGAACTTCGCGGGATCCAGCGACGTGTGCGCGCCGATCATCTTCATGGCCATCGCCGGATCGGCGGTGAGATCCTCATACCGCAGGCGCAACACCGGCGGCGACATCTCCGCCGTGCTGTGCAGGAAGCTCTCCGTGATGCGCAGCCAATCCTGCATCGCCAGCTCGGTCTTCCGCCGGTTCCACCACTGGGACTGGCGTTCCCAGAGGTCAAGGCTGCGCAGCACATCGCGCGGGTCGCGGACCAGTTGGATGACGACCGCGCCGGGGAACAAGTGGTGCATCGCGCACGCCTCGGGCAGCCCGTAGCGAACTTCCTTGATGCCCCAGATGGACTTCCCCTGCGCGGCGGCCCGGTCCGCGAACAACGTGGTCAGGAACTGCCGCAGCGCCTCGTCGATCCACTCGACCTCCGGCGTCAGGTTGGCCATGAAGCTCTGGTATCCACCATCCTCGAATTCGTTGCGCGCCTCCATCCCGTCCTCTTCGGCCCAGACCTTCATCCGGGACACTGCTGCGAGGAGGGGGCGGAGCTGACCGGCGTGTTCGCCCCAGATCAGGACATCTGGATGCGACGAGAGCAGCCGCTGCACCAGCGTGCTGCCGCATCGTTGCCCCGACGCGAGAACGAGAACCGGACTGTTCGCCACGGGGGTCACCTCCAAGAGAAAATGGCAGCCTGATTGACGCCTGCCGACGCCTGTGGCGCACAGGAAGGCCAACCAGACCGAAGCGAACTCTAGCATCGGCTGCAGATTTTCTCAGTCCCGGCAGTGGCGACTGTAGATATTTCACAGCACCCGAAGCAGGCGCGATGAGTCCGAGCGACAGCTCACCGGGCACAACTGCGACCGGCCTCTGGGTGTCTTGACGGCCGAGTCCCGGCAAAGTCGTGACGGTCCCTGACTTGCCGTTCCAGGGCGGAAGCGCCGTTGTTGGCGACAGCAAGACGGGCATGACTGTTCGAAAGATCATCACGCTTCCTGCGCCATGCTGATCGCCGAAGTGCGTGATGCCCCGCGCTGCCGCCACTGCTGATCTCGCCCCCGGCCCGCGCGCAGATCACCCGGTTCGCGCCGCTGCTCGACCAGATCGACGAAGCGCGGGGCACCATGACCACCGCCGAGGCCCGGCACTGCCAACGCGAGCCGCACGCGGGCAGGCCTGCCTCTCGCAGCCGGCGGTGCGAGGCCCCGTCCCGGGACGGATGGGCGCTGGCCGACCCGCCTGCGCGCATCGTGGTGCGGACGGTGGGGCGGACGGGACTCGAACCCGTGACCGAGGGATTATGAGTCCCCTGCTCTAACCCGCTGAGCTACCGCCCCGCTACCGCGCGGGGATCCTAACCCGCCCGGCCGATCGCGGGCCAGCGCGAAACGGCGTCGCCCGGCAACCCGAAAACCGAGGGATACGTAACAGTCCAACACGATGAGCTACGCGAGAATAACAGTGCGACAGCCCGCTACGCCCGCCGGCCGGCGGTAGCGCGACCTCGTCACCATCGCCGGACGTAAACGGCCAGCGCAGGTGACCACCGGTCAACCGGCGACGCCCAGGCGTTGCGTGCCGACCACCGCGAGCAGGCGCAGCGCCCAGGTCGCCGCCGTCCGGGCCACGTCGGGCGGCGGCGCGATCGTGAACAACTCCAGCGCCGGCAGGCCGAGCCCGACGGGATCGCCGAGGCCGCCGCGTGGCTGCTCAGCGACCGCGCCTCCTTCGTGACCGGCACGGTCCTGCGCGTGGACGGCGGCTCCGGGGCCTGAGCAAGCGCCGAGGCCTGGGGAAACGACGGGGCCTGAGCAAGCTGCGGGGCCCGTGGAAACGGTGACGCCCGCCGGCTAGGCCGACGGGCGCTGGATGGATCTTGGCTCCCCCGTTTGGACTCGAACCAAAAACCTGCCGGTTAACAGCCGGCTGCTCTGCCAATTGAGCTACGGGGGACCGCTCGCCGCTGGGAAGCGGATCTCTCCGACGCCCGGCGACGGCACAAGAGTACAGGATTCCCGGGGGGTTTGGTCCAGGGGGTTACCCGCCGGGTCGGTCGGCCGGACGCGACGCAGCGAGATCCGAAAACCGGATATTTCGTCATCACCGCACAAGCAGGTATGAGCGCGGTGGAGGATGGGTAGTTAGCTGCCGACAGAGGACGTAGGCGCGAGATTCGTCGCCACGGGGGTTCACCCCCGGGGAGGCGACGGGAGCGTCAGGTACGGAAGGAGCCGCCATGCGCGGAAAGATCATGTTTCTTGGCGGGCTGGCTGCGGGCTTCGTCCTGGGCGCCCGTGCCGGCCGGGAGAAGTACGAAGAGCTGGTCGTGCGGGGCCGCAAGGTGCTCGACCACCCGACCGTCCAGGAGGCGGCCGGGGTCGCGCAGGCCCAGGCCACTCGGCTCTACAGCGAGGGCAAGGACAAGATCGGCCAGACCAAGCTGGGTGAGAAGCTGAGCACCGGCACCAACGGCAGCGACAGCAAGTCGGAGCTGACCTCCGCCGACAAGCCGTTCGCCGGCACGCCGGCCACGGTCGGCGCGAAGTCGGGCGGCACCTCGTCCGGCACCGGCTCGACGGCGTCGTCGACCAGCTCGACCTCGTCGACCAGCGCCACCCCGAGCAGCACCGTTCGCCCCAAGCCCTCCGGCACGGGGACCAACGGCAGCACCATCTGATCGACCGTACGACAACGGGCCGGCCGCCTTCGGGCGACCGGCCCGCGTGCTGTCCGCCCCCGCCGGGGCGCGGGCAGGGCGACGGGTACGACGAAGCCACCGCCCGCGCCCGGAGCGGGGCTCGGCGGGGCTCAGCGGGTCGGTGCCGCCCTCGCTGCGGGCTCGGCGGGTCAGTCCCGGTTGCTGCTGAACGCGGCGTCGAACGCGGCCGACGGGGCGTCGAAGGCCAGCCCTCGGACGAACTTCAGCGCCTCGGGCGCGCCGACGAGGCGGTCCATGCCGGCGTCCTCCCACTCGATGGAGATGGGGCCCGCGTACCCGATGGTGTTGAGCGCGCGGAAGCAGTCCTCCCAGGGCACGTCGCCGTGGCCGGTGGAGACGAAGTCCCAGCCCCGGCGCAGGTCGGCCCAGGGCAGGTGGGAGGCGAGCCGGCCGCGCCGGCCGTCGCCGGTGCGGACCTTCGCGTCCTTGCAGTCGACGTGGTAGATCCGGTCGGCGAAGTCGAGGATGAAGTTGACCGGGTCCAGCTCCTGCCAGACGAAGTGCGACGGGTCCCAGTTCAGCCCGAACGCGGGTCGGTGCCCGATCGCCTCCAGCGCCCGCTTCGTGGTCCAGTAGTCGTAGGCGATCTCGCTGGGGTGGACCTCGTGGGCGAAGCGGACCCCCACCTCGTCGAAGACGTCGAGGATCGGGTTCCACCGGTCGGCGAAGTCGGCGTAGCCGCGCTCGATCATCGCCGGGGGCACCGGCGGGAACATCGCCAGGGTGTGCCAGATCGACGAGCCGGTGAAGCCGACGACCGTCTGCACGCCCAGCTTCGCCGCCGCGCGGGCGGTGTCCTTGATCTCCTCGGCGGCCCGTCGGCGCACCCCCTCGGGCTCGCCGTCGCCCCAGATCCGGGCGGGCAGGATGTCCTGGTGCCGCTCGTCGATGGGGTGGTCGCAGACCGCCTGGCCGACGAGGTGGTTGGAGATGGCGAAGACCTGCAGGTTGTGCTTGGCCAGGGTCTCCCGTTTGCGGTCGACGTACGACTCGTCGGCGAGCGCCTTGTCGACCTCGAAGTGGTCGCCCCAGCAGGCGATCTCCAGCCCGTCGTAGCCCCACTCGGCGGCGAGCCGGCAGACCTCGTCGAACGGAAGGTCGGCCCACTGGCCGGTGAAGAGCGTGATGGGTCGCGCCATGTGTCCTACTCCCCTGCGGTGATGGGGGGATTCCTGGTGCGGGCCGGGGCGAGGGGTGGCCGGCGGGGCGGTGCGGTGGCGGGCGTGCCGGGTGGCCGGTGGGCGCGGGTGGGCGCCGGACCCGGCGGGTTGCGCCTCCCGCCGGGTCACCGGCCACCACGGACGATCGCCGATCTCACTCTAGGACCGCCCCGACCGGTTAGGAAGGGCCCACCGGGCGTACGGCCGCCGCCACGACAGGGGTCACCGCGCGTACGGCCGCCGCCATGGCGGGGTTATCGGCCGCAGACAGAACGCGTTACGGCAGGGTCCACTTCTGGTTGGCGGCGGCGGTGCAGCTCCACAGGTGCACCACCGTGCTGTCGGCGGAGTTGTTGCCGGCCACGTCGAGGCACTTGCCCGATCCGCCGTTGCGCAGCGTCCCGTCCGGCTGCGGCGACCAGGTCTGCGCCCCGCTGCCGTTGCACGTCCAGAGTTGGATCTTCGTGCCGTTGGCGGTGCCCGCCCCGGAGACGTCCAGGCACTTGCCCAGCGCCTTCACCGGACCGCCGCCGGAAGCCACCGTCCAGCTCTGCGCGGCGGTGCCGTTGCAGCCGTAGATCTGCACCTGCGTGCCGTCGGCGCTCGCGCCGCCGCGTACGTCGAGGCACTTGCCGGCCAGGCCCCGGATCGGGCCGGTGCGGGTGGGCGGGGGCGTGCCGCCCAGTTCCTTGATCCGGATGTGGCGGAACGCGGCGTCGTCGCCGGTGCCGTGGTTCTGGATGCCGATGTGTCCGGCCAGGGAGCGGGCCGGGTCGGTGTTGGTGAAGTCGTTGATCTTCACCCCGTTGAGCAGGACCTGCAGCCGCTCCCCCTCGACCAGCAGCTCGTAGGTGTTCCACTCCCCCGGCGGGTTGAGCGCGGCGTCGCGGGCGGCGAGGTCGGCGGACTTGAAGCCGTACACCGAGCCGGTGGTGCGGTCGGCGGCGTCGGTGGGGTCGATCTGCACCTCGTAGCCGTTGCTCACGGCGGAGTTCGGGTCGGTCGACGGCGGGAAGCCGATGAAGACCCCGGAGTTGTCGTCGCCGGCGAGCTTCCAGTCCAGCTTCAGCGAGTAGTTGGTGAACTGCTTCGCGTTGTACCAGTACAGGCCCATCCCGCCGACGGAGGTGAGGGTGGCGTCGGCGTTGGTGAAGCTGCCCGGCCCGGCCTGGGACCAGCCGGCGGTGCTGCCGTCGTAGAGGTTGGTGTAGCCGGTCTCGGGCCGGCAGTCGGCCTTGGCGCGGCCGGCCGCGTACCGGATGCCGCCGAGCAGGTGCGCGCGGAAGGCCGGCTCGGCGTACGACGACTGGGTGTGCCCGCCGCCGGTGTAGAAGGACCGGCCGCCGCTGGCGGTCTTGCACCAGGCGTGCGGGTGGTCGGCGCCCATCGCCCCGCCGGAGTAGCTGGACTCGTCGAGGGTCGCCAGCACGTGCGCGGTGGAGCGGGCGTTGGTGCGGTAGTCGTACCACTCGTCGGTGCGCGGCCAGGACTGCGGCAGGTGGGCGGTGGCGGCGTGGGCCCGGTCCTCGACCTTGACGGTGGCCTGCTGGGTGGCCGGGTGGGAGGCGAACCACGCGCCGACCAGGTTGCCGTAGAAGGGCCAGTCGTACTCGGTGTCGGCGGCGGCGTGCACGCCCACGTAGCCGCCGCCGGCGCCGATGTAGGACTCGAAGACCGTCTGCTGGGTGGCGTCGAGCACGTCGCCGGTGGTGTTGAGGAAGATCACCGCCTCGTACCGGGCGAGGTTGCCGGTGGTGAACGCGGCGGCGTCCTCGGTGGCCGTGACGGTGAAGTTGTTGGCCGCGCCGAGGTCGCGCACGGCCTGGGTGCCCACGGCGATGGAGTCGTGCCGGAACCCTGCGGTCTTGGAGAAGACCAGCACGTCGTACGGGGTGTCGGCGGCCGACGCGGGGACGGTGCAGGCGAGGCCGGCGAGGGCCGCGGTGGCCGCGCCGAGGACGGGACGGAGGAGTCTGCGCATGTCGCTCTCCTGGGGCTTTGGCGAAAGGTTGGGGGCGCCCCCGGTGCAACAAGCTGCACCGGGGGCGGCGCTGGCCCACCGGTCAGGGCAGGGTCCACTTCTGGTTGGCGGCGGCGGTGCAGCTCCACAGGTGCACCACCGTGCTGTCGGCGGAGTTGTTCTCGGCGACGTCCAGGCACTTGCCCGACGCGGGGTTGCGCAGGGTCCCGTCGGCCTGCGCCGACCAGCTCTGCGCGCCGGTGCCGTTGCACGTCCAGAGCTGGATCTTCGTGCCGTCGGCGGTGGCCGCCCCGGAGACGTCCAGGCACTTGCCCAGCGCCTGCACCGGGCCGCCGCCGGAGGTGACGGTCCAGCTCTGCGCGGCGGTGCCGTTGCAGCCGTAGATCTGCACCTGCGTGCCGTCGGCGCTCGCGCCGCCGCGCACGTCCAGGCACTTGCCGGCCAGGCCCCGGATCGGGCCGGTCCGCTGCGCGCCGGTGTTCAGGGTGAACGCGTCCAGGTCGTAGAGCGCCCCGGAGCCGCCGGCGAAGGTGAGGTAGAGGGTGGTGGTGCCGGCGGGCGGGCCGGCGACCGTCGCGGTGACGGTGGTGAAGGTCTCCCAGGAGCCGGTGACCGGCACGGTGGCCGAGCCGAGGACGGTCCCGGTGGCGGAGCCGGCGCGCACCTGGAGGGTGCCGCCCGCCCCGGCGGAGGAGACCCGGGCGCTGAACGAGGTGACGTTGCCGAGCTGGTACGGCTGGAACGCGATCCAGTCGCCGTTCTCGATGTTGCCGACGGTCTTGCCGCCCTCGGCGGTGGTCTTGTCGTGGGTGGCGATGCCGGCGGAGGTCTTGTAGTGCTCGGCCTGCCGGTGGCGGGGTTGCAGGGTGTGCTGGGTGTGGGTGGTCAGGCCGCCGGAGTCGGTGTACTCGGCGTCGAAGATGGCGAAGATGTTCGCCGCGTCGTCGTGCTCGCCGTCGACGGGGATGGCGATGGAGCCGGTGCAGCCGGTCTTCGAGGTGATCTGGTGGCCGTGCTGGTCGTGGCCGAGCACGTAGGTCATCTTGACCTTGGTGCAGTCGATCGTGGTGTCCTCGGGGTCGGTGACGGTGATGCTGAACGGCACGGTGTCGCCGAAGGAGAAGAGCTTGCCGTTGCCGGGGCTGTTCACGGTCACCGTCGGGGCGGTGTTGCCCACGGTGATGGTGACGCCGGCGCTGCCGGTGGCGCCCTGCGGGTCCCGCACGGTCAGCGTGGCGGTGTACGTGCCCTTCGTGGCGTACGTCTTCGTGGGGTTGGCGGCGGTGGAGGTGGTGCCGTCGCCGAACGCCCACGCGTAGGTCAGCGCCCCGTCGTCGGGGTCCGACGACCCGGCCGAGGAGAACGCCACGGTCAACGGGGCGGGGCCCGAGGTGCGGTTCGCGCCGGCCCGCGCGATGGGGGCCCGGTTGCCGGCGCCGATGTGGTCGAAGCGGTAGAGGGCGGAGTTGGCGTCGCCGTTGAAGTAGCCGGTGCCGTAGTCGAGGACGTAGTACGCGCCGTCCGGGCCGAAGGCCGAGTCCATCACCTGCTTGCCGGTCCAGGGGAACGCCTCGATGGTGCCGGGCGAGCCGTCGGAGTTGACGTGGATGGGCTTGATCCAGCCCCGGCCGAACTCGGTGGCGAAGAACTGCCCGTCGAAGGACTGCGGGAACTTCGTGGTGGAGGTGGAGGCGGCGTCGTACCGGTAGACCGGCCCGGCCATCGGGGACTCGGAGCCGGTGCCGAACTGCGGCGGGGTGCCGGCGTCGCCGCCGTACCGGATCCAGGAGGGCAAGGCGCGCGGCAGCTTGCTCAGGCCGGTGTTGCGGAACGAGTTGTTGGTGGGCCCGCCGGCGCAGTCGTACTTGGCCCCGGTCGTCCCGGTGGCGAAGTCCCACTCGTTGTACGTCTCGGCGGTGGTGTTGGTGCCGGTGCAGTACGGCCAGCCGTAGTTGCCGGGGCCGGTGACCCGGTTGAACTCGACCTGCCCGCTGGGGCCCCGGTTGGCGTTGGTGGCACCGGCGTCGGGCCCGTAGTCGCCGACGTAGACGACGCCGGTGGCCTTGTCGATGCTCATCCGGAACGGGTTGCGGAAGCCCATCGCGTAGATCTCGGGGCGGGTCTTCGCGGTGCCGGGGGCGAAGAGGTTCCCGGTGGGGACCGTGTACGACCCGTTCGCGGCGACCTTGATGCGCAGGATCTTGCCGCGCAGGTCGTTGGTGTTGCCGGCGCTGCGCTGCGCGTCGTACGCGGGGTTGCGGTTGGTCCGCTCGTCGATGGGTGCGTAGCCGGCGGAGTCGAAGGGGTTGCTGTCGTCGCCGGTGGAGAGGTAGAGGTTGCCGGCGGCGTCGAAGTCGATGTCCCCGCCGACGTGGCAGCACATGCCCCGGGTGGCCGGGACGTCCAGCACGTCGATCTTGCTGGCCTGGTTGAGGGTGAAGTCGGCGTTGACGGTGAAGCGGGAGAGCCGGTTGACGCCCTCCCAGGCGGAGAAGTCGGTGCCGGTGGCGGGGGCGTCCCCGGCGGGGGTGGAGAGCGGCGGGGCGTAGTAGAGGTAGATGTGCCGGTTGGTGGCGAAGTTCGGGTCGACGCCGACGCCCTGCAACCCTTCCTCGTCGTGGTTGTAGACGGCCAGGGTGCCGACGACCTTGGTGGTGCCGGCGGAGTCGGTGCGGCGCAGGGTGCCGTCGCGGGCGGTGTGCAGGACCGACCGGTCCGGCAGCACGGCCATCGAGATCGGCTCGCCGACCTCGGCGACGCCGCGCGCCAACTCGACCTGTTGGAAGTCGCTGGGGGTGATGACGTGGGCGGCCGCCGGGGCGGGGCCGCCGAGGCCGGTGGGGCCGACGCCGGGGCCGATCGCGCCCGCGGCGACCGCGAGCAGCAGCGCCGAGGCGGCGGTGCTCCACCGTCGGGTGCGCTGGCTGGGGGTGTCCCTGTTGGACATGGTTGGGCAGTCCCTTCCTGACGACTGGCTGCCAGGGCGGGGCGCGCGCCGTCGCGCCGCGATGCCGTAGCGGGGGTGGTGGGGCTACCCCCCGGACATTAACGCTCGTCAATGATGACTGTCCATACCTTCTGACTGATCAGGCTGAACTTTCGCTCGTTGTGGCAAAAGTGGTTCAGCGCGCCAGTCCGGCCAGCTCCAGCAGCAGCGCCTTGACCTCGGTGGCGGCCACCGCCGGCGGGGCCACCGCCGGGTCGGAGCAGAGCAGCACGGGGCGGGCGTCGTCGAGTCGGTGGTAGTAGGTGAACCAGACACCCGTACGCATGGTGCTCCCTCCCGAGCGCCGGGCACCGGCCGTGCGGTGCTCGGCGGACAGCGGTCGAATTCGTGCGTGCTGGGCCCCGTCCGGCCGCCCGAGGAGGGGCCGCTCCGGCGGCGAAGACGGCGACGACGCCACCGGACGGGTCCCGGTGCGGGCGGGACGGACGGGGCTGGCAGGCAGGGCCGGTTCGGCGTCCCGTCCCTGCCTCCCCCGCGTGCGAAGTGCGGCGGTGCGGATGGTGCCGGTGCTGCGTGGTGCCGGTGGTGCGTGGTGCGGGCCCTCCGGTGCGGCCGGGGAATCCCGGTCCGGCCGCACCGGACGGCCGTCCTGCTTCGCGCGACGCCGGGTGCGGACCCGTCGTCGCACGCCCTCCGGGGCGACCCCGTCCCCGCCGCGGGGCGCAACCGCGGCGGTTCCCTCGCCGGTCGGCCCGGAAGCCTCTCGGGCGGTGGCGGCGACCCGCGCCGCCGCCGCGTCGGCACGCCGGCGGCGGACGCCGCCGGCCCGGCCGGCGGTGGTGACGCGCGCCACCGCCACCGGCCGCGCTCAGGCGGGTACCGCCGCCAGCGTCGGTTCCACCTGCGCCCAGAGCGAGCCCAGCTCCGCCGACCGGGTCACCGCGTCCAGCACGAGCTGGACCTGCAACCCGTCGGCGAACGAGGGCGTCGGGTCGACGCCGGTGGCGACCGCCTCGACGAAGTCGCGCGCCTGGTGGGTGAAGGTGTGTTCGTAGCCGATCAGGTGGCCCGGGGGCCACCAGGCCGACATGTACGGGTGCTCCTGTTCGGTCATCAGGATGCGGGTGAAGCCCTGCTCGGCCGTGGGCCGGGTGGCGTCGTAGAACTCCAGTTCGTTGAGGCGTTCCAGGTCGAAGGCGACGGTGCCGAGCGAACCGTTGATCTCCACCCGGAGCGAGTTCTTGCGCCCGGTGGCGAAGCGGCTCGCCTCGTACGTGGCCAACGCCCCGCCGTCGAGGCGGGCGACGAAGACCGCCGCGTCGTCGACCGTCACCGGGCCGGTGGCCGGGCCCTGGCCGTCGACCGGCACCGGGCCCCGGCCGTCGACGGGGGCGACGCCGTCGGCGGCATGCGCGGCCAGGCCGTGCGACTGCGCCGGCAGCGGACGCTCCTTGACGAAGGTCTCGGTGACCGCGCTGACCCCGGTGATCCGCTGCCCGGTCACGAACTGGGTGAGGTCGATGATGTGCGCGCCGACGTCGCCCAGCGCGCCGGAGCCCGCCCTGTCCCGCTGCAACCGCCAGACCAGCGGGAACTGCGGATCCACGATCCAGTCCTGCAGGTACGCCGCCCGGACGTGCCGGATGACGCCGAGGCGGCCCTCGGCGACCAGCCGCCGCATCATGGCCACGGCGGGAACCCGACGGTAGTTGAACCCGCACATCGACCGGGCCCCCGACGCCTGCGCGACGGCCGCGGCGGCGGCCATCGACCGGGCCTCGGCCACCGTGTTGGCCAGCGGCTTCTCGCAGAGCACGTGCTTGCCGGCGGCGAGCGCGGCGAGCGCGATCTCGGCGTGGCTGTCCCCCGGCGTGCAGATGTCGACCACGTCGACCTCGTCGGAGGCCACCAGGTGCCGCCAGTCCGTGGTGTGCGCCGCCCAGCCGAGCCGCCCGGCGGCGTCGGCCACCTTGGCGGCGTCCCGGCCGCAGAGCATCGTCATCCGCACCTGCGCCGGCAGGTCGTAGACCCGGTTGACGGTGCGCCACGCCTGCGAGTGCGCGGCACCCATGAAGGCGTAGCCGACCATGCCGACCCGCAGCTGACTGTGGTGTGTGGACAAGGTGGGTCTCCCCCCGTGTGTCAGAACCCGAGCTTGAGGTAGCCGCTCGCGTTCTCCTTGGTGATCGTCTCGGAGGCCAGCGTGATCTCCTTGGGCACCTGCAGCTCCACCAGGTCGGACATGCCCCGACCCTGGCCGATGAGCCGGGCCAGCGAGATCGCGGAGGAGGCCATCGACGGGCTGTACGTGACGGTGGCCTTCAGCACGGTGTTGTCGGCCTGGATGTCCTCCATCGCCTTCTTCGAGCCGGCCCCGCCGACCATGAAGAACTCCTTGCGGCCGCTCTGGTTGATCGCGGCCAGCACCCCGATGCCCTGGTCGTCGTCGTGGTTCCAGATCGCGTCGATCTTCTTCAGGGCCTGTAGCAGCCCGGTCGCGGCCTGCTGGCCGGAGTCGACGGTGAACGCCGCCGGGCGGCGGTTGGCGACCTTGAAGCCGCTGGCGGCGAGGGTGTCGGCGAAGCCCTTCGAGCGCTCCTGGGTCAGCTCCAGGGCGTCGACGCCGGGGATCTCGCCGATGACCGGGTTGCTGATCCCCTTGGCCTTGAGCTGGGCCACGATGTAGGTGGCGGCGGCCACCCCCATGCCGTAGTTGTCGCCCTTGATCTGCAACCGGTAGGCCAGCGCGTCGGGGAACGCCCGGTCCAGGTTGACCACGGGGATGCCGGCCTTCATGGCCTCCAGGCCGAACGCGTTGAGCTCCTTGCCGTCGTGCGGCAGCACCACGATCACGTCGGGCTTCTGGGCCAGCAGGGTCGACAGCGCCGCCCGCTGGGCCGCCGCGTCCGCGCCGGCCTCCACAGAGGTGAACTGCACGTCGGCGTACGCCCCGGCCTGCGCCTTGGCGTTGTTGGTGACGGCGGCGAGCCAGCCGTGGTTGGCGGCCGGGGCGGAGAAGCCGATGGTCACCTTCTTGCCGGGGCTGGCGTTGCCGCCGCCGGCGCCCTCGGCCGCCTTGGTCTGCGCCACGGTGGGCGCCGCCTCGTTGCTCGTGCAGGCGGTGAGCAGTGCGCCGGCGCCGAGTGCGGCCCCGCCGAAGAGCAGCCGACGGCGCGGCAGGTCCCGCTTGTGCTGGGTCATGATGACCTCCTGGGAGAGGGGTTCGTGGTAGGCCGGTTGCGGCCGAGGAAGCGGGTGAGGCTGCCGAACTGGAACTGCTGGACCAGCACGGCGGCCACGATGATCCCGCCCTTGACCATGTTCTGCGCCTCCGTGGAGAGGCCGTTGATGGCGAAGAGGTTCGTGATGGTGGAGAAGATGACCACCCCGAGCAGGGAGCCGACGATGGTGCCCCGCCCGCCGCTGAGCAGCGTCCCGCCGATGATCGCGGCGGCGATCGCGTCCAGCTCGTAGAGGCTGGCCATCTCCGCCTGCGCGGAGGTGGCCTGCGCGGTCAGCATGATCGCGGCGATGCCGCAGCAGAGCCCGGAGAGCGCGTAGAGCAGCACGGTGTGCCGGCGCACGTCGATGCCGGCGAGCCGGGTGGCCTCCGGGTTGCCGCCGACGGCGACGGTGCGCCGGCCGAACGTGGTGCGGTTGAGCAGCACCCAGCCGACGGCCACCACGGCGACGAGGAGGTAGACCAGCAGGGGGATGCCGAAGAGGTCGGTGCTGGCGATGCCGTTGATGGTGGTGTTGGCCGACACCTGGGTCTGTTTGCCGGAGATCTGGGCGGCCAGGCCCCGGGCGGCCACCATCATGGCCAGCGTGGCGATGAAGGGCACCAGCCGGCCGTACGCCACGAGCAGCCCGTTGACCAGGCCGACGCAGAGCCCGACGGCGAGCGCCGTGAAGATCATGCCGCCCGCGCCGTAGCCCTGGGTGGCCAGCGTGGTGCACCAGACCCCGGCCAGCGCGACGATCGCGCCGACCGAGAGGTCGATGCCCCCGCCGATGATCACGAACGTCATCCCGACGGTGACCACGCCGACCACCGAGGCGAGCTTGAGGATGGTCAGCACGTTGCCCCACACCCAGGCCGAGTCGCCGTACAGGTCGGGGCGGGTGGCGACGCCGATCAGCACCAGCGCCACCAGGACGCCGGTCAGGCCGAGGTTGCGCCGGGTGCCCTCGCCGCCCTCGCCGCGCCACCAGGAGAGCCGGCGGGGAGCGCCGCCGCCGTGGCCCGGCTCCGTGCCGGCCGCCGCCGTCACGGCCGGCTCCACGGGCGGGGACTGGGCCGGCAGCGCAGCCGGCCGGTCCGCGATGGGGGTGGTGTCGGTCATGCTGGCGCGCCTTCCATCAGGGACCCCGCCATCACGAGGTCGAGCACCGCGTTCTCGTCGAGTTCGCCGGCGGCCGCCGTGCGCACCACCCGGCCCTCCCGCATCACCAGCACCCGGTCGGCCAGGCCGAGCACCTCGGGGACCTCGCTGGAGACCAGCAGCACCCCCACACCCCGGGCGGCCAGCCCCCGGATCACCTGGTACAGCTCGGCGCGCGCGCCGACGTCCACGCCCCGGGTGGGCTCGTCGAGCAGCAGCAGCCTGGTGTCGCCGAGCAGCCACCGCCCGACCACCACCTTCTGCTGGTTGCCGCCGCTGAGCGTGCGCACCATTCGGCGTACGTCACGGGGGCGCAGCTCCAGCGCGTCGGCGATCCGCTGCGCCTCGGCCCGCTCCCGCCCGGCGTCGGTGAAGCCGAGGCGGGCGTACCGGCCGAAGGTGGACAGGGTGACGTTGCGGTGGATCGGCTCGCCGAGCAGCAGCGCCTGGCTCTTGCGCTCCTCCGGTGCCAGGCCCACGCCGGCCCGGACCGCCGCGCCGACGCTGCCCGGACGCAGGGCGCGCCCGCCCATCCGGACCGTGCCGGCGTCCGCGCGGCGGGCACCGTAGATGGTCTCCAGCAGCTCGGAACGGCCGGAGCCGACCAGCCCGGCGATCCCGACGATCTCGCCGGCCCGCACCCGCAGCGACACGTCGGCGAACTCGCCGGCCCGGGTCAGCCCGTCGACGCGCAGCAGCTCCGCGCCGGAGTCGCCGTCGTCGGCGGGGCGGTCGGGGAAGACGTACTCGATGCTGCGGCCGGTCATCCGGGCGACCAGGTCGCGGGTCGGGGTGTCGCGCGCCGGCAGGTTCGCCGCGGTGGTCCGGCCGTCCTTGAGTACGGTCACCCGGTCGCCGATTTCGCGGATCTCCTCCAGCCGGTGCGAGATGTAGATGACGGCGATGCCCCGCGCGGTGAGCTCCCGGATGATCCGGAACAGGTTGGCCACCTCGTCGTGGGCCAGCACCGCGCTCGGCTCGTCCATGACGATCAGTCGGGCCTCGTGGGAGAGCGCGCGGGCCATGCTGACGATCTGTTTGCCGGCCGCCGGCAGCGCCCGCACCAGGCGGCCCGGTGGGATCTCGCCGTGGCCCAGCCGGCTCAGGATCTCCCTTGTCCGGCGGGCCAGCCGGCCCCGGCGGACGAAGCCGGCGACGCGCGGCTCGTGGCCGAGGAAGGCGTTCTCCGCCACCGACAGGTCGTCGACCAGGTCGAGCTCCTGGTAGATGGTGGCGATGCCGGCGCGCATGGCGGCCTGCGGGTCGCTGAACTCGACAGGCTCCCCGCGCCACTGGATGCGGCCGGAGTCGGGGCGGTGCACCCCGGCGAGGACCTTGATCAGGGTGGACTTGCCGGCGCCGTTCTGCCCGAGCAGGCAGTGCACCTCGCCGGCCCGCACCTCCAGCTGCACCCCGTCCAGCGCGCGGACGCCGGGGAACGTCTTCACCACGTCGGTCAGCCGCAGCACCACCTCGCCCGCGACGACGTCGGCGGGGGCCGCGACCAGCGGGGTGGCCGCGCCGGGATCGCCGCCCGGCGCGTCGCCTGGCCTGCCGGCCGGCGGGGTGGCGGCCCTGTCGTCCCGCGCGTCGGCGGGATCGCCGGCCGGCGCGTCGCCGGCGCCGGTGTGGGCGCTCACGAGGCCTCTCCGAAGGCCACGTCGCTGGCGAGCACGGCCGCCCCGGCCACCCCGGCGCGCGGACCCAGCTCGGAGAGGACGACCGGCAGGTTGCCGGTGGCCAGCGGCAGCGACCGGCGGTAGACCACGCTGCGGATCTCGGCCAGCAGGATGTGGCCGAGCTGGGCCAGCCCGCCGCCGATGACGATCATCGACGGGTTGGTGAAGCTGACCAGGCCGGCCAGCACGCCGCCGACCCGCCGGCCGCCGTCGCGGATGAGCTGGATGCAGGTCACGTCCCCCTCGACGGCGCACTCGGCGACGTCGAGGGCGGTGACCGCGCCCCGCGCGGAGAGCCGCTCGGCCAGGGCCGGGGACGCGCCGGAGCGCGCGACGGCGTTCGCCTCCCGGGCCAGCGCCGCGCCGCTGAACAGCGCCTCCAGGCAGCCGGCGTTGCCGCAGGAGCAGATCGGGCCGTGCGGGTCGACCTGGATGTGGCCGATGTCGCCGGCGCAGCCGTCGGTGCCCCGGTAGACCGCGCCGGCCAGGTAGATCCCGCACCCGATGCCGGTGCCGATCTTGACGAAGAGGAAGTCGTCCACCGAGTGGGCGACCCCGCCGTGCCGTTCGCCGATCGCCATGATGTTGACGTCGTTGTCGACCACCGCCGGGCAGCCGTGCTCGCGGGTCAGCAGCTCGCGGACGGGGAACCGGTCCCAGCCGGGCATGATCGGCGGCGAGACGGGCACCCCGTCGCGGAAGCTGACCGGGCCGGGCACGCCCACGCCGACCGCGTGCAGCCGCTCGTACGCCCCGTCGGCCCGCGCCTTGTGCAGCAGCTCGTTGACCCGCTGCAGGGTCACCTTCGGGCCGTTGCGGATCTCGGCCTGCTCGGTGTAGGCGGCGATCGGCTCCAGCCGGCCGTCGACCACCTCGACGTCGATCGAGCTGGCGCCGAGGTCGACGGCCGCGAAGCGCAACTGCGGGTTCAGCTCCACCAGGGTGGAGCGACGCCCGCCCCGAGACGCCGCGAACCCGGCCTCGGCCACGTAGCCGAGGCTGACCAGCCGCGCCAGCTCGGCCAGCAGCCGGGGGCGGGGCATCTGCAACCGGTCCCCGAGTTCGGCCCGGGACACCGCGCCCTCGTCGCGGAGCAACCGCAACAGCCGCAGGTGCATGGGCTCCAGCGTGCGCACCGGCACTCACCTCCGCGTCCGAGCCACACATCGTCCACACGCGACGTGTTGTGTTCGACACAGTAGGAGGCTTCCGCGCGACGTGTCCAGAGCTTCGGCCAATCCGGCCCTAACTTTCGTACGTTCTAACGAAAGTCCCCGAATGGTTCGGATTGGACCGCT
Source organism: Micromonospora sp. DT233 (assembly GCF_049841815.1). NCBI lineage: Bacteria > Bacillati > Actinomycetota > Actinomycetes > Micromonosporales > Micromonosporaceae > Micromonospora > Micromonospora sp. DT233. The sequence continues at coordinate 19,328 of NZ_JBNCLB010000018.1, read as the reverse complement.
CTGCGGCCCGGCGCACGACGGCGGGGCGGCACCCCCGCCCACGACGAAGGGTGCGGCACCTCGCGGTCGGCACGAAGGCCCACCGGGAGGTGCCGCACCCACGATCGATCGACCTGCCACCCCCGCCGGGGGCGACGGTCAGCGCGCGGCGGACTTGCGCTGCTTCTTCTTCAGCTTGCGGTCGTCGCGCAGCTCGACGTACGGCTCCACGTCGGCCGGGTGCCCGGCGGCGATCGCCCGGCCCCGCTCCAACTCGGCGTCGAACTCCGCGCCCAGCAGGATCGCGATGTTGCTCAGCCAGAGCCAGACCAGGAAGATGATCACGCCGGCCAGCGCCCCGTACGTCTTGTTGTACGAGCCGAAGTTGCTGACGTAGAGGGCGAACCCGCCGGAGACCAGCAGCCAGATCACCACGGCCAGCACGCCGCCGGGGCTGACCCAGCGGAACCCGCCGTGCCGGGCGTTCGGCGAGGCCCAGTAGAGCACCGCGAACATCAGGCTGACCAGCACCAGCAGCACCGGCCACTTGGCGATGTTCCAGACCGTGACCGCCGACGAGCCGATCCCGATGGCGCTGCCCGCCTCCTCGGCGAGCCGGCCGGTGAAGACCACGATCACCGCGCTGACCACCAGCATCACCCCGACCAGCGCGGTGACCCCCACCCGGATCGGCAGGGTCTTCCAGATCGGCCGCCCCTCCGGCACGTCGTAGATGCTGTTGGAGGCCCGCATGAACGCGGCGACGTACCCGGAGGCGGACCAGAACGCGGCGAGCAGACCGATGACGGCGGCGACGCTGGCCGCCCCGCCGGCGTTGGTCGCCTGGTCGATAGCGGTCGAGATGATCTGCCGGACGCTGCCCTCGGGCACCGCCTGGTTGACCGTGTCCTTGACCCCCTCGGTGGCGCTCGGGCCGAGCAGCCCGAGGATCGAGACGAGCACCAGCACCCCGGGGAAGATCGACAGCACGCTGTAGTAGGTCAGCGCCGCCGCCCAGTCGGTCAGGCTGTCCTCCTGGAACTCCCGGACGGTGCGCTTGAGCGTCGCCATCCAGCCGGCTCCGGAGAGGCCTGTCGGGCTGTCCGGCCCCTCGTCCGGCCCGACCGGCCGGGCCGCGGTCGCGGTGCGCGCGTCGTCGTGGTCGCCCCCGTCCCGGGCCGTCGCGGTGCGCGCGTCGTCCCGGTCGCGCTCGCCCCGAACGGTCGCGGCGGGCGCGTCGTCCCGGTCGCGCCCACCCCGGGCGGAAGTCTCGTCAGAGGCCATCGCCCCTCCTCAAGGTCACGGTGTGTCCGCATGGACATGCCCTGCGACCGTCACCGCTAATCCCGCTACCGGTACAGCCGCCGACCCATCCGGCGCGCCGCCACCGCCAGGCCCACCCCGGTGAGCACCAGCAGGTACGCCACGTCGAGCAGCCAGGACCAGCCGCCGTCGCCCAGCCCGATGCCGCGCAGCAGGTGCACCGAGCGGTACAGCGGGGTCACCTCCACCAGCCAGCGCAGCGCCGTCGGGTAGGCCGAGGCGGGCACGAACGTGCCGGAGAAGAGGAAGAGGGTGAACTGGGCCGAGCTCAACAGGTCGAAGTCCTGCCAGCTGCGCAGGAGGGTCGCCAGCGTCATGCCGAGCGCCCCGAACGCGAAGCCCACCAGCACCGCCGCCGGGAACGCCAGCAGCGCCCGACCCACGGTGGTCAGGCCCATCGCCACCATCACCGACAGGAACGCCGCCGAGTACGCGCTGCCCCGGATCATCGCCCAGGCCAGCTCGCCGAGGGCGATCTCGAACGGCCGCACCGGAGTGGCGATCACCCCGTCGTAGAGCCGCATGTACTTCATCTTGCCGAAGAAGTTGAAGGTGGTCTCCGCCAGCGCGCCGTTCATCGCCGACGCGGCGAGCATCGCCGGGGCGACGAAGGCCGCGTACGACACCGCCCGGCCGCCGGGGAGGGTGAGGTCGCCGACGAGCCCGCCCACCCCGACGCCGATGGAGAAGAGGTAGAGCAGCGGCTCGAGGAAGCCGGAGACGAGCAGCAGCCAGTAGACCGGCCGCAGCGCCGCCACGTTGCGCTCGGCCACCGAGGCGGCGCGCCGGGACGCGGCGGAGAGACCGGCCAGCCGGGGCAGGAGAAAGGTGACCACGGTGCCCTCCCTAGACGATGAGCCGGCGACGGAACGCGCGGTGGGCCAGCAGCCAGCCGCCCACCACCCAGGCGGCCAGGTAGAGCAGGTGCCCGACGACCGACCCCTGCGGGGCGACGCCCAGGGTGGCCGCCCGGCACAGGTCCACGCCGTGCCAGAGCGGGGTCGCGTACGCCAACCAGCGCAGCGCCGCGGGCAGCGACTCGACCGGGAAGAACACCCCGGCGAAGAGCGTCATCGGGATGACCGCGAAGCGGAACGCCATGGCGAGCCAGCTGTCGCTGTCGACCACCGCCGCGTACGCGAACAGCGGCGCGGCCAAGGCCAGGCCGACCAGCCCCGCGACCGGCACCACGGCCAGCGCCCACGGCGACCGCAGCGCCCCGAACAGGGCGGTCACCAGCAGGAACGCCACGATGGAGGCGAGCACCCGGAACAGCACGTAGAGCAGGTGGCCGGCGAGGATGTCGCCCACCCGCAGCGGCGTGGCGCCCTGCGCGAAGTAGACCTTCGCCCACTCGAAGTTGCTGTAGACCGGCCAGGTCGAGTCGGCGACCGCCACCTGCAGGGCGGTCGAGGCCATCAGGCCGGGCACGATCCAGTCGAGGTAGCGCACCCCGTCGACGCCCTGGTCGATGTAGGCGCCCACGCCCAGCCCGAAGCCGACCATCGTGAGCACCGGCAGCAGGAACGAGGAGAACGCCCCGGACCGCCAGGTGCGCCGGTAGCCCACCAGGAAGTAGCTCAGCACCGCCAGGGCCGGCACCCTCGGCAGCGCCGGCCGGGCCGGGGCCGGCGGCTCCCCTCGCGTCACGCTCACCGGTGCAGCGCCTTCGACCGGGGCGCGGTGACCAGCGCCCACACCCCGTACGCCCAGAGCAGCAGCCCGAGGCCGACGCCGACGACCAGCCCGGGTGCCACCGCCGAGGCGAGGCCGACGACGAGCCCGGCGAGGGCGACCAGGCAGGTCGCCACCCCGAGCAGCGGCAGGCGCGGGTCGCGCAGCAGCGGGGCGAGAGGAAAGAAGTGCGCGCCGACGACGCCGCCGACCAGCACCGGGGCGTACGCCGAATGCCCGAGCGCCGCCAGCGCCGCCGCGCCGAGGCCCGCCACGGCGAACTCGGTCAGCACGATGAGCAGGTACCGGCGCTGGCCCGCGCGGTCCACGCCGGCACCCGCCTCGGGGCGGGCGCGGGCCGCGACGACCCCGCCGGCCACCGCCGTGGCCAGCGCGGCGAGGCTGCCGGCCACCAGCAGCGCCCGCAGCGGTTGGCCGGTCGCCGGGACGCTGAACCAGAGCGCGGCGAAGACGCCGAGGTAGCCGGCGGCCAGTCCGGCCTGACGCCGGGGGACGGTGAGCATGGTCGGCCTTTCGTTGGTCGCTCGGCGGGGGCACCGAGAGCTGGTCGGTCGACGGGGGGCGGTCGCCGGTCGAGTCGATGGAGGGCCGGTCGCGGGTCAGTCGACGAGGGTGCGGCCGGTGAGGTGCAGGAAGACGTCCTCCAGGCTGCTGCGCCGCACCAGCACGGTGGCCGGGGTAAGCCCTCGCGCGGTGACGTCGGCCACCGCCGCGTCGCCGTCGGCGACGTAGAGCAGCACCCGGTCGGGCAGCACCTCGATGCGCTCGGCCAGCCCGTCGAGCTTGCCGGCGAACGCCTCCTGCGACTCGGCGGCGAAGCGCAGCTCGACGACCTCCCGGGTGGAGTGCCGCTCGATGAGCTGCCGGGGCGAGCCCTCGGCCACGATCCGGCCGCCGTCCATCACCACCAGCCGGTCGCAGAGCTGCTCGGCCTCGTCCATGTAGTGGGTGGTGAGCACCAGCGTCACGCCCTGGCGCTTGAGCCGGAACAGCCGCTCCCAGACCAGGTGCCGGGCCTGCGGGTCGAGCCCGGTGGTGGGCTCGTCGAGCAGCACGATGTCGGGCTCGTTGACCAGTGCGCGGGCGATGGTGAGCCGCCGCTTCATGCCGCCGGAGAGGGGGTCGACCAGGCTGTCGGCCCGCTCCGTGAGCTGGACGAAGTCGAGCAGCTCGGCGGCGCGCTCGCGGGCGACCCGGCGCGGGATGCCGAAGTATCGGGCGTAGGTGGTCAGGTTCTCCCGGACGGTCAGCTCCGGGTCGAGGTTGTCGAGCTGGGGGCAGACGCCCAGCCGGGCCCGGATCGCCGACCCGTCACGCACCGGGTCCAGGCCGAGGATGCGCAGCTCGCCACCACTGGGCGGGGAGATGCAGCCGATCATCCGCATGGTCGAGGACTTGCCCGCCCCGTTGGGCCCGAGGAACCCGAAGGCCTCCCCCGCCCGCACCTGCACGTCGATGCCGTTGACGGCGGTGAAGTCGCCGAACCGCTTCACCAGCCCTCGCGCCGCAATCAGTGGCTCCCCCGTCGTCACGGCCCGACCCTACCCACCCGTACCGACATCCTGACCGGCAATTTGCTGCCGCCCGCACGGAGCGTGCTTACTCTTGTTGCGCCCGACCGGCCCGCCCGAGCCGCCCGGCGGGGCCTAGAGGTCGGCGGGGGCGGTGGCGGCCCGCGCGGCGGCGACCAGGCGGTCCGTCTCGGCGATCACCGGCTCGTCGTCGGCGGGGGTGCCGGGGTCGTAGCGGACCGTCCAGCTCAGACCGTCCACGCCGGAGACCCGGCGCGCGGCGATCCGGCCGGCGCCGCCGGGCACCGGGTGGTGCCTGGTGTACGTCACCGAGCGGGTCACCCGCGCCCGCACCTGATGCGGCAGCTCCCCCGGATCGAGCAGCAGGTACGTCTCGGCCGGGCCGTCGGCCACCACCAGGTAGCCGGCGCGCTCGGCGACCCGCTCGGCGGGGGTGACGGTCAGCTCGCGACCCGACCAGACGGCCTTGAGGATCTCGTGCCAGCCCAGCCGCTGCCCGCGCCCGGGCAGCCAGAGCCCGAGGTTGGTGGCGACCAGCACGCCTTCGCCCGCGCCGGCACCAGCAACCGCGCCGGCATCATCGGCCGCCCCCGCAGCATCGGCACCGTCGACCGCGCCGGCACCGTCGGCCGCGCCCGGGCCCTTGCCGGCAGCCGCCCAGGCGAGCACGCGCTCGTCGTCGGCCAGCGGGGGACGGGCCGCCGGGGGCAGCTTCCGCTTACGACCGAACAGTCCCATCACAGCCCTCCCGCAGCCTGCTCACGCAGCCCTCGCGCGTGCTGCTCCAACGAGAGCAGCTCCCCGAAGAGCGCGAAGTACTCGTCCTTGTTGCTGACCGGGTTGACCCGCTGGATCTTGGACTTGAGGTCCCTGATCCGGCCGGTCACCGACCCCCACTGCAACTGGGCGACGGTCACCGAGACGTACCGTGGGTCGGGCTCGCCGTCGATGCGCAGCGGCTCCACGGCCAGCTCGCCGACCAGTGCCCGCGCGGTGAGGTCGTCGCAGGCGTCGCGGACGGCCTCGACCCAGACCGCCCCGCCGGTCGCGGCGGCGGCCCCGCCGGCCGTCGCGATGGCCTCCCGCACGGCCACGTGCACCGGGTGGCGGTACTCGGAGGCCTCGATCGCGTCGAACATCGGGCCGGCCAGCACCGGCTCCTGGAGGGCGAGCTTCAACGCCTCCCGCTCGACCAGGGTGTGCGGGCTCTCCGGGGCGGGCGCGGGCCGCCCGGCGCGGGCGGGTGCGGCGCGGCTGTCCCCGCCGGGCTGGCCGGAGGCGGCGGCGAGGACGGCCCGTTGCACGGGCTCGATCTCCATGCCGAGGTCGCCGGCGAGCTTGCGGACGTACTCGGGGCGTTTCTCCCGGTCCTTGATCTTCGCCACCAGGGGGGCGGCCCGGCGCATCGCCTCCACCCGGCCGTCGACGGTGTCCAGGTCGTACCGGCTGATCATGTGACGCAGCGCGAAGTCGACCAGCGGCTCGCGGCGGGCGACCAGGTCACGGACGGCCAGGTCGCCCTTTGCCAGGCGCAGGTCGCACGGGTCCATGTTGTCGGGGCTGACCGCGATGAAGGTACGCCCGACGAAGCGCTGGTCGTCGTCGAAGGCGCGCAGCGCGGCCTTCTGCCCGGCGGCGTCGCCGTCGAAGGTGAAGATGACCTCGCCGGCCACGTCGTCGGTGTCCAGCAGCAGTCGACGCAGCACCGAGATGTGGTCCGCGCCGAACGCGGTGCCGCAGGTGGCCACGGCGGTGGGCACCCCGGCCAGGTGGCAGGCCATCACGTCGGTGTAGCCCTCGACGACGACCACCTTGCCCTGCTTGGCGATCTCCCGCTTGGCCTGGTCGATGCCGTAGAGGACGTGCGACTTCTTGTAGATCGGCGTCTCGGGGGTGTTGAGGTACTTCGGGCCGTCGTCGTCGTCGAAGAGCTTGCGGGCACCGAAACCGATCGTGTCGCCGGTGATCTCCCGGATCGGCCACATCAGCCGGCGGCGGAACCGGTCGATGAGCGTGCCGGAGCGCGACGGCCGGGAGAGCCCGGCGGTGACCAGCTCGTCGTGGGTGAAGCCCTGCTGGCGCAGGTGCTTGGTGAGCAGGTCCCAGGCGTCCGGGGCGAACCCGCAGCCGTAGCGCTGGGCGGCGGCCCGGTCGAAGCCGCGCTGGGCGAGGAACTCCCGGGCCGGGCGGGCCCCGGCGGTGCCGAGCTGGGCGGCGTAGAAGTCGACGGCGGCGGCGTGGGCGGCGACCAGGCGCTGCCGTTGGCCCTGCGCGGGGCGGGCGCGCGGGGCGGACGTGTCGTTCTCGACGTAGCGCAGCTGGATGCCGGCGCGGGCGCCGAGCCGTTCGACGGACTCGACGAAGCTGAGGTGCTCGGCGTCCATCAGGAACTTGATCGCGTCGCCGCCGGCCCCGCAGCCGAAGCAGTACCAGACGTTGCGGGCGGGCGAGACGTTGAACGACGGGCTCTTCTCGTCGTGGAACGGGCAGAGCCCCTTGAGGTTTCCGCCGCCGGCCGACCGGAGGGTCACCGTGTCCGAGATGACCTCCGCGATCGAGGTGCGCTCCCGGACCAGCGCGATGTCCTCGTCCCGGATCCGCCCAGCCATTCGCCACACCCCCTCGGCCCTACATCCTGCCCTGCCGGCGACGACGCCCGGCGGCGGGGGCACGGGGGTCGGGGCGCGTGGGCACGGCGGGCCCGGAGCGGCGGCCCAGCGGTGGCGACGGGTCGGCGAGGCGGCGCCTCAGCGGGGGCGGCGGCGCAGGTAGCGGGTGACCGGCGGGCCCTCCTCGTCGTACGACCGGGTGGCGCGGACGGCGGCGGCCAGCCCGTGCCGACCGGTGCGCGGGGCCTGCGGCCGCATCGCCGGATCGCGGTACAGGTCCCGGACCAGCGCCACGGCCAGGCCGAGCAGCACCACCAGGAACGGCAGCGCGACCAGGATGGTGGCCTGTTGCAGCGCGTCGAGCCCGCCGGCCAGCAGCAGCGCGGCGGCGACGGCACCGATCAGCACGCCCCAGAGCACCACCAGCCCCCGGTGCGGCCGCAGCGCCCCCCGGGAGGTCAGCGAGCCGAGCACCAGCGACGCCGAGTCGGCGCTGGTGACGAAGTAGAGCGCGATCAGCACCATGGCGAGCACGCTGCTCACCGCCGCCAGGGGCAGCGCGGCCAGCAGCCCGAACAGCGCCTGCTCGGTGCCGGCGGCCACGTCGGCGACCAGGTCCCGGGTGCCGGTGGCCTGGGTCCGCAGCGCGGTGCCCCCCATCACCACGAACCAGACCACGCTCGCGCCGCTGGGCACCAACAGGACGCCGGTGAGGAACTGCCGCACCGTACGCCCCCGGGAGATGCGGGCGATGAAGCTGCCGACGAACGGGGCCCAGGAGATCCACCACGCCCAGTAGAAGATCGTCCACGCGCCGAGCCACGCCGGGTCGGTGAAGGCCCCGGTGCGGGTGGACATCACCACGAGGTTGCCCAGGTAGTCGCCGACCGCGGCGGGCAGCACCTGGAGCGTGTAGATCGTCGGCCCGACCACGAAGACGAAGAGCATCAGCGCCACGGCGAGGACCACGTTGGTGGTGGAGAGCCACTTGACCCCGCGGTGCAGCCCGGAGAGGGCGGAGATGACGAAGGCCAGGGTCAGCGCGCCGACCACGATCAGCGCCAGCGCCCGGGTGGCCTCGACCCCCGCCACCAGTTCGAGGCCGGCGGCGACCTGTAGCGCGCCGAGGCCGAGGCTGGTGGCCGTGCCGAAGACCGTGGCGAAGACGGCCAGCAGGTCGACCACCTGCCCGGCCGCCCCGTCGGCCCGCGCGCCGAGCAGCGGGTGGAAGGCCGCCGAGATGCGGTTGTCGCGGCCCCGGCGGAACGTCGAGTACGCCAACGCGAGCCCTGCGATGGCGTAGATCCCCCACGGGTGCAGGGTCCAGTGGAACAGCGTGTACTGCATGGCCGCCGAGGCGGCCGCGCCGCTCTGCGGTGCCACCGCGCTGGCCGGGGGCGGGGTGGCGAAGTGCTGGATCGGCTCGGCCACCGCGAAGAAGACCAGGCCGATGCCCATTCCGGCGCTGAACATCATGGCGATCCAGGCCAGCGTGTTGAACTCCGGCTGGTCGTCGTCTGCGCCGAGCCGGATCCGGCCGAAGCGCGACAGCGCGAGCACCACGGCGAGCACCAGGAAGGCGTTCGCGCCGATCACGAAGAACCAGCCGAAGGTGTCGATCGCCCAGGCCAGCCCGGACTCGCCGAAGCTCGACAGCGAGCCCCGGGCCAGCACCCCCCAGGCCACCACGGCGAGGACCCCGGCCACGCTCACCCCGAGGACCACCGGGTCGGGCCGGTGGGTCCCCTCGCGTGCCTCCCGCGCCACGTCGGCCATGCGCACCTCCGCTGCCCATCCTGGGCCGGGCGGGCCCCGTCCGGCGCTCGAATCGGCGATTCCGCGCCGGACGGGGGGCCGGTTCCCGCCGGGGGCGGGTGGACCGGGGCGCTTTCTTGATCAGTAGACGCAGCTGCCGTTGTCGGGGTTGACGCACTTCGCCCGGCCCCAGAGGGTGGCGAAGTTGGCGCGGTAGTCGGCCGAGACCGTCGGGTGCTCGATCTTGAGGAACGTCTCGTCGTGGTTCCTGAGCGCCGGGCCGGTCAGGTTGTGCGAGCCGGTGAAGACGATGGTCCGCCCGGCCGAACCGTTGTAGTTGCCCTTCACCACGAGGTACTTCGAGTGCACGGTGACCGTCCGGCCGTCGACGTTGCTCGCCTCGGCGTCCCAGTACTTCTTCAGCGACACGTTCGCCGAGCCGCGCAGGGTGCCGTACACCTGGTCGCCCATCTCGCCGTAGACCACCCGGACCTTGCAGCCGAGCCGGGCCACGCGCAGCAGTTCGGCGGCGACCGCCGGGCGGGCGTCGGTGAACATCGCCTGCGCCACGTCGATCGCGCACCCGCTCTCGTACGTGGTGACGTAGCTCAGGACGTTCTCGACGGTGTCGCCGCTGGCTCGGGGCGAGTGGTAGACGGTCACCGCCGTGGTGGGCGACTTGAAGTACCCGTCGGCGGCGGCGTAGTAGTTGGTGTTCTTCCGCTCGGCGCGCAGCTCGTTGAAGTAGCGGGTGAAGTGGTCGTACAGGTCGTAGTCGCCGTGCACGACCACGGCGTTGTTGTAGAGGTTGTTCTGCGAGAACGTCAGGTTCTGCGAGGCGACCAGGACCACCCGCTTCATCGTCCCCGAGGTGGAGAAGGTGAAGAACTTGTTGTGGTTGATCGAGTTCGCGTGGTTGCCGACGCACGCGCTCGACCCGGCCACCGACGCCGCCGAGGTGCCGCAGAAGACCAGGTCGTCCAGGCCGGCCCCGCGCAGGGTCGAGATCCCGGCGTTGGCCGGGTCGAGGTTGACCTTGCTGTCGCCCTCCCGGTCGACCGCCAGCCGCACCAGCACGCCCCGGGCCGCCGCCCGCTTCAGCGCCTCGGCGACCACCGGCGAGGTCCAGCTGTACATCGCCCCCCGGATGTACGCCCCGGCCGGAGCGCCGTCGGCCAGCCGGACGATCTCGTCCTCGATGCTGCGGTCCCGGGTGCCGTCCTCGGCCGGCACGTTGAACACGGTGTACGCGTCGAACGCGGCCAGCGGTGCCGCCTCGCCGGCGAGGTCGGGGGCCACCCCGGCCGGCGCGGGGGCGGCGTCGGACGGGCCTGCGGCGGCGGGAGCAGGTGCCACGGAGAGGGCGACGAGGGCGACGAGGGCGAGCAGCCCGGCCGCCCGGCTACGAATACTCATGGGCGTGTGTCTATTCCATCGCGGCGATCGGGACAACCCCGCCAGCCCGGGACGCGATCCATCGGGGGCGGATCCACCGCCGGCGGCCGTGGCGCGCTCAGGCGGTGGCGGTGATCTCCTCCGCCTCGACCTGACGGTTCCAGTCGGCCTTGCTGGAGCGCCAGCCCTCGTCGTCCATGCCGCGCCGCCAGTAGCCGGAGATGGAGAGCCGCTCGCGGGGCACGCCGCGCTCGACGCGCAGCAGTCGGCGCAGCTCGCGGACGAAGGTCGCCTCGCCGTGCACGAAGGCGTGCACGTCGCCGGCCGGGAAGTCCAGCGCCCGCACGGCCGTCACCAGCGCCTCGCCGACGGGACGGTCGCCCCGGTGCAGCCAGGTCAGCTCCACCGCTCCCGCGCTGGGCAGCGGCTGCTCCTCGGCGGCGTCGGAGATCTCCACGAAGACCTTCGCCGGCGCACCGAGGGGGAGCCGGGCCAGGGCGGCGGCGATCGCCGGCAGGGCGCTCTCGTCGCCCACCAGCAGGTGCCAGTCGGCGTCGGGGCTCGGCGCGTACGCCCCGCCGGGGCCGACGAACATCACCGGGTCGCCGGGGCGCAGCCGGGCCGCCCACGGGCCGCCCACCCCCACGTCGCCGTGGTGCACGATGTCGATGGTCAGCTCGCCGGCCGCCGGGTCCCAGGCGCGCAGCGTGTACGCCCGCAGCCGGGGCCACTGCTGCGGAGGCAGGTCCCGGCGGATCGCGGCGAGGTCGACCGGCTCCGGGTAGGTCACCCCGGGCGGCGCGAAGACCAGCTTGACGTAGTGGTCGGTGTGCTCGCCCACCGGCAGCCCGGTCAGCTCCTCGCCGCCGAGGACCAGCCGGACCACGTGCGGGGTGGGTCGCTCGGTGCGCAGGACCCGGGCGGTGGTGACGCTCTTCGATCGCTCCGTCATATGGGTAGGCTAACCTAAGTCACGCCCGATCCGCGAGGAGCCGCTCGTGCCAGGCCGACGCGGCCGGGTCGGTGAGCGAGGCCACCTGGTCGATCACCACCCGCAGCCGCGCCGCGTCGTCCGGCGCGGCCCGCCAGAGCGGGGCGAAGACCGGATCCAGCGCCTCCGGCGCGCGCCGCCCGAGGGCGAAGACCAGCTCGGCGAGGATCTGCCGCTGCCGCTCGTACCGGCACTCGGCCCCGGGGCGGCGCATCACGTAGCGCAGCGCGATGCCCTTGAGCAGCGCGCACTCGGCCCGGACCCGGCGCGGCACCACCAGGTCGGCCGCGTACCGGCGCAGCGGGCCGGGGCCGTGGCGCTCCCGGGTGGCGGCCACCACCCACGAGACGAACCGGCCGGTGACCAGGCTGGTGGTGGCCTTCAACGCGACCTGGGCGCGGTGGCTGCCGTCGTACCCGGCCAGCGGGGCGAGCACCGGGTCGGCGAGCAGTTCGACCAGCACCCCGCCCAGGTCGCTCGCGGACTCCCCGGAGTACGTCTCGGCCACGTCGGCGCAGAGCGCCGCCCGCTCGTCGGCGTCGACCAGCAGCGGGTGGAGGCTGACGTACCCGCCGTGCACGCCGTCCTCGACGTCGTGCACCGAGTACGCCACGTCGTCGGCCCAGTCCATCACCTGCGCCTCCAGGCAGCGCCGCCCCGGCGCGGGGGCGTCGGCGCGCAGCCAGTCGAAGACGGGCCGGTCGTCGGCGTACACCCCGAACTTGCGCTCCCCGGCCCGGCGCGGCCAGGGGTACTTGCCGGTCGCGTCGAGCGCGGCCCGGGTCAGGTTGAGCCCGGCGGAGCCGCCGTCCGAGGCGAGCACCTTGGCCTCCAGCCGGGTGAGCACCCGCAGCGTCTGCGCGTTGCCCTCGAAGCCGCCGCAGGCCGCGGCGAGCCCGTTCAGCGCGGCCTCGCCGTTGTGCCCGAACGGCGGGTGCCCGAGATCGTGCGCCAGCCCGGCGGTGTCCACCACGTCGGGGTCGCAGCCCAGCCGGGCACCCATCTCCCGGGCGATCTGCGCCACCTCCAGCGAGTGCGTCAGCCGGGTACGCAGGAAGTCGTCGGTGCCGGCGACGTGCACCTGGGTCTTCGCGGCGAGCCGGCGGAACGCCGCGGAGTGCAGCACCCGCGCCCGGTCCCGCTGGTACGGCGACCGGCCGTCGGCGTCCTTGGGCGGCTCGGCGACCCAGCGTTCGGCGTCGGCCGCCGCGCCGACGGCGTGTCGATCGTCCATTGCGTCCCGCTACCCGCGCTGCCGCAGCACGCAGAACTCGTTGCCCTCGGGGTCGGCCAGCATGATCCAGTCGACGTCGCCCTGCCCGACGTCGCCCTGCCCGACGTCGACGTGCCGGGCGCCCATGTCGACCAGCCGCTCGACCTCCGCCTCCTGGTCGGCCGGGCGCAGGTCCAGGTGCAGCCGGTTCCTGACCTGCCGGTCCTCGGGGGCCGGCACGAAGACCAGGCCGGGAAGGCGGTCCGGGGACTGTCGGATCTCCACCTGGCCGGGCCGGTCGGCGACCACCTGGTAGCCCAGCGCCTCGGCCCACCAGCGGGCCAGCCGGGCGGGATCCCGCGCGTCCACGGTCAGACTTTCCCAGACGCTGGTCATGCGGTCTCACCCTCCCACCGGCGATACGACATCTCGCGCGCCCAGGCTACGCCGCGACGGCGCGGACGGCGCGGCGACAACCGCCCGGGGAACGGTTGCGCAACAGCCGATCAGTCGATTGTTGTCGACCGATTGCCGACCGCCCCAGGGGTCGCGGCCCGACGTGGCGGGCGGTAGCGTCGTCGCAGCGGAACGTTACATCAGATTCACTTGTCTGAATGAGCCCGACGGGGAGTGACGCTCGTGGACGTTGACACGGTGCTGGCGGCGGAGCTGCGCGGGCTGCGCCTGCGCCGCCCCGAGGTCGCCGGTGCGGTGCTCGCCGGCACCGACGGCCTGCTCATCTCCAGCGACCTGCCGAGCACCGACGCCACCCACCTGGCGGCCCTGGCCGCCGCCAGCTTCGGCCTGGGCAACCGGGTCGCCGACACGGTGCGCCACGGCGAGTTCCGGGAGTCGGTGGTGCACACCGCCCGGGGGTGCGTGGTGACCTACCCGGCCGGTCGGCATGCCCTGCTCACCGTGATCGCCGCCGCCGGCACCGACCTGGCGACGCTGCACCCGCAGGCCCGGGAGGTGGCCCACCGGGCCGGTTCCGTGTTCGACCGGCAGCGCACCACGGTCGTCGCCGGGCCGCTGCCGGACCCGCATGCCCCGCTGGCCATGCGGACCCCGATGGCGACGCTGCCGGGGCGCTCCCCCAACGCGCCCCGCGCCACCGGCTGGCGACGCCCGCCGATCTGAGCCCGTCGGCCCCGGTGGGGGTGCGTGCGGCTCACCCACCGGGGCCGGCGCCCATCGTCACCACCCGCCGTCCGCCGCCCGCCGGTCGAGCGGGCTGGCGGTCAGCGGCTGTCGGAGCCGGCGCTCTCCACCACGGCCCGCCCCGCCTCCAGCCGGGCCACCGGGACCCGGAACGGCGAGCACGAGACGTAGTCCAGCCCCACCTCGTGGAAGAAGTGGACCGACTCCGGGTCGCCGCCGTGCTCACCGCAGACGCCGAGTTTCAGGTCCGGCCGGGCGGCACGCCCCTCCTCGGCGGCGATGCGCACCAGCCGACCCACCCCGTCGCGGTCGATCGACTCGAACGGCGAGATGCCGAAGATGCCCAGCTCCAGGTAGCGCCAGAAGAACGCGCCCTCCACGTCGTCGCGGGAGAAGCCCCAGCCCATCTGGGTCAGGTCGTTGGTGCCGAAGGAGAAGAACTGCGCCGCCTCGGCGATCTGCCCGGCGGTCAGCGCCGCCCGGGGCACCTCGATCATCGTGCCGATCAGCACCTCGACGCCGCTGTCGCCGACCACCTCGGCGATGATCTTCTCGGCCTCGGCGCGTACCGTCTCCAGCTCCTGCACCGCGCCGACCAGCGGAACCATGATCTCCGGGCGGGCCGCCCGGCCCTCGCGGGTGACCCGGACGGCGGCCTCCGAGATCGCCCGGACCTGCATGGCGAAGAGCCCCGGGATGACCAGGCCGAGCCGGACCCCGCGCAGCCCCAGCATCGGGTTCTCCTCGTGCATCCGCCGCACGGCCGCCAGCAGCGCCTCCTCCTTGGCCACGTCCTCGCCGCGCTCCTGGGCGACGGCCACGTTGACCGCGAGCTGCTCCAGCGGGGGCAGGAACTCGTGCAGCGGCGGGTCGATCAGCCGGACGGTGACGGGCAGCCCGTCCATCTCCCGGAAGATCTCCACGAAGTCGTCGCGCTGCAACGGCAGCAGGGCGGCCAGGGCGGCCTGCCGGTCGGTGTCGGAGCGGGCCAGGATGAGCCGCTCGACCAGCTCGCGCCGGTCGCCGAGGAACATGTGCTCGGTGCGGCACAGCCCGATGCCCTCCGCGCCGAAGCGCCGGGCCCGCGCGGCGTCCGCGCCGGTGTCCGCGTTCGTCCGCACCGCCAGCCGCCGCCGGGCGTCGGCGTGCGTCATGATCCGGTGTACGGCCCGGACCAGCGCGTTGTCGACGTGCGCCGGGTCGAGGCTGCCCTCGAAGTACTGCACCACCTCCGACGGCATCACCGGCACCTCACCCAGGTAGACCCGGCCGGTGGTGCCGTCGATGGAGACGACGTCGCCCTCGGTGACGGTGTGCCCGCCGACGACGAACTTCTTCCCCGGCACGTCCACTTCGATCTCGTCGGCGCCGGAGACACAGGTCTTGCCCATCCCCCGGGCCACCACGGCGGCGTGGCTGGTCTTGCCGCCGCGCGAGGTGAGGATGCCCT
This sequence comes from Micromonospora sp. DT233, assembly GCF_049841815.1. NCBI lineage: Bacteria > Bacillati > Actinomycetota > Actinomycetes > Micromonosporales > Micromonosporaceae > Micromonospora > Micromonospora sp. DT233. The sequence continues at coordinate 4,225 of NZ_JBNCLB010000018.1, read as the reverse complement.
GGGCGGCGATCATGCCGGTGAGGTCGTCCGGGTTGGTCTCCCGGCGGACCAGGATCACCGCCTTGCCCTCGGCGGCCAGCTCGACCGCCCGGGCGGAGGTGAAGACCACCGCGCCCGACGCCGCGCCCGGGGAGGCACCGATGCCCCTGGCCACCGGCGCGAAGTCGTGCTCGAGCTGGAACCGGGGGAACATCAGCTGGGCGAGCTGCGCGCCGGTGACCCGGTGCAGCGCCTCGTCCAGGTCGATCAGGCCCTCGTCGACGAGCTGCCCGGCGATGACGAACGCCGCCGCGGCGGTGCGCTTGCCGACCCGGGTCTGCAGCATCCAGAGCTTGCCGCGCTCGATGGTGAACTCGATGTCGCAGAGGTCGCGGTAGTGCTCCTCCAGCCGGGCCATGATGCCGAGCAGTTCGTCGTAGGAGGACTTGTCCAGCCGCTCCAGCTCCTGCAACGGCACGGTGTTGCGGATGCCGGCGACCACGTCCTCGCCCTGGGCGTTGGCCAGGTAGTCGCCGTAGATGCCCTGCGCCCCGCTGGCCGGGTCGCGGGTGAAGGCGACGCCGGTGCCGGAGTCCGGGCCGAGGTTGCCGAAGACCATGGCCACCACGTTGACCGCGGTGCCGAGGTCGGCCGGGATGCGCTCCTGGCGGCGGTAGAGGATCGCCCGCTCGGCGTTCCACGACTCGAAGACCGCGCGGATGGCCAGGTCGAGCTGCTCGCGCGGGGACTGCGGGAACTCCCGCCCGGTGTGCTTGGCGAAGATCTTCTTGTACGCGTCGACCAGCCCGCGCAGGTCGTCCGCGTCCAGGTCCAGGTCGTCGCCGGTGCCCTTGGCGCGCTTGACCTCGTCGAGGGCGTGCTCGAACTCGTCGCCGGGCACGTCGCAGACGGTCTTGCCGAACATCTGGATCAGCCGCCGGTAGGAGTCCCAGGCGAACCGGTCGTTGCCGCCGGAGGCGGCCGGGTCGGCTCCGCCGCCGGAGGCGGCCGGGTCGGCTCCACCGCCGGAGGCGGGCGAGTCTCCCCTGCCGCCGGCCTGTCGGGCGAGCCCTTCGACGCTGCGGTCGTTGAGGCCGACGTTGAGGACGGTCTCCATCATGCCGGGCATGGAGAACTTCGCCCCCGAGCGGACGGAGACCAGCAGCGGGTCGTCGGGGTCGCCGAGCCGGCGCCCCATCACCCGCTCCAGCGACTCCAGGTGCGCCTCGATCTGCCCGGCCAGCCCGTCCGGCTCCCGGCCCGTCGCGAGGTACGCCTTGCACGCCTCGGTGGTGATCGTGAAGCCAGGGGGAACGGGCAGGCCCAGGTTGGTCATCTCGGCGAGGTTGGCGCCCTTGCCCCCGAGGAGGTCCCGCAGCTCCCTGTTGCCCTCGGAGAAGTCGTAGACGTACTTGCTGTCGACCGTCTCTTGCGCTGCCACCAAAGCCTCCCACACGCGTCGGCATTGACACTTAACGAAGGTTCAGTTGCCCATACCCCGGCCTTGACCACGGCTAATCCGGTTTCCGCCGGGGATCGGTGGGCGAAGATTAAGCGACCGCCGCGCGACGTGGGACCGTTCGGTGACAATCTGCACAGTTATCCCCCCTGACCCCGTCCGTACCAGTTTGTGGAAACGCTTCCACACGCACGTTCGCGCAAGCCAGCCCCGTCGCACCCTGGTCGTACACCCGCCCTGCCTCCCCTCCACGCCCCCGGAGCCGCCGCCGTGCCACCCCTTGCCCCACGTACCCCCGCGACCGGCCGCCACCCCGTCGTCCCGGCCGGGCCGCCGGGTGACCGCCGCACCCCGCCCGCGCCGGGCCGGCTCGACGACGTGGTGCCCGCCCCCGAGCACGTCGAGCCCGATCCCGCCGCCGACTTCACCCTGCCGGCCGACGTGGTCCTGCGGGTCGGCCCCGACCCGGCCGCCCGGGACGTCGCCGAGCACTTCGCCGCCCTGCTCCGCCCGGCCACCGGCTACCCGGTCCCGGTGACCGAGGCCGCCCCGGCCCCCGACGGCGTCCTGACCCTCGCCCTGACCGCTGCCGGCCCCGACACGACCCCGGACGACCCCGGCGCCGGTCGGCACCCGGTCCGCGGGTCGGACCGGGCCGGGGACCTCGCGCTCGGCGCGGAGGGCTACCGCCTCGACGTACGGCCCGACGGGGTGCGGCTCACCGCCGCCGCCCCGGCCGGGCTGTTCCACGGCGTGCAGACCCTGCGCCAACTCCTGCCGGCCGCGATCGAGAGCCCGACCCCGGTCACCGGGCCCTGGACCGTGCCCGGCGGGCTGCTCGTCGACCGGCCCCGGTTCCCGTACCGGGGCGCGATGCTCGACGTGGCCCGGCACTTCTTCGCGGTGGCGGACGTGCTGCGCGTGATCGACCTCCTGGCCCGGTACAAGCTCAACCACCTGCACCTGCACCTCACCGACGACCAGGGCTGGCGGATCGCCGTCGACGCCTGGCCCCGGCTGGCCACCGTCGGCGGGGCCACGGAGGTCGACGGCGGCCCCGGGGGCCACTACAGCGCCGCCGACTACCGACGCATCGTCTCCTACGCCGCCCGCCGGCACGTCACCGTCGTACCGGAGATCGACCTTCCGGGGCACACCAACGCCGCGCTGACCGCGTACCCGGAGCTGGCTCCGGGCGGGGTCGCGCCGCCGCCGTACACCGGCACCGAGGTCGGCTTCAGCCACGTCGAGCCGACCGACGAGCGCACGTACGCCTTCGTCGCGGACGTGCTGCGCGAGGTGGCCGCCCTCACCCCCGGGCCCTACCTGCACATCGGCGGGGACGAGGCGTTCAAGGTCCCGGCCGACGTGTACGCCCGGTTCGTCGAGCGGGTGCAGCAGATCGCCGCCGGCACCGGCAAGACGGTGGTCGGCTGGCACCAGATCGCCCCCGCCGGTCACCTGGACGGGCGAATCCTGCAGTGGTGGGGCACCAAGCCGAACGACCCGGTGACCGCCGAGGCCGTCCGGCGCGGCGCCCGCCTGATCCTCTCCCCCGCCAACCACACCTACCTGGACATGAAGTACGCCCCGGACACCGCGATCGGGCACGACTGGGCGGCGCTCATCGACGTGGCCCGCGCCTACGACTGGGATCCGGGCACCCACCTGGCCGGGGTGCCGGCCGAGGCGGTGCTCGGCGTGGAGGCCCCGCTCTGGACCGAGTCGGTCACCTCGCTCGCCGAGATCGAGTTCATGCTGCTGCCCCGGTTGCCCGCCGTCGCCGAGCTGGGCTGGTCGCCCCCGCAGGCCCACGACTGGCCCGCCTTCCGCACCCGCCTCGCCGGCCACGCCGCCCGCTGGCGTACCGCCGGCATCACCTTCCACCGCTCCCCCGAGATCCCCTGGCCCGCGGAGCACGACACCCCGCCCACCACCGCCGACCTCACCACCGGCGACAGTGCCACTGCCGACCGGGCGACAGCAGTGCCCACCCAGACCCGCCCCGATCGGGCAGCCGACACCAACGCATCCCCAACCTGACCCGCCGGGGCCCCGCGCCCCATCCTCCGAACCGCCCCGACCTCGCACCTCGCGTGGCCAAGATCCGCGCATTTTCCCCGAAAATGCTGCCTCATTCGGACTTGGAGGCGACATCTTCCCCAAAGATGCGCGGATCTTGACCTCACGGGTGCCCCCTCGGCGACGTGACCCGGGCGGCGGATGCCCGGAATGTCACGGACGTGGGGGTTCGGATGGGCTCGGTGGGCGGAATTCGGGTGGGGGCCGGGGCGTTGTACATGGTCCAGCGGGCACGAGCCGGCCCCGGCAACGCCGAGAGCAAGCCACCCGTGGAATGCCCGCCCGACCGGCACGGTTACACCCTCGGGCACGCCGAGCCGAGCCGATGGAATGCCCGGCCGACCGGCTTGGTTACACCCCCGGCGCAGCGAGCCGAGCGAGCACACGCCGAAGTCGCGCACCCCCCTTGAGCAGTCACGCGCCCCCGTTGTGCAGTCGCGTATCCCCCGAGCAGAGGAGCACGCCGATCATGCGTACCGATCTGATCCGTAGGACCGCCCTGACCGCCGCCGCCCTCGCCGCCACCGGCGCCGGCATCGCCGCCCCCGCCATCGCCCACGCCGCCCCCACCACCACCCACAGCGCCACCAGCGCGCAGACCGGACACAAGAACACCAACGAGCGGCAGCTCGACGTCCGCTACGAAGCCCAGCCCAACTTCTACTACTGCGGCCCCGCCGCCGCCCGCAACGCCCTCAGCGTCCA